>CAZAFH010000027.1:0-66276 GCA_964484265.1 uncultured Singulisphaera sp.
TGCAGACCAGCGGTTACGGAGTTCATATTTACGAATCCAGCGCTGTAGAACTAATTTCCTGACTCTGTGTTCTCTGTGCCCTCTGTGGTGAATAATTCGGCTTAAACGCTCCGCAGGGCGCCATGTGGAGCGCTAGGCCGCAAGCGGAGATGCAACGGACCTACTTCATGAGCGTCAAGGTAATCGATCGCACTTCCATGACTTGTCGGCCAGGAATATCCGTTGCTCGCAGCGTCAGCATGCCCCGGCCTTTCGACAGGATTATGGGCGGCAGCGTCATCGGCTGGAACGTTCGCATGTACGATTCGCCTTTTCTCGGCACGCGGTCTTGCATGTCGAGTAGTGCGGGGTACCAGGCGTCGGTGACTTTGCCCTTCGTCGCCTGGTCCAGGAAGCGAAGCTCGATCGTTGAGCCGACGTCTTTGACGGGGCAGGCATACTGAATCTCGACGCGATACGTGCCAGCGGTTTGAACGTCGATGTCCCAGGTCATGCTGTCGTCCTTCGCTTTCCAGTTCACGAAGAACGAGCAATTCGGCGCGCCGGCGCTGCGGCGCACCCCGCCATGCGGGACGCCGTCGCGCGCGGGCAGCGGCGTCATCGGGAATTCCGTGTAACCGACAGGGAACGGTCGGGCGTCCGCCTTGCCGACGAGCACTTCGCCACGCCAGTCGGCGACGGCTTTTGCGAGCCTCTTGGCGACGGCGGGTTGCTTTGCGGAGATGTCCTTGGTCTGATCCGGATCGGCGATCATGTCGAAGAGCAGGCCATTGGCGTCGAGCCGATACTGCTGCGTGCGGACCGAGACCTTGCCGGCGAAGGTGCTGAAGATCATGCGGTCAGGCCAATCGATTTTTTTGCCCAACAGCAACGGGCTGAGATCCTTGCCGTCAAGCGGTAGGCCCTTGGGCGCCGGCGCCTGCACAAGGCTAGTCAAGGTCGGCAGCAGATCGATAGCGCCGGCGATCTGCGGAACCACGGTTCCCGGCGCGATCTTTCCCGTCCAACGCACGAAGCATGGCGAACGTACGCCGCCCTCGTCGGTCGAACCCTTCCGGCCTTTCATTCGACCGTTCCAGCGAAAGCTATTCGGACCGTTGTCGGAGAAGAAAACGACGATGGTATCCTCGGTCAGGTTGAGTTCTTCGAGCTTTTGCAACAGTCGGCCGACGTTCCAGTCGATGTTCTCGCACATCGCGAGTGCACAGCGCGTGATGGCGATGGTCTCCTTGGCGCCGTCCTTGCCTCGTTGCGGGATCGGGTGATCTTTGAAACGGTTCCAGTATCCATCGGGCACGCAGAATGGCGAGTGCGGAGTATTGTACGGCACGTAGCAGAAGAACGGCGAGGCACGGTTTTTGTCGATGAACGCCAGCGCCTTGTCGGTCAGATCGTCGGCGATGAACCCTTTGCCGCGTACGGGCTTGCCATTGTGCTCGAGCGGTGGATCGTAGTACTCGCCCCAGTGCCCCGAGGTGAAGCCGTAGTACTCCTCGAAGCCGCGCGCGTTTGGATGGTAAGGCCATTGGCTGCCGTTATGCCATTTTCCGAACGCTCCGGTGCGATACCCGAGCGCGCGGAGAATCTGGGCGAGCGTGGTTTCGTCGAGGTTGAGGCGTTCCAGTCCGGTGGACACGCCGCGCACGCCGGTGCGGGGGTGGTATCGGCCGGTCAGCATTTCCGCTCGTGTCGGTGAACATACGGGTTGGACAAAGAAGCGGTCAAGTGTCGCGCCGCGCTGGGCGAGAGCGTCGATATTGGGAGTTTTCAGGTTCTTGTTGCCGTTAATGCTGAGATCGCCCCAGCCCTGATCGTCGGTGAGGATGATGACGATATTGGGCCGGCGCGGCTGCTGCGCTTGCGAATCGGCGCCCGGGACGTAAAGCCAAAGCGCGAGCAACGCAAGGGAAGCGATTGTTCGACAGTGCATCGGCGTCTCTCCTGGTGGGGCGATATTTCTTTGTGTTTCACTTACGCTATTGGAATATGGGCGTATTGAAGAATAACTTCCGGGTTCTTCCGCTTGCCGCTAAGCGCCCAACGTCGTGCTGGGCAGATCAGAACCAATCGATGCGTTCATCCGAAAAATGCTGCGCATTTTCTCCCCTCTCCCACCGGGAGAGGGGTCGGGGGTGAGGGCCGCAGGTTGTCTGCAATGCTGAAATATTCCTGGCATTGCTTTCGCCAAGCGGCCCTCACCCCTTCCCTCTCCCGGTGGGAGAGGGAGCACTTCGCGCAACGACTTCGCACGTTGGAAACGGTCTCATCCGTGCGAATTTTCAACGATTTTCATAAGCCCAGCTAGTTGCCCTGTTGAGCGCAAAGCCGCAAGCGGCAAAGACAAATCGGGAGAATCTATTCAACATTACAAATTCAAAACGGTCCGGGCGGATTCAGAAAAAGTCCCGTTTTTTGCTTGCGATCCGCGCGGATTCCGATCATGATACCATTACACACGTCCGTTTCGTCCTGTCCCTTCTTTTTTCAGGAGAAACACCATGCCTTCTATCATGGATATTTTGGCGCTCAAGGATCGGCAGATGATCACCATTTCGCCCGACGCGACGATTTTCAACGCCGCCGCGCTGATGACGGAGCGAAAAATCGGCTCGCTTCTGGTTGTCGAGAATGAACGCCTGGTTGGCATCATCACCGAGCGCGATTTCATGGTCAACATCGCCACCGAGCAGCGCGACGCCCACGCCACGCCCGTCAGCGCGTTGATGGAGTGCGACGTATTCTGTTGTCGCCCTCACACGGAGTTGGAAGAAGCCAAGAGCGTGATGAAGCACCGGCGCGTGCGCCATCTGCCAGTCATGGACGATGACGACCATCTCGTCGGCGTGATCTCGATCGGCGACCTTAACGCCTACCAGACCGATTCCCAGGAACGCACGATCTACTTGCTGCACGAATACATCCAGGGGCAAAGGTAAGTTACCTCTCGCGGTCGCCCGATTGCGGGATGGCACGGACGTTTCGGATTCGATTTTTTCCCTGTCGATCCCGACTACTGTGACGAGAACGGCGAGTCGATATGAGGCGAAGCCACCGGAGGATGAATCGGTGGCGGACTGAGGGCCCCGTGGCGCACAAGGTGCGTGGATTCATCGAAAAAAATCTTCAAACGGCCGACGCGAATCGAATTGAAACTGACGCATATCGCCCATTACGCGTTCCTGATCGGAGATCATGTCTCGCAGCGGCGCAGCAAGGTTATGCAGGTCCTGATAGTTCGTCAGGAGTTGTTTGCCAACGTTGAGAGCGCTGAGAAATTCCTGCGTCTGGTTACATGCGTTGATGCTCTGGTTCAAGTGCTTACGCGTTTTTTCCATTGCTCGAAGGTCGGCCTCGATGCTCTGCAACTCGGTGATTCGGTTATGAATTACCACCACCAAACCATCACAGATCGGACAACTACCACCGCCTACCTTTGCTCGGTGAATCGTTTCTTTGAGTTTGCTTTGAGCAGATTGAATTCTGTCACCCATAAAGAGCATGGTGAATCTTTCGTCGCGGGTCGATAGCTTGGAAGGTCTTGAACGAATCGAAACATTGACTCGTCGGAACTCATATTCAGCATGATGGATCGTTTTCTCAAATTTCCGGAGCTCCAGTATCAAGTATGCAAGCGAGGCTTGGTGCTCAAGAACGCGCGCCAGCTTCGCCGCGTCGTTCAGGTTTTGATCGGCATTCGTCAATAATCCACTGATGGCGTTTACTTTCGGGTCGATTGGAAACTCCATGCGTTTTGCAGCGAGCTTCGTCAAATCGTCCTGAAGCCAGATAGCCTTTTCGAGTGCTATGCGGGCGGCTTTCTGCAACTGCCCCAGCTCCCCTTCCTGTTGGCCACTCGTTCGAATCTGGGCCAGAAGCCGCGTGGCTCCTGCACGAATTTTCGCCTGTTCTTTCGCCAGCATCTCCGCAATCAGGTTCTTTGAAACGATTTCTTTCTGGTCGGCATTAAGTCGCCGAACGGCGTCGCGTTGGTCTTCGAGAGCTTCTCGCATGATTCGGGGTAGAAACGCTACACTCAAATGGCGCTCCATGGCCCGCAATAACTCGAGTCGTTGGTGAGCGGCTTCTGTCAAAATACGCAAGTCGTTTCCATTGCCAGGCTTGACCAATTTAAGCATCTTTATGCTCGCAGATCCGATCAGGTCTTCCTTCGCATTCATTTTTTCGCGTATGGCGTCGAGATATTTTGCAAGCCGCCGATGCGAAAAGGAATCGCGAGACGCAATATCCTTGGAGATGGCGTTCAGGCGAACTTGCCATCGCATGGCATTTTCGACGATCGCTTCCTGTTCCGCAAATATTTTCTTGGCACGGTCAACGAGGGGTTGAGCACTTGCGTCGGAGTTCGTGGTCGCGAATATTAATAAGCACAACAATCGGATATTGGCAGGCATGGTAAACGATCTCCGCGGCCTGAACGCTGGTAACCTGCTGCATTGAAATGAACGACCATTCGGGTGAATGATAACAACAAGTCGGAGATTCTCACAAACGAAATCCCGCAGTCGAATTCGGTGCCGACGAGACCGAGAGACCGACAATTCGCGGATGACGGCATCTGTCCCCGATGTTACAATCCGCACACAGAACTGGAAAAAGCCAAGAGCGTGATGAAGCACCGGCGAGTGCGCCATCTACCGGTCATGGACGACGACGACCGCCTCGTCGGCGTAATTTCGATCGGCGACCTTAACGCCTACCAGACCGATTCCCAGGAACGCACGATCTACTTGCTGCACGAATATATCCAGGGGCAAAGGTAAGTTACCTCATGCGGCCAAAAATGATACATTGGCGAGACCGGTCAGCGCATGGTTATGGTTCGCCGAGTGTGTCGCAGCTGAGGTCGATGTGAACGAAATGGAGAGCCGCCCGCTAGTTGTTGCCGACGCTACCGGGCGGATCCTGGCCGTGCGCGGGTCTATTGTTGATCTTGCATTCCCTGGTGAATTGCCCCACCTCTATGAAGCGCTGAAACTCGACCATGGCGGCAGGACATTATTTTTCGAAGTTCAGCAACTCCTCCAACCGCGCAAGGTTCGCGCCATCGCTCTGGGCCGAACGGAAGGGCTAGTCCGCGGCCTGCCTGTCGAACGCACGGGGCAAAGCATCCATGTCCCCGTTGGCCCGGCGATCATCGGCCGGATGTTTAACGCCCTCGGCGAACCGCTCGACGGGCAACCGCTTCCGCGTGGGACGGACTTTTGGCCGATCCACCGCCCGTTCGCGCCGAAATTGGCCATTCCGCCGCGGATGCCAATTATTCTGGAGACCGGCATCAAGATCATCGATTTGCTCGCTCCCGTGGCGTTGGCCAGCACGACCGGCATCATCGGCGGAGGCGGGCTGGGCAAGACGATCTTGCTGCATGAACTCGTCCGCACCGTGGCCCAAAAACCCGATAGCCTGGTCGTCTTCGCCGGCGTGGGCGAACGCACCGGCGAGGGAAACGCCCTGTGGTTGGAATTGCGCGAAACCGGAGTCCTGGCGAATTCCATCATCGTCCTTGGTCAAATGAGCGAACCCGCCGGCATTCGGCTGCGCGTCGCCTTAACCGCTCTTACGATGGCCGAGTATTTTCGCGACAGGGAATCCAGGGACGTTATCCTGGCGATCGATAGCATTTCGCGGCATGCCCAGGCCGGATCCGAGGTCTCCGGATTGATGGGCCGGCTGCCGGGAGAGATGGGTTACCAGCCGACTCTCGCCAGCGATCTCGGAAAGCTGGAGGAGCGTATCGCCGCCAATACCTGGGGCGGAATCACGTCGATTCAGGCGGTCTTCGTTCCCGCCGACGACCTGACCGATCCCGTCGTGACAGGCGCCTTCGTTCACATGGACACCTACGTCGTCTTGTCGCGTGCCCGGGCGGCTCACGGCTTGTACCCCGCGATCGATCCGATCCTCTCGAATTCCAATCTTCTCGAACCCGGCATCGTCGGCGAACGCCACTTTCAGGTCGCGATGCGCGTCAAACAAGCGATCCAGCGCACCCGATCGCTTGCGGACTTTATCTCCATGCTCGGCATGAAAGAGCTTCGGCACGAAGATCAACTGGAAGTGCATCGGGCACGGCGCCTGGAGCAGTTCCTGACCCAGCCGTTCTTTTCCACCGCATCGGTCACGGGCCAACCGGGAAAATACGTCTCGCTGGAGGACACGCTCGCCGGCTGCGAGGCGATTCTGACCGGCCAATTCGACGACGTGGATGAACGCCGGCTGCATATGATCGGACCGATCGGCGATGCCATGAAGTGATTACCCCGCAAGCGCTGGCTCGTTTTCCTGGCCGGCGAGGGTGGCGTCGTCGGGGTGCCACAACGCCACGCCCTGCCTGACGCGCTCGGCAAGGACGGCGATCTTTTCGGGCGAACCGGGCTTCGCCTGTGTCGGAAACACGGGGCCGGGCGGCGCGAAATTCCCGTTGGCGAGTCCGCGCAGACCGAATCGGCTCGTGATCGGATAGCGCTCGCGCACGCCGGGGAGGTAGTAACAGATCCAGCAAAGGCGGCGCGGCCTACAGATCGGCCGTTCGCCGCAGTGCCGACAATGCATGGCGATGCTCCTCTACTTGATGTCCGAATTGGACGAATGAAAAAACTACCGATCACGCCGCCGTCGCCGTCAGACGGCCTGCCAGCGCGTGCACGACCTCGGCCAGCAGTTCGCGGCGCATCGTTTCACGCGGGGCGTCGTCGTACCAGTTGAAAAAGAATCGGCAGGCGGCAGGTTCGCTGAAGGCGGCATCGGCGCGTTCGCAGAGATCGTTGAAGTAGCGCTCGAGTTCACCAAGAGTCTCGCACTGTTCGCCGCGCCAGCCGCAATAACTGATCGCACAGGCGCCTTCGACGGCGCATTCAGACCATTCCTGGAGTGGCGGCGGCGCCATGCTCACGCCTTGCAGGAGCCTGCCGTCGTTGTAAATCAGGGCCGAAAGCAGCGAGCACAAACCTGCCTCGGATATATTCGGAACAAACCCTTCCCGCCAAACGCGACGCCATTTTTCCATGATTGCACCTTGGATTCGAGTGTTGATTCGTCTGTATTTATAGTATACAAATGTACATTTAATAGTCAATATTATTGTCTAAAAATTTCGTAAATTCGTTACTTTTTGGTTAATTGATGTGAAAAATTGTATAAAATAGATCGTTTTATTGCTTGGATGGTGGCGATGCGATCGGACGCCAGCCATTAAGCGCTAAACCGCAAGCGGAAGTCGAATCGGTGACAACCGACTTTGCATTTCCCGTCTCGCGCGCGGTATGCTCGATTCCATGAACACACACCGCGTTTTCACTCTGATGCTCGACCCGACTCTCATTCTGCGCGCGCAATCGATGAAGCCGGACCCCTGGCAGCGCGCGCTGCTCCTGTCGCGCGAGCCGTACGTTCTGCTCAATTGCGCTCGGCAGACGGGCAAATCGACGACGGTTGCTGCGCTCGCGCTGCATCAGCTGTTCCATGCTCCAGGGTCGCTCGTGCTGGTCGTGGCTCCGTCGGAACGGCAAAGTCACGAACTGTTTCGCAAGGTCGTGCATGCGAATCTCGCGCTCGGCAAGCCGATCCCGGCACTGCGCTGCAATCAGAGCGAGCTTGAATTGGCGAACGGTTCGCGCCTCGTGGCGCTGCCAGGTCGCGAGGAGACGATCCGCTCGTTTTCCGGCGTGTCGCTGTTGATCCTGGACGAGGCGTCGCGCGTGCCCGACGATCTGTATCGCTCGGTGAGGCCGATGCTCGCGGTGAGCCAGGGGCGGTTGCTGGCGCTGTCCACGCCGTTCGGGCAGCGCGGCTGGTTTTACGAGGAGTGGATTGGCCCTGGGCCATGGCGGCGCGTGCATGTGCCGTGGTCGCAGTGCCCGCGCATTTTGCCGGAGTTCATCGCGGAGGAAACGCGCGCTCTCGGGCAGGCGTGGGTCGATCAGGAATACAACGGCCTGTTCACGACGATGGAAGGGCTTGTCTACCCGGAGTTTGAGCGAGCGATTTGCCGCGACGATGAACGGACGCCCGCACAATCTGCCGAGGCGGTCGGCGGAATCGATTTCGGCTGGCGCAATCCGTTCGCGGCGATTTGGGGCGTGCTCGATGCCGACGACGTGCTGTGGATTCTGCACGAGCGCTATCTGCGCGAGACGCCGCTCTCGGATCATGCTGCGGCGTTGCCCAAGGATGTCATGTGGTATGCCGATCCTGCGGGGCGGACGGAGTGCGAGGAATTACGGCGAGCCGATCTGAAGGTTCGCCGTGGCGACAATGCCATTCGGCGCGGGATTTCGCTAGTGACGGCGAGAATTCGCACGAGTCGCCTTAAAATTTCGCCGAGCTGCGTGAACCTGATCGCCGAGTCGCGCTTGTACCGTTATCCCACGCCGGCCGAGCGTGAACAGCTGGGAGAGAACCCGATCGACGCCCACAATCACGCCCTGGCGGCATTGCGGTATCTCGTGTCGCGCCTGCCGACGGCAAATCCCAGGCAAGCCCAGGGGTGAGCGCAGCGAACCCCTGGGGTTTCTTCCGACTATGGCACGGTCTCGGACCGTGCCAGGCAGCACCGGTGTGTCAAGCGGCCCTCACCCCCGAGCTCGGCTGATGAATACTATTGAAAATTCGCACTGATGCGACAGTATCCGACGTACGAAATCGTTGCGCGAAGTGCTCCCTCTCCCAGCGGGAGAGGGAAGGGGTGAGGGCCGCTTGACGATGGCAATGCGAGGTAATTCTCAGTATTGCAGACAACCTGCGGCCCTCACCCCCGACCCCTCTCCCGGAGGGAGAGGGGAGAAAAGGCTGGAAACGAAAAAAAAAATCCCGCAACCGACTTTGCGTCTCGCCAGCACCGCGTGATACCATCGCCTTCACGTCTTGACCGCATCTCAACCCAACAGGACCTCACCATGCAAAATCTTCTACACCGCTTTGCGCGCTGGCTGGTACGCAAGACTGCGCCGGCTTACAGATCAGCACCGCCGGGCGACGGCTTCGTTGACCTCTCTCATTCACGCCGCGCTCCGATGCCGGCGGAGCTTTTCGCGGAACTGAAGAGCACGGCATTCGCGTGTGCGTCGATCAACGCCTCGGTTTGCGCCGCGTTCCCGCCTCGGCTCTTCGTCGCAACGGCGCCGCACCAGGCGTTGCCGCGCTGCGCGACGCGATCGCTGGATGTGCATTTGGTGCAGGCGATGCGTGCGAGCCGCCCCATCATCGCGAAGAGCGAGGTCGCTGAGGTTGTTGTCGATCACCCGCTCTTGACGTTGTTCCGCCAGGTCAACCCGGTGCACAATAGCTTCGATCTGTGGGAGCTGACGCAGCTTTCGCTGGAAACCGTCGGCTCGGCTTACTGGCTGCTCGATTTCGACCTGGCTCTGGGCACGCCGTCGGCGATTTGGCCTCTGCCGGCGCATCACGTGACGCCGCGGCGCGAGCCGAACAGCCCTCGTCTTGTCGATTATTACGAGGTGCAAGGGCAGACGGTAGAGCGAATCGGACCGAGCCGGGTCGTGCATTTCCGCTGTCCCGATCCGCGCGATCCGTACACCGCCGGCCTGAGTCCGCTGCGGGCGTGCTTCGAGCAAGTCGCGCTGGCGTCGGACTACGTCGCCATGAAGCGCGCCATCTACGACAACACGGGCATGCCCAGCGTCATCCTCACGCCGAGCGAATCGATCGGTTCCAACGAACGCGATCGGCTCGAAAAGACCTGGCAGCAGAAGTTCGCGCGCGGCGGGCAGGGCAGGGCGCTTGTCGCGGAATCGTCGCTAACGGTGACGCTGCTATCGCGCTCGATGGGCGATTTGGCGGCGCTCGCCGACATGCGCGCGACGAAAGAGGACATCGCCAATGCGTTTCACGTCCCCTTGCCAATGCTGTCGGGCGATACGAATCTGGCGAACATGCAAGCCGCCGACCATCTGCACAAGACGCTGGCGATCCTGCCGCGACTGCGGCGGCGCGACGAGAAACTGAACGAGCAGCTCATTCCGCTCTACGATCCCACCGGCCGGCTGTTCTTCCACACGCCGGACCCGACGCCCGCCAATCAACAACTGTTGCTTCAGCAAGAACAATCCGACCTGCGCTGGGGTGTTCGCACCATCGACGAAGTGCGCGCGGCTCGCGGACTACCGCCGCGAAAATAATCTCAAAATCTCAAATCTCAAATTGCAAATTGGCCAAGTACTCCAATTTGAAACCAAAACAAGGAGCACTCATGTCCCCATTCCTGAAAGCCAACTACGAAACCGAAGGTCCGTTTGGCGTGCCGATGATGTCGGCCCAGGCAGCCGCGCTGGAGGTGCGCTTGAAGGAACTGCCCAGCGACGAAGCCTTCACGCTGCGGCGCTGCAGCTTCGAGCGCGGCGTGTCCGAGCTTCAGCCCGGCGAACGCGCCGATGTCTCCTGGATCACCGAGGAAGCGCCCGATCGGCTCGGCGACATCGTCCTCGCGTCCGGCATGGACGACTCCCACTTTCAGCTCAACCCGATCGTCACGCTCAACCATGCCTACGATCAACCGCCCGTCGGACGCTCGCTCTGGCGCCGCCGGGCCAGCGATGGTCCGATGCGCGGCGTCAAAGCGAAGACGCACTACCCGGCACGGCCCGCAGGCTGGACGCAATGCGACTGGCCGCCCGATTTGGCGTTCGAGCTGGTGAAGGCCGGGCTACTGCGTGGCAAGAGCATCGGGTTTCTGCCGTTGAAACTGCGCAGCCCGACATCAGACGAGATCGCCAAGACGCCAACGCTAGGGAAAGTGCGCTACATCATCGAGCAATGGCTGCTCGTGGAATATGCGTGCTGTTACCTGCCGATGCAGCCGAACGCCGTCGTGGAAACCGTATCGAAATCGGTGCCGGCAGAATGGACGAAACGACTCGGCATGCCGGTGACGCCGACCGTCGAGTTCACGTCCGCGGATGCGATTACGACTGCGGCACGGCGGATGATCGCGTCAACGGTTGACGATGGTATCGCGTCGGCGTTCGAGCGCGCGTGGGACAGAGCGCGCGGGCGGGTGTGAAGTTTAGCCGCTCGGCTTCGACGAGTGCGGGTATGGCGTTGCGCGGTTGCCCACGTCGCGCCCGCGCTCGCCAAAGGCGAGCGGCTAAGCTAGGATATGCGCATCACAACCTCGTCGTTTTTTGAGGGCTGCCGCATGCGTTCTTTTTCCATTCTCGCGTTGTTCTCGTTGGCGATCATCGCTCGAGCCGATGTCGTCCCCGTCAAGACGCCGAATGCAGGTATTCAGCCGCAGGTCGTCGTCGATGCTCAGGGCGCGGTTCACTTGCTCTATTTCAAAGGCACGCCCGGAAACGGAAACCTGTACTATGCCAAGCGCGCGCCGGGCAAGGCCGACTTCTCCGAACCGATGCAGGTCAATTCCCAACCGGGCAGCGCCGTCGCCACGGGCACGATTCGCGGCGGGCATATCGCTCTCGGCAAGAATGGCCGGGTGCATGTCGCCTGGAATGGATCGATGAAGGCGGAGCCGAAAAACCCGATCTCTGGCATGCCGATGATGTACGCCCGCCTCGCCGACGATGGTAAGAGCTTCGAGCCGCAACGCAATCTGATGACGCAGTCGGCGATTCTCGACGGCGGCGGATCGCTCGCAGGCGACTCCCTGGGCAACGTCTATGTCGCCTGGCATGCCCTGGGCAAGGAACTTGTCAAAGGCGAACAGAATCGCAAGGTCTGGGTCGCCGTTTCGCGCGACGACGGCAAGTCCTTCGCCGTCGAGCATCCAGCCTGGAGCACCGACACTGGCGCGTGCGGCTGTTGCGGAATGCGCGGGTTCAGCGATCTCAAAGGCAACGCCTACTTCCTCTATCGCGCTGCCTCCGAAAAAATCAATCGCGGCATGTATGTGCTCAAGTCCGATGACCTCGGCAAGTCGTTCAATGGCCGACAGCTTGATAACTGGAAGATCGCAACGTGCCCGATGAGCTCCGAAGCCTTCGCCCAGGGACCAAGCGGCGTTTACGCGGCCTGGGACAACGAAGGCGAGATGTTCTTTGCCCGCGTCGATGCACCCGCGACGAAAGAACCCGGAGTGATTCGCGTTCCCGGCACGGCAGGTAATCGCAAGCATCCGGCAATGGCGTTCAACAAGAACGGCGAGATGATCATCGTCTGGGCCGAGGGCACGGGTTGGATGCGCGGCGGCGCTCTGGCGTGGCAGGTGTACGACAAAAACATGCAGCCGATCGAAGCAGGCCGACGCGCTGGCGCGATTCCCGTGTGGGGCGTGCCCGCGGTAATCGCGGAGCCAAGCGGGCGATTCGCGATGTTGCATTAATTATCAAATTTGGCGAGTCGGGAGCGTGAGCGACCGGAGGAAACATTCGGTTTCTCGTCATTCCTCCAGTCGCTAACGCTCCTGGCTCGCCAACAAATTGCATGCAGATTGTGGCTCGGCCGCGATAGGCGAATTTTATCGCTACGACGATTTTTTCACGCGAACGAGCGTTTCCGCGGCGTAGCCCGTGCCACGCAGATCCGGAGTGATCTGGACATCGGTGACGATATAGCCGCTGGCCGTCACCATGTCGCCTTCGCGGAAATCGTCCATCGGGACATTGGTCAGGAGGGCAACGCAGCCGCCATGAGCATCGGGAGCGGCGCCGGGCGGCAGGTAACAGAGGAACCAAACATTGGCCACGCCTGCCTTGCGCGTGAGCACTCCGGTAAGCTTGCGGTAGTTGCCGTCGAAGGTGCTTACCGAGTCAATCTCGGCATTTTGGGTTGGTACGGGAGCACTCAAGGTCGGAGTCGGAACCGGCGGAGTTTTGGCTTCCGCAAGTTTCCTGGCCATCTCCGTGGAAAGCGGGAAATTCAGAACCTGCGAAGTCGATTTCGGCTCCATCGGATGATGAGCTATCGCGATTGTCGGCGCTGAATTGATGATGATCGGCGGCGCCGTTTCGGTTCGTCGCTCTGCAATCATGGGTGACGGACTGGCAAGCGGTCTCGGTTCCGCGATCAGAGGTGTCGGCAACGGAGCGGCGGGGACATTCGGCTGGGCTTGCGGTTCTGCGACCACCGGCGTGGGTAACGGAGCAGGCTGCGTTGTTTCAAGCGTCTGTTCCGCCGCCATCGGCTGGGGTTCGGGAGCGCCCAGAAACGACGAGGGATTGGCGATCGGCGTGTTCGTCACCTGTATGGGATTAACGATCGACGGTGCCGGTGCGGGTGTCGCGAGCGCCTTGCAGGTTCCCATCTCCGCCCGCATCAGCCGTTCGCGCAACTCCGACGGGGACGTCAACGATTTCGGATTCCCAAAAAACGGATTGGACGGCGGCCCAAAGACCAATCTTGGCTTCTCGCACGTTTCTTTGCAGCGCGAGCTTCGGAAAAGCCCACGCCAGAAGAACCGCCCGGAGGGCTTGCTGGCGGTCGCGCCGGCGCAATCTCCGTTCGTCGCCGGGACTGAACTCTGCGACGGCAGCGGCTGGCCCGTCTGCGGACCGGATGCAAGCGCCCAGGCAAGCCCCAGACCTGCGAAGGCAACCAGCGAGAACAAGCAAGCGGCGAGCTTCTTTTTCATCTTTCACTCTCTAGTGAGCGACCGGGCTGGCGCGACTAATTACGAGACAGTTAACTTGTCGTCGTGAAAATGTGAAGAAATGAAATAATTGTCGCGACCGCTGCAATCGAATTATTTGTCGCCCTGCATGCAATCGACACAACCCGCAAAGATTGCCCAGCTTGCCAGAACAGTGTACACATCACGCTCGCAGCCAGCCGGCGGCAAGCACGGCGAGAATCGCCATTCCCAAACCGATACGGTAAAGAATGAACCAGAGCATCGAGTGCTCGCGCAGATACCGCAGCAGCCAGGCGATCGCGAGGTAGCCGACGATTGCCGACACGGCCCCGCCGACGAGCATTGCGATGGCCTGATCGGTCATGCGCTCCTGCATCTCCGGCTCGGCACGGAGCGCTTTGAACCAGTCGTAAAGCTCTTTCACGCCAGCGGCGAGCACGCTGGGCAAAGACAGCAGAAACGAGAACCGCGCCGCCGCCGGCCGAGAGAGTCCGACAAACAGACCAGCGGTGATGGTCGTGCCGGAACGCGACCCTCCGGGCATCAGGGCGAGGGCCTGAAAGCAGCCGATGATCAGCGCGTCGAGGTAGGTGATTTCGTCGTCGCCGCGATGGAGTTTGCGCCGGGCCGACCACCATTCGGAGGCGGCCATCAGGAGTGCGAAGAGGATGGCGACCCAGGCGATCGAATGCGGATTGTAGAACGTCTCTTTCAGCCAGCGATGCCAAAGCAGGCCGACGACCACGACCGGAATCGTGCCGACGATAATCTGCTTCGCGGTCCGCCCGTCCGGCGTGGCGCTGGAGAGCAGGCGGCGCTCGGCGATGTCGCGCAGAAAGCCGCGCATGAGCCGGGCGATATCGCCGCGGAAGTACCAGTAGACCGCCGCCAGCGTGCCGAGTTGAATGACGACGGTGAACGGATCGTCCTTGAGCTCCTGCCGCGATCGGCCGAGCACCTCCTGCGCGACGAGCAGATGCGCGGTGCTGCTGATCGGCAGAAACTCCGTCAGCCCTTGAATGACGCCAAGCAAAACAGCCTGCCAGAGGGGCATGTGGATTCTCGTTCTCCGCTAGCGGCCTGGCGCGGCTTTGGTGGCGCAGCTCATCGGCACGGCCTGAGCTTTCTCCGGGCGTAAGCCGGCGACACGGGGATGGCGGCGAGCAATGTCAATATCGTCAGGAATCGGTTCATGGACGGTATTTTATGGATTTCCACTTGCGGCTTGGCGCTCAACCTGCCTGAACCGAGTGCATCATCACGCAACCGAAATATGCCTGGCCACCAGGGCGCTTGGCCAACAGCCGATGGCCAAGCGCTTTTGCATTATTTCGGCCTTTTTTCGCACTTTTAGGGGGTGTTGGCCAACAAGCCGGGGGAAGGGTGTAGGGAATTGCATGCAGATTATTTTGGCAAAATCCGAAAAAAGCCTCACAACCGACTTTGCAATCCCACTCGCCAGCGCGTTACGATGAGGAAAAAACGCTGACCGTTCGGCGTGCCGGTAACACAAGCTATCAATGCGAGGCAGCAACGTGAAGGTGATCCTCCTCGAACGCCTCGGCAGCACGCTGAAGCCTGAAGACGATGAGCCATTCCCCGCCGGTTTCCACCGCCTGGTGGAGGTGATCGATGCCATCGCCCGCTGACCTCGCCGACTTCCAGGCCGCGCTGCTGGACCTGCTCGCACGGGAGCATCTGGATTTGTTCAATTAACGCACTTCAATCGACTACCTAATTTTGTAAGATTTCAAATTGTGGTCTCTCGCTTTCCTGAATATCCCATTCTTGCCGCGGTAATCAGAAGGAAAATGATATGCAAGTTTCTTGCCCAAATTGCGACGTCCTCCTTAAGGTGCCCAGCACATCGACAAAAAAGCGCATTCGCTGCTCACGTTGCCAACATATCTTTGTGCTTCCTGAAGAAGGCCAAACAGCGATCGAGCCATCCCAATCGGATCATTCCTCCGAAAATCCTTCTTCAGGTTCGAGGTCGAGCGAAACGAATAGCAGCGATGCGAAAATACAGCCAGCTAAACCCAGAAGAGAATTGGCGAATGCAAGGCCGAAAACCAAGAAGTCACGGTTGGTACTGTTTGTAATCGCGACGGCAATGGCATTAACGGCGGCAATTTCCGTGGCAGCGATCGGCGGGGTTTGGCTGTACTTCAGGAACGCGGAGCCGATCGCTGATCGCGACGTGAAGGAAGATCCAAATAACGCAAATCAAAATAATGCGAAACAACCTCAACAAACTGAATTGGCCGATCTGGTTCCTTTGAATCAAGAGTTCTGGCATGGGGAATCAGACCTGGGCCGAAATATCATCCCACCCGTGGATTCGAAAAAGATATCGGTCGCGCCGATCCTATTGCCGAAAGCCCGAATGGAGATCGATCTGCCCCAGCCCGTTTCGGATTTTGTTTTGGCACGAGGCGGGCGGCAACTCGTCATGCAGCCGACTTCAGGGGCAAAGCGGCTATTTATCGTTGATCTTCAAGAACAGAAGGTCGTCAAGGTTCTGGAAATCGAAGAGGCGTATCCACGTATTGCCGCCGGCCTGGACAAATTAATGGTTCTTCTTCCGAAAAAAAAGGAGTTGCACCGCTACAGCCTTGATACGTTTCAAAAAGAAGCCGTGTACAAATTTGAGAACGCCGATTTTTTTGTAACCCTGGCCATGGGTGCGTCCTCACATGGACCGTTAATGGTTCTAGAACTCCGGAAGTCCAGGCCGGGAGGCGACAGTTTGATTCATATCCCGACATTTTTCGATGTACAAACAATGAAACCGCATGACGTGGATCTCGCTAATCAAAAAAGGGATTTCATGGGGAATTCTGCTCGTGCCAGCAATGATGGCTCAACATTCACGATCTTCGGCAACAACAATCGGTCGTTTGCACTTCGGCTGCGCGACAGCAAATTGCTTGTCCAGGAGTTAAGTGGAGACTCAATGCCGTTGCTTGGCGACGATGGAAAATACCTATTCACCGTGCATGGTGTGATAACGGATGGAGGCGAGACAATCCGAACCAGGGCAACATGCCCGGCGATTCAAGGAGAATTCGCATTTAACATGACTAATGGCAAGGGGTTGCCAATTCATAAGGTGCTCGATTCGTCCCCAATGATCCTGTTCGATGCGATCAATGCGCCTGGCAAAATCTGGTATGATGACCGCAACGGAGGCAAGGATTTCAACCTTCCAAGTCCCATGCCGCGTGATCGCCGCGTCATGGTCATGCCTGATTTTCAATTGGTCGCAACAGTGAACTCCGAACAAAATAAAGTCGTCTTGCATCAATTTGATTGGCTTGCGGAATTGAAAATGGAGAAGAACCACCTGCATGTATTGTCACATCCGCCGCGCTTCGCCGTTCGAGGGCAACGGTTCGAGTACCAACTCAAAATTCAATCCAGTCATGACGATGCGAAACTTATATTGGAAGACGGGCCGATTGGAATGAAGCTTTCCAATTCGGGCAGAATCGTGTGGGACGTTCCATTGAAACTTCAACGTTCAATGGCCAAGGGACTGGTAAGCGTGCGGAATAGCACCGGCAAGGAAGTATTCCACCGTTTTCAAACGCAAGTTGTGGACGCGCATCCGACCTGGGCGAAACTGCCAGAGAATCTGCCGGAACACAAAGGCGTTTTCGAAGCGGTTGAACCGACGCCTGTCGCCGAACAGAAGCACGTGGAGATTTTACCGACGAAAATCCATGGCGACAGGGCGACGATCGAGCTGCCAGGCTATGTGTCCGAAGTGATCCCGGCGGGCGGCGGGCGCTATTTGATGCTGAGAATACGCGATGAAAAGCCCTCGTTAGCGCAGCTGGATCTTTGCGAAGGGAAAATCGTTCGCGATTACCCAGTGCCCGAAGGCGAAGCCAAAATTGCCGCCAGCATGGAAAAATTGTTCATTTATCTGCCAGCGTCAAGTCTTATTCATCGCTATGATCTCGCCACTGGCGTGCGTGAGAAGAGCATTGTATCGCCGTTTCCAAGACCCCTGGCGTCATTCGCGGCGGGGCATGGGTCGCACGGTCCATTGTTGATATCTGACGGAAACAACGCGATCCTCGTCGATGTGCATTCGCTGCGGGCTTATCAGAAAAGTCGCACCAGCGCAGTTCAAAACAACTTCGCAAATGGGTGTGTAGCAAGTGCAAACGGCAAGGTATTTGCTGGCCGCCTCGGCCCATTTGGCCAGAACGGCTTGGGTACGATTGTGCAGACAGAACAAGAGCTTACAATTCACGCCAACAAAATTGAAGTTTTCTCAATCCATCCCAGCGCGGATGGCAACCAAATTCATACCGACAAAGGCATTTTCACATCCGATGCCAAAGCAGTCGGGAACCTTTCGGAAAACCTGTCTGAGCCTTCGCTCCAAGGTTCGTTTTGTTTAAGGAAATCAGGCGATGGAAAACTATACACGCTCCATTTCGGAGCCGATGATCGAATTCTCGCTAAACTTCCGCCATCGATCGCACAATCAGCCCCAGGACGATTCGACACCAGTACCTATTTCAGTTCGGAGGCCAAAGTCGTCGCCATCGTAGAACGGAAAAGCAAAGACGATCGCTTACCGATGGAATTTAAGAACCAGGTTGTCTTACATCGATTCGATGCCGAAAAAGCAATTGCGGACAGTGGCGTGGATTTCCTGTTTGTCTCAAGTTCGCCGCCGAAATCGGCTCAAACCGGGAAAGCATTCTCTTATCAAGTTTCAGCGCGATCACGCGCCGGCAAGATTGCATATCGCCTGGAACTCGCTCCCACGGGTATGACGGTCAATGAGAGCGGCAACATACTCTGGCAAGTGCCCGCTGACTTTTCGGAAAGCCAGGTCCGAGTTGTTCTCATTGTAAAAGACGGCTCCAACAAGGAATCAACGCACGCTTTTTCTCTGCAGATTCTTACTGAAGCCGGTAATTTCCCGGTTGCCAAAAAAGAGAAGCTGGCCGATGAAAAATGGCTTGGCTGGGGAGCGGTCGATTTGCAGAAAGTGGATATTCGTCCCTGTCCGATTTCGAAGACGGGAGAATCGATTACGTTACCGGGAATCGTTGGCGATGCCGTCTCGGGCGGCGCGGGCCGATTCCTGGTGTTGTATTTCCCAAGCGATAAACTCGTCGCCGTGTTCGATGTCAATCAGGCCAACATCATCCACAAAATCCCTGTCGATGACAATAAAGTCTATGTTGCCGCGGGTCTGGAAAAGCTGGTCGTCGTTCTCGTCGGGAAAAAGCTAATGGTGCGCTACGACCTATTGACGGGAAAACGCGAGCAAACCACCAGCGTGCCCGCCGAAGCCCTCGTTCGATCCGCATGGATGGGGGCCGCTTCTCGCGGACCACTGATGCTTCGCCTGGAGACGGGTCCCGGTCAAATCGACCCGACGCCAATTGTAGGCGTTGACCTCTCAACTCTGGAACCGATGCGGTCGCTACGGACCGATGGCAGTTTTCCAAACCTGCGGCAATTTGGCAATCGCGACATCATGCACTATCGAGCAGCAAGCTGCGGGCGGACTTTCGGCGCCTGGTGCACCAGTCACACACCGTCCGACGCCATCTGGTATCGGTTTGAAGACAACAAACTCAAACAACAAAACCTGCCAAGAGGGCATGTGGGCCATGTGCTGCCTGGTCCGGAGGGAAATTGGGCGTTCACGTCAGCCGGCCCTTATAACCTTCACGGGCATCGGCCGCCTACCAATCTGTCAGCATCGGGATTCTGCGTTCCTGCACAGCACGGCTCGTTTTACCTTCGCTTCGAAGCGAAGATTGGCTTCAACGGCCTCCGATCTGAACGTCACCAGAGCAGCAGCATGTCGCTTTGTTGGCCTGGAGAATCGAGACCGATCTTTCAAACCACCGATGTATCCATTCCAGTTGGCGCCGAGGAATTTCCCAAACACGATTTCACTTCGGATAAGCGTGTCCATTTTGTTCCGCTTGCAAAGCTGGTTGCCGTTATTCCCGACAGCAATGATCGAATCATGCTTCATCGTTTGGACGTGGATAGTTTGATTTCGAAATGCGATTTTGATTATCTCTTCGTGGATTCATTACCGTTGCCCGAAGCGACGCCTGGAAAATCGTTATCCTATCCCCTTTCGATTCGATCAAAGAAAGGCGGAGTTCACGTCGAGCTCACCGCGGGGCCCGCCGGCATGAGTGTGACCGCGGATGGGAAAGTGACCTGGCAGGTGCCGACGGACTTCGAAGATGTGGATGTCTATGCGATTTTGTCAATAAACGATGACGCTAACAAGGCATTTCATCGCCTGTTGCATTTCTTCGTCCCAAGCAATCAGAAAACAACCTCGCCGTCGCTGACGGGGAAGAAGTCCGAGCAAGCCAAGGGTGAAACGATTCCCCGAATCAGACCAAATGAATTTGACGATCCAAACGGCGACCCCAAAAAGGAGACGCAATCGAAGGAAGGAAAGCTAGACCTGGACCTTCCAATAAATCCGCCGAGCAAGCCGGTGACCCTAAAGCCAGCGAAGCTGAATTCCGACAAGGTCGAGATGTCGCTGCCCGCGCCGGTGAACGACGTCATCGTTGGTGGGGGCGGCCGTTATTTGCTCTTGCCAATGCCGCGGGTGCGTTATATCGGTGTTTTCGATGTCAGTGAAGCCAAATTCGTTAAGTACCTACCCATGGTGGATAACTCCGCCAGAGTGGTAGCGGGTTCCGATGCCTGCTTCGTTCTTTCGCCGCGTAAGCAGATAATCGAACGATGGAATCTGACAACTTTCGAACGTGTCGCCCGCCAACCCCTGAAAATACCTGACGCCTTGTATCAACGTACGAGACTATTCTTGGGCCTTAATTCCAACGGTCCGATTCTTGTCTCCTGTTTTTCGCCAGAGCTCGGTCCGGACCAACCTGTCCAACAACCTGCCTCGTCCGAAGTTTTCTTTGTAGATTCTCAAACTCTTAAGCGTCACGACCTGAAACTGAATTCGCTCGTCGATCCGATGAAACTGCAAGATACAATCGGATTTTACGATTTCAATTTCCAGCGAACCTCCGATGATGGCCGACTTTTCTTGGTAGGGTTAGTTCAGATAGACCTGAATCAAAAAAAGATCCTCGTTCAAGCCCCGAAAGAGGACGAAATGCTCACCTACCCAAAGGGCGAGCGATGGTACAAATCCCCTTCCGTTTGGCAGGATGGAAAAGAAATCGCCAGTTCCGGCGATGGGTTCTGTTGGCCAGCCGCAAATGGCGGCGATTACTTTGTGGCCAGTTCGGAAAGGATTTCAGAGAATCGTGGCGTGCGAATATTTCGAATCGGGCAGAAGAACCACGTGCTCGATATGCCGTCGGTCGTTCTGCGAGAGCGAGGGGACAGGCCAATCGAAATCGAAGATCAAATCAACATCGAGATGAACCGACGCTGGATGCTATTCGCGGACGCAGAGGTCCTTATTGGTCTCAGTTCGCAAAACAACAGTTTGATGATTCACCGTGTGGAATTAAACAAGAAATAGAAACCTGCCAGGACCTTCAATGGACATCCGCCCAGGCGGCTTAACGCTCGTCTGTCAGGAAGGGAGCGTCAAGCGGAAAAAGCAAGCCTGAAAACTCCCACTAAAGCTCCGCCGACTTGGGCGTGCGCGGGCACGGGATGACGTCGCGGATGTTGCCCATGCCGGTCAGGAACAAGAGCACGCGTTCCAGGCCCAGGCCGAAGCCGGCGTGGGGGACGGTGCCGTATCGGCGCAGGTCGAGGTACCACCAGTAGCTCTTCGGATCGAGGCCCGTTTCGATCATTCGGCTCTCGAGCACGTCGAGGCGTTCTTCGCGCTGGCTGCCGCCGATGATCTCGCCGACGCCGGGCACGAGCACGTCCATGGCGCGGACGGTTTTGCCATCGTCGTTGACACGCATGTAGAACGGCTTCAGCGTGCGCGGGTAATCGTGCAGTATGACGGTGTTTTTGAAGTGCTCCTCGGTCAGAAAGCGTTCGTGCTCCGATTGCAGGTCGATGCCCCATTTCACGGGATAGTCGAACGTCTTGCCTGACTTGAGCAAGATGTCGATCGCTTCGGTGTAAGTGACGCGCAGGAACGGCGTTTTCAGGATGCCTTCGAGCCGAGTCAGGCAATCCTTATCGATGCGTTCCTGGAAGAACTTCATGTCTTCCGCACATTTGCTGAGCACATCGGTGATGATGCGTTTGATGAACGCCTCGGCCAATTCCATGTTGTCGTAGAGATCGTAGAACGCCATCTCCGGTTCGATCATCCAGAACTCGGCAAGGTGGCGCGAGGTGTTCGAGTTCTCGGCACGGAAGGTGGGGCCGAAGGTGTAGACCTTGCTCATGCCGCAGGCGAAGATTTCGCCTTGAAGCTGGCCGCTGACGGTGAGGAAGGTCGGCTTGCCGAAGAAGTCGTGGGTGTAATCGATTTTGCCATCGAGCATGGGCGGTTTGGCGGGATCGATGGTGGAAACGCGGAAGAGTTCGCCGGCGCCTTCGCAATCGCTGGCGGTGATGATCGGTGCGTGCAGGTAATAGAAGCCCTGTTCCTGGAAGAACTGGTGGATGGTGTAGCTGACTTGATTGCGCAGGCGAGTCATGGCGCCAAAGGTGTTGGTGCGCGGGCGGAGATGGCCGACGGTGCGGAGGAACTCCATCGTCGCGCCTTTTTTCTGGATGGGATACGTTTCCGCATCGCACCAGCCATGCACGATGACGCTGGCCGCCTTGACTTCGGTGGCCTGGCCTTTCGCGGGCGATTTGAGCACTTCGCCTTCGATGGTGACGCTGCAGCCGACGGTGAGTTTCTTGATGTCGCTTTCGTAGTTGGGAAGCGCGGCTTCCGCGACGATCTGGACATTGCCAAAACAGGACCCGTCGTTGAGTTCGATGAAGCTAAAGCCGCCCTTGGAGTCTCGGCGCGTGCGGACCCAGCCTTGCAAGCGAACCTGTTTGCCAACCGATTCCTCGAGCCGAGCCTGTGCAACGGTTGTCCGGACCATGGGATTCTCCTAACGTAACTGCGATACGGGTGGTATGAATTTTATATAAATCACAACCATGCCCGGGGGTGAGGTACGCCGAACCCCTGGGATACGGCGAAGGAATTTCGGTGATTTAATGACGAAAGACGAAGCGTTGGCGTTGGCGATGGTAATGGCGCATGAGCAGGGTTGGCCAGTAAAGCGCGTCAACATCTCCGGTGGGATGAAGTATGTACTCTTCGGGCCGTACCACTGGTGGGTGTCGCTTGAGTCAAGGCGCGAGAATTTTTCGGCTCGAGTCACGATTAGTGATTGGCATGGCGAGATAATCGACATCAAGATCCGCGAATTAAATCCAAATCGCGGTAGAAAACCTGACGGCGACCAAGCGACATCACAATCAGGCGGACCGTCCTAGCAATATTACATGGCATGATAGACTCGATTACGTTAAGATAACTTTGGACGCCCACGAGAAATGAGAAAGGCCACATGCCATGTCAAACACCCTCGATAATGCGACACCCCCGACAAACGACCCGATCACGTCCGGGCACCGACTGGCGACAGTCGGCGAATTGGGTTCCCAGTGGGAAACTCGATGCCATGAATTGCTCGTCGAGACGCAACGACTCCGCGATCAACTTTTGGCGGTGCAGGCTGAGCGCGATCAGTTCAAGAAAACGATCTATCACTTTCTGCGAAAAGAAGCGCCGATTCCTACATTTGCCGAAGACGACGTGTTCGCTGTAGCCCGGACCGAGCCAACCTTCGGTGAACTGATTACCGAACTGGAAATGGAATTCGGCAAGGATAATTGACGTGACTTTCAGGGTTACACAATTCGGGAGCCTAAAGACGCAACTTCAAACCTTGATTCGTGCAGCGTCATCCCATGCCATCAGGCAATCATGTATGTCGGCATTGAAAAATGTGATGAGTCATCTTCAAGATGGACCTCTTACCTGGGGAGATCCGGAATTTTCGTTAAAGCACGGAAACGGCGTGATTTTTCACGGCATCGAAGGGCCTTTGATCGTTCGCTATGCCGTCTACCCGGATCACAACCTTGTCTGTATCATCGACATTCGCGCCTTGCCCGGTTCGGCTCTTGACAATCCATAATATTATCAACAGATCAATCCGCCGCGTGAACTCGGCATCGTGCGAATTTGTCAACAAATCGCGCGGCAACCTGTACGCGCTCGCCCGAGGCGAGCGGCTAAACTTACGTGGGAAAACACATGGCATCCTGGCAGAGAACGCATTCTTGCGGCGAGCTTCGCGAAACGCACATCGGGCAGACCGTGACCCTCAACGGCTGGGTCAATACTTTCCGCGCTTACAACGACCAGGTCTTCATCGACCTTCGCGATCGTTATGGCGTCACGCAGGTCGTCGTCGAAGCCGATCGGCCTGAGATCTTCAAACTCGCCGCGGAAGCTCGCAGCGAATGGGTGCTGTCGATCACCGGCAAAGTCCGCGAACGCATGATCGATGGTAAACAGAAACACAACACGAAGCTCTCCACCGGCGCGATTGAAGTGCTGGCGGAAGACGTGCGCATCTTGAACCGCTGCCCCACGCCGCCTTTCGAGGTCAACTGGGTGCCGCAGGAGGATCAGGTTTTCATTGATGCCGAGTTGGCGAACGAGGATCTGCGTTTGCAGTATCGCTACCTCGACCTACGCCGGCCGACGTTGCAGCGTACCCTGGCGATGCGGCACCGGTTGAACAAGGTGATACGCGATAGCCTGGATGCGCAGGGTTTCCTTGAACTGGAGACACCGTTGCTGGGCCGAAGCTCGCCGGAGGGGGCACGCGACTATCTCGTGCCGAGCCGAGTGTCGATTGGCAGCTGGTATGCGTTGCCACAATCGCCGCAGTTGTACAAGCAGATTCTGATGGTCGCCGGTTATGACAAGTATTTCCAGATCGCACGTTGCTTGCGCGACGAGGACCTGCGTGCCGATCGGCAACCGGAGTTTACGCAGCTTGACCTGGAGATGTCGTTCGTCGAGATGGACGACATTTTCGCGGTGATCGAACGGTTGACCGCGGACGTGTTCAAACGCTGCCTGGGGATCGATATCGCCCTGCCGCTGCCTCGCTTGAAGTACGCCGACGCGATGTTGAAGTACGGCAGCGACAAACCGGACCTGCGTTATGGGCTGGAGATCGTGGACGTCACCGACGATTTCGGCCAGCCGGACGTCGCATTCACGGCATTCGTCGAGCAGATCCAGGCGGGCGGGCGCGTTCGCGCGCTGAATGCCAAAGGCGCGCTGGCGAAGCTCTCGAACAAGGATCAAAAAGAGCTTGAGGATGTCGCGCGAAGAGGCGGCGCCAAGGGACTCGGCCAGGCCAAGGTGCGCGACGATCAGGTGCAGGCCCCGTTCTGGAAGCATCTGCCCGCGCCGGTGCAGGAATCGCTGCTCAAGAAACTCGACGCCAAGCCGGGCGATTTGCTGCTTTTCGTCGCGGACAAAGTGGATACCGTTTGCCAATCGTTGGGCACATTACGGCAACACCTGGGCAGCGTGCTCAAGCTGTACGACCCGAACGCGCTCGAATTCAAGATCGCCTGGGTATGCGATTTCCCGTCGTTCATTTGGGACGACGAGGAGCAGCGCTGGGCGGCGAACCATCATCCCTTCACCGCTCCGATGGACGAGGATCTCGACAAACTCGAAAGCGATCCCGCCAGCGTGAAGGCCAAGGCGTATGATCTCGTCATCAACGGCTACGAGTGCGGCGGCGGGAGCATCCGAATCCACAACCCCGACGTGCAATCGCGGCTCTTCAAGGTGCTCGGCATGACCGAGGAACAGGCAAAGGCGCGTTTCGGCTTCCTGCTCGACGCCTTGAAATTCGGCGCTCCGCCTCACGGCGGCATCGCCCTCGGATTGGATCGCTTCGCCATGATGCTCGCGCGCACGACGAACATCCGCGACGTCATCGCATTCCCGAAAAATCAAAAAGCTCGCGATCTCATGACCGGCGCTCCGGCCCCCGTAGACGCGAAACAGAAGAAGGAACTTGGGCTGTAATGGAGAGGTTAGCCGCGACGCGCAGCGGAGCGCGAACGTCGGGTCCGCGCGCCGCTGCGCGTCGCGGCTAACCGATCGAGGTGACTAATGCCATCACCATTTCCGGGCATGAATCCGTATCTGGAGCGCGAGTATGTGTGGAAGGATTTCCATGACGCGTTTCTGTTCTTGATGCGTCGACACATTGTCGCACAGGTTCGGCCGCATTATTACGTGAAAATTGGCGAGTACCTGTTCATTCACGAACCGCCATCGCAAGAGCGACGGCTGCTTGGCCATGCGGACGTGAGTCTTTCCACTGCAAAGGCCAGGTCCACGAAAGGCATGGCGACAGCACTGGCGTCTCCGGCGATGATCCAGCTCCCCGTTGCGGACATCGAAGAACACATTTACCTGGAAATTCGCGATCGTGCCAGCCATAATTTGGTTGCCGTGGTTGAGTTGCTAAGTCCGACCAATAAAAGACCGAGTCCAGATCGCGATCATTATTTGACCAAACGTGCCGCCCTTATTCACGGGTCGGCGCATCTCGTGGAGATCGACTTGCTGCGCGGTTGGCCGAAGATGCCGATGACGCCGGAATCGGAATGCGATTACTGCGTGATCGTAAGCCGGCTGGAGGATCGCCCGAGCGCGAATTTTTGGCCTATCATGCTTCGCGACTCATTGCCGACGATTCCGATCCCGTTGCAATCGCCACACACGGATGCAACAGTGGACTTGCAGGCGTTATTGCATGCGGCATACGATGAGGCGTCGTATCAGGATTACCTCTACGATGGAACGCCTGTGCCGCCGCTAGACGCCGAGGATGCCGCTTGGGCAAATTCACTGCTTCAACAGATAAACGCGAAGGAGTGACGCCATGCCATCGCCATTTCCGGGCATGAATCCGTATTTGGAAAACGAAGACGTGTGGCAGGATTTTCACGATTCCATGATCCCGGCGATGCGCGATGGTTTGATTGCGCAGATTGGTCCAGATTACATCATCAAGATCGAGCACCACCTCTATATTCACGAACTGCCAGCAGACGAGCGTTATTTTCTTGGCATCGCCGACATCGGCATTTCAAAATCGGAAACATCGGAAAATCGCGCGACGGCGACTGCCGCCATCCTGTCGCCTCAGATCGGTACGCTTCCATCCATCGAAATCGAGAAGCAACTTTTCCTGGAGATACGCGATAAAGGGAAACGTGAATTGATCACGGTGATTGAGTTGCTCAGCCCGACGAATAAGAAGCATGGGCCGGACCGAGAGCAGTATCTTGCCAAGCGCGGCATGATTCTTCAGAGCCGCACGAATCTTGTCGAGATTGATCTGCTGCGCGGGTGGGAGCGGATGCCATTGGATGAAGTATCGGAAAGCGATTACTGCGTTGTAGTAAGTCGAGCGGAAGATCGGCCTCGGTTTAATTATTGGCCGATCGGTTTGCGCGAGCCGCTGCCGGTAGTGCCAATTCCGCTACGCATCGACGACGCGAATGTGATGCTGGATCTTCAGAGCATTCTGCACGAAGTGTATGATCGCGCGGGCTATGGCCGCCGAATTTACACTGAGATGCCGATGCCGCACCTTTGCTTGGAAGATGCGGCATGGGCGGCGGCGTTGATCGGTTCGAGGTAGCGGCGTTCGCTGGCTTACCCAATTTCCACCTCTTCCTCTTGCTGCATTCCGGGTGTTGTGCGATATTATCACTCAACGCCCCGGAGAGCACGCATGGAGTCGGTCCCGTCTCGAGCGATTGACGTTTTCGCCGACGATCTCACCGTCGATGACGTTCCTGCCGCGCTGAGTGCGGCTGGGTTTCGCATCAATCACCGGGCCATGCGCGAAGCGGCGAATGGCGCGGTGTCGTTGAGCATCGTCGATGGCCGAGGCGAGATCGAGTCGGCGCTTTGGCGCTGCCGACAGCTGCGTGCGAATGATGCCGAGGCGTACACGCCGATACTGTTTATCGCGGGCAATGGCGATCCGTCGATTCGCCTGGCCGGAATGGAGAGCGGAGCGGACACGTCGCTGGCGAGACCGTTCGCGCCGGCGGAGTTGTTGGCGCAGGTGCGGTCGCTGATTCGCGTGAAGGAACGCAGCGAGCAGCTCGCGGTCAAGGCCGCCGACCTGCAGCGCGCGAGCGTGAAGCTGCATGAAGCCAAGCAGCAGATGGATCAGGAGCTGGAACTCGCCCGGCGCTTGCAAGAGAGCTTTCTGCCGCAAACGCTGCCGACGTTGCCTGGCGTGCGATTCGCGGTCAAGTATAAGCCGTATGCATCCGTCGGCGGAGATTTTTACGACGTCTTCCGCCTGGACGAGAAACATGTCGGATTTTACATCGCCGACGCGATGGGCCATGGCGTGCCCGCGAGTTTGCTGACGATTTTCGTCAAGAAGGGCGTGCGCGCGAAAGAAATCTCCGGAAAGAGCTACCGCCTCGTGCCGCCGAATGAAGTGCTGGCGAGGCTCAATATCGACCTGATCGACCAGCAGATTCCCGACCTGCCCTTCATCACGATGGCGTACATGTTGTTCAACGTTCAGGACCGCACCATGCAGTTCTCGCGCGCGGGGCATCCGTATCCACTGTACATTCCAAAGGTCGGCAAACCCGATTATTGGCAGCTCGACGGCAGCTTGCTCGGCGTGTTCGAGACGCAGTACCGCCAGCAAGAACGCCAGCTGCACCCAGGCGACAAGCTCCTGCTTTATACCGACGGCATGGATGCGGCCTCGTTCGGCGATCAACCGATCGGCATGGCCAGCTTGCTCGCAGCTGGGGAAGCTCATCGTGATCTGCCGGTGGATCAATGGGTCGATCGGCTGGCCTCCGACCTGTTCACGCAAACTCGCCAGAGCGACGACTTGACGCTCGTGGGCATGGAACTGGTGGAATAGCACACGGAATACGAAGGCTGCCTGAAGTGGAACACGACCAAAGATTCAAGACACTGCTGCGGACTTTCTTCGCCGACTTTCTACGACTCTTCTTTGGGCAATGGGCGGCGCGCTTCGATTTGTCGCGAATCGAGTGGCTCGACAAGGAAGTCATGGCTGGCTCGCCGGTATCGCCGTTGCACGTAACGGATCTATTGGCGCGTCTTCATGCGATACAACGCGTGGAGGGGGCTCATGCCGCGACTGACGAATCCTGGTTGATTCTCGTCCATGTTGAAGTTGATTCCAGCGATTCGGCTTCTCGGATACGTGAAAAAATGCCGCAGTATTATTGGCAACTTCGCGCGACCTATGGATTGCCGGTGCTCCCAATCGGGCTGTTCCTGCGCATGAGTCTTGATGGTGTCGGTGAGGATGTCGTCATCGAGCGATTTTGGGAAATGGAGGTCAACGCGTTTCGTTACCTCCGCGTCGGCCTGCTGGGATTGGATGCTGTAGAATATGTGAGGGGCGAAAATTGGCTTGGTGTCGCGCTGTCGGCACTGATGAGGATTCCGAGTGACCGAGTCGCGTGGCTGGGAGCCGAGGCTTTACGGCGTCTCTGTGAAGCGCCGCTCACCTTCACGGACCGTTATCTTTTGGCAGAATGCGTGCAAGCTTATCTGCCGATGGATGACTCGCAGCAAGATTTATTTCAGCAGTTGTTGGCTTCGGACCCACTGGCGGAGGTACGTGCAATGAACCAGACAGCATTCGAAAAAGGCATTGAGAAAGGCATCGAAAAAGGCATCGAACGTGGAAAATTGATCGGTCAGCAAGAGATTGCTCTTTCCATATTTCGCGATAAATTCGGTGTGGCGCCCGACCCGTTGCGCCAGCAGGTTCTGCGACTGCCGGAATCCGAGTTGCGTGCGCTGATCGTTCGCCTGAGCGTCGCCAAGTCGCCCGAGGAAATCGGGCTAGCAGAAATGTAACCATCGCCTGTCCATTATTTCCTTTCAGGATGCACTCATGCCGAAATCCATTCCCGTCGCCGTAATCACGAATCGCGATGGCACGCACCTCGAACAATGGCTGCCATCGCTTGGCGAGATCCCCGAAGTCGAGCAAGTCTCGCTCGTCGATCCGTCCGGCACGTTCGTCGATCTCGCTCGCAAGTCGCTCGGCAAGCGATTGCGCGGCGTGCACAAAACCGCGCCGGAGATGTACAAGCAGGCGCGGCCCGCGCTTGCAGTCGTCAGTCTCGAACCGCGTCTCTGCCCCGCGGCGATCGACTCGGCACTCGACGCCGGCTGCCATGTGCTGTCCGAGAAACCAGGCTGCGTGCGAGCCGAGGACTTTCAGCCCCTTGTGCGCAAGGCAGCGATGCAGCACAAGCACCTCATGATGGTGATGGCGAACCGCTCGCACGCTCCCGTGCAGGAAGCTCGCCGACTCATTCGCAAGGGCATCCTTGGCCGAATTTACGGCATCGAAATCCACATCGTCGCCGATCAAACCCGACTCACCCGCAAGGAATATCGCGATACCTGGCAGTGCATCCGCCAACGCGGCGGCGGCGGGCATCTCGCCTGGTTCGGCATCATGTGGCTCGACATGGCGACCTACGTCACCGGCCTGCGAGTTGAAGCCGTCGCTGGCTTCACGGGTGTTGTCGGCGGGCAACCGATCGACGTCGAGGATGCCGCCGTCGTGTCGCTCAAATTCAACAATCGCTGTTTCGGCACCATGACCTCGGCCTACTACCTCGATCGCGGCGTGCAATCGCACATCCAAATATGGGGCGAACATGGCTGGATGAAACTCGCCACCGTCGAAGAACAGCCGTTGCAATACTACACGACACGTGGCGCCAAGGAGCCGCGCGTCCAGGAATATACCTACCCGCGTGGCGGTCGCGGCTATACGCCCTATTTGCGCTCCGCCGTCCGCGCTTGCTGCGGCATGGAAGATCCACCGATGACCGGCGACGAATGCCTCGCCCTCGTGCGTACTGTCTACGGCTTCTACGCCGCGGCACAGAACGAACGCACGCAGCGGATTGGGTAAGATTCAGAGCCGCGCACGAAGCGCAGCGGAGTAAGCGGGGTGAGACTTGGCCACTCTCGCTTACTCCGCTGCGCTTCGTGCGCGGCTCTGTGCGATTATCATTCATATAATTTGTTTATCCTGCTACTGAATCCCACCCCTGGACCTACCATGATTCGCTGTATCCTCTTGTTCCTTGCTGCCAGCATCGCTAATTCAGCTTTCGCTCAAACACCGATCGGTTTCCGCACCGACGGCACGGGGCGCTATCTCGACGCCAAGCCGCCGATCCATTGGGGGCCGGACAAGAACGTCGTTTGGCGTATCAAGCTCACGCAGAGCAACGCCATCCCGGTCATTCTCGGCGACAAGCTCTTCACCTGTGCCGAGCCATGCGTTTTGATCTGCGTCAACAAGGCCGACGGCAAGATTCTTTGGCAAGGCGAATCGAGCTACAAGGAGATCGTGCCGAGCGACAAGGAGAAAGTGCAGCTCGAAATCGAACGCAAGATCGCCGACGAGCTGAGCAAGCAACAATCGGCCATCAACAAGGAAGCCGACGCTATTCGCAAATTGCTGAAGACCGAGAAGATCACCAAGGAGGACGCCGACAAAAAGCTCGGCGCCTTCCGCATGCAATCGGACAAACTCCGCGACGAACGCGCGAAACTCGCCACGCTGAACCGCTATCTCGAACCAGGCAAAGGCATCGGCGGTTATCACGGCACGGGCGGCTACTCTTCACCCACTCCGGTCACCGACGGTAAACGCATCTACGTCATTTTCGGCAACGGCCTGGCGGCGTGCTACGACCTCGACGGCAAACGCCTCTGGCTCAAACTCATCGAACATCCGACTGTCGCCTACGGCCATGGCGCTTCGCCTGTGCTCGTCAAGGACAAGCTCCTCGTTCACTTTTCCGATCTCGTCGCGCTCAACACCGCCGACGGCAGCGAGGCCTGGCGCACGAAAATTCCGCCCAACCACGGCACCGCCATGCCGACGCGCATCGCCGGCGAAGACGTCATCATCCATCCGCAGGGCGTCGTCGTCAAGGTCGCCGACGGCACGATTCTCGCCAAGGGGCTCGGCTCCACCGGACCAAACTCGCCGCTCATCCAGGACGGCAAAGTCTTCTTCGTCGCCGGCCAACTGCGAGGCTACAATCTGCCAACCTCCGCCGACATCCCCGCCAAATGGGAACCGCTCTGGAAAGGAACCAATCTCAAAGGCGGCGGCTACTGGTTCCCCTCGCCCATCCTGCACGATGGTCTCATCTACGGCCTCTGCGCCAGCTCCATCCTTTCCGTCGCCGATGCCAAGACCGGAAAGCTCGTTTACGATCAACGCCTCGAGTTCGGCGGCGGGCAGTCGTATCCCAGCATCACGCTCGCGGGTAAGTATCTCTACGTCAGCAGCGACAATGGCACGACGATCGTCCTCGAACCGGGCCGCGAGTACAAGGAAATCGCACGCAATAACCTGGAGACCTTCCGCAGTTCGCTCGTGTTCGAAGGCCGACGCATGTACGTGCGGACGACCAAAGGCCTATGGTGCATCGGCGAGTGATCCGCGCATTTTCGCATGCGGCTTAGTGCTCAACGGGTTCAAACCGAGCGTTTGGCCGCAAGCGACATCCGTTCATTTCTGCGACTGTGCCGATTCCGCATTCGCTTCAACGCCGAACACTTCGATCAGCCAATAGATCGCTTCCGAAAAAACCGGGATGAAACCGAGATAGACGCCATTGATGAGAACCGCGTGGGCGAGTTCCGGATTGCTGAATACGCGTTCGAGATAGAAATGCTGCGTATCCGACTCGAAAATGTAGCCGAGCATTGTCACGAGCAAAAGCACGAACGTCGCTGCCGGCATGAGATCGGCAAAGTCTTGCGCATAGGGATAACGCACATAGGCCATCACGCGAGCCGAGAAGGGAATCGCCAGCGCCAGCGTGGGCATGAACAGGACGTTGTCCTTGGTAATCGGCAGATCGACGCCCGCGCTCCAGGAAGCGAAAAAGAGCGCCTCGCTGAAAAGGATGACATAGATCCAGCTCATGAAATAGATGAAGCAGAACGAGATTAATATCGACCGGATGCGCAGCGGGCAGTTTCCATTCGGCCTGGGCAGGTCGCGGAAATTCACAAGTTTAAGGAAGAATTCCTTGAACCGCCATTCCTTTAGATCAGTGAAAACCATCTCTTCGAGGATTCGGAAGGCCGCCACATTTGCCATGATTTGGCTGTAGAGCTTTGAGAGTGAAAAAAAGATCACGATGCCCGCGCCGATGCCAATAGTCAGGAGCGACCCCATGACGAAATCGTCGCTAATCGTATCGAGCACGCCGAAAAACGCGGCGATGAAGCCTTCTCCCTTCATGCCGACGTTGTAAGCGTACGTCCAGAATATCAGGAAGGCGATGATCGCGAGCGCCTGCCGGCGATGCCGAGAATGCTCTGCCGTAGGAGCATCGGCTGCGGGCGGGACGGCTTCCGGAGGCGTGTCTGCGGGTTGCTCAGAGGATGACATTGAACGACTCCGGGATATGGAAAGCGAAAACGGCCAGCACAACGAGCCAACACGCAAACCAGAGAAGTTTACTCACGCGCCAAAGATGCCCGCCATCCAACGGCAAAATCGGGAATGAATAGATGAACGCATACACCACGCAGATCTGGGAAATAAAGCCGATGATCGGAACATGAACGACGAGATAGACGCCAAATAACGCCGCTGACGACAGCAGCAACCCGCCCAGGCAGATAATGGAAGCCATCGCGCACTGCCGCGGCGAACCGGTGAAGTGCGAATCGGTCGCCAAAGGCAGGAAAGACCCGCCGCCGGTGAAGTAGGCCTGCATCAGCACGCTATCCACGCCGGTGTCGAACGAGAGCTGGATGCCGCTCACGCGCGTGGCGAAATACGCAAGCAGCGCATAAATCACCATCGGCGCCGCTGCCGCGAACGAGACGGCGATGAGCGAAAATTGGGCGGACCCCGCATCGACATTCGCACCGCGCCGTAGCGCTTCAAGGCGATCAACACCTTCGTGTCCTGGCAAGAGGAGCAACGCGCCAAACGTCGCCGCGAGGACAAGGACCCCTATCACCACGGGCATAATGAGCGAGCTGGGTTTCTTTTCGCTTTCAGCTTCGGTGGAGTCCTTGAGTTCCGCGCGAAACAGGAGAAGCGCCGCCCTGGAGGCAAGACGGAGCACCCGCCGCGTGAGCGCTCGCGCCGTGGCCCGCGCGAACGTGCCGACGGTCGTTTGCATTGCATTGCGAATGCCGCTCTGGAAGATACGCCGCATCGTCGCCCGCAGGATTACGCCGATTCCCACCGTGGCTTCCGTCACATGCTCGCTCGACGTGTCGGATCGGTGGAATTCGTAAAGGACGGCGACGAGAGCCGGTGCTATAAGGATCGGCGCGATAAAAACCACGATCGTCGCCACGATCGAAAACACACCGACAAAATTGTCGAAGGTCAGGTAGCGCATCATTCCCTTGCACCCCTCGGTGAACGTTGCAGCAGATAAACAACGTTATATCTGACAGGCAAAAATCTGGCTTGCGTGATTTCTCACATCGCCCGGCTTGCTCATGGACATCCCTTTGCGTCGCTGCTCTGATTCGTTATACCAATCCAAAATCTTCCCTCGCCCGTACTTTCACAAGTGATGCACTCATGACACAAACCTACTCAGTCATCGGCACGCGGCCCGTTCGGCACGATGGCGTCGATAAAGTCACCGGTCGCGCCCAGTACGGGGCCGACTTCCAGGCCGCTGGCCTTCTGCACGGACGCATCCTGCGCAGCCCGGTCGCGCATGCCAAGATCAAGCGGATCGACGTGAGCAAGGCGAAAGCCCTGCCCGGCGTCGAGGCGATCATTACCTCGGCCGACTTTCCCGATCCGGGCGACAAGATCGCCAACCTCGGCGAAGGCGCAGTCAATCTGCGCCACCTGAGCAGCAACTGCCTGGCGCACGACAAGGTGTTCTACAAAGGCCAGGCCGTCGCCGCCGTCGCTGCCATCAACGCGCACATCGCCGAAGAGGCCTGCAAACTGATCGACGTCGAGTACGAAGTGCTGCCCGTCATCATTGACGTCGTCAAGGCGATGCAGCCGGGCGCGCCGATCTTGCACGACGATCTCGTCACCGAATCGATGGCCGGCGCGGTTGAGAAAAAACCAACGAACGTCGCCAAGCATCTTCAATACAAGCTCGGCGATACGGCGAAGGGTTTCGCCGAGGCCGCCGTCGTCGTTGAGCGGACGTTTAATACCGCAACCGTGCATCAAGGCTACATCGAACCACACAACGCGTCGGCCCTCTGGAACGCCGACGGCACGGTGACGATCTGGTGCAGCACGCAGGGTTCGTTCAGCGTGCGCTCGCAGGTTGCCGAGTTGCTGCAAATGCCGGTCGCGCGTGTCAAGGTCGTGCCGATGGAGATCGGCGGCGGGTTTGGCGGGAAAATCCGCGTCTATCTCGAACCCGTTGCCGCAGTGCTCAGCAAGAAAACGGGCAAGCCGGTCAAGGTGCTGATGAATCGCGCCGACGTGCTCGAAGCGACCGGCCCGACGCCCGCCTCGCACATCCGCGTCAAAGTCGGCGCGGACAAGACCGGCAAGATCACCGCTGCCGAGGCTTACCTCGCGTACGAAGCCGGCGCGTTTCCTGGCTCGCCAATCTGGGCTGGCTGTGTCTGTATCTTCTCGTGCTACGACATCGCCAATCTGCAAATCGACGGCTACGACGTTTGCGTCAACAAGCCGGCCACCGCCGCCTACCGCGCTCCGGGTGCGACGAACGCCGCCATGGCGATGGAAACGGTCGTCGATGAAATTTGCGAGAAGCTCAAGATCGATCCGCTCGATTTCCGCATCAAGAATGCCGCCAAGGAAGGCTCGCGCCGGGCCGATGGTCCCGCGTTTCCGAAGATCGGCGCCATCGAGACCGCCCAGACCGCGAAGGCGCATCCGCATTACACCGCGCCTCTCACAAAAGGCACGAATGGCCTGCCGCGCGGCCGAGGCGTCGCCAGCGGGTTTTGGTTCAACATCGGCCTGAAGTCGAGCGTCAGCGCAGCCGTCAACTCCGATGGCTCCGTCAGCCTCGTCGAAGGCTCGACCGATATCGGCGGCACGCGTACGAGCATCGCCATGCAACTCGCCGAGACGCTTGGCATCACCGCCGAAGCAGTCCGCCCCAGCGTCGCCGACACCGACGCCGTCGGCTACACCGACGTCACCGGCGGCAGCCGCGTGACCTACGCCACCGGCTGGGCGGCGTTCGAAGCGGGCAAAGACATCCAGCGGCAGATGATCGAAAAAGTCGCCGGCTGGTGGAAGGTCAAGCCGGAGGACATCGAGTACAAGAACGCCGCCGTCGTCTCGAAGACCGACGCCGCCAAGAAAATGACGTTCGCCGAGATCGCCGCCGAGGCCCAGAAGCACGGCAGCGTCATCCTCGGCCGGGCGAGCGTCGATCCCCCCTGGCCGGGCGGCGCGTATGCCACGCACATCGTCGATGTCGAAGTCGATCCCGAGACTGGCAAGGTCCAGATCCTCCGCTACACCGCCGTACAGGATTGCGGCAAGGCGATCCACCCCAGCTACGTCGAAGGCCAAATCCAGGGCGGCGCGGTGCAAGGCATCGGCTGGGCGCTGAACGAGGAATACTTCTACAACGACAAGGGCGTGATGACGAACGCCAGCTTCCTCGATTACCGCATGCCGACGTCGCTCGACCTGCCAATGATCGACGCCGTGATCGTCGAAGTCCCCGATCCGCTGCACCCGTTCGGCGTCCGCGGCGTGGGCGAAGTCCCGATCGTCCCGCCCTGCGGCGCCATCGCCAATGCGGTGTACCGCGCCATCGGCGTCCGCATGGCGGAACTCCCGATGTCGCCAGGAAGAGTGTGGAAGGCGATGCAGAAGAAAGGATGAAGGATGAGACAGCAAGCCCCACCATGAGCGCAGCGATTGGTGGGGGTCTTGGCCAGGGGGGCGCTTGGCCAACAGCAAATGGCCAAGCGCTTTTGCACTTTTTCGGCCTTTTTTTGCACTTTTAGGGGTGTTGGCCAACAAGCCGAGGGGGAGAGGGGGGTAAGTGCATGCAGATTATTTGGCCAAAAACATCCAATTGGACTGCCACCGACTTTGACAACCGATCGAGCGGCGCGTTACGATGAGGGAAAAAGTCTGGAAAAGGGAATGTAAGCCCAAGGGCGAGGTGCCCCGAACCCTTGGGAGGGTTTTGTTTTCACCGCACCCGAAATGCTTGATTGACCGGAAAAGAATTATGTTTCATGGTTGGTCACAAATTGTCACTGGCGTGGTTATCGCGATCGTTGTAATCGGAGCAATGTTTGATCGATCTGTAAATCGTATTTGGATCGGTGGTTTTTTCCTCGCGGCCTGGTTCATTTTCCAGGGCATCCGAGCATTAAATGAGGAGGCCGAAAAATCGAAACGATTAGCGGAATCTTTGTCCACGCCGCCTGATCCGGATGCCGATTCGTATGATGATGTGAGAAGCCCGTTTGGTCCTCCGGTAACCGTCCGCAAGACTCAAGCAGAGACGGATACGCCAAGTAGTATCGCCATTCCAGGACCGGCAATTTGCGTTCACGTTAACTGCGAATCGTGCGCCAAGTCCTATGTCTATTTTCCGGAACGTACTGAAGCCGCGATGGCGCAATATCACCGCTTTCGACATTCGGCGGCGCCGTGTCCGCGATGCGGGTGGCTACAGAAAGATATGTTCGATCTGGAACAGGAGTTCAACAATAAGCCTAACTGGAGCGCAAATTTACTGTTTGTTGGCATCTTTTTCTTCCTCGCCACGTCAATTTTTTTTGTTGTCAACACCTTTAGTTTTCTCGGCCCCCCTGGAACTGCGAAATTCGTCGCAAATGAATCGTTATATTGGTATTCAAATCTCATCCTTTTCCTCTTATCGGTTGGATGTTGCGGAATCTGGTTTTGGCGCGACTCAGGACTACCCAATCCGAACGCAGGGCCATTGGATCGGCGTTTGGAGAAAGGAAAAATACTGGGTATGACACTTGAGGAGTTTGAAAAACTAGAGAAGAAATGAGCATTACGCGGAGGAGCAATGCGGAGTTCCACCAACCCCGGAGCGCCAGCGACGCGATGACGGCGAACCTGCGGGCCACGGCATCCCGTCGCTTGCGCTCCGGGCTAGTGAAGTACGTCTGGAGCGCTAGCGACGGAACGTCGTGTTCCGAAAATTCGCTGTCATCCCGTCGCTTGCGTTCCCTTTAGTGAGGCAATTCCGCGTGCTCGAACCGCGATTTCCTGAAAGCGGGTGATCTGATAGACTAGGAGAAAGGTTTTTTCTCATCGTTTTGAAGCGGTGGCGTTGTGTCAACAGTTCCGGACATCATGGTTGAGAAGGCCGCGCCGGCGCCTGCCTCGCCGCCGAACGTCGATCGTTTTGGGCCGCGCTGGTGGAACGGATTGAAGGCCTGGTTTGGCACGCCGATTCGGCGCCGGCTGGGCTATGCCGCGCTGCAAATCAAGATGATTCGGTTCTGGGAATCCGAGTTCGACAAGCTCGCCGATGCGGAAATCAAGACGACCGGCTTGCACCTGCGCGGCCGAGCGCGCGGCGGGGAATCGCTGGACGATCTCCTTGTGGAGACTTTCGGCCTGGTGTGCGTGGCGTCGAAACGGACGCTCGGGTTGCGTCCATTCGACGTCCAGCTTGCCGCCGGCGTGGTGCTGCACAATGCCGCTCTCGCCGAGGTCTCGACCGGTGAAGGCAAGACGCTCATCGCGTCGCTGCCTGCGGCGCTCAACGCGTTTCTCGGCAAAGGGGCGCACGTCACCACGGTCAACGACTATCTCGCCCAGCGCGACGCGGAGTACACTTCGCGCATCTACAACGCCATCGGTCTCAGCGTCGGTTGCTTGCAACAGCGCATGTCCGACGACGATCGCAAGGCCGCCTACCAATGCGACATCACCTACGGGACGGCGTCGGAGTTCGGCTTCGATTTTCTTCGCGATCGGCTCAAGACGAAATCGAGCAGCGGCCAAAACATGCCGTTCTGGTCTCCCTGGTTGAACACCGGCCAGGCGTTTCAGCCGGCCGATCCGAAAGTCCAGCGCGGGCATCACTTCGCGCTCGTCGATGAGGCCGACAATATCTTCGTGGACGACGCACGCACGCCGCTCGTCATCAGCACGGGTTCCCGGCCAGCGACCGAGGAGGAATCGATCGTCTATATCTGGGCCGACAAGCTAGCGAAGGATATGATCCGCGATCACCACTTTTACCTCGACGAGAAGAAGCAAAAGGTCGAGCTGAGCGAAGAAGGCCGGCACCTCATCCGCTACTCGAACCCGCCCTTCGGCAAACACTCGCATGCGATGGACCGATTGCACGAGCATGTCGAGCGGGCGATCCACGCCAATCATCGCTTTCGGCTCGATCAGCACTACATGATCGACAAGGACAAGATCGTCATCATCGACGAGAGCACCGGCCGACCAATGCCCGACCGTCAATGGAACGAGGGCTTGCATCAGGCGGTGGAGGCGAAGGAAAAGGTGGCGATCACCTACAAAACCGATCACGCGGCTCAGATCACCTATCAGTCGTACTACAAGCTTTACACGAAGCTCTCGGGCATGACGGGCACGGCGATTCAGAATTTCTGGGAGATGCGCCGCGTCTATCGGCTGTGGGTCGTGCAGATTCCGACGAATCGCCCGCCGCAGCGCAGGGTGATGCCGGACCGCGTCTTTCCGACGGAGGAAGCGAAGTTTGACGCGATCGTCGAGGAGGTCAAGAGTCTGAAAGCCGATGGCAGGCCGGTGTTGATCGGCACGCGATCGGTGGATAAATCCGAAGGCCTGAGCAAGAAACTTCTGGCTGCGGGGATCGTGCATTTCGTGTTGAACGCCAAGCCGGGCAATGCCGAGCGCGAGGCGCAGATCGTCGCGCAGGCCGGCCGCGCGGGTTCGGTGACGATCGCTACCAACATGGCGGGCCGCGGCACGGATATTTTGCTCGGGGGCAACGTCGAAGCGCTGGCGTGGGCGCAGCTGAAAACGCAGTACAAGCATCGCCATCAGGTTCCGCCGGAGTTGTGGAAGCAGCTTGTCGAATCGATCGAAGGCCAGGAGGGCACGCGCGCGAACCAAAGCGCGGTCATTCAGGCCGGTGGATTGCACGTCATCGGCACCGAGCGCCACGAGGCCGCACGCATCGACCGCCAGCTCATCGGCCGCGCCGCCCGCCAGGGCGATCCGGGTTCGTGCCAGTTTTTCCTTTCGCTCGACGACGAGATTCTGGAAGGCCTGGGCCAAAGCCGGCAGGAATATTTGAAAAAGCTGGGTCAAGCCGGCGGCAGCCGGGATTGGGACGCTTTCGCGCCGGAATTCATCGCGGCGCAGCGCGCCATCGAAAAACGCCATTACCGCCAACGCCTCGACCTCATGAACTACGAGCGCCAGCGGCAAGAGATCCTCAAAGACATCGGCGCCGATCCGTATGTGGATTGACGCTGATTAGCGCATTTGTTAATATCACTTTCATGGAATGGGAAATCGTCTACTTTCGGGAAGAAGTACAAGAGCGATTCTCGCATTTCCATTCGGAATTCAGGCACGGTATATCCACCTCACCGAACGCATGATTGAATTTGGGCCAGACCTCGGGATGCCGCATGCGCGTGCCATGGGCAAAGGGCTTTTTGAATTACGCATGAAGGCTATGGAAGGCATTGGTCGGATCTTTTTCTGCGTCATGCCCGGACGGCGGATCATGATGCTTCACGCTTTCATCAAGAAATCTGCGAAAACGCCGGGCAAAGAACTGAAAACAGCCCGCGCCCGTTTGAAGGAGGTCAACGCCAATGAAGACACATAAGCAGCTTGTCAAGAAGATGTTGATGAATCCCGCAGTCAAGGCAGAATATGACTCCCAGGCCGAAGAGTTCGCGCTGCTCGACGAATTGCTCAAGGCACGCCGGCGCGCGGGTTTGACACAGGCCGAGGTCGCAAAACGCATGGGCACCAAGCCGCCTGCCGTCGCACGCCTCGAAGCTGGCGGCGGAAGCAAACGGCATTCTCCCTCGCTGGCCACCCTGCGGAAATACGCCGAGGCTGTCGGGTGTCGGTTGGACTTGAAACTGCGGCAGTTATGAACCATGCCGATACGAGCCTATTCGAGGCTGACTACCGCGCCACGCGGAGAATCCGCACCGTCCACGCTTCCTGGACGGCGAAGTCGGCGATCGTGCATTTCGCACTGGCGTTTGGCGCGATCGCATTTTCCTGCTGCACCGGCCCCGAGCCAATCTCGTTGCCGGCCACATCCAGCAACACGTAACGCAAATCGCCGGGTTGTATCGCGCGATCGCCGGCGGTGATCTGAAGCTCGAGTATTCGTTTCTCACGGCGAAGGATGAAGGTTTGCTTCGTTTCCCCACGCATCGCGATGATCTCGGCAGCGACCTTCTGCTGAACCAATTCCGGGGCAAGCTCAAGCTGCCGATTGCCGCCCATGCTAAAGTTCGACGCCCTGCCCGGCCAAACGATGCTGACGCGCGTGCCAGGCTCCGAGTTGAGAGCCACTACCCAGACCGTTCCGCCAATTATAAGCAGAAAGACGGCAAGCCCGGCGCAAATCCAACGGCATTGGCGCATGCTTCAATCCTCATCCGCTTCAAAGAGATTGGCGATCGGCAGGGTAAATCCCGGCAAAAACTCCTCGCCCTCAAGCGAATCTTTGCGCGTCAACACGCGCACCTGTGTCAGCGATTGGTAGACATAGATCTGCTCAAGCGACGGGTATACCACCCAAACACGCTCGCAACCGGCACGGAAATATTCGTCCACTTTGGTCAGTATCTCGGTCGCTGTATTCGTTGGGCTGACGACTTCGACTGCCAGATTTGGGATGACGTCCCACGCATCGCCCGGCGGGATCCGTTTCTTTCGCGGCCATCGTCCGTAGGAGACAAAGGCGACATCGGGCCTTCGCTTCAACCCGCTGGCGGCGTCGAGAGTGAATAGCATTTCTGCATCCGCACGACCCATGCGATTCTGGATGGAAAAAAGGTTTAAATAGGTTTGGAGAATCGAAGCGACGCGAACTTCAAATGCCCCCATGTGAGCCACCTCCACGATTTGGCCGTTTACGACTTCATAAAGTTCGTCGCTGTCGGCACGCTTGGCGTTCTGCCCGTTCGCATCGGCAAAGGTGCGGTCAGCGGGCAACAGAGTGCTCGGAGGAATACTTGCAATCATCGGCGTCCTCTTTTTCGCTTATTCTATCCGCGCGGCTTGGTATTCACAAGCTGTCCGACGAGCCTGGCCGCGTAAACGGCGAGTTGAACCTACCTCGAATTCAACCTGTCGCTTACGCGGCTTGGCGCGCAAATGGGGTCCACATCTCTCACGGTTCGTACAGCAGCAGGTCGTCGATCCACAGGCGGCCGGTGGCTGGCAGCATGAACGTCACGTCGCGCAGCGTGCCGCCGGGGCGCAGGGCGTTGGGTGCGAGTTTGTCGATATCGAGTGTCAACGCGGTCCAGTCGTTTTGTTTCAGGCTCTTCAGTTCAATATCCGCCGCGATTTTCTTGTCTGCTGATTCGAGGCGAACGGTCAGCGCTTCAGCCCCTTCGAGCTTGTAGCGGAATGACAGATGTGTCGCCTGGCCGATCGGGCGGTCGCCGCGAAGGTTGACGCGGAGCCAGGCTTTGTCCTTGTCGGTCGGGTGCGGAACCGATTTGGCGGCATGCCAGAAGTAGCCCTGCTTCGGGTCGATCGCGAAATCGCCTGGCCATTCTTTGCCTTGCTTGCCGCTGTCGAACCAACCGGTGAAGAGGAAGCGTTTCGGGAACGGGCGAGTCTCCTTGAGATCGGCGGCGTCGTAGAGAACGATATCGTCGATCAGCAACTCCGCGCGCGGGTCGGCGTAGAACTGGATGTCGTCGATGCGTTCGTTCTCCGAGAGCGGCCCGCCCGTGCCATCGGGCTTGCGCATCTGTGTCATGTCGACGCAGCCGTCCTGCCATTTTTCTTGCGGCAATCCCTTCAGCATCAGGCAGCGGTGGTAGCCGTTGGATAGGCTGTAGAGTTGCACGCGCAGCGTGTCGGTTCCCTTCAGCCAATATTTGAAGCGTAGCCGAGTGTTCTTGCCCATCGGCGGGCCGGGTACGGGATTGAAGACGACGGCGGTGTACAGCGTCTTCGTCTCGCCTTGCCGATCGTCGAAGTCCTGCGTCAATACGCCGCGCAGGGCGCGTTTGCTTGTCGGCGGAGCGATGGCGGTTTCAATGCGGCCGCTCAGCCACCAGCGTTTTTCGATGTCGGTCTCGAAATCCTCGAACACATGAACGCGGTTCGGCATCTTGCCCGGATCGATGAACTTCGATTCGTTGATGACGCGCATCGTCGGTAGCGCCTTGGGCATCGCCGAGGCGACGCGCTCGACGTACCAGTCGAGGAAGGCGTCGGTCTTGATGGCCGTGGCGACGCGAGCGTTCGGCTTGCCGATGCGGACGGGCAGGGTCATGCCTTTGTCATCGACGCCGAGGGCCAGGTCTTCCATCGTACAGAATTTTTCCGTATGGATGAGAGCGATGGCGACGGGGTCGTAGAGTACCGGCACGTTCTTGTTCTGCCAAAGCTGGTTCATGGCTTGCAGCGAGAGCGTGAGGAGCGAGCCGGCGTCGAAAAGTTTTTTCTGCCGACGGGCGTCGAGCGCGACCATCGCCGTGGCATCGAGCGGGGCGACGGTCATCGGCACGCCGGACTGGAAGACGACTTGAGCCGCCTTGGCGTCAGCGGCGATGTTGTACTCCGCCTGCGGCTTCGATCCGTCGGCGTAGCCGCGCCGGACCGACCCGCCCATGATGACCAGGCGTTTGATCTTCGTCTTGGTTTCGGGATGATCGGTGAACAGTTTCGCGATGTTCGTCAACGGCCCGATGGCGACGAGCGTCAGTTCGTTCGGCGCGTCATTGATCTTTTTGGCGAGAAATTCCGCCGCCGGCATCTTCGCGGGCTTCGGATCGCGGAAGTAGACACTCGCGTGATTGCCATATTGCACCTGCCAATAATCGAGCGGCTTTTGCTTGAGCGGAATCCCGGCGGCGACCGGCACGCCCTTGCGGCCGACGGCGGTGAGGAAACGCAGCGTCATCTGCGCACGCTTATGCGCGTCGTGGCCTACCGTCGTCACGCCGCGCAGGTCCAGCTCCGGGCTGGCGAGAACGAGCGCGAGCGCATACGTGTCGTCGATATCTTCGCCGATATCGAAATCGAGCAGAATCGGAATCTTCCCCTGGGCCCGGGCGATGGCTGGCGAGACGATCAATATTGCGATAAACAGGAGAGCACGCAGCATGGTGAGACCTCGTGGAGGATGGGTTTGGCGAGCGGGGGCGCAAGCCGCCTGATTCCGCGAAGCTGGCGAGAACTAGCATTTTTCCAGCGCATTCAGATTCGTCGGAATCAGGGGGCTTGCGCCCCCCGCTCGCCAAGGGCGATCGGCGAAACGAAACCGGCGCTTTTCTTATTTACAATACACCGATTTTTTGCGATCATAAACTTTCACCAAGCGATTGTCAAACGAATAGCCAGAAGGTTCTCTCATGCCGATTTCGTTGAAATGCGATTGTGGCCGCGATCTTCGTCTGAAGGATGAGTTGGCGGGCAAGAAAATTCGCTGTCCGGAGTGCAAGGTGGTGCTCATCGTGCCGGACGGCGAGTTTGAGGAACCGGAACCAGAAGAAGAGACGTTTGAGTCGGCCGTGGCGTCGCCCGCCAGTACGCCGCCGCCGATGCCCAAGAAGAAAATGGCCTGGGACAAGGACAAGCACGACGACGAGGACGATGATTCGGAAAGCTACTCCGCGACGCCGACGAAATCGAAGAAAACCTACGGCGTGGAGGATAGTGATGATGACGATGATGACGACGATAGGCCTCGGAAGAAGAAGAAAAAGAAATCGTCGTCCAGCAGCAGCTGGGGCGGAAGTTCGTCGTCGTCTTCGCGGTCTTCGAACTCAAGCGGCGGGTACGGAGGCGTGGCGGTATCGGGCAGCATCGTTGCGGGCGTGTTGATGATGATCGGCGCGGTGATCTGGTTCGTTGCCGGCTTGGCGGGCGGAATCATCTTCTTCTATCCGCCGGTGCTATTCGTTCTCGGCATCGTGGCCGTCTTCAAGGGCATCACCGGGCGCGAGTGAGTGTGCGAACCGAGTTGAATTTGCGATCGCAGATTCAACCTGCCGCTTACGCGGCTTGGCTCGCCAAATTGGTCTTTGAACAACGCCGCCCCGCCGCGAACGGAGAATGTATTCCATGTCCACAGCTACGTATCAGATTGCGGTCTTGCCTGGCGATGGCATCGGCATCGATGTCACCGCGGAAGCTGTCCGCGTCCTGAAGGCGGTCGAGCGGTCGGTTGGCGGATTCACGCTGGCGATGACGACCCACGAATCCGGCGCGGTTTGTTACCAGCGCACCGGTTCCGACCTTCCCGAGGAGACGATCGCGGCTTGCCGACGCGCCGACGCCGTCCTGCTCGGCGCGATGGGCCATCCGGACATTCGCAAGCCCGACGGCACGGAATTGACGCCGCAAGTGACGCTGCGCATCATCTTCGATCTTTACGCCGGCGTGCGGCCGTGCAAGCTCTATGCGGGAGCGAAAACGCCGTTGGCGGGTCTGAAGCCCGGCGACATCGACCTCATCGTGTTGCGCGAACAGACCGAGGGCCTTTTCGCTTCGCAAACCGGCGGCATCGTGCTCGGCGATCAACTGGCGACTGACACGCTCGTCATGACGCGCCGAGGCGTCGAACGTATCAGCGAATTCGCTTTTCAACTAGCAAAAAGCCGGCGCAAACACGTCACCTGCGTGGACAAGGCGAATATCTTCAAAAGCTACGCCTACTTCCGCAAGGTCTTCGACGAAGTCGGCGCCCGCCATCCGGACATCGCCCGACAGCATACCTACATCGACGCGCAGGCGCTATTCCTCGTGCAAAGGCCTGGCAAATTCGACGTGCTCGTCACCGAAAATATGTTCGGCGATATCCTCTCCGACCTCGCCGCTGGTTTGATCGGCGGCATGGGCATGGCGCCCTCCGGCGACATAGGCGACAACCACGGCGTCTTTCAACCTGCTCACGGCACGGCGCCGGACATCGCTGGAAAGGGCATCGCCAACCCCATCGCCGCCATTCTTTCCGCAGGCATGATGCTCGATTGGCTCGGCCAGCGGCGCAACAACGCTCACCTGGTCTCGGCAGGCCGGCGCATCGAACAAGCTGTAGCCGCAGTGTTGGCAGAAGGCAAAACACTGCCTGTCGATCAAGGTGGAAACGCGTCCACGTCAGACGTCGGCACGGCCATTGCGCGTCAGGTCGAGCGCTCGTAACAGCCAGCGCGAGTATTCCGTCCGCTGATTCACCGAATATCAGGTTCTGCAAGGGCTTTCGGTTGCAACAAGCCGGGCATCCGCTACAATTCTCTTCACGAGAACGCGTGACGGCCGGCCTGCATCTTGGCCAGACGCGTCGAGCATCAGATCCCGCGCGGTATTTCGAGGCACGCCGAAAGGGTCGTCGATGGAAAAGTGGCTATGTTGGGGCTCGCTAGGCGCCGCCGGCATCTTCCTGCTTCTGCTCTTGCTCGATCTGGCGCTCGCCATCCCTTTTGGCCGAGTCAACATGATCGCCGATATCCTCGGCATGATCGCGTGCGGCCTGGTCGGCTACCTGGCGTGGGAGTCGTACAAGGAACTGCGGTGATTGGGGCGATGCCAACAGGATGGATCGGTTCAACGCCACTGATTGAGAATATGAATCTAGTCTGCAAGCGGAATTCCCGCCGACAAGAGATTGCGGATCGCTCGCACGATGCCAGCAGGTTTGAGATCGCGAGCGGGATCGTTGTCTCGGCGAACGATAAAGATTCCTGGATAATGCCCCTGTGCTTGAATAATCAGGTCGTGCAGATTTTCAAAATCGTCATAATTTCGCGACAATAATACTCTGTCATTACGTATAGCCTGCGCAAGGTGAACGGCGTCAAATTCGCCGACCATGCCGACGTCAGCTGGGATCTGAACGTCATGGCCAGCCTGTTGCAATAGCAAAACAAGTAAGCCATCTGCGGAATCATCGTCGAGATATATCCTCATTATCGATCGACTCGGACAATATCTTGTAAACCTAGCGACTCATCGGCAAATCCGTTTTCGAAACGGTCTGTCCGTTTGCTATCGTTCAAAGCTTCGTCACGTTCCCAGTCTTCGCGAATTTCCGGCGGATTCGATTCACAATAGGTTATCGCTTCCATCACGACCTCCAAAGGCAAGCCATAATCCTTGGCGACTTCTTCTGGAGAGCGCGCGTCGTCGCCCAGCGTCTGTCCATACAACGTTCGAGCGGCAATCCAGCGCTCTCTGACAAACAACTGCTTGTAGATCGACTTTGGCTTGCCCACCAGATGTTTCCACGTCAATGAAGTATTCACGCCGAAGTTCCTTTCGATTTCTTCAAATCGCCAAGGTATGCCGAAGAGCGATGTCCACATCGTTCATGTCGGGTACGCTGCCAATAACGGATTGAATGAATTTCTCTAAAACCGTCGCGAGATTATCGGTCATAATTACCGAATCCGCCAACAAACCGGAAGATGCGCCCGTTGAGGAGGAGCGCAGAACCAAAACACGACTCGGATGGCCCGCTCGAAAGAGATTCGATGTAATCATTGCCAATACGACTTGTGGGAGTGCAGTCCCGAGGTCGTTCGCTTGCACCACGAGGGCCGGGCGCCTATCCTATCCGCGCAGATCACTGCGGGGGAACTGGACTAATACCACATCGCCGTGTTTCGTAGTCGTTGTAAGCCTCCATTCCCGGCGCGTTCCAATCTTCCTGCCAAGCTGCAAGCTTGCCGTGAAGGTCCGCGATTTCATCGGGAGAAGGCGCGGAGCTTTCCGAGCAGAGAGGAACGTCGGGTAGAAACGTCACGATCACCCGTGCTTCGCGCACATCTCTCGGCTCCTCAAGCAGCTCCACCTTGCCGTTTCGGAGAATGCCGTCAACAGTCTGATTCATGTTCGAGCTCTCCAAGATGCGACTAACGTATGCTACTGCCACGAAGACCTCAACCCAGGCTGCGTGGGGTATTTATATATTCTACACCACCCCCATGACCGCATCAATGATGCCGTCGCTGGTCGCCTCTTCTGCCTCGGCGGCTACTGGAAAGCCGAGCGCGCGGATGTCCGTGGATGTCACCGCGCTAATGCTGACGAGCTTGATCTCGCCCGAATGGATGCGCTGTTGGCATGTCGCGTCGAGTCTTTTCAGAAAACCCTTGGCGATGTTGGAGCTTGTCAGCGTCACGAATTCGATCTCGCCGCGGCGCAGGGCGTCCATCACGTCGTCGTCGGGTTCCATCGCATCGACCTGCGAATAGACCGCGATCTGCTCGACCTGGCAGACCGCGCCGAGTTGCTCCCGAAGCACCTCTCGACCGCGGTCGGCGCGCGCTAACAGCACGCGTTGCCCGGGACGAATTTTCTCCAGCAGGGCGGCGGCCAAGTCCTCCGACTGGTAGCGAGTCGGCACGAGGTCCGGGATCAGACGATACTCGCGCAGCGTATCGCCCGTGCGCGGCCCGATCGCCGCCAGCTGAAGATGGCCCAGTGCGCGCAAATCCTTATCCAGGTGCTGAAGGCGCCCCAGAAAAGCATGCACGCCGTTCGCGCTCGTAAAGACCAGCCAATCGTACGCGCGCAGGTTCTCGATCGCGGCATCGACGGGTCGCCAATCCGGCGCCTCGCGTACATCGACGACGGGAAGCAAGAACGGCACGGCGCCGAGATCGATCAACCGCTCGATCATTCCACGCGCTTGATGCCGAGGCCGAGTCACCAATACGCGTCGGCCAAAGAGAGGTCGCCGCTCGAACCAGGCCAGCTCTTCACGGCGGGCAACCACCGGTCCGATCATGATCAGTGCCGGGGCCGAGAATCCTTCCTCGCGCGTGCGCCGAGGTAATTCGGCGAGCGTTGTCGTGAGTGTGCGCTGGGCGCCGAGCGTCGCGTTCTGCACGACGGCCGCGGGCGTCGCGGGATCTTTTCCTTCGCTGATGAGCGAATTGACGATGCGCTCGATGCGCGACATGCCCATGTAAAGTACGAGCGTGCCTGGAAAGCGCGCGAGGGCATGCCAGTCGAGCATGCTCTCGGGTTTGTTCGGATTCTCGTGGCCGGTGACAAACGCGACGGCGCTGGCGCAAGCGCGATGCGTCAGCGAGATGCCGGCGAACGCCGCCGCGCCGAGAGCGGCAGTGACGCCCGGCACGATCTCGAACGGGATACCCGCCTCGGCCAGTACCTCCGCCTCCTCCGCGCCGCGGCCGAAGACGCACGGATCGCCGCCCTTGAGCCGAACCACGCGCCTGCCGGTTCGCGCCGCTTCGATCATCGTCTCGTGGACGGGAACGATGCGCTCGTTGTGCCTCGGCGCCAACTCCGCGACACAGCATTTCTCGGCGCTCGGCGGCGCGAAATCCAAAAGCCAGGGCGACACGAGCTTGTCGTACAAGACGAGGTCGGCACGGCGAAGACACTCCACCGCGCGCAGCGTCAGCAATCCTGGGTGCCCAGGTCCGGCGCCCACTAACATTACCGGCGAGATGTTTGTCATGGTCTCCTTCGTGCGTCGAGGCATTTCGCGTGGCTTTGAGCAACTACGAAGAAATTATACTCGACGCGGCATGGATCGAGGAATTGGCGGCACAGACATGGCTTTGTTACAACTCACATAGGGTGTGCAATTCTTCCTTGATTTCCGGCCTGCTTCGCTATAATTTCTGAAATCTCTATCCTAAACGTATCCCATGAGGAGTTCGGTAATGTTGAAGCGAATCCTGGCCGTCTGCATCTTCGCCGGCGCGCTCGTCGTCCTGACCACTGGCGGCGCCAATGGCAAGGCAAAAGACAAGAAAGACGACCCCAAGTACAACAACCCCACGTTCGTCCCCACTGCGGACGAAGTCATCGAAAAAATGTTCGAGATGGGCAAAGTCAACAAGAACGACGTCATCTTCGATCTCGGTTGCGGCGATAACCGCATCTGCTTCATGGCCGCCAAGAAATTCGGCGCCCGCGGCGTTGGCATCGAGACTAACCCCGTCCGCATTCGCGAAGCGATGGACATGTTCGACAAGTACAACAAGAACGACGCCATCGTCTACGGCCCCGTCAAGCTGCCGCTCGTCGAAACCAGGCACGGCGACGCCCTGGCGATGAAGGACATCGGCGATGCGACGGTCGTCGTCATGTACATGTTCCCTGAGTTCATGGACCTCTGGTTCCCAATTGCCGAGAAGAAGCTGAAACCGGGCACGCGCATTCTTTCGCACGATTACAGCTGGACCAACGGCTGGGAACCGGTTGCGACGGCGAATGTGAAAAGCTCCAGCCGCGACAACCACAAAGTGCTGATGTGGGTCGTGCCGGAAAAGAAGAAAAAGTAATTGAAACACGCCCAGGGGTGAGGTACTCCGAACCCCTGGGATAAGTCGAATCAACCCAGGGGTTCGGAGTACCTCACCCCTGGGCGTGCGCCGTGCCAACCACATCCGCTACACGGTTAGCATTCAGCATCTGGATCGCATCGGGCAGCTGTTCGACAAGCCGAGTTGACACCGTCGGATCGAAGAAATTCGCCGTGCCAACTTGAACTGCGGATGCTCCCGCGACGAGAAACTCCATCACGTCGTCGATGTTGCTGATCCCGCCGACGCCAATGATCGGCACCTTCACATTTTTGGCAACCAGCCAGACCAGACGCAATGCGAGAGGCTTGATTGCCGGGCCGGACAGCCCGCCCGTGACATTGCCGAGTATCGGCTTGCGCTTGCGCCAGTCGATGGCGATGCCGACGAAGGTGTTGACAAGCGACACGGCATCGGCGCCGGCGTCGGCGGCGGCCTGGGCGATTGGCACGATGTTCGTCACGTTCGGAGTCAGCTTCGCGATGATCGGCAGCGGACAAACCGCGCGCACTCCCGCGACGATTTGGCGAATCATTGCTGGGTCGGTCGCGAAATCCAGCCCGCCGGAAACGTTCGGGCAGGACAGGTTCAACTCCAGGCCGGCGAGGCCCGGTTCCGCGCCGATCTGCCCCGCCATCGTCACGAACTCGTCCGCCGTTTTCCCTGCGATATTGGCGATGATCGCCGTCGGCAGCGTACGAAGATACGGAAGATGATGAGCGATGAAATGATCGATGCCGTCGTTGTCCAACCCGATGGCGTTGAGCATGCCTGACGTGGTTTCCACGGTGCGAGGCGGCGCGTTGCCAGCACGTGGCGATTTGGTGACCGTCTTCGGCACGATGCCGCCGAGTTTCGCGAAATCGACGGCGCCGGCCATCTCACGAGCGTAGCCAAACGTGCCCGAAGCGACAAGGATCGGATTCGCCAGATGCAGCCTGCCGAGAGTAACAGAGAGGTCAAGCATGGTAGTATTTCCGCTTGCCGTTTAGCGCTCGGAGAATCCCACGCGAGCGCCAAAACGCAACTCGCTGCTTTCTTCTCTCATTTTCGCTTGCCAGCTTCGATATTGATGATCCCCGCATTCGGCACGGTGGGATTGAAACCCGAGCGGACGAACTCCGTGGCGCTTCGCGCTCTGCGGTAACCGATCATATAGCCGAAATTCTCAGCCGAGATCATGATCAAACCACGTTCGACGGCATCCTTCTTCATCTTCGCAATCGCTTGATTGACCGCCTGGATGCGATCCACGTTGGCGAGCGGTTCCTTGGGTTGCTCGTCGGGGTTCTTTTCCATGTCTTTCTTCTCCATGTCCTTCTCTTCCATCTTCGGCACGGCGACTTTATCCTTGTCGTTGGCGACGAGGGATGCTCCCAAAACGACATAGCGCGTGCGCCCGCTGATGCTGCCGCGCAGCGTGCCATCGACGGGATCGACATAGGCGTCCACTTGCATGCCGTTTCGGCGAAGCAGATGCAAGAAGTCGTCCATCTGGCGTTTCTGCTCGAAAGGACTATTGGAGAACGTGTCGGTGATGCTGACGTATCCGGCGACGGCGACGCGCGAGCCCCAGAAGAGGTTGAAGAGCAGGTCGCCCTCGCGCAAGAAGTTGTCCATCTCGCGCACGGTGCGCGACCGGAGGTTGAGCGGGATCTCTTCGCCGCGTGTGTCGTAAAGCGAGGTGATGCGGGCGATGGAGGTGGTTTGGTCAACGACCTTGACGACTTCGATGGTGCCCTTGAGGAGTTTGAAGGCGCGGTCGGCGTTGTTGGCGAAGACGTTGAACGTGAGGCCGACGACGACGCCATGCTCGCTGCCGCGATCGATGGTGACCTGGCGAAGATCGGTATCGACGCGAGTGATGTCGCCGACTTTGTGGTCCCAGAGCGCCTTGCCGCCTCCGACGTCGAGCATCAGCGGGAACGTGCCCGTGGCCGCGCCGTCCGGGCCTGCTGCGCCGCCCCCGCCGCCCGCCATGCCGCCGCCGGGCGGTCCGCCGGCCTTGCCGAGACGGCGATCTTCTTCGCGTTCCGCCTTGAGGATCGCGAGTTCCTTATTCAGTTTCCGCAGTTCCTCGGCTTGCACGTCTTTCAAGAGGAGCAGGGCATCCGCGGTTTCTTGATGCTTGTCCTTCTCCTCTTTAAGTTGGAGCTGCAGCTTCGTGAACGAGTCGGCGTTGCGTTTTACTTCGTTGAACGCGTCGGTGTTGCCCTTGGTGATCTGGTCTTTGGTATCTTCATTGAATTTCGTTTGGATCGCGGTGTAGTTGTCGGAGATCTTCTCCAGGCGTTTCTTTTCGCTGATCGATTTCTCAAGCTTCGCTTCGAGATCCTTGACGCGGTCCTGAGCCGCTTTGATCTCCTCGGCAAACGCGACCCTGTAGACGCCGTTCTCGCCGACGCCGAGACGGGTTTTTAGTTCGTCCATCAGTTTTTTGGGCTTTTCATAGTTCACGGAGCTGCCGAAACTGCTTTTCTCGAACCGTTCGCGATCGACCGTCATGGCGGTGTTTTCGTCGTCGGTGAGCTTTTCGCCAAGGGCCAGGCGAAGGTCGTTGTAGAGAAACGAATAGAATTCCTTGGCATTTTTCTCGGATGCCGCCTTGGCTTTTTGATCTTGCGTGATCTGCTGCAGCTCTGCCTGGCCGGCCTGGGCGTAGTAGCCCCACAAGCCGAGGCCGATGGTCGAAAGGATGAACATGATGAGGAAGACAATGATTACGACATTGGGATTGCCGCTCACGTCTTTTTTCTTTTTTTTCGCAGCAGCCATTACGCCACCTCGCAAATCGCGGAAATGATGATTAGAACGCGCGCCGGCCTCCGAAGAATCGGCTGCGATCCCCTTTCAGTTTAAGCAGTTTCCCGTTCCTGTCAAACGTTTTATGGCGTGAAATGGTAACGATCGGGCAATCGCTGCGGGTCGGCGCGGTTGTAGCGAATGCGCGATGCCCAAAGCCCAATGGTGAGCGCAGCGAACCGTTGGGATTTCTGAGATCCTTTCGATCGTATCCCAACGGTTCGCAGCGCTCACCTTCGGGCTTTCATAATACTTGACAAAAAAGTATGGATTAATAGAGTGAGATTATCACCCAGTGGAGGTCGGTCATGAAGATCACCGCGCAAGAAGAATACGGCCTGCGTTGCCTGCTTCGGCTCGCCAAAGCCGAGACCGGCGTCGCCACGCTGCCCGAGATCGCCAACGCGGAGGGGCTTTCGCAGCCCTATGTCGCCAAGCTGATGGCTGTGCTGCGGAACGCCGGCATCATCGAAAGCACGCGGGGCCGAACCGGCGGTTATCGGCTCGCGCAACCGATGGACAGCGTCGGCCTGGGCACGCTGCTTTTGACGCTCGGCGAACCGCTGTTCGACGAGGTCGATTACTGCCAAAAACACGCAGGCACGGAAGCGCCTAATGGCGTGTGCCGAAATCATGCGACCTGTACGCTGAAGTCGGTTTGGCAGACGCTCGAGCACTGGATGCGACGAACGCTCGACCAGATCACGCTCGCAGACCTCGTGCAGCACGAAAGCCGCTTGCCTGAGTTGTTGCGCGAGCGTTTGGCCAGCGCGGCGCTTGAGGAAGTGCCGTTGATGTCGTTGGGATTGATTGGAACGGACGGATGATTGAAATGCAGGACAAGCCCCAGGATGAGCGCAGCGATTCCTGGGGGTGAAAGCGCCCGTTTGCATGACCCCCAGGAATCGCTGCGCTCATCCTGGGGCTTGTCGGAATGATACAAGGATTTACTTATGTCCACCGCAACACAAACCATCGAACAGTTCGCCAATAAAGAGTACGAGTGGGGCTTCACCAGCGACATCGACGCCGACGCCCTGCCCAAAGGCTTGAGCGAGGACATCGTTCGCCGCATCAGCGCGTTCAAGAAGGAGCCGCAATGGCTGCTCGATTGGCGGCTAAAAGCATACCGCCACTGGACTACGATGGAAGAGCCGCGCTGGTGGCCGAACGTCTCGTTTCCCGCCGTCGATTACCAGGACATGATCTATTACTCCGCGCCGAAGCCGAAGAAGGTGCTCAACAGCCTCGACGAGGTCGATCCGGAACTGCTCAAAACCTTCGAGAAGCTCGGCATCTCGCTTGACGAGCAGAAGCGCCTGTCAGGCGTCGCCGTCGATGCAGTGTTCGACTCGGTATCGGTGGCGACGACGTTCAAGGGCAAGCTTGCCGAGATGGGCGTTATCTTCTGCTCGTTTTCCGAAGCGGTGCACAATCATCCCGAGATCGTCAAGAAGTACCTCGGCTCCGTCGTGCCTTACAGCGACAACTATTTCGCGACGCTCAACTCCGCGGTGTTCAGCGACGGTTCCTTTGCGTACATCCCGAAAGGCGTGCGTTGCCCGATGGAATTGTCCACGTACTTCCGCATCAACGCGAAAGAGACCGGGCAGTTCGAACGCACGCTCATCGTCTGCGAAGAAGGCGCGTACGTCAGTTACCTCGAAGGCTGCACCGCTCCGATCCGCGACGAGAATCAGCTGCACGCCGCCGTCGTCGAACTCGTCGCCGTCGGCGAGAACTCGCAGATCAAGTATTCCACCGTGCAGAACTGGTATCCCGGCGACAAGGACGGCAAAGGCGGGATCTACAACTTCGTCACCAAACGCGGCGCCGCCCGTGGCCGCAATAGCAAGATATCGTGGACGCAAGTCGAGACCGGCAGCGCCATCACCTGGAAGTATCCGAGCTGCATCCTCATCGGCGAAGGCTCGGTCGGCGAGTTCTATTCGGTGGCGCTCACCAACCACATGCAGCAAGCCGACACCGGCACGAAGATGATCCACGTCGGCAAGAACACCAAAAGCACCATCGTCAGCAAAGGCATCTCCGCGGGCAAGGGCCAAAACACCTACCGCGGGCAGGTCAAGATTCTGAAGGGAGCCGAGAACTCGCGCAACTACAGCCAGTGCGATTCGTTGCTCCTCGGCGATCGCTGCGGCGCTCACACGTTCCCGTACATCGAAGTCAAAAATCGCAGTTCCACCGTCGAGCACGAAGCCTCGACCTCGAAGATCGGCGAAGACCAGATCTTCTACTGCAAACAACGCGGCCTGAGTGCCGAGGACGCCGTCAGCATGATCGTCAACGGCTTCTGCAAAGAGGTGTTCAAGGAGCTGCCGATGGAGTTCGCGGTGGAAGCGAAAAAGCTGTTGGGAGTGAGCCTGGAGGGCAGCGTGGGGTGATGGCCAAACAGAAATTGGAAATCCTGAATCCCGCACCGACGTGGAGCTCGCCGCGGAGCAAGTTCGTGGTGCTATGGCACGGCTGCACGGATAATGATCGAGTGAGCATTGAAAGAGATGGAATCGTTCTGGATCGTTGTCGAGTTAATACGGATTTTGGTCGCGGGTTTTATACGACATCGCGGGAGCGGCAGGCTCAGCAGTGGGCCTTCCTACGCTCACAAGATCCCTCTAATCTTAAGAAACAATCTCGTCCGGTAATACTGCGTTTTCAGATCGATCGATTTGAATTGGCTCGGCTTTATTCACTGCATTTTGTCCGTGGCGACTATGACGACGAGGATTTTTGGAGTCTGGTGCAACACTGCCGCCAAAGTAAGAAGGATTCGGATATCCGTGAGCATGGTGGTCCCGTCAACGGATGGTACGATGTCGTGTATGGGCCAGTCGCAACGAGTTGGAGGCAACGCGCCCTGATGGCAAACACGGACCAAGTGGGGTTTCATACGCGGGAAGCTATTGGCCTACTTACCAAGCTGATACACAATGGAAGCAAGGGCGCCCACGCCTATTCATACTCCGAGGTGACACAATGAACGTAATGAACGAAACGCAGGTGAAACAATTTTGGGCAGAAGTAAAACAATTGCTCGTAGAGAAGCACCACATCTCGAAGCAAAATGCGGCATCGGGAATCAAAGAATACCGAAGGTTGCTTCGTAATGCAGGGATCGGCGATACTGTTTTTAACCGCGGCGAAGAGTTGGCCGCGGAATCTATCGCCGCTTCCTTAGAGATGAAACTAATAAACAAAGCACCCGCGACAACGTGATCGCCGAAGGCCAACGATGAACCATCATTATTCCGCTTTAGTTCAGTGGTCAGACGAGGACCAAGCGTATCTGGTGACCCTTCCAGAATTTGGTCCCAATCCACAAACGCACGGAGATACCTATGATTCGGCAATTGCCAATGCACAGGAGGTTTTGGAGTTGCTGATCGAGACGCATCAGGCCGAAGGATGGACACTTCCGGAGCCGGCGAAGCATGCCAGTCGCGGGCCGGCATAGAGTTTTGTCGGGCGAACCGATCGCGTTCCGGACAATTGCAAGACGATTTTTCTCTGATACCTTTGCAAGACGACAATTGAGGAGTTCGAGATACTGAAATGCTAACCATCCAAAATCTCCACGCCAAAGTCGCAGACAAAGACATCCTGCGCGGCATCAATCTTACCGTCAACCCCGGCGAAGTACATGCCATCATGGGGCCGAACGGGTCGGGTAAGTCCACGCTTGCCGGCGTGCTCACCGGACGCGATGCCTATGACGTGACCGACGGCGAAGTCCTCTTCCAGGGCAAAGACCTCCTCGATATGGACCCCGAAGAACGCGCCGGCGAAGGCGTCTTTCTCGCGTTCCAGTATCCCGTCGAGATCCCCGGCGTCACCAACAGCTACTTCCTGCGGGCATCGGTCAATGCCGTGCGCAAGCATCGTGGCGAACCCGAACTCGATGCGGCGTCGTTTCTCAAAGTCGTCAAGCAGAAGATGAAAATCCTGCACATGCCGGAGGATCTCCTGAAGCGACCCGTCAACGAAGGTTTTTCCGGCGGCGAGAAGAAACGCAACGAAATCTTCCAGATGGCGGTGCTCGAACCGAAGCTGTGCATCCTCGACGAGACCGATTCCGGCCTCGACATCGACGCGATGAAGGCCGTCGCCGACGGCGTCAACGCCTTGCGGTCGAAGGATCGCGCGATGATCGTCATCACGCACTATCAGCGTCTACTCGACCACATCGTGCCGGACTTCGTGCATGTGTTGTCGCAGGGCCGAATCGTGAAGACGGGCGGCAAGGAACTGGCGCTCGAGTTGGAAGCACATGGGTACGACCCGGTGAGGAATTAGTATCCGGCAAGCCCCAGGATGAGCGCAGCGATTCCTGGGGGTGAATGTGCCCGCGAGCAATAACCCCCAGGAATCGCTGCGCTCATCCTGGGGCTTGGAAGATAATTTAATCGACATGGACAAGACGAACTTCAAGAACCTGTACGCCGAGTTCGATCGCGACGCCTCGCCGCGTTTCGCTGGATTGCGCAAGGCTGCCCGTGAGTGTTTCGCCGCCACGCCGCTGCCGACGAGCCGAACCGAGGATTGGAGATTCACGAACATCTCCCCGTTGATCGAGACTGAATTCTCGCTTGCCGCCAAGCCAGGCCAGGGTATGGCCTTCTTGCTTGCCGATTCCGACCTCGCGCCCCTCGCCCAAATCGCCGAGATGCGCGACAATCCGTTCACAGCCCTGAACACGTCTTTCTTGCACGATGGTGCCGCAATCATCGTTCCCGATGGCGCTGTCGTAGAGAAGCCTATAGAAATCGTTTATCGCTCCGCCTCGCAAGGTAAGCCAACCATTTCCCATCCGCGCAATTTGATCGTCGTCGGCAAAAACGCCCAGGTCACGATCATCGAACGCTATCTCGGCCAAGGGACCTACTTCACCAACGCCGTCACCGAGATCGCCGTCGGCGAAGGCGCCATCGTCGATCATGTGAAGGTGCAATCCGAAAGCGATACCGCGTATCACATCGCAACCACGCAAATTGTGATGGCGGCGAAGGCTAACTTCACGACGCATAATCTCTCACTGGGCGGCGCGCTCGTTCGCAACGAAGTCCGCGTCCGCTTCGATGGCGAACATGCCGAGGCAACCGTCAACGGACTGTACCACGCCAACGCCAATCGGCATGTCGATAACTTCACCGTCATCGATCACGCCAAGCCGAATTGCGCGAGCCATGAAATCTACAAAGGCGTGCTCGCCGACCGCGCTCATGGCGTGTTCAACGGCAAAATCTTCGTCCGCAAAGACGCCCAAAAGACCGACGCCAAGCAGACGAACAAGGTGCTGCTGCTCTCTGACGACGCCACGATCAACACCAAGCCGCAGCTTGAAATCTTCGCCGACGACGTGAAATGCACCCACGGTGCGACGATCGGCCAACTCGATGCGACGCAAATGTTTTACCTGCGATCGCGCGGCATACCGCTTGAGCAGGCTCGACGACTCTTGACCTTCGCCTTCGCCAACGACATCGTCAACCGCGTCAAGATCGAATCGATCCGCGCGGAACTTGAAGACCGGATTGTTTAGCCGCCGTTACAAAACTTCCGCCTTAGTTTACTCCCTCTCCCCACGGTACTCCGGGGGGAGAGGGTTGGGGTGAGGGGGGAAGGCGGCCCTAGCGAGATCTTGAGTTCATTGCGAGCGTCAAGCCCCCTCACCCCCAACCCCTCTCCCCCTGAATACAGGGGGAGAGGGGAGTTGGAGCGCAAAATGAATGTCATCACTCTCGAACCGAAAACTCGACGTCCCGCGTTCGCCATCGACCGCGTGCGCGCCGACTTTCCCATCCTGCATCAAAGCGTCCGCGGCAAACCGCTTGTCTATCTCGATAACGCCGCCTCCTCGCAAAAGCCCAAGGCCGTCATCGAAGCGATTAAGCATTACTACGAGCACGATCATTCCAACGTGCATCGCGGCGTGCACGCCCTGAGCGAGCGCGCGACCGAGCACTACGAAGAGGCCCGCGTCGCCGTGCAGCGCTTCCTTGGCGCTCCGTGTCTGCGCGAAGTCGTCTTTACCCGCGGCACGACTGAGGGCATCAACCTCATCGCCCAGACTTTTGGCCGCATGCACATCCACGCTGGCGATGAGGTCATCGTGTCGGCACTCGAGCATCACAGCAACATCGTACCTTGGCAGGTGCTGTGCTGGGAGAAACACGCAAACCTGCGCGTCGTGCCGATCGACGATGCCGGCGAAATGCAGCTCGACGAGCTTGAGAACCTCATTAATCCTGCCACGCGAATTATTTCCGTGGGCCACGTCTCGAACGCGCTGGGCACGATCAATCCGATCAAGAAAGTAATTGAACTCGCGCGCAAGCACGGCATCTATGTCGTTATCGACGGCGCCCAGAGCACGCCGCACCTGCCGATCAATGTCGCGGAACTGGATTGCGATTTCTTCGTTTTCTCGGGCCACAAGGTCTATGGCCCGACGGGCATTGGCGCTCTTTATGGCAAGCCGGAGCATCTGGAACTGATGCCTCCCTACCAGACCGGCGGCGACATGATTAGCTACGTGAGCTTCGCCAAGACAACGTGGAACGAGCTGCCGTACAAATTCGAGGCGGGCACGCCGAACATCGCTGGCGCCATCGGCCTGGCGGCGGCGCTGGACTACGTCGAAGAGATCGGCCGCGACGCCATCGCCGAGCATGAGCACCGCTTGCTCGAACATGCTACGCGGCGAGTGTCGGCCATCTCGGGCGTGCGCATCGTCGGGACTGCAAAAGAGAAAGCCGGCGTGCTATCGTTCGTCGTGGACGATCCGCCGATGTCCGCGCTTGATGTCGGCGGCCGGCTCGACCTCGAAGGCATCGCGGTTCGCACCGGACATCATTGCTGCCAGCCGTTGATGGAGCGTCTCGCGATTCCGGGAACCGTGCGTGCGTCGTTTGCGATGTACAACACGCTGGACGAGGTGGACCGCTTCGCAGACGCTCTTGAGGGGATCGTCGCCTCCGCGAAGCCGCGCGTCTCTTTGGTAAACGGCAAGGTCGAGGCGAACTATCCCGCCGCCGCCGCCGATAGCCCGAGCGCGTCAGCCGAGGAGTTAATCGAATTTTTCGATGCCGTCGATGACTGGGCGGAGAAGTACGAATACCTGATCGACATCGGCAGCCGAATTCCGCCGATGCCCGGCGCCCTCAAGCAGGAGTGCAATCGCGTGCATGGCTGCCAGAGCACGGTCTACCTGCATTTGCGGAAGAAGCCAGGCACGCCCGACGTGATCGAATTCCTCGCCGACAGCGATGCCGACATCGTCCGCGGCGAACTTGCCGTATTGCAACGGCTTTACTGCGGCCAAAGGGCGGCGCTGGTGTCGGCGTTCGACGAGCAGGCCTTCATGGCTCGCATCGGGCTGGACAAGCACCTCACGCAAGGGCGGCGCAATGGTCTCGCCGAGATGGTGAAACGCGTGAAGCGCTTCGCTGCCGACATCGCGGGAAAATAGTTCCAAGCCCAATGGTGAGCGCAGCGAACCGTTGGGATAGAGTGTCTGAACCCAAACGGTTCGCTGCGTTCACCATTGGGCTTATTGGGAAAAGTTATGGCCGATCGATTTCCATTGCCTGTAGGAAATGACATAAGTGCTCCGCCTGCGCCGCCTGGCCCGTTGCCGACCAAACCGCCGCTCGCACAGCCGTTGACGACGGACGAGATCGAGATGCTGCGAACGGCCATCGTCGAGGCGCTGCACAAGGTATTCGATCCCGAGATACCGGTGAATATCTACGAGCTAGGCCTGATCTACGACATCACCATCGCACCGGCGGGAGCGGTGGACATCCGCATGACGCTGACCTCGCCGGGCTGCCCCGTCGCAGGCACACTGCCAGGGGACGTGCAGCGTAAAGTCCTGCCGCTCGACAATGTGACGGCATGCAAGGTGGACGTGATTTGGGATCCGCCCTGGACGCCCGCACGCATGTCGGAAGCTGCAAAGCTGCAGCTGGGAATTGATGATTAATCGCAAGTCTAGAAGTTTCGCTTTCTTTGAACTTGGATTATTGTCCGAATCGTCAACGCTGGCGCCTACGCCAACGGTGTTGCTTCTCAAAGCCCAGGGTTGGCGAAGCCTACCCTGGGATGAAAGGTCAGCCAGATTTGAACGCTGCAGGCGTTCCAGCAAATTCACGCTAATGGAACGCTTTCAGCGTTCTACGGTCACATCTCATCTATCCCAGGGTAGGCTTCGCCAACCCTGGGCTTTGAGAAGCAACACCTTCGGTGTAGTCGCTGAATTTCGTGCTGCGGCGAATATGCAGCGCCACAACCGGCGACCCATGCCAATCTACCGCGGCCGTTTGAGCCGTTCGCGTGTCACCTCGGGCAGGTACTTCACCGGAATGCTGCCGTGGTCGAGCACTGCCTCGTGGAATCGGCCTAGCTCGAAGCGCTCGCCCAGTTCGTTCTGCACGCTGCGACGCAACCGCTGAAATGCCATGCGGCCCACGAAGTAGGTCGAGAGCTGGCAGCTGCTTTGCTTGGCGCGCAGCACTTTCAGTATCGCCTCGGCTTCTGATTGAAACGCGCGAAGGACCAAGAAAAGCACCGCGTCTTCGTCGCTGATGTCGGTGCAGTGCATTTTGTAATCGAGAATCGCATTGCAGACGGCTCGCAGGTACCACTTCAGTTGATGCAGCCGCAATTTTGGGTCGCCGTCGCCGAAGCCTTCGTCGAGCATCACTTTTTCCATGTACACCGCCCACCCCTCGGCAAAGACGCCGGAAGAGAGGATTTTCCGAATCAGCGAGGGATGCCGATTCGCGTATTCCAGTTGCACGTAGTGGCCGGGGTAGGCCTCGTGCACCGTGAGAATCTGCAGAATGTGCCGATTGTACTCCTGCATGAAGCTCGTCACGCGGCGTTCGTCCCATTCCTTGGGCGGTGGAGCGATGGCGTAGTAGCTGGCCGCCTTCGGATCCATCGGCGGCGCGGGATTCAAATACGCGATCGAGAAACCGCGCTGAAACTCCGGCATTTCGATGATTTGGCAGCGATCGGGATTCGGCAGCCGCAAGAGATCCTTGTCCTTGATGAACGCCTTGATCTTGTCGACGCCGGCGATGGCATCGCGCACGAGGTTCGCGGGTTTGCCATGCTCCTTGCTGGTCTCGTCGAGCACGAGGCGGATCGTCTCGCGGCGGCCTTTGTCGTCATCGACGGGCAGCACCTTTTTCGGAAAGACCTGTTTCCAAAGCTGCCGGGCGATGACGTACATCTCGTTCTCGACGCGCACGGCTTCATCCTCGGCTTCCTTGAGCACTTCCTGCGCGGTAACGCCGGCATCGAGTTCGAGCACGAGTTTCTGGGCGAAGAGCTTTTTGCCGATGCGCCATTCGCCCTTGCTGCGAGGCAGAACGTCGTCCTCCAGGAACTTTTGATAATCGCGCAGCACCGGCACGACGGCCTTGCATGCCGCCTTGAGTTCGCTGTTCTTGGCCTGATCACCGAGCAGGGAAAAGATGCTCGAATCGTAGAAGGCGATAGCGCCGCGGTTTTGCTTGAGCGCGACCTCGGTCAGCACTTTCGGCGGATTCTTGATGCTCTCGCGTGCCGCCTTGACAATCTTCGGTATCTGCCGAATGCGCGACGCGGCATTGCGGACATTGACGGGCAGCGGCAGCGTCGATTGCGTCAAGAGCGAATAGACGCTTTCGGTGATGTAGTCGTTGTAGATGCGCGGGTCGCTGGCGAAGCGGTCGAAGTTTTCCGCGAGCCAGATTTCCTTCTTCAACTCATGTTGCCAAATTTCGAAATCGATCTGCGCGGATCGGGATAATTTCTTATAGTCAATTTCCTTATTCAGTTCGTCGAGCATTTTGCGTGTCGAGGCGATGGCCTTGCTGCGTGCGGCAGGCGAGATGTCGTCGAGCTTGTCGTCGAACTCGTGAAAGCCCGACCGCGTCGCAAAGAGTGGATGGGCCTTGAACTCGGCATCGAGGTATTGTTTGAATCGGCGTTCGAGTTTCATGTCCTCGGTCTCGGGTTGTGATTCGCCGGTCGGCTGAAAGTGAAACAGCAAAAGCAACGCGAAAAGCATGCGTTTCATGGGTGGTGCTCGGGATAGCCACGTGGATGTTTATGGAGATTATTGTACGTGCAGCGAGCGACTAAACCTACTGCTTCTTGCCCATGCGCTCGGGATCGAAATCGATGTCGTCGAGGCGGGCGGGCCATTGGATGAGATCGTGGCGGTAGTATTCGACCTCGCCGGTCTCGTCATGGGTGATGACGAGCACAGGCAGACCGTGGGCGGTATCGAAGAACCACCAGCGTTGGCCGCCTTTGGGAAGCCCTGGATCGAATCCGGGGGCAATGACGTGATGCACGGCTTCGACGGGACGAACGAATTCCTTGCGTTCGAGCGGGCCGAGGTACTTGATCGTGCCGATGCGTTGGTCGTTGGTCTCGGCAGCGGTGACGAGCCTGCCGAAGCTGTCGAGCAGGTTGCCGAACCCGGACTCGGTGATCGGGTGGCGTGTTTTCGATTTGACCATGGTGTCGTCTGGCGAGAACGCCAAGCGTGCGGGTGGAGCGAAGGGAAGGATCTCGCCCGGCGCGGTGAGGATCTGCATCTTGTTGCCGAACTTGCCATCCACATACACGACTTCGCGGCCCTTGCCCTCCGTGCCGAGCCATTTGAGGCTGACGCTGAACGGCTTTTGGCGGATTTTCACGAGCACCAGTTCTTCGGGTTGCAATTTCCCGCCGACGCTCTCGCGCCGGGTGAAGCGAAAGATGTACGACTCCATGCCGGCATAAGTCTGCGCGGCTCGCGCGTGCAAAATGCGCAGCGGATGCGGCGCGATGGGGAGCCCGGGACCGGATCCGGTATTGGGCGCGCCGGCGATGAAACCGGCCTGTTGAATTTCGTTCTTCGGAAGGTCTCGGGGACTTGCAGGCGGATTTGGGATGGCGAGCGACGGCGCGGGACTCACGGGACCGCTAACCACGGAGGTGTCGCGCCGAATACCGCCGAATCGATGCTGCGAGAAATCATTGCACCCAGCGAAACAGATCGCCCACAGCAGCACGATATGCCGAATTTGCAACATCCCTGTTTTGCGGTAATCTTCCATGACGATGAACCTGCGCGTACCTTCCTCCAGAATGATGAATGGAGTGTAACGCAATCACACCAGCTTGACCAGCCCAGTTTTGGCACGGGGACAGCGACCCTTGGAAGCTGGCCAGGGGGCGCTTGGCCAACAGCAAATGGCCAAGCGCTTTTGCACTTTTTCGGCCTTTTTTTGCACTTTTAGGGGGTGTTGGCCAAATTCCCGAGGGGGAGAGGGGGGCCACGTTTAGCGTTCGCGCCGAACCATGCAATCGCAGAAATATTCCGCAACCGACTTTGACAGCGCCAACCCCGGCGCGTTACGATCAGACATAGTATGCGGGCAAGCCCCAGTACGAGCGCTGCGATTCCTGGGGATTACGCACGCCAATCACTAACAGATAGTGCTTGACAAACAGACCAACGTCTGATGAAATCAACCCTTGTTATAGCGCGCACGAGAACTATAGCGCGCCGCACGTTGCTAGAGCGCGCAGGCGCGCTCTAATTCTAGTTATACCGCTTGAGGCTTCGTCACATGGCGAGATTTCAGCTAGAGCAAGTTGCGGGGATGCTCGTAAGCGACGAGGAGCTGAAGATCGATTTGAACCGAGTAGCAACGCATCTCGGCCAGCGCACGGTATCTGCTAGGGCATACCAGCTCCATGGCAATTTTTCCCATACGACCCAAAGTGAGAGGTTTGGGAATTGGAACGGTGCGCTGCTCGCGGCCGGGCTCGAAATTGGCCACGAGAATTCAATTTCAACGGAAGATCTATTCGAGAACATACTCGAGCTTTGGCAGCACTACGGTCGTCAACCGCGCCGAATAGAACTGGCGTCTCCGCCCTCGCGCTATTCACAGCGCCCATACAACCGCGCCTTCGGTGGTTGGACGAATGCCCTTCGCGCCTTTATTCAATTCGCCAATACTTCGGCTGCACTCGTGCCGATCGCCGAACCTGGTCGGCCAAGTCGCCGAACGCCGCGCGATCCATCGCTGGGCTTACGTTTTCGGGTCCTCCAACGCGACAATTTCACGTGCAGGTCATGCGGACGAAGTCCGGCGACGGTATTGGGACTCGTGTTGCACATTGACCACATCGTGCCTTGGAGCGAGGGCGGCGAAACATTGATAGAAAATTTGCAGACCCTCTGCGAAGCGTGCAACCTTGGCAAAGGCCGGTTGCTTCCACCCGAACACGGCGAAAACGCGGTATAACAAACGGATGAAGCTGACCGGGGCCGCCATACTGGTTTCGCGCGGCATGAAGGTGTTGCAGGCGGCCCCGGCAGCTTATCCTTTTCGTTGAACTAAACCGCTGCGCGGCGGAATGGGCGACGGTGAACGGGTGCGGAGCCTTGGTTTGTGTCGGTGCAACAATCGGCCCGAGACCGTGGTGCGAGGGTTGAAGACAGGCTCCAGTAGGGAGTAGCTGTAAGTCCAGGCGGGACAAGGACCTCCATTCCAGCTCCATAGGGGTTTCTTTGGGGGGATGATTTCGACGCTGGATCGGCCCCTCAATCGTTGCCTGCTCACCCGAAGCGAGCAGAGTAATCGAGCCGCGGAATGTGGCATCCGCGGTTCAGTTCAACCAGATTTTATGCTGCGTGCTCCGCCACGACGCGAAAGCACGAGAGTGAGCGTTTGCACGCGGAGCACACAGCATAAAATCCTTAACGTTCGCTGGCGGAGGTCCTCGTGTGGTCGAATGGCTTCAGTTCACCCTGCGTGCATGGGACCGCACTGGCGACGACGTGAAACGTGCCGAGTTTCTCGACCGTCTAATGATCGCGCCAGGCGATCCGGTGGTCGTGGAGGACGGCCCAGGCGTTCCACGAGTGCGCGTGTTCTCCGTGTCAATGGAGGACTTCGCGAATGTGGACACGACGCACGATGCGGGAGCGCAAACCGAAGCCTTCGCCGCCGCCATCCACGCGGGCCTTGTGCGGGCAGCAAATTGGTTGAGTCGTCAGCCTCCCAATATTTTCGTGGATCTTCGTGCGGCAGGGCGCGTAACCGATTTGTTCGTCGGCGGGTGGATGCCAGACGATCAATTTGACCTGGAACTGCCGCCGGAATTCCTAGAAGCTTGCGGAACTCTCGGACTAACATTGTCAGTATGCACGAACGACTGAGGGAGCCGCCAGCGAACAGTTCTATGCCCCCTAAAGGTTGAGCTACGTTCCTTCCTCGGCGACATTTGCATTTGGATTTTGCACGGCACGTCGATGCCGACTGAAAGATCCACGTTGGACCGCGCTTCGGCGATGAGT
>CAZAFH010000028.1:0-66163 GCA_964484265.1 uncultured Singulisphaera sp.
GATACTCGGCCTTTTGCAAGCAACAAATCACTTGCCCGTGCGTCAGGTTGCCCTCCCCCCCCGACCTCTTTCCCGGAGAGAGAGGGGAGAAAATGCTCAATACTTTTCGGATGAACGCAGCGTTTGGTTGTCATCAGCCCAGCCGCAGGGTCACGTCGATCGAGGTCGTAGGTTTACTTCACTTTCGCCAGCAATTCTTGCCACGCGGCGATGATGGCGCGGGACGCATTCAGTTCGACATAGCTCGAACGAGCACGCCAGGTTTCGTAGCCGCCGAGGGCGTGTTGTTCGGGAGTCGGCAGGTAGCCGTTATAGCCGTTGGCGAGCGAGACGGCGAAGGTCTGCTTCAAAGGACTCTTCGCCTTGATTTCGAGGCCGATCTCGACGAAGGTTTCGCACGGATTGGCGACGACGCCAAGATTGCCGATGCGATGCGCCTGCAGGATCACTTTTACCCTGGGCGGATATTTCGCCAGCAGCACGGTCTCGCGGGCATAAATCTCCGGCTGCGATTTGAGTACCCCATATTTGGCGGCGGCGAGAATCTCGCGCGCTCGCTTGACATCGATTTCGTCGGGTAGGCGTACGCCGAGTTCGATTTCTTTTTGCGAGGATTTCAGTTCGACCCAATCGTGATACTTGATTCCCTTGTGTGCATCGAACGCCGCCTTGGCGACGCTCTCGGCGACGATTCGGGCCTGCTCGCCTTCCTTTCGCTTACCCGGACCGGCGGCGGCGAAATTGACGTTGTTGATATCGCCGCTCGTGCCGTTCGACATGGCGCCGACGAACGCCGGTTCGATCTTGTCGGCCTGGAGCAGCGTCGCCATGCGCTCGGCGAACATCGCGAAGTAGTCGGCGGAAAGAGCGGGCACGCCGCCGACGTAGTGAAGCGAGTAATTGGCATAGAATGCGATCGGCTGGCCCTTGATCGACTTGACGGCAATAAAGGAAATCACCGGATCGATCGGACCGGCGGGCTTGACCAGATCCGGATGTTTGTATCCGGGATTCATCTTCACCTTGTCGGTCCCTTTGCCAAACGGATCCTTCAGCAATGCGGATCCGGGTTTTACATGCCAGCGGCGATTGAACAGCTGCGATTCGTCCTTGCCCGCGCCCCAGCCAATCTTGGCCGGCGCGAGCTGCTTATGGGCCTGCGCAATTCCTACGGCTATTTTCTGAGCGAGAAACTTCTTATATGCTTCATCGGGGTCGCTCTGGAATACACCGGCGACAGTCGGCGCGGTGTGCGTGTGCGTTGCCGAGATGAGGATGCACTCCGGCGCGATTCCGGTGGCTTTCTGTGCGAGAAGTTTGGCTTCATCAGTCACTTCGCGTGGGATCATGCAGCTATCGCAGACAACGAGGGCGAGCTTCGCCTTGCCATCGTCGAGCACGAGGCAGCGAGCGTGCAGGCGGTCGAACGCCTTGGTTGCGAGCCGATCCGCCATGCCGCCGTTGACGGAGATCGGGAATTTGGCGGGCGTGATGTCCTGAGCGTAAGCACCGGCACGGAAGACCTTGTCCTGTCCGAAGGATGTCGAGACGGCGATGGTCAACGCGAGGATGGTAATGACGGTTCGCATCGTGGTTCCTGCCTGTGGTACGTGGTGCCTTCGCCGAGGCCCGGCGATATTGCGAGTGTATTGACGCCGCCGCATATCGCAAGCCGCCCAGTTCGCCTTGTTCGCCGTTGCCATGAGATGATATATGCATTGCATGGGAATATTTGTCAAATGGCGCCAAGGATGGAATCGAAATGCGTTTCGCCAATAAAGTCGCAATCATTACCGGCGCGTCGAGCGGGCTTGGCCTGCAACTCGCGAAAACACTGGCGGCGGAGGGTGCGACTGTCGGCGTACTCGCGCGGCGCAAAGACCGGCTGGACGCCCTTGTCGCCGAGATTCAGGCTACGGGCGGCCGCGCTGCCGCAGTTGCTGCCGATGTCGGCGATCGCGAGCAGACCGTTGCCGCGATCCACTTGCTTCGCGATCAGCTAGGACCAGTCGATCTGCTCATCGCGAATTCCGGCGTTGGCAGGCCGACGTTCATCGATCCGATCAATCACGCGGACATCGACGCAATGTTCAAGATCAACACGATGGGCGTGATCTACTCGATCGAGGCGGTTCTGCCCGAGATGATCCAGCGCCGCAAGGGCCATATTTCCGCGATATCGAGCTTGGCGTCGCACCTGGCGATGCCCGGTGAATCGGGCTATTGCGCGAGCAAGCTTGCGGTGAATATGTATCTCGACTGCTTACGCATCCAGATGCGCGAATTCGGCATCGACGTGACAACGATCTGCCCCGGCTTCATCGAAACACCGATGACTGCGGGGAACACGTTCTCGATGCCTTGGCTGATGAAGGTGGACTCGGCAGCGCAGCGCATCGTTCATGCTCTTCATCGCAAGAAAAAAGTCTATAACTTCCCTTGGCAACTTTACAGTCTCATCCGATTCGCGCGTTGGTTGCCGGATTGGGTGATCGCCTGGGCGCTGGATGGCAAAGCCGGGGCGCCAATTCCCGATACGCTGCCGATGCCTGCGCCCGAGTCGCCGCCGACACCGCGCCGCCGCGCTGGGTGAATCAATATCGCAATCCACCAGGGAGATACAACGATGCCGTCGAAATTTACACGCCGCAACTTCATCGCCGCCGGCGCCGCCGGGGTCGCGCTATCCACAGTGCCCGAGCACGCCATCGCCGCCCAGCCGGCTCAGCCAGAAAAGCGTGATCCGACTCGTTTTCAGGTGTCGTGCATGACCCTGCCCTATTCGGGTTTTTCCCTAGCACGCGCATTGCAAGGCTTGCGCACGGCCGGCTATTCGTACGTCGCCTGGGGCACGACACACATGGAGGACGGTAAACGCGTGCCGATCCTCGCCGCCGATGCACCGCCGGTCCGGGCACGCGACCTGGCGGCACGTTGCCGAGACATGGGGCTGGAACCGGTGATGATGTTCTCCGGCATCTATCCCGAGCACAAGGACGGCTTCACCGTGCTGCGCCAGCGCGTCCTGCAAGCCGCCGCCGGGCGCGTGCCACAAGTGCTGACGTTCGGCCACACGCGCGGCGGCAACGAAAAGCTCTGGGTCGAACGCTTCAAACAGCTCGCACCAATTTGCCGGGATAACAACGTGATGCTCGTTGTAAAGCAGCACGGCGGCGAGACGGGCACGGGAGCGGCATGTGCTCGCATCACCCGCGAAGTCAATCATTCCCACATCAAAGTCAACTACGACGCCGGCAATGTCATGGACTATCTCAACGGCAAAGTCAACCCGCTCGAAGACCTGCGGGCATGCGCCAGCGAGGTCCGCAGCTTTTGCATCAAGGACCACCGCTTCTTCCCCGAACCGCACCAGGACTGCGGCCCCGGCTTCGGCGAAATCGATCACTACCGCATGCTGAACCTCGTCGCCCACACCGGCCTGACGATGTCGCTCTCTTGCGAAAACATCTTCGCCCCCGCCGTCCCCCGCCCCAGCAAACCCGAAGGCATCGACGCCCTGGCGAGACGGGCACGCGAGTACCTGGAACTGGTGATCCAGGCGATTCAGCGGCCGGCGAGGTGAGAATTGTTGACAGGTGACTTGTCAACAGTTAGGCTAAATAACGGCTCGCCGGATTGTTTCGTTCGGAGGAAGACATGCGTAACGAATTCACCGCGATCATCGAAAAGGAAGCCGGGTGGTATATCGCGTACTGCCCAGAAATCCCTGGCGCGAATGGCCAGGGTCGCACGATGAATCAGTGCCGAAAAAGCCTAGCGCAGGCCATCGCGCTGATACTGGAAGATCGACGCGAAGACGGCTTGCGCGGCGTACCCAAAAGCGCCATCCGCGAAATGGTAACTGTCGAATGAAACGCATGGCCCTTCTCAAGCACCTGCGTAAACTTGGCTGCATCCTCAAGCGTGAAGGACGTGGCCATTCACTTCGGCACAACCCGCAGACAGGCCATAGCGAAGCTGTTCCGCGCCACACCGAGATACCGGATATACTCGCACGCAAAATATGCCGGTGTTTGTCGATACCGGAAATTGGGAAAGAATAAAATTCGATGAACCCCATCCGCACCCCCGAACAGCGAGCCGAGGAAGCCGCCATTCGCCAGCAGCACGCGGCCAATCCTGTGACGCAGCGACCCGCGAGCGCGATTACTTCGCAGAACTTCGCAGCGATCCTGTCCTTGCTCGCGAAGTTCAAAGCCGCACGCGAATCGCAAGGCCTGACGTTGGCGGAAGTCGCCGAGCGCATGGGCATTGATGCTCCCGCACTCTCTTGCCTGGAGACCGGCAAGGTGCTGAATCCGACGCTCGCCACCCTCCACAAATGGGCCGACGCGCTCGGTCGAAAGGTTCACGCGGAGTTGGTCTCGGTTTGAAGGAAATTGTTCCATTGTCTGAGCAACATTATCCTCGAGCGGAATCTGATGACTTCCCATCCCCTCTTCTCAGCGATTCTGCTCATTCTCATCGTCATTTATTCAACGACGTCGAATGAATTTTCCGGCCGCCTGCCGGCAGGGCTCAGCAATCCCGCGCCGCCGATTCCTGAGTATCCCGATCATACCGATTTGACGAAGGTGCGTGATCGCGCCGGCGTCTTGCGGCCGATCCAAAGTGTCGCCGATTGGCAGTTGCGCCGGCAGCACGTGCTCGCGAGCATGGAGCGAGTGATGGGGGCGCTGCCTGGTCCGGTGCGGCGTGTTCCGTTGGATGTTAAAGTCTTGGACGAGGTGAAGGTTGGCACGCTGCTTCGCCGCAAGATCACGTTTCAGTCCGATCCCGACGATCGCGTGCCGGCGTACATTTTTCTGCCGCCAAACGAGGGCAAGAAAAAGCTCCCTGCGGTGCTTTGTTTGCATCAGACGACCGCAGTCGGAATGGACGAACCCGCAGGCATTCGTGGCAATGCCGACTTGAAGTACGCGCTTGATTTAGCGGAGCGCGGGTTCATCACGATCGTTCCGGAGTATCCGTCGTTTGGCACGTACAAGTTCGACTTCAAGGCGAAGACCGCTTACGTCAGCGGAACGATGAAGGCGATTTGGGACAACATCCGCGCCGTCGACGTGCTGGAAACGATGCCCGAGGTGGACGCCAGTCGCATCGGTGCGATCGGGCATTCGCTCGGCGGGCACAACGCGATGTTCACGGCTGCGTTCGAGCCACGTATTCGGTGCATCGTGTCGAGTTGCGGCTTCACGACGTTTCGCAAGGACGATATGCCAAGCTGGACCGGGCCGCGATACATGCCGCGCATCAAGACACAGTTTAGCAACGACGCACGCAAGGTTCCGTTCGATTTCCAGGAGATCGTGGCATCATTCGCCCCGCGGCCTTTCTTGGCGTGTGCGGCGGAGAAGGACACTGACTTCGACGTGAGCGGCGTGCGCGATGTGATGAAGGCGGCAGCTGCGATCTATCGATTGCATGGCGCTGAATCGAAGCTGGAAGCATTTTACCCGCCGGGGCCGCATGCCTTTCCGCTGGAAGCGAGGCGGCGGGCGTATGCGTTTTTGGATAGGCATTTGTCACCGTAGTCATCACGCTCCGCGTGATGAATTTGACGGAAATCGAAGCCTGCACCATAGTCATCACGCTCCGCGTGATGAATTTGACTCTAATCCATCACGCGGAGCGTGATGGCTACGGTAATTACTCCGCCCACTCGCCGCTGAAAACCTCGACGGCCGGGCCTGTCATGTAAACGTGGTTGTCGGCCTCGGACCAGTGCAGTTGCAGATCGCCGCCGGTCAGGTGCGCGGTGATCTTGCGGTCGGTGCGACCCGTCAACACGCCGGCGACGCAGACGGCACACGCGCCGGTACCGCATGCGAGCGTCTCGCCGGACCCTCGCTCCCACACGCGGAAGGTGACGTCGTCACGGCGATTCACCTTCACGAATTCGACGTTCGTTCGTCTAGGAAAAATCGCATCCTTCTCGACCTTCGGGCCAACTCCGAGCACCAGGTGATCGGTTATCTCGTTCACAAAAATGATACAGTGCGGGTTGCCCATTGACACACAGGTCGCGGTCAAATCGTACCCTGGCAGCGCGACATTGATCGGTGGATGGCCGGGCAGCGTCGTCGGGATTTTGCCGGCATCGAGGATCGGCTCTCCCATGTTGACGCGGACCTGCTGCACTTTTCCCGCGTGCACTTCGAGATCGAGCGCGAGCACGCCGCGGCCTGTTTCAATGGCCAGCGTGGGTTTCTTGGCGATGCCGTGATCGTAGACATACTTGGCGACGCAGCGAATGCCGTTCCCGCACATCTCGGACTCGCTGCCGTCGGCGTTGAACATCCGCATGCGTGCGTCGGCACGCTCCGACGGGCAAATCAGAATCAAGCCATCGCCGCCAACGCCGAAATGACGATCGGCGATCCGCTGGCTGAGCTTGGCGGGATCGACCGGCGGCTTCTGGTTTACGCAATCGACGTAGACGTAATCGTTGCCGCAACCTTGCATCTTGGTGAATCGCATGAGGAAGACTCGATCGGAATGTTATTCCCGTGAGAGCGACGTTGAGCGCTATAAGCCGCAAGCGGCAAAACGGGATGTTAATGCTCTATTTTTCCATTTTACCGCCAAGCTTGCCTCAATCAACGGGTCTCGCTGTTTTGCCATGCTCGCGAAAAGTGCTCTCGACATTGCGAGCCGATTTTTCGTATGGTTCCCAAAAGGTTTTTCGATTCGGTCAAGGAGAGGGCCAGCGATGGGAAATGAAAATGAAGCCGGCGTGAAGGGAACCATTTCCGGCTGGATCAAAGCTGGCATCACCAGCGTGCTCGGATTGGTCTCCGGCGCCGTGTTGATGTATGGAAGCTCGCTGGTTAATAACGTCATCAAGCCCGGAAAACCCGTGCCCAATTTTTCCGTGCAGGTCACCGGATCGCTGGTGAATTTCAACAATCGATCGACAAGCGGCACCCAGGGCTGGTGGGACTTCGGCGACGGCAGCGCGCTGGAGCCGTATGATCCGAAAATCAGCAATGTGCAGCACACCTACGGCAAGCCCGGCACATACAACGTCAAGCTGGCGCTGCGGAATCTCGTGGGCGAGGAAGCCGATCGCACGGTCGCGGTCGTCGTTGAAGATAACACGCCGCCGTCGCCCGAGATTACCATGTTTCAGCTAATTCCGATCACGCCGGGCGAGCGCGCGCCAGCCGTCTATCGGCTCGTGAGCAAAATCAAGAATGCGAAGTTCTGCATCCTTTCCACGGGCGACGAACGCCCGCTTCAAATCATCGAGGATGTCGCGACTCAGGAACGCTACATCACGTTCGACGAGATGGGTTCCTTCACCGTTCGCCTGGCGGCTGTTAGCGGTAAAAATGCTGTCGAGAAATCCCAGACGGTGTTCGTCAGTCCAAACGAAGGCAAACAACCGCTGGCCAAATTGCGTGCGGAATACACCATCGCCAAGGTTTCCAGACCGATAAAAACGTGGTATCTCGCCTGCGATTGGCAAGGCGGGAAAGACGACGCGACCTCAGCATTTCGCAGGGAAAGTACGATCCTTAAGGCGGGCCATATCGAGAGCGTGACACTGCTCAATCAACCCGATGCCAAGGACCCGGTGCGCAACGTAAAAGTCGAGATCTCTCCAGATAAATCCCATGTCATCGTGACGGGCGAGTTGGTGAAGCCGAAGAATTGGCTGCCGACAGCCTCGGCTCCGCCCATCTGGCATGCACAAATTCGTGCCCAGCTCGTATTTCGATCCCAGCCGCAGAAGGTTCAATGCGATGACGTGGTGATGGCGCTGACGATGAACTCAACGACGAAGGTGCCGATGCAGCCGCTTCAGAACGGTTGGGAGATCGTCGAAAAGAAGGTCAGCCTGGAGATCTGGGATGGCCAGCGCAAGGCCTGGGACGGATGCGACGGCGTCAATGGTGCTCGCCTGTCGTTGATGAATCAGCCGTGCATCGTATCGGCGACGCCGCAGGCCGACGGATTCGTGGTGAAGATCGACGCCCCGAATCTGCCGCCGGCAAAGAACCCGCTCTCCCCGGTCGCGCCGCCGGTGACGGTACTGTCGCCACCCGTCACGCCGATAGGTCCCGTCGTGCGACCTGCCAGCTTCGATCGCCGCATGCTCGAATTCCGCATCCGGGACAAGAAATGACGCGGGCAATGCCGACTCACCCCTTCTTTGCAGCTAATTTTGCGACGAATGCGGAGTGTTCGGGCGAGGCCAAGCCCTGGCGCAGGACGGCCAAAAGTCTTTTGGTGTTACATGCAAGCAACGCGGCGGGATCGAGCCAAAGTCCGGGGAAAACATCCGACCGAAGGATGCCATCGTTTCCCGGCGCCAGCTCCTTGAATTTGCCACGCCGACGGACGAACCAGAACACCTGCTGCGTGCGAGCGGCGACAACGACATATTCGCGAACACCGGCGGCTTCGTAGTCTCGTTTCTTGGCGTTGAGATCGATCGATTCGGTGCTGTCGCTGAGCTCGGCAATCCATTCGGGAGCACCGTTCAGGTATTCACTTTCGTCGATCCAGACTTGGCCGCCGTACTCGGGAAGAATCAAAAGACAAGCGTCGGGTTGCGGTTCAGCATCGTCAGCCATTATCTGCGTAGTGTTGATATGGCCTTCGATTCCAGGAGTCGCCTCCTCGTAACACAATAACCAACCGGATAGTTTGAAATGATGTTTCCCGTGCGGGCGTTTTTGTGGCGACGACATGTAAACAATCCCTCCAATTAACTCCGCACGGGTATCGGGCGGCATTGCTTCATAGCGTTCATGGAACGTCTTTTGGTCCAGGTGGTCGCCGTTCTGCAACGGCGGCAGATTGGATTTCGGTTTCGAAGTGCGGCGCGCGGCGGTAATCATAATTTGCTCCATCCAGGTTTTGACGCTCCTATTCTACCTGATCGACTTGTTGACGCAATAAAAAAGACGCCTCAATCGCCGACGCCCGACACCGTTCCACTACGATATTCATCAAGCCAACTCCAAATTCAAAGACCTCACGCGCGGAGTCAGTACCATGCCCGATCTACACGATGGCGAATCCGTCGAGATGCAAGGGTCCGGCAGCAAACCGTACGTTCTGAAGAACGTCGGCGGCGTCTACAGTTGCTCGTGCCCAGCCTGGCGCAACCAATCCGTCGCCATCGAAAAGCGCACATGCAAGCACCTGCGCAAACTGCGCGGCGAGGACGCCGAAAATGCCCGTGTCGGCGGCGATGCTCCTCCGATCGCGAAGGCCGATGCCGAAAGCTCAGGGAAAAAAGCCCCGCCCCTTCTGCTCGCGGAACGCTGGGATGGCGCCGCCGACCTTTCAGGCTGGTGGATGTCGGAGAAGCTCGACGGCGTCCGTGCATACTGGACGGGCACGGGCTTCCTTTCACGCCAGGGCAATCCGCTGCATGCTCCGGATTGGTTTTGTGCTGGATTGCCGAACGAACCGCTCGACGGCGAGTTTTGGATTGATCGCAAGAAGTTTCAGCGCACCGTCGGCATCGTTCGACGGCAAGACAAAAGCGCTCTATGGAAGGAGATTCGCTTCCTGATCTTCGACGCTCCCGAAGGCGGAAGTGCTTTTGAAACTCGCCTCAAAGTGATCGCAAACATCATCAAAATGAATCAGCCGACCTATGCCGTTGCTCATGCCCATGCGCTGTGCAAAAGTCTCGACCACCTGCGAACGGAACTCGCCCGTGTCGAAGCGCTCGGCGGCGAGGGGCTGATGCTTCGTCAGCCCGGATCGAAATATGCAATCGGGCGTTCAACAACGCTGCTGAAGATCAAGACGTTTCACGATGCCGAGGCTCGTGTCGTTGACCACGAACCAGGCGCGGGCAGACACAAAGGCCGGCTTGGCGCGCTGCTCGTGGAGCTCGCCGACGGAACCAGATTCAGCGTCGGCACGGGATTCTCCGACGCCGAGCGAGGCAACCCGCCGCCGATCGGCAGCACCATCACTTTCCGCTACCAGGAATTGACCGATGGCGGCGTTCCGCGTTTTCCGTCCTACGTCGGTCTGCGGACCGATTTAGTCGTAAAGCCGGCGCCGATACTTTCGGATCCGGCAACGTCGGTCGCGGCAGTACAAATCCGCCGATTTGAACTCGTTGGCGACGGCAGCGACAAGTTTTGGGAAATCGAAGTGGCCGGCAAACAGGTGACGACGCGTTATGGCCGCACAGGCTCAAAAGGACAATCCACGACGAAGGCATTCGCCGACGAGGCCAGCGCGGAGGCGAACGCGGCTAAACTAATCGCGGAGAAAATCGCCAAAGGCTATGGCGAGACCGCTTGATTGGTTTTGCTCTTGCCGCTTTTCTTGCTGCGAGGCTCAGCGGCGCCATCACGGCGTTGCTCCCGCATGAACGTGTACAGCGATTTCGCCGCTGCATCCCAGGCTCCGCCGCGAGCTTTTTTGATGATGCCATCGAGATGTACCGACGCCGACGGCGGCAACTTCCCTGATTCGCTGTAGGCGTGCAATCGCCGTTCGCAATCGGCTAACTTCGGCTCGCTTTTGGCGGTCACAGCCGTGAAGAGCGCGTCCACCGTGTCGAAAACTTCGCGATCGGCCCCCATCTGCGGCGGCGGCCAAAGATACCACGCAAGCACAATGCCGAGCGCAAGCACGCTACCGCCAACTGCCGCGGCGATTGGAATGTATCTTCCCGAAGTAGAATCCTTGGGGCTAGAAGTCGGCATTGAACGCCTCGCCGCCGTTGTGGGTTGATACCGCAACCCAAACCAAGGGATCCACGAAGGCGCCGACGAATCGAACCGTGCCGTCGCCGAAGAGGACGTTGCAGCCCGGCGAGTCATGTTCCCCCCACATTTCGTCGGTGTGGCCGAACGGATTGTTGGGCACGTGAATAATGACCTGCGGATGATCGTGTGTATCCGGGCCGCTGTGCACTCCCACCAGGCATGTCGCGGCATTATTCTCCGATGGCCACGGGTACATGTCAAGTCGAGGCGGCGTGACGGCCCAGGGCACGACTCCAACCCACGTTTTGTTGCTGAGGAATGAGCTATGCTCGCCCACGAAGACGGTGTTTGACAGACCATCCGTCACACGGGCGATGCTTGTCCGCGAATTGGGGTAAAACGGACCATCCATGTACGCAGGTTTGTTGCCATTCGCGGCAATCGGCTCAGGAATTTCGAAGTCGTAGCAATAGGCCGTCGCCCGGCCCCAGGGTTGATGGATGCCCGCATTGGTGGCGTAATGACTGTGGCCGAAGAGGATTTTTGTACCGTCGGAACGAGACATGTCGACGCCATGCCGATCGTCGGCGCCTTCGCTCTGAACTACAAATCCGTCGCCACCGCCCGTCGCAGCGGGGCAAAGAAAGACGGCGAGTTTTGTCTTGGCAGCTGCAGCATTCGCCGGCGACCAGCACGCCTCCTTCAGATTGAATTGAAAATACACCGGATTCTGATCCAAAAAGGGTAGCAGGAATACGCCCCAGCCGAACCCGGTCGGCCCGACGCGAGTATCGTCACCGTACGAAACGCCGAAAACGCTCCCATCCGCATACGGATTGGAGATGACGCACGACGGCGGGAACACCTTGTTCGCGCCTTCGTAGGCGTGCAACGCGAGTCCGATCTGCTTGAGGTTATTTGCGCATTGCGTTCGGGCCGCCGACGCACGCACTTTCTGAACGGCTGGGACCAGCAACCCGATCAAGATTGCAATAATCGCCATCACGACCAAAAGCTCTATAAGCGTAAATGCGGTGCGTTTCATCATCTCCTCTTTCGCAAGATCGACCGCCTACATTACACTCCTAACAATAATAATTAGCCATGGCTAAGTCAATGATTAGATCAAAAAAACCAGAACTAAATGCGTGGCAAACTAATCGTTTATGCGGCACTAAACCGCGCCGCCATCAAGCCCTTCCTGCAATGTTCCATCCGAAGGAAGGCATCGCTGTTTGGGCTCGATTGTGAAAAAACTCCCGCAACTGACGTTGATTGCCTTGCGGATTTCATTGACAATGATTGAGTTGGGGGCCTGATTCGTCAGTATTGAAGAAATCGGCAAATCAGAAACAATCGGCATTCGGCTCCCCGCCTGCCAACGAGGGACACAATCATGGCTCGCATACGCGTCTATCTCGTCGCCGCGTTGATTCTGGCATGCGCTCCTGTGCGTGCCGACGAATGGCCCGTGGCGCGCGGCCCGTCGCGCGAGCCCCTGCCCTACCGTTATGATCCCGCAGTGCTGAAGACGATCCCGCGCGAATACCTCGACAATGCGACAGCGTGCGTCCTCTACACCGCGACGACTTATCTCGTCGAGCCGGATGGGACGACGGAAACCATCACTCATGAAATCACGCGATTGAATAGCCGCAAAGGCATCGACAAGCTCGGCGAGTATCGCGCGATTTACTTCGATCCCACTTTCGAGAAACTCACGCTCAATGAGGCGCGCGTCATCAAGGCCGATGGGAAGGTCGTCGCCATTGAGCCGAAACATGTACATCTGCGCGACGTGGCGACCGACTTCCAGATCTACGATCAGAGCAAGCAACTTGTCATCTCATTCCCCAATCTGAAAGCAGGCGATCTCTACGAAGTCAAATGGACCGTGCGCGGCAAGCATCGGGAATTCGGTGGACAGTTCTTCTCACGCTACACTTTCGGCGACGACCAGGAACCGGTCCTGCGCGATGAGTTTCGCGTTCGCGTCCCGAAGAATAAACCGCTTCATCACGCGACGGTCAACGGCAAGGTCGATCTCGTCATCACCGAATCGGCGGCGGAAAAGCTCTATCACTGGACCGTATTGAATCGTCCTGGGTTGCCGCGCGACGACGAACGGCCATCACGCGAAGAGTTGCGGCTACAGGTCTCGATTTCGACGTTTCCAACTTGGGATGCAATAGGCGCCTGGAAAGACAAGCTGCGGGAAAATTGCTGGAAATGCACGCCCGAGATAGCGAAGATCGTGGCCGAAATCACGCGCGGCGAGAAATCGCAAATTGACAAAGCCAAGGCGCTAACCTACTGGATTCGCCGCAATGTGCGCTATCTTTCACGAGGACCGGGCGGTCTCGGTTACACGCCGCATCAACCGCATCAGGTTCTCAAGAGCCTGTACGGCGATTGCAAGGATCAGGCTCAGCTTCTCGCGGTGATGCTGCGCGAGATCGGCTTGCCCGTTTGGCTTGTAACGCTCGGGACGCTGGACGACGGGCAGGTTCAGCCAACCGTGCCATCGCCGTGGGGCACGCACGCGATACTCAAGACGCGGATCGATGGAAAGGACTACTGGATCGATACGACCGTCTCGATGGCGGCGTGGGATTTCCTGCCGCGCAGTGATCGTAGCCGTCAGGTTTACATGACCCAGGGCAAGGAGTTGACGCTCGGCAAGACGCCCGAGTTCGCCGCCAAGGACTTTCGCTTTGAGCAAACGACGCACGTGACGGTCGAGCCGAATGGCACAATACGCTGCCGCCGAGAAGGCGTGTACCACGAGGGCGCCGCGTGGTCTCGGCGTGATCGCTGGCTGGAGGTTCCGCCCGGCGAGCGGCGTCGCACCATCGTCGCCGAGTTGCAAGACGCGCATCCCAAAGTGAAGGTGCGGAGCTACAAGATCGACGAGAAACGGCTAAACGATCTCGACGAGCCAGTGCATGCCGAATTCGAGTATGACGTGCCGAAACACTTTTCCGGCGAATCGAGCAAGGAAGGCAGTTTCACCGACAGCATTGTCTGGGCCTGGCTGGTCGGCTACAACATCGACTTCGACCGCAAGCTGCCGTACCAATTTCCCACGCAGTTTGAATCGTCGCACCGCTACATAGTGACGATTCCGCCGGCATTTCGTTTCGATGGTTACCCCGAGGAGAAGGAGTTTCGCAGCGCATGGGGCCAATTCACTCTGAAGGTCGTTCGCGATCCGACCGAGCCGCGCCGGTTCGAGGTCCACATGCATACACGATTCGACAAGACGCGCGTAGAGAAGTCGGAGTTCGCCGACTTCGTGCGCTTTCAAGACGACGTTGCTCGTGCCTATCGCGTTTGGATCTACTTACGGCCCACCACGGATATCGCCGACGCGCCGAGGCTAGAGAAACTGCTCGCGGACGCAAAGCAGGCCGACGCCCAGAGCGTTCGCATCCTGGCGAAACTCTATATCGATCACCAGCGGCTTGCCGACGCAAGGCGAATCCTTCAGCAGGGTACTAAGCAATTCCAGGACGATTACGCCTTGTGGGACCTTCGCGTCACGGTGGCTCGTGATGATGCCGAGGAACAGGAAATCTACCGCACGCTGACAAAGATGTTTCCTCGGGATCCGAAGTATGCGCTTGCCTACGGCGCCGTGTGCGTGCGACGGGGCGAACACCAGGAGGCGGCGAAGGTCCTGACTCCCTTGACCGATCACGCGCTCACAGCCATCCGCGCCGCGGCCCATTACCAGCTTGCCCGCGATGCCGACCGCCGGCTGGAATCGGCCAACGCACTGAAGCATCTCCAGCAGGCGCTGTTGATCGATTCCGCAAGTCTCGCGTCGATGGAGGCGATGCTGCTCAAGGCCCGCGTGCACGACAAACTCGACCAATCCGACCAGGCGATCATCGCGTTGAAAACCGCCCTGGCCGCCGACGCTAACAATCGCGACGTGCTCGAATATCTCGTCCTGCTTGAAATGCGTGCGGGCCGAAAAACCGATGCCCTCGATCATTTGAAGCAACTGACGCTTGCTGCGCGAAAAGACGCTCTCGCCCTGGTCCGCGCGGCCGATTTGTATCTGGAGATCGGCCGCTACGATGAAGCCCGCGAACTCGCGATGCGCGCCCAGGAGTTGAACGCGGACGCCAGCGTTCGACGTATTCTCGGTCTTCTGCACTTCGCCAAGAGCGAGCATGCCCGGGCGACCTTCGAACTCAGCAGCGGCGTGCGCGATTGCAAAGCCCAGGCGGCGCTCATTCAATCCTACCTGAGGCTCGGCGCGCTTGATGCTGCCGTTCGCATAAAAGCCGACCTGAAATGCGATTCGGACAAGACTCTTCGAAATCTGGTTGACGATGTTGATCGACTTGTCCAGTCGCGCACTGCATTAGTAAAGCGGTGGAATTCCGCGAACACCAATTTAGCTGCGGCGATGCGCATCGCCAACGGCGTCGTATGCGCGGAATACGGACTCGCGCACCGGTGGCCCGTTGAGCAGGTCGAACGCCTCGTCCATGCCACGTGCGACGAAGGCATCGCCTTCGGACCGCTACTCGCGCTGCGCGGCTTTCTGCGATTGGAACGCGGACAGATTCGCCTCGCGCTCGCCGATGCCGAGGCGGCCATCAAATTGGATGCGAACGACGCGCGTGCCTTCACGGTTCGCGGCAGATCAAAATTGGAGCAAGGCAACACAAAGGGCGCGCTCGACGATTTGCGCAGAGCGACGACGCTGAGCGGCAGTCAGGATGCGCAAGTGCTTCACTGGTTCGCCGCCGCACTGCACGAAGCAGGTCGCACCCAGGAAGCGATCGACACCCAGCGTCTGGCGCTGCTTCTGCGGCCCGGCGACGCGGAATTGTTGCGGCAATTGAAGCGAATGGAAATGCGGTGAAGCCCAGGAGTGAGCACCGCTTCTTGACGTTGCGTTTTTATTCGCTGCCATTCAATTGCAGCGATAAATAGTAAACGAGAAATGACGATGCAAGACGGCGCTGTATTCGATTCGGCATTGTGATGTTGTACTTTATCATTCACTATTTACCGTTCACTATTTATCGTTGAATTGTTGGCCTTCGCCCAGCAGTGATGAGTCCCAATGTTTGACACATCTTCCGAGCCGCGCACGCAGCGCAGCGGAGTAAGCGCCTTCCAGTCAAACCGCTTACTGCGCTGCGTGCGTGGCTCGGAAACGTCAATTTCGCCAGCGCGCGGTATAAATCGCAAACTATGACGCCCAGCGAACCCATTCGCCTATCCCACAACCAGATTGACCATCTTCCCGGGCACGACGATGACTTTCTTGATCGTCTTGCCTTCGAGGGCTGGTTTTACCTTGTCGTCGCTTTTCGCCGTCGCTTCGAGCGCCGCCTTGTCGAGACCGGCAGCGACGGTGATGACGCAGCGCAGCTTGCCATTGATCTGCACGGGGATGTCTACCGTGTCTGCCTTCAGGAGGCTGGCGTCGAACCCGGGCCAAGGCTCGTATGCGAGCGTGCTGCGGTCGCTTACGCTCCCGGCTCGCCCATGTAGAGCTTGCCAAATCTCCTCGGCGATATGCGGTGCGAACGGCGCGAGCAGCAGCATGAACGTTCTCAGCACGCTCTTGGACCGCACCGGCTGCTTGGTCATGTGGTTCGTCAGTTCCATCATCGCCGCGATCGCGGTGTTGAACGACATCGTGTCGAGATCGTAGGTCACGCGCTGGATGGTGTGATGCAGCATGCGCAGCGTGTCCTTGTCGGGTTCGACATCCTGCACGGCATCGAGCAGCTTGACTGCCTCGTGCCGATCGTCGATCACTAGCCGCCAGACGCGATTCAGGAAGCGGTACACGCCCTCGACGCCGCGCATGCTCCAGGGCTTGACCGCTTCCAGAGGGCCCATGAACATTTCGTAGAGGCGCAGGCTATCGGCGCCGTATTCGTTGACGACCTCATCCGGATTGACGACGTTCTTTCGGCTCTTGGACATCTTGTCCGATCGCCCGGTCAGCTCGATGCGAGTGTCCTTCAGATACGTCTTGCCGCCTTCCTTGACGATCTGTTCCTCGGTCAACGGGCAAAAGCGATCGGGATCGGTTGACGGATTGCGCAGCACGCAAATCTCGCCCTTCTCGTCATCCTTGAGGCGAATGACGTTCAGCTTCAGCTTGTCGATCGGTCCCTGATTCGCTTCAAACACCGTCAGCGATACGTGATAATCCGTATCACCCAGAATCATCCCCTGATTCACCAGTTTCTGAAACGGCTCGGCGACTGGGACGTGACCGCGGTCGAACAGCACCTTGTGCCAAAAGCGCGAGTAGAGCAGGTGCAGAACCGCGTGCTCGGCACCGCCGACGTAGAGATCGACGGGCAGCCAATGCCTGAGCTTGGCGGGATCGCAGAACGCACTGGCGTTCTGCGGATCGATAAAGCGCAGATAGTACCAGCACGAACCCGCCCACTGCGGCATCGTGTTCGTCTCGCGGCGATAACGCTTGCCGTCGCGTTCGACGATCAGCCAATCCTTCGCCTTCGAGAGCGGCGGCTCGGGGTTGCCCGTCGGCTTGTAGTCCTCGACGACCGGCAGGCATAGCGGCAGTTCCGAAATCGCAACCGGTTCGATCGCCCCAGTCGCATTTCCCGCGGCATCGATTTCGTGCAAAATCGGAAACGGCTCGCCCCAGTAACGCTGCCGGCTGAACAGCCAATCGCGCAGCTTGTAATTGATCTTGCGCTCGCCTCGGCCTTCGCTTTCCAGCTTCGCGGCAATCTGCTTCTTGAATTCCACCGTCGTCAGGCCGTCGAAGCTTCCCGAATTGATGGCGATGCCCTCGTCGGCGAAACATTCCGGGAAGATTTCGACATGATGGCGATACAGTTGTTCGATGACTTTGTACACATCATGCCCAAATGCATCCCAGTAGCGGACGGATTTGCTCAGCACCTCGACTTCGAGCCGATTGAGCGTCTCGGCATTCGATTCAGGTTGCGTCAGCTTGTTCTCGGTAAAGCGCGGATCGACGCCCATTTTTTTGAGCACTGCCAGAACTCTTGATTCCTCGAACCAGCGCTTCGTCGGCAACACAACAGGTCGAATCGGCAGCTTGAAACGCTGGGCAAACTCAAAGTCGCGCTGATCGTGCGCGGGTACGGCCATGATCGCGCCGGTCCCGTAGCTGACGAGCACGTAATCGGCGATCCAGATCGGAATCGCCTCGAGATTGACGGGGTTGATCGCGTACGCTCCGGTGAAGACGCCAGTCTTTTTCTTGGCGAGTTCGGTTCGCTCCAGATCGCTTTTGCCCGCCGCCTCGATCTTATAAGCATCGACGGCGGCCTTTTGCTCGGGCGTCGTGATCACGTCGATCAGCGGATGCTCGGGCGACAGCACCACATAAGTCGCGCCGAATAGCGTGTCCGGGCGGGTCGTGAATACGCGAATTCGTCCGTGGTCCGTAGTCCGTGGTCCGTGGTTGGATTGCGACGGACTACGGACTACGGACGACGGACGTATTTCGAAATCGACTTCGGCTCCCTCGCTTCGCCCGATCCAGTTGCGCTGCTGCTCTTTGATTGCGTGAGGCCAATCGACGGTTTCGAGGTCGTCGAGCAGGCGTTCGGCGTAATCGGTGATGCGCAGCATCCACTGCTTGAGCGGCATGCGGACGACGGGATGATTGCCCCGCTCGGATTTTCCGTCGATGACTTCCTCGTTCGCCAGCACCGTGCCCAGCGCGGGGCACCAGTTCACCGGCACCTCGGCCTGGTAGGCGAGCCGTTTGGAATCGCGATATGCGCGCACGGCTGCGTCGCCTTTCGTCTGCACGTCCGGAGGGATCGGCAGGTCAGCGATCGCTCGGCCTTTGCGCTGCTCGGAATCGTACCAGGTATCGAACAGAACGAGGAAGATCCACTGCGTCCACTTGAAATAGTTCGGATCGGTCGTATCAACCTCGCGGTCCCAGTCGTAGCTGAAGCCGAGCATCTTGATCTGTCGGCGAAACGTCGCGATGTTGTTCTGCGTGGTGACGCGAGGATGCGTGCCGGTCTGGATCGCATATTGTTCCGCGGGTAGGCCGAAAGCATCCCAGCCCATCGGATGCAGGACGTTGAAACCGCGCATGCGCTTGTAGCGAGCGAGGATGTCGGTCGCGGTGTAGCCTTCGGGATGACCGACGTGGAGGCCGGCGCCGGACGGATACGGGAACATGTCGAGGATGTAGTACTTCGGCTTCGCGGAATCGTCCGGCGTTTTGAAGGTCTTGTCGCCCTCCCAGACCTGTTGCCAACGCGGCTCGATCACCTTCGGATTATAACTCGGCATTTGCGAAAGACTCCTCGTATATTCAACCCGCCCCGCTTGCGACTTAGCGCTCCGCATGGAGTATGCGGAGCGCTAAGCCGCAAGCGGCAACGCGGTCGCTTCAATGCGCGATTAGATTGCTATGGGTTTAGCTTACCTTGTCCGCACGGGTCGTCAACGGAGCGGTAGTTCGCCGATCGATGGAGTGAAGCCGAGGATGCGTTTCGTCAGATCGCCACCAAAGAGAACGATCTCATTCATCGCCTCGCGAAAGTCGTCATCGCGGAGACGCAACGGCGATGAACTCTCACCGCGTTCGAGGGCGATCATGACAGCCTTGCGCACGAGTTCCTGAATGAACGCTGGCGACGATCCATCGGCACGGTCGAGCAAAGGCTCGATGTTCACGCCCGACAAATCCACATCCGCGGCAAAGCGTGCAAAGAGACGCCGCCGTTCGCCGCGGTCGGGCAGCGGAAAACAGAACGTCTGATCGACGCGGCCCGGTCTGGAAGCGAGCGCCTTCTCCAGAGATTCAGGCCGGTTGGTGGTCAGGATAAACAAGCAATCCGACTGCGGCCCGAGACCATCCATCGCTTCCATGAGGCTGTGCAGCGTCGTGTTGTTGATAACATCCGTGCGGTCGGCGGCGACCAGATCGACGTCCTCAAGAACGATGATCGCCGGCGCCAGTCGTTTGCCATACTCGCACGCTTCGCGGATAAAGGCCATGTTGGCGCCGGATAAGACGATGACGGTACACTTACACATGGAGGCGATGTACTTCGTGACCAGCGTCTTACCCGTGCCTGGCGGACCGTGAAATAACAACCCTCGCTGGGTGCGCTGGCCGGCTTTCCGCAACGATTCTTGCTGTGTGAGAAAGAAGAGCGTGTTTCGCTCGATGACTCGCAACAGCGCATCAGGCAGGACAATCTGTTCGAGCGGGACAGTTGGAATGGGATGAAGCCTGATGTCAAATCGCTCCTCGTAGTTTTCGGTGGGCTCGAGTGAGATTGACTTCCGCATAAAGACGCTCTCTTCGGTCATGCGCTTTTCGATGAGCCGCCACGCCCGCTCGGCGCCCCGGGCATTCTTCGTGAAGATCTCCATTTTCGTCGGGATGCGATAGATCTTTTCAGGCGCGTTGATCAGAACAACAAAAGGCTCGCCTTCGACCCTGAGAAAATACAATGCATTACGCGCACATGGGTATTTTGTATCCGTGGAGGCCGACACCATGTCCCATTGCAACTCCATAGTACGCGGATTACTTGCGAGCAGAAGACCCACGGTGATGCCCATTCCGCCATAAGCGAAACCAGCTTGCGGTAGGCCAACTCCGAAGACATTTGCGTCGCCATCCTGTGATATGCTGATCGCGTCAAGGGCTCGTTGAAGATCGATACGGTCGCGGCTCGGAATGTCTCGAAGCGTGGCAACGCCCGAAGAAGATGACACGATGCCGAGGTGATTGCGAATCCGCCAGCCGACGCCGTCCAACGTATTGGCGAACAACAGTGCCGCCGCCGCCACGCCGAACGCGAAAAATATAGCAATGTAAACGATTGGCTCTTGGTTGTTCACGGCTGCGACGACGACGCATGGCCACGTGAGGAAGAAGCAGACCATTATCAAGGCGAAGGCGGCCACCCGAGACAACCGTAATGAAGTTAGACGCGCGAACATGAAGGGATCCCTTTTTCCACATGGACTAATAAATGAGTTTACATGTCGGACGGAGGTTCGCAGGGGATCTTCGTTCTTCACCGCTTGCACGCCGCACGCACAACCGGCAACATCAATCGCGCCATTTCGGCGTGGCCGCGCGGGTTGGGGTGGCATTGATCGGTCGTCCAACTGCCGATGTCGATGCCGGCGGCGTTTTGCTTAGTCCAGTGCGAGAAGTGATCGACCAGCGGCGTCTTCGTCTCGGCGGCGACTTCTCGGCACACCTTCACATACTGTTCGAGCCGATCGTTGGGATGCTCGCCGAGGCCGTTGCGCGCGGCCTTGTCGCCCCAGCGTGGTTCGGTCATCAGGATCGGCGTGATGCCGGCTTGCTTTAGCCCGGCAAGGATGGCGTGCAGATTCTTGCGGTAGGCATCGAGTGAAATCCGCGAGTCCTTCGCGTTTTTGTCCACGTAGCTATCGTTCGTCCCGTACATGACTGTGACAATCGCCGGCTTGAGCTTGCGGATAGTGTCGAGGCGTTTCAGAGCCTGATCCGTCCGTTCCCCGCCGATGCCGACGTTGACGACATTGGCCTTGATACCGTCCTTCGCCAGGAGAAGTTGAACCTGATGAGCGAAGGTTTGGTCAGCCGTTACGCCGGGACGAACGCCGCGCGTGATCGAATCGCCGAGCGTGACGATCTTGATCGATGGCTCGCCAGCGAAAGTAAATGAGGCGACGGAAAACATAACAAACCAAAATGCAATAAATCGCATGCGCTAGATCTCCCCGGGCTGCCTTTCGAAATCAATTAAACTCGGTATCAGCCGCAGGGAAGATTCTATGACTCGATGGTGGAAGGAATCGCAATTGCTAGTGGTTCACGCGATTCAGAACTAGCAAATCTGGTTTTCCTTTCTTAATTCATCAAATCATCACAATGGCCTCCGTGAACCTACTTGCGTGCTGTGTAACATTTCGACACGATTACGCTTCTTTACCTCGCTGGAGGAATTTCGCATGCGTGCCACTGAAGCACGGAGACCAGGCTTCACACTGATCGAATTGCTCGTCGTCATCGCTATCATCGCCATTCTGATCGCCTTGCTCGTCCCAGCCGTGCAGAAGGTTCGAAGTGCTGCTGCCCAGATTCAATGCCAGAACAATCTGAAGCAGGTCGGCATCGCCATGCAGAGTTTTCAGAGTCAAAACAAACGGTTCCCACCCGGAGGCATTTCGGCGTCGGTCAGCGCGGACGTCAAACAGCGGCTTGGAATTTCCGCTGCTGGCGTGACGCACGGCTGGGCGATTTTCATCTTGCCGCACCTAGACCAAGGCCCCCTTTACCAGTTGTACAGCCTCAATGCCGATTGCACCTCGGCGGCGAACAAGACGGCTCGCGAGACGCCAGTCGTGGTGCTGCTCTGCCCTGCCGTGCCTTCCAGCGGTACAGCTAGGATGAACGTCACGGCCGCCGCGACGTTCGCCGCAGCAGATTACGCTCCTTGCAATGCCTACTCGTCGGCCCTTGAGACCGCGGGCTACGTGAACACCTGCGCGAACCGCAATGGAATACTTCAGGTCAATCTCTGCGTCAGCATTCCTGAGATCACCGATGGCACGTCGAACACCTTTCTGATCTCCGAGGACGCAGGCCGCCCGGATTTGCATCGCGCGGGCAGGATGGTGTCCGCCAACGGACAACTCGACGGCGGCTGGGCAGATCGTAATGCCGAATACATCGTCCATGGCTTCAATGCGGCCGGCACGTCCAGCCCTGGGCCATGCCACACGAATTGTACGAACGGAAACGAAGTCTACAGCTTCCACCACGGCGCCGCCAATCACGTTTTCGCCGATGGCTCCGTGCGATCGATCAGCGCTGCCATGGATATTCGGCTGTTCGTTCGGCTCGTCACTCGTGCTGGAGAGGAAGTTTCGCCGTCTGATTTTTGATCGAATCATTCAACGAGGGAACGATCCATGCGATTTTCGGTTATCGCTTTTATTGCTTTGACCGCGACAATCTCGAATTCGGGATGCGGCAAGAAGAGTGAAAAAATCGCCGTGCATCCGGTTTCGGGCCAAATCTTCTACGCAGGCAAGCCAGCCGAGGGAATTCAGGTCTTCCTCAAGCCAACAACCGCTCCGGCAATGCCTCTCATCCCCGCGAATCCGCGAGGCATAACCGGGGCTGACGGATGGTTTCGCATCACGACCCATGGCAACGACGATGGAGCTGCGCCCGGCGGGTACCAGGTGCTGCTGCTCTGGCCTCCGCCGCCCAAGGACGGCCGCAATGAAACCGATTCCGATCGCTTGCTCGGGTGGTACGGCCCGGCCAATTCGAAGCTGAATATCGAAGTCAAGGAAGGCGACAACGTTCTGCCGCCGTTTCGTCTCAATGCCACATTCCAACCGGCGCCTTGAGCATTATTCTGGTGTCGGGGTTCCCGCCTCGCCGCCAGAGCGATAGCGATCCCTCTGATACATTTCTAATGGAAGCTCTATAATAATGAAATTCACCGATTCGCGTGGCACGATCCCTAGGGCACGTACGAATGTTCAACGAACCCGCTCGGACGCCGTATGACCTGAATTGGGTGATGTTCGGCATTCGCGTGCGGGTTCATCCGTTTTTCTGGCTGATGAGCATCATCATGGGCGCCAGCGGCGGATTCAACTTCACCAATCTCGCCATCTGGGTGGGATGTGTCTTTGTCTCCATCCTCATCCACGAACTCGGCCACATCTGGATGGGGCAATTCTTCGGCTCGCATGGCCACATCGTGCTCTATAGTTTCGGTGGCCTGGCGATCGGCAGCGTCAATTTGCATCGGCGCTGGCAGCGCATTGCCGTCAGCGCGGCGGGACCGGGAGCGGGGTTTGTCTTTCTCGGATTGGTCATGGCGGTGCTATGGGCCGTCAATCCGGAGACTTTCCCGGCCTATGTCGCCGCTCCGGCGCACTTGCTGGGAATTCCCGTAGAGTGGCTGCCATTTCCGCGTGCGCAACCCAATTTCTTGCTTTTTACCGCGATATTTTACCTCGTCTTTATCAACATTATTTGGGGCCTGGTGAATCTGCTGCCGATTTGGCCTCTCGATGGCGGACAGATCACCAAGGATGTCTGCGAAGGCATCTCCGCGGAACGCGGGCTGACGACGGCACTCGGGATCTCGATGATCACTGCGGGCATTCTCGCGCTGCATAGCTTTGTGGTGGCATCAGGGCGGACGTTTCTGCCGTTGCCGTTTGGTTCGCTCTATTCGGGGATTTTTTTCGCTGTCATGTCAGTGCAGAGTTTCCTGCTGATGCAGCAGGAATACCAGAGACGCAACTGGTCCGAGCAACATTGGGATGACTGAGATTCCGTTAACGAAAAACCCAGATTGAGAAGGCGCTAGCATAGGGCGATCACCATGCAAACATTTCGAAATCCTGTTTACGACTGGCTGGCGCAGAATCCGCAAAAGATTCCGTGGATAGTTGCCGGGCTATTGCTTCTCACACTGATGATGTTGCCCTTGATCGTCTACGCTCTACCTTTCATTAAGGTTCCGTTGCGGTACAACATCCGCAATCTTCAATCCCGCTGGAAGACGACACTGGTGACCGCACTCGCGTTTACGATGGTCACCGCGTTGTTGACCGTGATGCTCGCGTTCGTCAAGGGTATGGATCGGTTGACGGAAGGCACTGGGAATCCAGGCAATGTCATGGTCATGTCGGATGGAGCAACGGACGAGGCCTTCAGCAGCCTGCCGCCTTTCAGCGTCGGCGATTTGCCGTCCGAATTGCAACGCGAGATCGTTAAGTCAGGCGATCAAAAATTTCTCGCGGCACAGGAAGTCTATGTTGTCGTCACGTACCTGATCCCCAATCCCGCGCCAGGCGGGCGGAAACGCCGCTTCGTCCAAATGCGCGGCCTGGACAATCCACGCATCGCTGGGCTTGTGCATGAGGTCGAACTGATGAGCGGCGATTGGCCGAGCGGCAGCGGCGTACGCGATCTTGGTGGCGGAGAAACCGCGAACGAAGTCGTACTCGGGAATGGCGTGGCGCGCGTCTTCGGCGCCGATCTTGGCAAAGACGTGCTCGAACCCGGCGACATCGTCAATCTCGGTCCGCGCAAGTGGGTGGTGACGGGCGTCATGAAGGAAGCGAACTCGGCATTTGGGTCTGAAGTCTGGGCACGCGATCGGCCGGTTCAAGAAACCTTCGGCCGGCGCAATTCCTACAGCACTTACGTCGTTCGCACGGAAGATCTCAGCAAGGCGAAAATAGCCGTCGGCCTTTTGAAGAACCTGCGCGTCGAGCGCAACCTTCAGGCGAACACCGAGCGCGACTACTACGCGAAGCTCTCCGAAACAAGCCAGGGGTTTAGCCGGGCGATTTACTTCGTCGCCTTCGTGATGGCGCTCGGCGGCATCTTCGGAATCATGAATACGATGTACGCCGCGATAAGCCAGCGAAGCAAGGATATCGGCGTTTTGCGATTGATGGGCTATCGCCGCTGGCAGATTTTGATGTGCTTTCAGTTCGAGTCGATCGTCATTGCCCTCGCCGGCGGCGTGCTGGGGTGCCTATTTACCTATCTCGTGTTCAATGGTTGGACTGCCACAAGTATCGTCGGCGGGCAAGGCGGCGGCGGGAAGAGCGTCGTCCTTCGGCTCACCGTGGATGCCGGCGTCATCGGCATCGGCATGCTCTTCAGCCTCATCATGGGTGCTTTCGGCGGTATCCTGCCGTCGTTCGGCGCGATGCGTCTGCGGCCGCTCGAATCGCTGAAATAAGTGCGATGGGCGAGTAGAGGGCGTCAGCCGCCTGACTCTTGAGAAGCTCAAAGAATCAGGAGGCTAATGCGCCCCGCTCGCCGTTCGGCCGTGTTACTTCTTTGCCTCGATTCGTGCGATCGCGTTTCTTGCTGAGTTGCTAACCGCCTGGTTCGAGTCGTTCGCCACGGCACGCAAGCCCTCCAGCGCTTGTTTGGCATCGGGACCAATGTTTGCGAGCACGTTGCACGCCATGATGCGGACGGAGATATTGTTGTCCTTGAGGCAATTCGTGAGTTCCGTCACGCCCTCCTTGCGATCGTAGCGGCTTGACTGCATGCTCTGAAGGATGGCGACGCGGAACCCGGAATCGGCCCCTTTCAGTGCCGATTCCAAAGGCTCCCATGCCTTTTTCCCGTAGAAATGTCCGAGATAGCCAGCCTGCATGCGCACACTTTGATCGGAATCCTTGAGAGCGATTCTGAATGCTTCAAACGCCTCTGGAGAATTTTGGCCAAAATTCGACAAGGCATTCACAACCGTCTGCCGAACTTGCTGATGCGGATCGGTTATCGCCGACTTCAAAAGCGGCACGGCGACGTTGCGATCGCGCGAATAAATCAAGGCGGCGATCAGGTTGGCGCGGGCAGGCCCGTCTTTTTCCTCGCCAAATCGATTTACCAAAAATTTGGCGCCGTCCTCGCTCAATGTCGCGTAGATGATCATGGCATTCATCCGCACCTGAGGATTTTTGTCGCCAATCGCTTCCTTGATCGCAGGCAACGCTTTCTTGGCGTTCACGCCCATGTTGCGTAGAACCTGGGAGGCCTGTAAACGAATGCCCTCGTCTTTGTTCTTCAGCAGTTCTCCGAGCGGTTCGGCGCCCTTCTCGCCGGCTCGCGCCAGGATCCAGACAAATTGCTGGCGATGTTGACCGAGTGAATCATCTTGCATCAATGCCAGAAGCGCAGGCACGGCTTCGCTGATGTCGCCTTGCATGTTCTGTAGAGCGTAGATCGATTGCTGCTTTACCGTGGATTCCTTGTCCTTGAGGCCGGCGAGTATGATATCCTTGCCCTTGCCGCCGTACAACCAAACGACTTGAAGCACGGTTCGGCGCGTGTCGGCATTGCCGTCTTTGTAGATGGTGTCAAGCACCGGAACTACCGCCTCGGGCGTGCCGCGAATGTTCTGCAAGGCATAGATCGCCTGCTGGCGCACGATCTGTTCCGGATCGCGCAGCGACTCGGCGACGGAGACGGCCGCAGCGGAGCCTTTCGGGTTGCCCATCATGCTGATGCCCTGCAGCGCCTGGACGCGCACGCCGCTCTGCTTATGTTTGAGGCCGTCGAGAAAGATCGGCGTTACCTTGTCGAGCTCAAGGCGGCGCTGGGCCAGGGTAAAAGCCGCCTGCATCTTCAAGCCGAGATCCTCGTGCTTGAGCGCCCCGATCAAAACCGGAGTCGCGTCGGCAACATCGACACCGACGTTCACCATGAGGCTTGCGGTATTGATGCGGACCTTGTCGCTCTTGTTCTCTAAACCCTTGCGGAGCGTCGGCCGGGGATCGTCGCCGATCTGTTGCAGCAAGTGGAACGCCTGATTGCGAATCTGCGGATTCATGTCGGTAAGGGCTTCCTTGAGCTTGCTGCCTGCGAGCTTTGCCTGGGGGCCGAGCGTGGCCAGCCCATTCATGCACGCTTGCCGAAAGATATCGTCTTCGTCGGCCAAGCCATACGCCAACGCGATAACGACCGACTTGTCACCGATTCGCATCGGCCAAAGCGTTTGGGCGGCCATACGGCGCACGTCCACGTTCTTGTCGCCGAGCGCGTCCACGAGGGCCGGCACGGCGTCGGCGCCGACCTGCGACATCGCTTGGGACGCAACTTGCCGAATATTCGGCCGACTGTCGCGCAGCCCCGCGTCGAGCGCTGGCACGGCAGGTTTGCCGATCTTCGCCAACACGTTTGCATAGTGATGCGCGTTGGCTTCTTCCTTGGCCAGCAGCAGATCCTTGAGCACGGGCACGGCGTCCTTCGCCTCCGAGCCTATCTCGCCCAGCGAAGTTGCCGCCTGTAGTTTCGCCTTGAGGTTAGCACCCTTGAGCAACCCCAGCAACGGAGGCACCGCGGATTTGCCGAATTTCGAAAGGGCGTCGCCTGCGGATTGGCGAACGTCGTCGTTCTCGTCCTTGAAGGCGTCGATGAGAACGCTGATCGTCTTGTCCGGATCGCCGGCGAGACGTCCGAGCGCGAAGGCGGCTTTTCGCCGGACGCTGTCGTTCTTGTCGTTCATCAGTTTGATGATGGTCGGCGCGGCTGACTTTGCGTCGGGGCCGATGCTGCCGATGGTCCAGACGGCGTAAAAGCGAAGGTCGGCGTCGTCATCGGTCAACAGTTTGCTGACGGGCGCAATTGCCGGCTTGCCGATCTTGGCCAACGCGATCGATGCGTTGAGACGAAGATCTTCGTTCTTCGCCGCCAGGGCATCGAGCAGGTCGGAAAGCGCCGGCTCGGCCTTGGCGCCGAAGTCGGCCAGCTCCATGATCGCCTGGATGCGTACGTTGACGTCGCTCGTTTGCTTGGCGTTCTTGAGTGCTTCCGCCAGCGTTTTTTCCGGGTCGGCTTTCTGGGCCTGTGCCGGTGCGGCGGCGGCGCCGATCAGCAGAGTCAGGGAGAGCAAAGCATGGGTGCGCATGGGTGGTTCCTGCGTTTCGAGGGATGAGAGAACACCGAGTAGAATACGAAACCGAGAACAAAAAAGGCCCACGGTGAATTATGCCGTGGGCCTGGAATTGGACAACGCGTCGCCTGAAGATGAAGGCAAATCCATGTGCGTGGATCATGGAGGCGAAACGGGGAAGAGTTCCTCGTACTCACTCTGATCCTCGGCGTCATTGTAGCGTGCGGGAACGATCAGGAGATCGTCGTTCATTTCGTCACGCGCGAAGATTTTACGGAACTTCGTGATGAACCAGCTCTCGGCCAGGTGGCCGGTGAGTTGCTGGAGATTGCGCACATCGTCTTTCGGAGCATGGCGAACGAGGAAACCGCGCGGGCGTTCCTTCTGGGCTTTCGCCAGGCGTGCGCGAATTACCTTGTAGATCGCTTCGGCACGAGCCGGGTCCTTGATGTCGGCTTGCGTGAAACCTTCATCGACATCGGGCACGGTCTCGCTGTAGGGCTGCTTGCCCGTGAGGATGCCGACATCCTCGGCCGAGAGCTTGCGTGCCCATTCCATGGTGGTCGGAATGTGGCCCTTTGCGTTTGCCGTGGGACGCTGGTTCGGCGTGAAGCGGAATTGCAACGCCTGTGCCCGTTGCATGAGCGGCGGAATCTGAGCGCCGAATGCGTTCAACCATTTCCCGCCCTCTCCTGGGATGCCGCTCGGCATGCAGCCCGCCGCAGCCTGGAGCATCGGCACCCAGGTGTACTGGTAGCTCATGTCGCCCAGTAGATCGACCTTGTACGGCGCCTGAATGTAGAATAACGCTTCGGTGCGTTCGCGCACGGAAATTTGCGTGATCTTCAGCGGATAGACGAGCTTGTCGCTCGTAAATTGGAAGCGAGTCGGCGTGACATCGCCGGCAAACGTGCCGTCCTTGTTACGCTTCATTTGGGCGGTGTCGATCTTCATGACGGTGAAGATCCATTTCTTCTGCACATAGTAATTCAGCGTGGCTTCATCGCCAGAGTAGCTGTACTTGTTGTCCTTGAGCCATTGATAAAGATCGTCGGCACGCTCGGCGGTAATGATCTTATAATCAAGCGAACCCACGAGGCCTTGCTCGAGCACGATGACTTTCGGCCGTTCCGGCTCGGCTGCCTTCGCGTCGCGGCGGTTCTCGGCCATGGCGCGAGCCGCCATTGGTGCGCCGAAGCCACCGCGGAATCGCATGTTGTACTCGGGCAGTAGTTTCGAACGCGGCGACTGCCGCTGCTTCATGATCGTGTAGATCGCGAGATGCTTGAAGAAATCGCGTGGCATCTCGCTCAGCTTGGGCTGCGTGGGCGTCGGGATGACCATGCCGAAATCGAGCGCGTTGCCCTCGAATTTCGGCTGCACGGTAAAGGTTTCGATTTTTTCCTTCGGATCATAGCTGATGAACACTTTTTGCGCAGGCTGCAGGATATCCGCGTTTTTGGCGGAGAAATAGCAGCAAGCCGCGCGGGACGTGGCAGGCAATGCCAGCCCTAATACGAGAGCGGACAGCAATGCGTGACGCATGCGGGTCTCCTGGGAATGGGCGAAAAAAAATTGTGTCGTTGTTTAGCGTTCGCATGACACCATGTGGACGCTAAACGAATCAGCGTGTTGTTTAATCACGGAGGCGAAACCGGGAACAGCTCTTCGTACTCGGAGGTGTCTTCCGCTCCGTTGTAGCGAGCCGGCACGATCAACAGGTCGTCGTTCATCTCGTCGCGTGCAAAAATCTTACGGAATTTGGTGATAAACCAGTTTTCCGTCAGGTGTCCCATCAGCTGTTGCAGGTTGCGAACGTCTTCCGCGGGAGCTTCGCGAACGAGATAGCCGATCGGGCGTTCCTTGTGTGCTTTCGCGAGGCGTGCCTGGATGACCTTGAAAATCGCCTGGGCACGCTGCGGATCTTTCAGATCGGCCTGGGTGAAGCCCTCGTCCACGTCGGGAACTTTCTCGGAGTAGGCCGCTTCGCCGCGAAGTATCTTCACGTCAGAAGCGGTCAGTTTGCGGGACCATTCCATCGTCGTCGGGATATGTCCCTTGGCGTTCGGCGTCGGGCGTTGCCCCTGAACGAATCGGAACTGCAGCGTATTGGCACGCTGCATGAGCGGCGGAATTTGTTCCTTGAACGCGGCAAGCCAATCACCGCCTCGGCCGGGGATGCCGCTGGGCATGCATCCGCTGGCAGCTTGCAGCATCGGCACCCACGTGTACTGATAGCTGAAATCGTCCTTGAGATCGACTTTGTACGGGGCTTGCACGTAGAACAGAGCTTCGGTCTTGTCACGGACCGAGATCTGCGTGATTTTGAGCGGATAGATCATCTTGTCGGTCGCGAAACGGAATCGCGTCGGCGAGACGTTACCCGAGAATGTGCCGTCCTTGTTGCGTTTCATCTGTGCGGTGTCGATCTTCATGACGGTGAAGATCCATTTCTTTTGCACATAAAAGTTGAGCGTCGCTTCATCGCCGGCGTAGCTATATTTGTTCTTCTTGAGCCAATCGAACAATGCGTCGGCGCGGTCGGCTTCGATGACCTTGAAATCCAGCGAGCCAACGAGCCCCTCTTGCAACACGCGAACTGGCGGTTTTTTGGCGACGGTCGTGGCGTCGCGATCCATCGCCGCGGCCTGATTGCGAGCCTGCCCGAATCCGCCGCCGGCGCCCAGCATGGCTGGTCGGAACATTGGGAGGAGTTTGGACTGTGGAAACTCGCGCTTCTTCATGATCGTGTAGATCGCCAGGTGACTAAAGAAATCGCGCGGCATCTCGTGCAACTTTGGCTCGGTCGGAGTCGGGATGACCATGCCGAAGTCGAGAGCGTTGCCCTCGAACTTCGGTTGCACGGTGAATGTTTCGATTTTCTCGACCGGATCCCAGGTGATGAACACCTTCTGGGCAGGCTGGAGAATGTCGGCGTTTTTTGCAGAGAAATAGCAGCACGCCGCTTGCGCGTTGTTCGCGTACAGGATGCCGGATGTGAGAACCGCCAAACAGCCGAGTTTTATTTGCCAATTTGCCATAAGCCAGTTTCCTTTCGCGAGCAGAAAGGGAGGTAGAGTAGACCTTAACATAAGACGAACGCCGTCGCAATTTGGATTGCGCCGGCGTTTATTTTTTTTCAGGACAAATCCGTATCTGACTTTTCCCCCTTGCGGCTTTACGCTCGGATAGGTCAAATTGAGCGATAAAGCCGCAAGGGGAAAGACGGGGAATCCTCAATGCCCACTACGTTTGTCGAAGGCACCTGCCTTCTCGGGAATGCGCATCGCGTAGAACGAACGCCAGACGAATACCAGCGCAATCGCCAGCATGCCGACGCCGACCACTCCTGTGAAGTCGGTCGCTGTGCCACCCAGGGCGATGGAATCCGCGACGGCCTGTTTGATACTGATGGCGATTTCCACTGCTAGAAGACCGAACAGCGTCGAGAATTTGATGATCGGATTGAGCGCAACCGAAGTCGTATCCTTGAACGGATCGCCAACTGTGTCGCCAACGACGGTGGCGGCATGCACCGGCGTGTTCTTTTCCTTGAGATCCACTTCGACGAGCTTCTTCGCGTTGTCCCACGATCCGCCGGCATTCGCCATGTAGATCGCCTGGAACAGTCCGAAGACCGCAATCGAAACGAGATAGGCGACGAAGAAATTCGGATCGAACAACGCGAAGGCGAGAGTGAACGCCATCAACGCAATGAAGATATTCCACATGCCCGACTGAGCGTATTCGGTGCAAATGCGGACGACCGTCTTGGAATCTTCGATGTCGGCTTCCTTCTTCGTCAGGTCCATGTTCTTCTTGATGTACTCGACCGCACGGTACGCGCCCGTGGTGACGGCCTGCATCGACGCGCCGCAGAACCAGTAAATCACTGCACCGCCGCAGATGAAACCGAGCAGCACCGGCGCGTCCGTCAGGCTGAGGTGCAGCATGCCCGCCCGACCTAGCAGGAGGATGATCGAGAAAATCATCGTTGTCGCCCCGACGACCGCCGTGCCGATGAGCACCGGCTTCGCCGTGGCTTTGAAAGTATTGCCCGCGGAATCGTTGGCTTCGAGGTAATGCTTGCCTTGTTCAAAGTTTGGCTCGAAGCCAAAGTCTTTTTTGATTTCCTCCTTGATGCCTTTTATATGTTCCGTCTGTGCCAGCTCGAACACCGACTGTGCATTGTCGGTCACCGGGCCGTAGCTATCGACGGCAATATTCACAGGCCCCATGCACAGGAAACCGAAGGCAACGAGACCGAACGCAAAGATCGAACCGACGCCGACCGGGATGCTCGTCGAACGCACTTCCGCCATGATTGTCGCTCGTTCCACTGGATCGGGAAGGTTCTCCAGCGTCACCGAAGAGTGCCGTTTGACGGCTTCGAGTTCCTTCCGGATGGAGTCGCGCTGGGCGGGTTCGAGTCCTTCCAACGTCGGGGACGTGCGGTCCTTGCTGGATAGTTCGTCCTTGATCTTTTCGCGAACCTTGAAATCGAGTCCTTCGAGCGTGAGCGATTGGCCCTTGGCAGCCGAGGCCAGTTCCTTCTGGATCTGTTTCCGCACCTTTTCGTCTTTGAGTTTATCTAGTGTTTCCGATTTGTACTGCACCAGCTGGACCTTCATCACATCGTCAAGTCCCATGCGGCTGACGAAGAAGGCGCCGCCCATCAAGCCGGCGATCAGGATACCTTTCCAGAAGGCGCTAAAATTACCCGCGACCAAACCGGAGAGAATGGTGAGCGAAGCGCCGCCTTCACGCGACGCGGTGACGATTTCTTGCACGTGTTTGGAGTGCGAACTGGTGAAGACTTTAGTGAACTCGGGAATGAGAACCGCCGCCAGCGTTCCGCAGCTGATGATCGACGCGAGCTGCCACCAGAGATTCTTCGCGAGGTGTGCCGCCATCGCCGGCTCGAGCCCAGGAATCTCGATTCCTTCGATCAGCAGCCAACTCATGCCGTACGAGGTTGCAATACACAGTATAGACGCTATCCAAATCAAGCGTGTCAACGGCTCTTCGAAGTCGAATTCCTTGAGGCCCTTGTATTTCGCTTCGGAAATAAACTGGTTGATGAAATAAGACACGCCTGACATGAAGTCCATCAGAAAGCGCATGGCGAAGATCCACACGATCAGCTTGGCCTGCAAGTCGGCTTGCTCCGTCGGGATGGCGAGGGTGATGAACGAGATGAGCGCGACGCCGGTGACACCATAGGTCTCGAAGCCGTCCGCGGTCGGGCCGACGGAATCGCCGGCGTTATCGCCGGTGCAGTCGGCGATGACGCCGGGATTGCGGGGATCGTCTTCCTTGACGTTGAAGACGATTTTCATGAGGTCGGAGCCGATATCGGCGATCTTCGTGAAGATACCACCGGCAATACGCAAAGCCGACGCGCCGAGCGATTCGCCGATGGCGAAGCCAAGGAAGCACAGACCGACGACCTCGCGATCAACGGCAAGGAGGATGATGACCATCATGACCAGTTCGAGCGAGATAAGAAACAAACCGATCGACATACCCGCGCGCAGCGGAATATTCACGACGTCCCACGGTTCGCCCTTGAGCGACGCAAACGCGGTCCTCGCATTGGCGTAGGTGTTGACGCGAATGCCATACCAGGCGACGGCATACGAACCGCCCATGCCGACGATGGCGAACAGCAGTACCAGCGCGATGGTAACGCCCGTGCTCATCCGCGGCGGGTCGCCCGGTCCAGGCGGCGCGGCGTGGCCTGCGGAGTACCACAGGTAAAAAGCAATGGCGCCGGCGATAAACGCAAACAGCATCAGCAGGAATTTTCCCTGTTGGATGAGGTACGTCTTGCAGGTTTGAAAGATGATCTCCGCGACGTCGAGCATCGATTTATGAGCAGGCTGTTTCTTGATCTGGTAGAACTGGAAAAGGCTAAAACCCAGCGTGCCGATGATTACGAATGATCCCCAGAAGAGCAGATCGCCAGCACGAATGACGTTGGCGCCAATCTTGAAACTACCATGTTTCCAAAGGTCGGGTATGGCGAGGTCGGCCTCGCTCGCCTGCGCCGCCGCCGCTCCAAGCAACATGATGGGGAGAGACCAAGCAAGATGCTTCAATAACTTCACGATCCACGCTCCTTGATTCCACGAAGTTTCGCGTTTTTTTATCTGTATTTTGCGTCACATTGTTATAGTGAAAAAAATCACAAAGTGGCAGGCTCAGTTTCTCCGCTCGTCGCCAGTTTGTATCCTGAACATCGGAGTGCTTCAGCCATGCCCAGGTCTCGCCAACGTGTGCAAGAATACGACAGCCCGTGGAAGGATACGCTCCAGGCGTTCCTGCCGGCGTTTGTGCTCTTCTTCTATCCCGACATCCATACCGACATCGACTGGTCGCGCGGCTACGAATCGCTCAATAAAGAATTCCAGAAGATCGCCCGCAAGGCAAAGGTGGGCAAACGCATCGCCGACAAGCTTTTCAAGGTTTGGCTCAATGAGGGCACCGAACAATGGCTGCTCATCCACATCGAATTCCAGGGCGATGCCGAAATCGAATTCCCACTGCGAATGTACCAGTACAACTCCGCCGCTCGGCAGTTGTATAATACCGAAGTCATCAGCCTGGCGGTGTTGTGCGACGAATCGCCAATCTGGCGGCCAACGACATTCGCGTATGGCCGATGGGGTTGCGTGATGGAGTTGACGTTCCGCATCGCGAAGTTGCTCGACTACTCAGGCAAAGATGAAGCGTTGGAAGCGAGCGACAACCCATTCGCGGCGGTGGTGCTGGCACACATCAAAGCGATGGAGACGAAACGCGATCCGCTGACGAGGAAGCAATGGAAGCTGCGAATCGTGAAGGGCCTGTACCAGCGGAAGTGGACGAAGGACGAGATCGTTCGCCTTTTTCTTGCTATTGATTGGATGATGGATCTGCCCGATGACCTGGTTCAAGCGTTCGAGTCCGATCTGGACGAATTCGAAGAGGAGACACACGTGAAATACGTTTCAAGCATTGAACGACTCGGAGAACAGCGTGGGTATCAACGTGGAGAGGTCCACGGCCTTCGTGAAGGATATTTCGAAAATATCGCGATGGACCTGGACGACAAGTTCGGCGCACGCGGCACACGCTTGATGCCGAAGGTTCGCGCGATCGAAGACATCGATGCATTGCGTGCCTTCGCGAAGTTTCTAAAGCGTGCCCAATCTCTCGACGAAGTCCGCGAGTATCTCAAGTAGCACCCACATGGCCAAGCCTCGCAAGCGTGTGCAGGAATACGACAGCCCGTGGAAGGACGTGCTGCAAGCCTTCCTGCCCGCGTTCGTCCTCTTCTTCTTTCCGGACATCCACACCGACATCGACTGGTCGCGCGGCTACGAATCGCTCGATAAAGAGTTCCAAAAGATCGCCCGCAAGGCCAAGGTCGGCAAACGCATCGCCGACAAACTGTTCAAGGTTTGGCTCAAGGACGGCACGGAGCACTGGCTGCTCATCCACATCGAGATCCAGGGCGATGCCGAGAGCGAGTTTCCGCTGCGCATGTACCAGTACAACTCGGCCGCTCGACAGTTGTATAATACCGACGTCATCAGCCTGGCCGTGTTGTGTGACGAATCGCCGACCTGGCGGCCAACGACGTTCGCGTACGGTCGTTGGGACTGCAAGATGGAGTTGACGTTCCGCATCGCGAAACTGCTCGATTACGCCGGTGAAGGTGAGAAGTTGGAAGCGAGCGACAACCCATTCGCGGCGGTGGTGCTGGCACACATCAAAGCGATGGAGACGAAACGCGATCCGCTGACGAGGAAGCAATGGAAGCTGCGAATCGTGAAGGGCCTTTACCAGCGGAAGTGGACCAAAGACCAGATCGTGCAACTTTTCGTGGCGATCGACTGGATGATGGAATTGCCTGAAGATTTGGATAAAACGTTCGAGTCCGACCTGGACGAATTCGAGGAGGAGACACACGTGAAATACGTTTCAAGCATTGAGCGGCGTGGAGAACAGCGTGGAGAACAGCGTGGATACCGTAAAGGATTGATTGATAGCATCGCGATGGACTTCGACGCCAAATTCGGCACGCGCGGCAATCGCCTGATGACCAAAGTTAATTCAATCGACGACCTTGAATCATTGCTCGCCTTCGCAAAGTTCCTGAAGCGTGCTCAATCGCTCGACGAAGTCCGCGAGTATCTCAAGTAGCCGCATGTCCCGATTTGTGCTGACAAGGAGCCTTCATGGATTTGTTCACCGCCGAGGTTAATGGCCAAACCGCCTTGCGAGGCATGCCGTTGCTGTTGGGCGTTCTGTGCGTCCTGGCCATCGCGTATCGCTACTACTCGGCTTTCCTCGCGGCCAAGGTGGCGACGCTCAACGACCTCAAACGCACGCCCGCTCACGAATTCAACGACGGGCAGAACTACCACCCGACCAACAAGTGGGTGCTGTTCGGCCATCACTTCGCGGCCATCTCCGGGGCCGGTCCGCTCATCGGCCCGGTGCTTGCGATCCAGTACGGCTACATGCCCGGCCTGCTATGGCTGGTCATCGGCGTCTGCCTCGCCGGCGCGGTGCAAGACATGCTCGTCCTCGCTGCCTCCGTCCGCCGCGGCGGTAAATCGCTCGCTGAGATCGCCCTCACCGAACTCGGCAAACCAGCATCGCTCATCGTCTCCGTCGCCATCCTCTTCATCGTCGTCATCGCCCTCGCGGGTCTCGGCTTCGTCGTCGTGAAGGCGCTCGGCGGCGAAGAGGTGAAGCTGCCGAAAGGGATGGAGATACGACTTCCGAAGGGGATTCAGCCAACGGGGGTTGGCGCGGGTCAGGTTCTAACCATCCAACTGAACGGCGGTCGCGAGGCGTGGAGCGCAACCTCGCTCGATTTTCCTGAAGGATGCGAAATCCGCTACTCCAACGAGCAGGCCTGGTTTCCTCGGCCAGAAAGCTTCAAAACAGTGCACCCAGGTGCACCTTCGTCTTGGAGTGCTGAATTATCGCCACCCGACGAACAGGGGCGCCATATTTGCGTCCTGATTTCAAACTGGTCGCAGATCATCCCCGGCTCGTCGTGGGGCACGTTCACGATCGCCTGCACCATCCCGATCGCGCTGTTCGTCAGCTTTTGGATGTACCGCTTCCGCAAGGGCCGCGTCGTCGAGGCGTCCGCGATTGGAGCGGTTGGCGTGCTCATCGCGACCGTGGCCGGCGGGTGGGTGCAGGATACGCCGGTGCTGCATGCGATCTTCTCGCTGACCAAGAACCAGACGATCTTCGCGCTGTGTGCGTATGGCTTCATCGCCTCGGTGTTGCCGGTGTGGATGTTGCTGTGCCCGCGCGATTATATTTCGAGTTTCCTGAAGATCGGCACCATCGCGCTGCTCGTGCTCGGCGTGGTCGTCGCGAATCCGGTGTTGCCTTGCCCCACGGTCAATCCGGTGTTTTCCGAAGGCGGGCCGACGTTTCCGGGCAACATCTTTCCGTTCGTGTTCATCTGCATCATGTGCGGGTCCATCTCCGGGTTTCACGCGCTCGTCGCCTCGGGCACGACGCCGAAGATGGTGGACAAGGAAGGCGACGTCCGCATGATCGGCTACGGCTCGATGCTCATCGAAGGCCTGGTCGGCGTCGTCGCGTTGATCGCCGCCGCCTCGCTGCCGGTGGACATGTACTATGACATCAACGTCGATCTCGATAAAGCCCCGCAGTTTCAAGGCAAGCTCGATCAACTCTACAAAGATCTGAAGATCGACCGCAATGCCGCCAAGGCGGTGATCGGCGTCGAGAATCTGCACAACATCAAGGTCGAGGACGCCAATCTCGCCCAGATGGAGCAACTCGTCGGCGGCGAATCGCTGCGAGGCCGAACCGGCGGCGCGGTCACGCTGGCCGTCGGCATGTCGCGCATCCTCACCCAGGCGAGTTCGTACTTCATCGATCCGAGCTACACCGGCGGACTCATCAAATACTGGTATCACTTCGCCATCATGTTCGAGGCCCTGTTCATCCTCACCACCATCGACACCGGCACGCGCATCGGGCGGTTCCTGTTCCAGGAGACGCTAGGCCAGGCGTTCCCGAAATTCGCCCGGCCCGATTGGCTGCCCGGCTCGATCCTTGCGACCGGCATCATCACACTCGGCTGGGGAGCGCTGGTCAGCACCGGCTCGATCGGCACGATTTGGCCGATGTTCGGCATCGCCAATCAACTGCTCGCGGTGCTCGCGCTATGCCTGGTGACGACGCTGCTCATCAACACCGGCCGCGGCCGCTATGCATGGGTGACGCTGATCCCGATGGCGTTCGTGACTTCGACGACGATGACCGCCGGCGTCATCATGGTGCGCAACTTCGCGAACCACCCGAGCCGAGTGACCGGCATGCTGAACCTGAGCTTGACGGTGTTCGTGATGGCCTCGGTCGGTTTCATTTTGCTGTGGGCGATGAGCCGCTGGGTGCTGGTGATGAACGGGCGGATCCAGGTGAAGCCGGACGACGTACCCGCGTCGCCGAGTGCGGATGTGAACGAGACGGGGATCAAGCGGTTGGAGTGACGATCGAATTGCCGCTTGCGGCTTAGCGCTCAACATGGCGCCGTGCTGAGCGCTAAGCCGCAAGCGGCAAAGACAAAATCAGTCATCCGCAAGCAGCTCATCCAAATCCCACGCACACTCGTCAGGAAACACGCTGCGTGCGAACCCCGTCTCGGCGGCGGCTTGCTTACGTGCATCGGCATAGGCTTCGGCCAAAACCGCGAACGCATGAGCGTGGAGTGTGCCGCTTTCCAACAGCTTGCGAAGTGCGCGACGTTGCTCCAGGATGGTCGCCTGCCAGGAGCCTGATCGATGTTCGGGCTGATGCTCCCATTTCAGCAGGTGCACCAGAAGGACAACGAGCCGACTCAACACCTCTCGCCGATCGCGCTTCGCCATATCTGCAAGGTACTCGCTTAGGTTGACATGATCCATCTCAGCCAGCCGGCCTTCCGCTGCCAACTGGGCCATGGTTTCGAGCCAGGCGGTTTCGTCCTGCTCGAACAATATTTGAAGTGGCAAGGGTTCGACGAGGATCATGATTAGCCCTAACTGACGCCGTTGAAAACGATCACCTAGCTATTTCTCTTAACGCGCAAATTGTTCTATTTATACGTTATGGTTGCTCGGCTTAACAACTTCGCTAACGACGGCGAAAGTGGCGTGGATTCTTCGTTAATTATCTTCCAAAGGCGGTCAATCAACGTCTCCAATATCTCGCCTTCTACATTCACGGTGGGATGCTCCCTGTCCCATTCGCAATAACGATACTTCTCCGAAACGATTTGCGCTGCAAGTTGGGCTATTTCGGGGCGTGACTTACATGAAAATATCGGGTAATCCGAGATATTAAACCGGAACGACCTTCCAGATACGGTTGTAATCTCGACAAATCGGTCCTTATGCGGTACATCTCCTCTCACGTTCAACTCCTTACATCGCAGGCATATTTCGAGGATTGAGTAAGCGGTGATTCTCGTAGAAATGTATCGTGTCGCGTGATTGTTTCAACATTGCAAACCACGGACAACATCAGGTGGACCGAGTGAACAGCCCATTTCGCATCTAACCATTCAATGCATTATCCCTCTGGAAATATCCGTGTCAAGCAGTTTTTTCTCGCGTTTCCAAACGCCATAGCGAGCAGCCGGCCCGACCGCCCGGGCCAACGCGAACGCTAAACGAAGCATTTCAATCTGCAATCTAAAATCTGCAATCTGCAATTCGCTCACATCTTCTGCAAATCATGCGTCTTCGGCAAATCGTCGAGGTTGCGCAAGTCGAACATTTCCAGGAAGCGTGGCGTCGTCGAGTAGGCGACTTCGTTGGGTTCGCCGCCGGCTAGGGGGGCGAGTTGGATCAGGCCGCGGCGGACGAGTTGGCGCAAGAGCGTGCCGGAGTCGTTGCCTCGGATGTTGTCCACCTCGGCTTTGGTGACGGGTTGGCGGTAGGCGACGAGGGCGAGCACATCGACGGCGGCGGTGGAGAGGCGGGCTTCGCGCACGCCGCCGTAGAGCTTTTCGATGACATGGCGGTGGCGAGGTTTGAGCGTCAGCGAATAGCCGTCGTCGTGGAGTTGGATGGCGTAGGGCCGATTCTGCACGCGATAGTCGTGGTTGAGCTGGGTGATCGCTTCGTCGAATTGCGCTTCGGATAAGCCGCGCAGGATTTCGCGGGCCCGAGCCACGGTCAAGGGCGAGCCGCCGACGAACAGCAACGCCTCGATGATGCGCATCGGCGGCGGCGGGATCGCATCATCGGACGGTTCGACGACTGGCGTGGCGTCACCCACCAGTTCCGCGTAGGTGCGGCCAAGGTCGTCGGGCGTGATTGGGTCGGTCGGCATGGCGAGTTACCACGGCCATTCGTGCGGCAGAAAGAATACGCCCGTGATGAACGTCCCGATCCAGAGCACGCTGAACACAATGCCCGTGGCGATGTGGGCGGTCCGCTTGTGCTTCAAGCCGGTGAACAGCATCGCGAATAGCAACACGGACGAGGGCACGGAAAAGGCAAGATGGATCCGCATGATTTGGCGTGATTCGGTGCGCTGAAGATAATTCTCGAACAGGTCCGGTTCAATCACTCGGGTAATAACTTCAAGCCCCAATAAGGCCACAAGCGTGAGCGCGAAGAAGACGATGTTGATTCGCCCGTGCAAGCGAGTCCGGCCAAGGGCGAGCGCGGCGAGAGAGCCGAGCCAAAGAAGCGTGACGGCGATCACTGCGGTCTTGAGGATAAAAATTACGATGCCGGCATTCATGAAGCAAGCCGCCAGGGTCGAGGAACATCCAATCCTATGGAGGTTAACATACGAATCGCGGCGAGTTCGTTTAGCTGCTTGCCTTCGGCGAGCGCGGGCGGAGCGTTTTTTCGTTCGAGCTCGCCGAAGGCGAGCGGCTAACTAAATATCACCCGTCCTTACGCGTCGCGCGTTTGCCTCGGCTGCGGCCCTTGGTCGGCGTGGTCACGGAACTTGTCGGCGGAGTGATCGGTTCGTGCTGGCGGCGCTGAGCGGATTGAGCGGCAATCTCGAGGAAGCGTTCCTGGCAGCGCACCGCGGGCACGTCGGTGGCGTGCGTGACTCTCCGGTATGTGCCGTCGGGCAAAAGCTCGCGCGATTTCGTGTTGTCCGCCAAGCAGGTGGCGAGTATCTCATTTACGAGGCGGTTCTTTAATTCGGGATTCTCGATGGGGAATGCAACCTCGACGCGCCGACTGAGGTTTCGATCCATCCAGTCCGCCGAACCTACGTACACTTGCGAATCGCCGCCGTTATGAAAATGAAAGATTCGGCTGTGTTCCAGGAATCGGTCGATGATCGAGATCACGCGGATATTATCGCTCAGCCCAGGAATGCCGGGCCGTAACGCGCAGATGCCCCGGCAGATGATATCGATCTTCACCCCGGCCTGGCTGGCCCGGTAAAGCGCCTGGACGACTGCAGGTTCGAGAAGTCCGTTGATCTTGACGACGATTCGCCCGATTCGGCCGGCGCGAGCGTAGTTTGCCTCGTTCTCGATGCGTTCGACCATGAAGCCTTGCATCCGGCTTGGCGCAACGATGAGCTTGCGCCATTGCGGAATTTCCGAATACCCCGTGAGGTAATTGAAAAGGGCCGAAGCGTCGTCGCAAAATTCGTTGTTGCAGGTGAAGAAGCCGAGGTCGGTATAGAGACGCGCAGTGTGGTGGTTGTAGTTGCCTGTGGCGAGATGCACGTATCGGCGGATGCCATCATCCTCGCGGCGAACGACGAGAGCGACCTTGCAGTGGGTTTTCAGGCCGACGAAACCGAACACGACATGGACGCCTGCTTTTTCGAGTTCGCGCGCCCACTGAATGTTGCGCTCTTCATCGAGACGGGCCTTGAGTTCGATCACGGCAGTCACTTGTTTTCCGCTGTCCGCCGCCACTTGAAGTGCTTTGATGATGGGCGAGTCGCTGCTGGTGCGATAAAGGGTTTGTTTGATCGCCAACACGCGGTCGTCCTTGGCGGCGGTTTCGATGAAATCGACAACCGGTCCGAAAGAATCATACGGGTGATGCAAGAGAATGTCGCGCGCGCGAATCGCCGAGAAGATGCTGGTCGCGCCGCTGAATTCTGCGACGGATTGCGGCACAAACTGCGGATCGCGCAGATGCGGATAGCCTGGCAAGCCGTAGACCTGAAATAGCCCGGTCATGTCCAAGAACATGTCGTCGGAGTAGACATCGCTGGCGTCGAGATCGAGCGCCTGCATCAGAAAATTGGCGATATCCTGATGCGCGTTCGCCTCGATTTCGAGCCGCACGGCAAAACCGCGCCGCCGTTTGCGTACTTCCTCCTCGATCGCCTTGAGGAGGTCTTCGACGTCGTCGTCGTCGATTTCGTATTCGCTGTTGCGCGTCACTCGAAATACGGCCGTGTGTTCGATGTCCATGCCCGGAAATAGCTCGGGCAGGTACATACGGATCAGGGTCTCGAGCGGGATAAGTAAAAACCCCGCATCGAGTTTTTGCTGTACGAAGCGAGGCAGCACCGCAGGCACCTGTACCACGGCGAAAAGCTGTTCGTTGTCGCGTGGGCGACGCAGGATCACTGCCAGGTTGAGCGACTTGTTCAACAGGTGAGGAAACGGATGCACCTGATCGATCGCCAGCGGCGTGAGCACGGGGAAGATGTCGCGGCGGAAGTACGTGCCTAGCGTGGTCTTTTGCGGCTCGACTAGATCCTTGCCAAGGCGGAGCAAGATGTTTTCTTTTTCGAGCTTGGGACGAAGCTCCTCGTTGAAACAGACATAGGCGGCCTGGAACATCTCGCGCACGGTTTGGCTAATGGCAGCGAGTTGATCGCGCGGCGCCATCCGGTCCGCGCCGGAGCCAACGTTGATCCCGGCGATTACCTTCTGCTGTAAACCGCCGACGCGCACCATGAAGAATTCGTCAAGGTTCGAGGCAAATATCGCCAGGAACTTGATGCGCTCGAGCATCGGCACCGACGGATCCAGCGCCTCTTCCAGAACCCGGCGATTGAACGCAAGCCAGCTCAATTCACGATTGATGTAAAGGCTCGGATCATCCAACGGCGGAATAGGCGGTGCTTCATACTTGCGCTGCACCGCCTCCGCGATCGATTCGGGCATACCTGATTCTCCGCACCCATGATAATTCAGCTATTATACTTGTATTGGATTGCATGCCAAACGTGCCGGTATGGTTTCCATGGTCTTCACTAAACCTTCACATGCACTGGCGGCCCTAGTTTGGCACCTCAGGCTCGGCCGGCGCGGGTAACGCTTTTTGGCGGCGCAATCCGATATCCCATAGTTGGACGCCGATGTCGATTCCCGCCGGACTGGATTGCGTGTGGTCGATCTTGCCGTCGTCGTCTTTCCCGTCCGGACCGATCGAGTAGATCACGACACCGTCCTTCGTGTGGCGAAACCGCAGCGGCTGATTATCAATCGGGTCACGCGGCAATTCGGTGAGGAAGCCCTTTCTCACGAGAACATCGAGCGACTTGGGCCAGGTACGCTGCGGATGCTGGAGGCGATAGCGCTCACACGTAACGGCGACCGCGGCGGAGAGCAGCAAGCCGCGCACGCGTCCCTCGGCAGCGTTCGTCGTCACTGTAGCCGGGCCAAACATTGCCGAGAGGCTGTTTTTTTTCTCGGCAAGCGAATCTTGATGCTCGCGCAACATTGCCTTGCGCTCGTGGTAAGGCTGCTTAAAGATTTCGACGATTGCCGTGTTGTTTCGTAGATGATCCGGATACTGCCTCAAAATGGATTGCGGGAATACTCCGGCGCCAAATTCCGCCAGGCCGTCAAAAAAGCCCGCGCCGCCTCGGCCGTTCACCCAACCCTTGAGGCTGAGCTTGCCAGTGCGAACGCCTTCGAAGAACTGGTGCTGCCCCGCGCGCTCGCCTCGCAATGCAGGGACTGCGGAAACGCCGTGGAATTCCACCAGCAATCGTTTCTGCATACTCGCCAGCGCCGAGTCGCTTGCTTCGCCCTGCGCTAGCGTGCGTTCAAGGACGCCGACAGCATTTCTGTACATCGCGCATTGAATCAAAAATCCGATCACGAGCGGATCATCGCGAAAAACGCATCCCAGGGATAGGCATGAGTTGCACGATTGCAATGCGTTGTCCATTTCATCGTCTTGTGCCAACAGTTTCGCGTCGTGAGTCAGCCATTCGCCAAGAATGCGCATGTCTTGGTGGTCAGGCAGCACAGTCTGGAAGAAATTCTCTGCAAATACAACCGGAATTCGGCCCCGAGTGTACTTTCGCAAGTCACGGGCGTCGCCGAGGCGCTTGCCGATGCGTTGAAAGGTCGCGCGCAGGAATTTGACTTGTTCGAAGTTCAACTGCGCATTGGCGGGATAATCCTCCGGAAAGAGAGCCGTGTAACGCTGTGCCGGCAGCGTGTTGAAGACTTTTCCCGGCGCCAGGATTCGCATCGCCGCCAGGGCGAGGTTCTCGTTGTCCGGAATCGGCTCGCGGTCGGCGAGGATCTGCTCCAGACGCCACCGGAGATCGGTAGCGGCAGTCTCGTCCTCGGCGGCTTGCCAGTCGTTGTTCGTGGTGATACGCAGCCATCCGAGATAGGCCGCCGGCGTCAACATCAACACCAGCAACCCAGCGAGCCAATATCGCCAGCGACGACGCCGCGGTCGGGGCGTGGAAGGTGGCGAATTGTCCGAGGATGTGTAGGACATGATGACGGTCCCAGATTTCGCGGCGAATTCATGCTCTTGGCCACACTGTATTCGCGAACTGTTGGCGAATATTAGCGGCCCAATTAATTATTCATGATTCTTCGCGCTCGGGACGATAAACCGCGAAAGAATCCTCCGTTTCCCACAATTTCACTTCGATTACGGGAAAGCCCTGTCTGGCGACATGATCGTAGATGAGCTTCGCGATATTCTCGGCCGTGGGGTTGACATCGATCACGAAGACCGGTTCGCCTTGCTGCTTGAGCGTCGGCAGGATCGGGTCGTCGTGGTGGAGGATCATGCGATGATCGAGATTGGCGTCGATCCACGTGCTGACGACGCGCTTGATCGTCGAGAAATCGACGACCATGCCGAGCGAGTCGAGGCGATCCGCTTCAAGCGTAATAATCGCTCGACCATTATGGCCATGAAGGTGCTTGCACTTGCCATCGTAATTCAGCAGACGATGCCCGTAGCAAAATCGAATCTCGCGCGTCACCTGGAACATTCGAGAACCTCCATGGAATGGACCGTAGAACATTATACGTCCTGGTAAGCCGATTGAGATTGACCGTCTCATCGTCACGTTCGAAGGCGAGCGGCGTTTGAGGTCATACAATGATGAACAGTTCGCAAACACGGAGACACGCATGGCCTCGTCGAATATTGCCGATGAATTCAAGGATTTCGCCGACTTTACCAAGTTCAATGCTCCGCTCGGCCGGCACACGCCGCTCGGCGTCGGCGGCGCCGTCGAAGTTCTCGTGCAGCCTCGTTCGCGCGATGAACTCGCCGCTGTCATTCGCCGATGCTCGGCAAAGCAACTGCAATACCGCATCCTGGGCAGCGGGGGCAATATTCTGGTGCGAGACGAGGGCGTCTCGGGCATCGTGTTGCGGCTGGTCACGCCGGCCTTCACTCAGGTCAGTGTCGAGAAGCGATCGGTGAAGGCCGGGTCCGGCGCCACCCTGGCGTCGCTTATCGCCCACTCGTGCCGTAACGGCCTGGCGGGGCTGGAGTCCCTCGTCGGCCTACCGGGAACCGTAGGCGGCGCGCTGCTTCTCAACGCCGGCGATCGCAACTCGGACATTGGCCAACTCGTCCGCCGGGTCGAAGTCATCGACAGCCAGGGCAATGTACAAACCCGCGAGCACGACGAGATTCGCTTTACCTCGTCGGGGACGATTCTCGACGATCCAGTGCTCATTTCGGCCGAATTCGCACTCGAAAGTGACAATCGCGAAACGATCACGAAACGTCTGCGCAAGGCATGGATTCAATACAAGGCCACGCAGCCGTTCAGCTACCAGCGAGCGGCACGGATCTTCAAGAACCCGCCTGGCCTTAATGCGGGCGTAATGATCGAGCAAGCGGGTCTGATCGCCACCAAGGTCGGCGCCGTCGCCATCAGCGAGCGAAATCCCAACTACATCGTCGTGGAGTCCGGCGCGACGACGCGCGATGTGCTGCGGCTCATCGACATGATCCGCACTCGCGTTCACGACCGATTCCACATCGATCTCGAGTTGGCGATTTCAATCTGGTAATCGCGCGACCAGGAATGCGTGAAGCGATGCACGGAGGAGATGTCGCGCCATGAAGAACAAAAAAAAATCCCCTGACGATGCCTCTTCGTTCCGCGCGTGGATGTGGAAGACCGGTTTGCTGACGCTTTGCATCGCGCTCTTGCTTCTCGGCGTTGTGTCGCTCAGTCGTTGGGGCCGCGATTACCTGTATGACCGCGAGCGCTATCATGTGGCATTCGGCGAGATCGAATGCACCCCGCCGGAGGTCATGGATCGAACGAAATTTCTGGACCAGGTGCATTATTATTCGCGCCTGCCTGCGAAGCTGAATGTGCTGGACGACGAACTTGCCGATCATCTTCGCGACGGATTCGCCAAGCACCCCTGGGTGGAACGCGTCGACGACGTAGAGATCTCGCCGCCAAAACGCGTTCAGGTGAAGCTGACCTTCCGCACCCCGGTGCTGGCCGTGAAGTACAAGGACAAACTTCACGCGGTGGATGGCCACGGCGTCCGCTTGCCGAGCGATGCTCCGACACGCGACCTGCCGATCTACGACGGCGAGGCGGAGAAGCCTGCCGTGCCCGAAGGCACTCGCTGGGGCGACCCGAACGTCGAAGCCGCCGCGAGAAAATTGAAACGATAAATCGTTTGCATTTGCAACCGTCAAACAGAATGCCAAAGGAGTTCAAACCATGAAAGCAGCGATTCTGGATACGCCAGGCGGCCCTGAGGTTCTGCGCTGGGCCGACATGCCGACACCGACGCCAAAGGACAACGAAATCCTGATTCGTGTCAGTGTCGCCGCTTTGAATCCGATCGACACCTACATCCGGTCCGGCATGGTGAAGATGGCTCTGCCGACGCCCTTCATCACGGGTTCAGATGTTGCGGGCACGATCGAGGCGGTCGGGCCGGGCGCCAGGCGATTCAAGGTCGGCGATCGCGTTTGGGGGTCCAATCAAGGACTGCTGGGCCGGCAGGGCACGTGTGCTGAGTATGTATGTGCCAGCGAGGAGTTTTTCTATTCCACGCCCACTGGCACGACCGATGAAGAAGCCGCCGCCGTCGCGCTTGTCGGCATCACGGCTCACCTCGGCCTTTTTCAACGCTGTGGCCTTAAAGCGGGCGAGACCGTATTCGTCAACGGCGGCACGGGAGGCGTCGGCTCGATGGTCGTGCAGTTCGCCAAGGCCGTCGGCGCGAAGGCCATCACGACCGTCGGTTCACCCGAAAAGGCCAAGCTCTGCCAATCGTGGGGCACCGACCTCGTGCTCAATTACAAGACGGACGACATTCCTGCCCGGGTCAAGGAATTCACCGACGGCCAGGGTGTCAACGTCTGGTACGAAACACAAAGGGAACCGGACTTCATCAAAACCGTGGACCTTCTCGCGCCGCGCGGCCGCATGGTCGTGATGGCGGGCAGGCAGGCGCAGCCGACGTTTCCGGTCGGGCCGTTTTACGTGAAGGGCCTGGCGCTGCACGGCTTCGCGATGTTCAACGCCACCCCAGATGAGCAGCGTGCCTGTGCGGACGATATCAACCGCTGGTTCACGGCAAAGAAGCTGCACATCCCGATCGGCAAGACCTACAAACTCGCCGAAGCCGCCGCCGCCCATCGCTTCCTGGAAGAAAACACACTGCAAAAAGCCGGCACACTCACAGGAAAAGTGATCCTCAAGCCCAACGGGTGAGCGCAGCGAACCCTTGGGATCATCGATGTCGAAATCACTACTCGCGGGGATTCAGTCATGCCACGTGTAATTGCCCTCTTGATGCTGCTCGCAACAAGTGTTGCCCGAGCCGATGTCCCCGACGGGTTCATGTCGATGTTCAACGGCAAGGACCTTTCCGAATGGAACGGCAGCCCGACCTACTGGAAGGTCGAAAACGGCGTTCTCACGGGCACTACGGATGGCTCTCTCAAGTTCAACCGCTTCATCGTCTGGCGCGGCGGCAAGGTGAAGAATTTCGAATGGCGGGCCAAGGTGCGCGTCTCCCCCGGCGGCAATAGCGGCCTGCAATACCGCAGCGTCGAACGGCCTGACCTCGGCGAATCGGTCGTCGTCGGCTACCAGTGCGACGTCGTTTCCAATCGCACCGATTACAACGGCATGCTCTACGAGGAACGCGGCCGACGCATTCTCGCCCATACCGGCGAAAAAGTCATCATCGACACCGAAGGCCAACCCTGGGTCATGGGCAAGCTGGACGTCAAGGAATTCAAGGCCGGCGAATGGCATGACTTCCGCGTTCTTGTCGAAGGCAATCACCATCGCCACTGGATCGATGGCCATCAGACGGTGGACGTTATCGACCTCGACGAGAAGGGCCGCAAGCTCGAAGGCATCCTTGGCATGCAGGTGCATGTCGGCCCGAAGATGACGATCGAGTACAAGGATTTGTACCTGAAAAAGCTCGCCGACAATCTGCCGCTCGTCAACGCGACGCAGGCGCCGATTCCGAAGACCGCCGTCAAAGTCGTCCCGCAGGGCAAAGGCAAGGCCAAGAAAAAAACAGCGCAAGGCGGCGCGGTGACCTGGAATATCGACAACCTGAAATCGATCGGCGGCCACGCGGTGACCGTCGTCGGCAAGCCGCGCGTCATCGAAACCGACCGAGGCAAGGCGATCGAGTTTGACGGCCGCGGCGATGGACTGTTCGTCGCCGCCAATCCGCTCGCGGGACTCAAGGTGTTCACCGTCGAGGTCATCTTTCGCCCCACGGCAGGCGGGCCGAAGGAGCAACGCTTCCTTCACTTTCAGCCCACCGGAACCGAGGATCGCCTGCTCTTTGAAACTCGCTTGACACCGGACAACAAGTGGTTCCTCGACACCTATGTCGAATCGGGAAAAGCGAAACAGACGCTCTTCGCAGACAAACACCTGCACGCACTCGGCGCCTGGCAGCATGCAGCAATCGTCGTGGACGGCAAGTCGATGCGCCATTTCGTCGCGGGCAATCAGGAACTCGCCGGGGATATCGATTTCGTTCCACTCAAGGCCGGACAAACTTCGATCGGCGTGCGCTTCAACCAGGTCTACTGGTATCAAGGCGCGATTCGGCAAATCCGCGTAACGCCCTCCGTGCTCCAACCCGCTGAATTCCTACGCCCGTGATCATTCCTTGGCGAGCGGGTTGGCGTCAGCCCCCTGATTCTGCGGCCTTCCCCTTCTTTTGCGGTATCCCCACCATGCGAACAATCTTGATTTTTCCCCTGCTCTCGGCCGCCGCTGTCTTTCTCGGAATCGCGACCTATGCCGACGAATCGCCACGCAAGATCGGCCTGCAAAAACGCGTTGCATGGACAACATCACGGCTCACCGGTTCGCTGGAGACGCCGCCGCCCTATCGCACCGAGCGGATCTTTGATGCGCTCAAATTCGCCGAGCCGGTCACGATTGCACGGATGCCAGGCGCGGATCGCCAGTTCGTTCTCGAATTGCGCGGCAAGCTCTATTCGTTTCCCGACGATCCCACGACCAAGCAACTCGATCTGGTGGCTGACTTCGCCAAGATTCCGGGGCACTACCGAAGCTATGGGCTGGCATTTCACCCGCGCTTTCAGGAGAATCGATTCGTCTACGTTTGCTACGTTTTGAAGGCAAACAATCCAAAAGGCTCGCGGGTATCTCGTTTCAAACTCACGAACACCGACAGGCCGCGACTCGATCTGCAAAGCGAAACCCTGATTGTCGATTGGCCCTCCGGCGGGCATAACGGCGGCTGCTTGCAGTTCGGCAAGGATGGCTGCCTTTACATCTCCACTGGCGATGGTTCATCTCCACACCCGCCCGATGGTCTGAACACGGGGCAGGACATCAGCGATCTGCTCTCGTCGATTCTGCGTATCGACGTCGATCGCGCGGATCCCGGCAAGCAATACGCGATTCCCAAGGACAACCCCTTCGTCGCCATGTCCGGCGCGCGCGGCGAGGTGTGGGCTTACGGACTGCGCAACCCGTGGAAGATGTCATTCGATCGCAAGACAGGCGACCTCTGGGTCGGTGATGTCGGCTGGGAAATGTGGGAGTACGTCTTCCGCGTCGAACGCGGCGGAAACTATGGCTGGAGCATCGTCGAAGGCAGGCAGCCCGTTCGCCCCGACACCAAGCGCGGCCCCACGCCCATCTCGCCGCCCATCGTCGATCATCCGCACACTGAGAGCCGATCGCTCACGGGCGGCCTGTTCTATTACGGCAAATCGCTGAAGGATCTGCATGGCGCTTATATCTACGGCGATTACGTCACCGGCAAACTGTGGGGCCTGCGCTACGACGGCAAAAAGGTCACCTGGCAGAAACACCTCGCCGACTCGCCGCTCCAAGTCATCGACTTCGGCGAGGGACACGACGGCGAACTCTACATCCTCGAGCACGGCGGAACGATCAATCGGCTCGTCGTAAATGCTTCCGCGAAGGTCAACCTGAACTTCCCGCGCAAACTTAGCGAAACGGGGCTTTACGTATCCGTCAAAGGACACACGCCGGCGGCAGGCGTATTGACCTACTCGATCAACGCCGAACCCTGGGCGGACCATGCCACGATGGAACGCCTCTTCGCGTCGCCTGGCACGCCGAAACTCGCGACCTACACGACAGCGAATCTGCAAGCGGGCATCGTCAAGGGTGCGTGGATCTACCCCACGGACACGGTGTTGGCAAAGACGCTCTCGCTCGAAATGGAACGCGGCAATCCCGCCAGCCTGCGCCGCCTGGAAACGCAGGTGCTGCACCGCGATGGACCCGACTGGCGAGCCTACACCTACATGTGGAATGACGAGCAAACCGACGCCGTGCTCGTCGGTCCGGATGGGTTCGACCGCACCTACGTCATCAAAGACGCGTCGGCGCCAAACGGTACCCGGCAACAGACCTGGCGTTTCGCCAGCCGCACTGAATGCCTCGTCTGCCACACGACCCGGGCCGGATCGATCCTTGGCTTCAATATCCCCCAACTCAATCGCCCGCATACCTATGGCAAGTTAGACGGTGACCAACTTGCCACGCTCGCTCATCTCGACCTGTTCGAGCAGAAGCCAATCGAGCCAGTCCCGCGCATCGCTAACCCGTTCGATCGCAAAGCTAGCATAGACGATCGCGCCCGCGCCTACCTGCACACGAATTGCGCCCACTGCCATCGGCGCGGCGGCGGTGGCACGGCGGTCTTCGAGTTGCAATACGATCTGCCGCTCCCAAAAACGCTCATGGTCGGAACGCCGCCGGCACAGGGAACATTCGGCATTCACAGCGCCATGAACGTTGCCGCCGGTGATCCATTCCGGTCCGTAATCTATTACCGTATGGCCAAGCTCGGCCGCGGCCGGATGCCGTACTTCGGATCGAACGTGATCGACGAAGCTGGCTTGACGCTCATCCACGACTGGATCAAATCGCTCGACCCGCAGGCAAAGCTGACCTCGCTTTCCGAGGCTCAGCGTTCCGCTCTCACCGAAATTAAGACGCCTGCCCGATCCAAAGCGGCGGCCACGCGGCTATTGTCGTCGCCCAGCGGCGCTCTCGCCCTGCTCCACGCATTCGACACGCGCCGAATGCCCGACGCGACCCGTAAGGCGATCTTGGCAGAGGCGACGATGCATTCCGATGCCGACGTGCGCGACCTGTTTGAGCGCTTCGTGCCGGAAGAGCAACGTGCCAAGCGTCTCGGGTCGGTCGTCAAGCCCGCGGAACTCCTTGCCTTGAAGGGCGACATCAACCGTGGCCGCAAAGTGTTCCTCGAAACCGGCCGATGCGTGAACTGCCATCGTACCGACGGTATTGGTAATGACATCGGACCCGATCTGCGCCAGATCGGCAAAAAACTCGATCGGGCCAAGATCCTCGATAGCATTCTCAATCCATCCAAGAACATTGAGCCAGAATACGTCACCTATCTGTTCGAAATGAAAAGCGGCATGGTTTACTCGGGCTTGATTGTCAGCAAAAACAAAACGGAGATTGTCATGAAAGACGTCCAGGGCAAAATCGCCGCCCTGGCAGTTGACGACATCGAAACGCTCTCGCCGCAACGCAACTCGCTGATGCCCGAACTGCTCTTCCGCGACATGACTGCCCAGGAACTCGCGGACTTGGTGGAATACTTGGCGTCACGCCGGTAGTCGAACGTGCTTGAAACTCGATCCACGGAGAACCCATCATGAATCGCATAGTAACGGCCTGCATGTTTCTGCTCATTCTCGCTTCTCAGACGGCCGCGAAGCAAAAGAAATCGCTGACGCCAACCCGCAAGATCGTTTATCGAACGATCGACAAGATCGACCTGCAGATACACGTCTTCGAGCCGAAAGGGCACAAGCCTGCCGATCGCCGCCCGGCCATCGTGTTTTTCTTCGGCGGCGGCTGGGTCGGCGGTTCGCCATCGCAGTTTTATCCGCACTGCGAATATCTCGCATCACGCGGCATGGTCGCCATGTCCGCCGAGTATCGTATCAAAAGCAAACACGGCACGTCGCCGTTTGATTGCGTTTCCGATGGCAAATCGGCATTGCGATGGATTCGCGCCAATGCGGAAAAGCTCGGAATTGATGCCAAACGCATCGCAGCCGGTGGCGGTTCGGCGGGAGGACACGTCGCGGCAGCCGTCGCCACCGTTCCTGGACTCGATGCCGCAGGCGACGATCGGAACGTCAGCCCACGCCCCGATGCTCTTGTCCTGTTCAACCCGGTCTACGACAACGGCCCAAAAGGATACGGCTACGACCGTGTGAAAGATCGTTACAAGGAGATATCCCCTTTGCATAACATCCGAAAAGGAATGCCGCCTACCATCGTATTCCTTGGCACAAAGGACAAGCTGATTCCTGTTGAGACCGCCCGGGAATTCCAGGAAAGCATGAAAAAGGTCGGCAGCCGCAGCGAATTGATGCTCTTCGAAGGAGCCGAACACGGTTTCTTCAACTTTGGACGAGGTGATGGCAGCGCCTACCGACGCACGGTACATGCGATGGATCGTTTTCTGAGCTCTCTCGGATACCTCGACGGACCGCCCACCATCCCTGAGAAGTGATAACTGCGTCGTCGATGTGGCCCGGATGCTGCTTAACTGGTTCGAGGCGAAGGGTGAATTATCGTGTGGCAGCGTGGAGGGGATGCTTTACAAGGTGAAATTGGCGATGAAGAAAGCCTATGGATACCGCAGTCTTGACGCGGCAAAAACCGTGCTCTACCACCAGTTCGGCAAACTGCCCGAGCGAGAATTCGCCCACAGATTCTGGTGACGAGGCCGCTTTTCGAGGCTTGCCTTGCTGGTTTAAATAGAGGATGTGGCTCTGCTAGCGAGTATCACGCCAAGGGATAACCCTCTCCGCGCATCCCACTAGCTTGGTGGTCGCCTGAGCCACGCCTCGCAAAAACGCTTTGTCCGCAAAACCGCTCTCGTACACCTATGGGAGTGATCATTTGTCCGACGGTTGCATCAGCCATTCAGAAACGCAAAAAGCCTCGACCTCGACGCCCTCGCTGCTGAATTGCTCAAACTGCCGAAGAAAGAACATGCTTGGGCATCCGGGACGCATGAACGTCCACGGAACTGCAAGCCGCTTCTCTACCTACCCCTCCCTTTTCCGGGACCAGTCCTTCCAGAGGACGCTAGCCGGGGGGCTGGATCCGCTTTTGGAAATCCAGTTCCAGGACACCGTAATTCGCCTCTACCTGCTTCACGATCGTGTCGAGCAAACCCAGCAAACGTTTGGCGGTATAGAAGTTTATCACCACGCGATGGGTCAACTTGATCGGCTCCCCCGGAGTCGGCACCAATTGCGTGTTGAGGCCGAAATCGAGAATCAGCTCCTCGGGAGTCATTCTGGCGGTACAAAAGTTGGCGAAGACGGCTGAAACATCGCTCGCATCGGTCTGGAACTGAGGCAACGCTTGCGGGTTGATGTTTCCGGGGGCTTGCGGTTCGTTGGTCATGGGTTCTCCGTGGGTTATTAGAAACGGTGGTGTTAGAAGCGCAACGTGACACTCACGTAATTTGTCCGGGCGATTTGGTCACTTGGTTTGTCATTTCTTGTTTTTGAGAAGCCGCTGGAACTCGGGGCGGGCACGCAGGCTTTGCGGGAAAGCTGGCTCGACCTCGATGAGGGCGATTTCATCGGGACCGCGTTTCCCTCCAAGTCTCCAGAGATCGATGGCCCGAGCGAGTTGGGCGATCGCCATGTCTTCATATTCTTTGGCACGCGGCGCATCGGTCTGAGTGAGGGCGCCGAAGATACAGGCGGTATTGTGCAGGACCAGATAATCTCCGCCGCCGTGCAGAAGAGCCAGGTTCGCCTGGACGCGTGCTGGTCCGGGCGCTTTCAGGATCGCCTGAGTGTACCCGAGACCGGTGTGGGCCTCGGCGTTGGCCGGGGCGACTTCGACCGCGCGGGTGAAATCGTCGCGGGCCTTTTCGTTTTCGTTCAGGTTGGCAAATAACCAGCCCCGTTTGACCAAGACACCAGCTTCTTTCGGCGCGAGATCGATGGCCTTCCCGTACGCTGCCGCGGCTGATTTCATGTGTGCCGCGGCTTGCTTGGGCTGCACCTCGGCAAGTTTCTCGTGGATGCTGCCCAACTCGTCGAAAACCGTGGCGGTCTTCCCTCCGAGCTTTATTGCCGATTCGATTTCGGCAAGCGATAGGAGAAGAACCCCCTCACGGCGATTCGTGGCCTGGGCGGGAAACTCCGCCGCCATGAGTCGAAACTCACGGCCGCGCCGCTCGTGGAGTTGGACCTGGGTGAGCTTGGCGTCATCGGCCTTCAAGAAAGAGGACATGCTAGCCAGAGCTTCTTTCTGCTTGCCTTCCACGAGATAACAGCGCGTGAGGTGGAGAAAAACCGCGCGAAGTGGCCGCTCGCCGGCCGCGAACTTTTCGAAGTCCTCGATAGCTTTGTCGAACTTGCCCTGATCCATGTACATCTGGCCCCTCGCGAGAAAAACCTGGGGCAACGGATTGGTTTCCGCGGGGGGCAGGATTTTCGCGAACGCCGTCTCGGCTTCCGGATAGCGATTTTGTGCCGCATAGAAAAAAGCGCGGTAGAGCTTGGCCGGCTGAAACGACGGATCGAGTTGGATGGCGTGGTCGAGGTCGGCCTCGGCTTCCGCAGCGCGCTCCTTGATGTTGGACAAAGCCAGGCCGCGAGAACTGTAACCCCACGGAGCCCGAGGCCGCAGCGCGATGCAGGCACCCAATGCCTCGGCTGCCTCGGCATAAGAGCCCAGACCCGCGTAACAGGCGCCGAGTTGAAAGTGCGACCAGTAATGATCGGGGTCTTTTCGCAGCGCCTGTCGATAGAATCCGACTGCTTCCAAGAGCGCTTCGCGGCGTGCCAGCAAAGCCTTTATGCCCGCCTGCTTCCCCTCGTTGATGTTGTCCTTCGCTTGCCGCAGCGACTCGACGCGGCTTGCTTCACCGAGAAGGTAGAAATCCATGGCAGACGCTGGAGTCTCAGGATTCCGGGCGCGTTCCAGGTCCACCTGAGCCCGCGCGTCGTCTTTTTCGTGTTGCCAGTAATTTGCGCGGATCCGATAGTAACTCCGGCTCGGCGTTTGAAGACTGGCAGCACGATCCAAGAGGGAATGGGTCGCCTTGGCGTCTCGCCGACTCTTAAGCTGGGCGAGTTCGAGCAACAGATCATACAGGTCGTTTTTGAGAGCGGGACGTTCGTTTTCGAGCGGCATCTTATCGAGTTCGGGTCCCCAGGTGTCTGCGATCTTGAGCGCTTCGGCCGCAGCGGTCTCAGCCTGTCCGGCGTCGAGTCCGAGCATGGCCTCGCCCACAGGGTTGGCGCTTGCGGCGAAGAAACGCGCCTCCTCCAGGCGGGCCCGAAAACTCTTGATTTGCTGCCGCGCAGTCTCTTCACTCTGAAGTTTTTCAGCCTGGACCTGGGCCGCCTGGCGCTTTTCCGCCTCTTCTTGAACTTCCGCGATACGGCGCAACTCGGCGTCGCGAACCCAGAGGGCGGCGGCGCCTGCCACGGCAACGAACAGCAAGGCCGCGACGGTCCGGCTCAGAGCCGTGCGATGACGCTTCACCCAGCGCCAGGTCCGCTCCAGGAAATTTTCCGGATAAGCCGCGACCGGCTCCCCGGCAAGATACCGTTGCACGTCTTCCGCCAAGATCGCGGCGGAAGAGTAACGATCCGCCTTCCGATGTGCGAGCGCCTTTCGGCAAATCGCGTCGAGAGGCTTTGGCACGGTCGGGTCCAGCAACCGCGGCGCCACGGGCGGGGTCGTTCGCGCGAGTTCGAGAATCTCCGGAAGCTTGGTGCCGGTGCGCGGCGGCCTTCCAGTGATCATGTTGTAAAGCGTCGCGCCCAGAAGGTAGACATCGCTGAGATGGTTCACCTCGTCCACCTTCCCGCTGGCGACTTCGGGCGCGAAGAAACTCGGCGTCCCTTTGACCGAACCAGCCTGCGATTCCATCGTGTCAGCGCCGGAGAGTTGAATCGGACCCGACGTGTCCTCGCTCTCGGGCTCCCCCACGATTTTCGCCAGCCCCCAGTCCAGCACCAGTGTCTCCCCGTAGGCGCCCACCATCACGTTATCGGGTTTGATGTCTCGATGAATGACTCCCCGGCTATGCGCATAAGCGATCGTCTGGCAGAGATCGAGGAAAATGTTTAACAAGCGGAGCCATTGCACTTCCCGTGACGCTGCGGCGTCCGCCTTTTGCCCATGGTAATCATCGATCACCGCCTTGAGAGTCTGGCCGTGCACGAATTTCATCACGTAGTACGGCTGACCGTTGTCATCGAGACTCAGTTCGTGGACAGGGATGACCCCCGGATGCTCGAGTTGTCCAGTGACGCGCGCCTCCTTGATGAATTCCAGCGAGTTGCCCTTCCGGTTTTTAAGAATGCGCTTCAGCGCGACTTGCCGACCAATGTCGGAATCCTCTGCAAGCCAGACCTCGCCCATGCCTCCCTTGGCATGGAATTTTTTGAACACGTACCGGCCTGCTCGCGCGGGGACCGGATTTTTGGCCTTCGTGTCGGGTACCGCCGGTTGCGTGGCGTCGATGGGCGGACGCAGGGTCGCTGGCTTGGAAGTGCCAAATTCGCACGTTTCGTCCCCTAGCCGGGCCGCACCGCCGTTTGCGAACCCTTCCGTTGGCGATTGAAAGTCTACGGTGCCGCCGTCGAGTTCGGGGGACACGGACGGCGCCACCGCCGCCGGAAAATCACAAGTTGCGTTGCCGACCGCAGATGAAGAGGCAGACACGGGTATGTCGCACGTAGCTGCGCCCAGCGATGGCGAAGACGCGGGGATATCGCAGGTGGCGTCGTCAACCGGCGGCGCCTCAACGACGTATTCCCCAGTCGCTTCCCCCTCGGGTTTTTGGCGATTGGCAGTCGGCAGGTCGCTTAACCCTGCGACGGGATCTTGCTCGGCTTTCTGAGCCATCAGTTCCTCGGTGGAAGCACGGTAAGGTTCTTGGGATGGGATCAGGCACGGTAGAATCACCACGCGGCGTTACTTGATAGCAAGGCGGCACGCAGTGGAAAAAACGGTCGCATTGAAATTCTAGTGCGCCAACAGAGCGGTGGTAGGCGAAGCGCATCGCACGAGGGCAAACACGTAGATGGTGCCCTACCCGGCGTCTCCAGATCGCTGGCGCAATCCAACGGACCGCCTTTCCTCTTCCCTCGGCGCGAAGGCCAATCCAATCGTGGCGCCGACCGCGAGGATGCCGGTGACGAAGAGTCCCTGCAGGCGACGCATGGTGGAGACGTTTCTGACCGGTTCCGTCGGATTCGCTTCCATCACAGGAGACGCAGCGGCTGGCAGGAGATCGATAGACGACAGGGTGGCTTCATCATTTCGCGGCGTAACAGGTTCCGCGGAAGGCGCCGCCGGCATTTCGGCGGGCTGAGCAGGCTGCGTGGGCTGGGCGGGTACACTTCCGATCGGGACGCCGCAAGACGGATCCTGCTCTTCTTCCTCCTCTTCTTGCTGCGGTGGCACCGGAATGCCCAGCAGATTGCGCAACAGACGCAAGGCGGGCGCCGATCGCATGAACTCCATGACGGAACCCGCGAACGTTTGCACGCCCCCTTCCTCCGTCAGGATCTCGGTCAAACGTTCAGCGGCACGAACCAGGAAGAGAGAGTTGCCCGACGATGCCGATGCACTGCTTTGCGCGGCAACTACGATGGGCGAGAAGGTGCTCGGGCTGGGGCTATCGGAAGCCTGCGCCGAGTCGTTCTCGGTGGAATTGGTTTCATTCAGGAGGGAAACAAACTCCGTCCCGTTGTTGAAACCCTTGAAGAATACAGAAAGGAAGGCGGGGCTGCCGACGCCCGAGGGACTACTCGTAATCCCTCCGGTGCCGCCGCTTACTTCGCCTGAATCGCTCTGCAGGAATTCAAAGTTAAACTCCTGGGTTCCCTGGCGCATGGCTTCCGTCATGGCAACGGTCTGCACCTGAGGACCGTTGAAAACAATAGCGCCACCACGGGAGCCTGAGGCGACGTCGCTGATGTTAAGCTGATATAGGCCGGTGACGGCCGCTACCACCATGACTTGGACGTTGCCACCCACTTCGAGGAAGCTGTGATTGATGCCGTTGGTGACAGTGTTAGTTTGCTGATTGAATGCTTGCCGTGTTCCGTTTGGGTCGGCAAGCTGAATGGAAACCGGGTCGAGCCAGATAATGAGGAACGGCGTCGTGCTGCCTGAGGCTACATAGCCGGGCAGGAACCTCGCCAGTATCTCGTTCGTCAAAGCGGTCGAGATGAGCGGGCTATCGCCCAGCAATTTTAGGAGCGAGTCGAGTTGCGCACCGAGGTCGTCGTGAAGCTGGGACAGGAAAGCAGTGCCGTTATGAAGCTGATCGAGACTGCCGGAATCGACGATCGGTTTTACCGCCACGCTGGCGCCGTTTTTCAGCGGTCCCGCCGACACCGAGACGATTGGATGCTCCAGGAAAGCCGTTCCGCCGATCAAGGGAGCCGTTTCGTCGGCAATTACCTTGGCGGTCTGCAGTTTGGAAGACAGGGTGACCATGTAGGTTGCTGTCGGATCCAGAGCAGTGACGAAGGATAAAGTGACCGTCTGACGGACCGCCGTCGGGAAGGTGCGGTCATGTTCCACCTGAATCGCGGCGCCCTGGTTGTAGAGAACCGTGCCAATCGAAATCGGCGAGCCTATCGGCGTGACCCCATCGGCGCCGGTGCGATAGACCGTGTAATTCGCCGGGTCGTTGGCGAGAAGCGGATCGAGGTTGTCTCCTTGGAGCGTAATCACCAGGCTGGTGGGAGGCGCCCCTGGGAATGCGGCTTGCGCCTGGACGCTCACGATCTGCGGCAAGACGTCAATGTCGAGGCTGTACACACCGACCCCTCCAGACAGTCCACCGACGTGAATGGAGAGTGTACTGCCCTGCTGCGCCAGGACGCGCCAATGTGCGCCACCGGCGTCGCTGTACTTCTGGAGGATGCGAACCGCGCCGGTCACCTCAAGCGTGAGGCCACCGGATGCCGTGTTCGAGAACGGCGCTGATATATCGACGACTTGATCTCCAGAACCGGGCGCGGGATCGACGGGGACCAGGTAGGAGAAGTAAGCGTCCTGATGCGTCGAGACGATGGCCTCGGGCAACGTGACGAGGTGTTCGGCGTTGCCCAGTTTTCGCGCGGCCGCGGAGGTATTGTTGGCGGGAATGGAAAGGGCCGAGCCGTAGACGACGGTGACGCCCCCCTTGTCGGTGATTGCGAGGTCGGTGGCGCCGTTGCCGAAGTCGCCGGCGACAATGGTGCCGGCGATCGTGGTATGGGCCAGCACCTGAGGATTGCCGAAATTGCCAAGGCCATCGCCAGGCAGCCAGAGAACCGACGCTGCGCCCTGGCCGCTGCGCGACTGTGCGCTGACGATGATGTCGAGGTGTCCTGAGCCAGACCAATCCACCAGCGCCAGACCAGGCACGGTGACGTTGTCGCCCGCCCGCGGAGGCAAGGCGTGATAGGCGACGGGCGTCTGGAAGGTGCCATCGCCGTTGCCGAACATCACGTAGACGCTGCCCGAATTGGTGCCAGTCGTCACGATGTCGGCAATGTGGTCGCCATTCAGATCGGCGGTGGCAGCGGCAGCGACCGCTTCGCCGGTCGTGAAAACACGGCCCGGGAGGAAAGTGCCATTCCCAACCCCGATAAATATTTCACCAACGGCGACGTTCTTGCTGAAAACGACAACGTCGAGGTTGTTATCCCCGTTGAAATCGCCAACGACGATCGGCCCGGCGCCGTTTTTGAAAACGGTTTCATAGAACACGGGAGGCGCGAACGTGCCGTCCCCGTAGCCCTTGAGGTACGCCAGGCTGACCGCAGCGCCCCCGGCGAAATTCTCGAGTGCGATGACGTCCGTATTGCCGTACGGCGTGAACTTCCCGGTGACGATCGAATTGACGTTCGTGACCGCGTCGAATCGGCGTTGCGGTTGGACGGTCCCGTCACCATTGCCGATCAATACGGAGATGTCGGCGGAGCGGAAGTTGGGCACGACGACATCGGGAACCGCGTCGCCGTTGAGGTTGGCCACGGCAATTTGCCGATCGTTGGCGCCCAGCGTAGTGTTCAGTCCCGGGCCGACGGCATACTGAGCTTCGGACCAGAACGTGCCGTTGCCGGTGCCGCGCAGAATCCCCAGCGAATCCGTGGTATCGGTGTTGCCGACGAGCAGATCGACATGTCCATTGCCGAGGTCGGCGGCGGCGATCGAGGTCGGGTCGCCGACGGTGGCGAAGAAGAGCGTAGAGATGCCCAGCGTTGCCGCCTCATCGAGGTTGTCGAGTTGGAACGTGTAGTCAGCTTCATCGCCGAGGTTCAGTTCGAGACCGGAAACGCGAATGTAGATCGGCTGCCCCGCGGTGACGGGAACACTGAAATGGGCCGTGTCGCCCGATTCCACAAACTGATTGCCGCCGCCGGGAAGGAGCGCCGTTTTCGAGGTATTCAGGACACGCACCTTGAGCGCGCCTGCATAACCCCCGCTGGTGTTCATCGTGATATTGAGGGTGCCGCTCACCGCGGGGGTGACGGTGTAATCGCGATTGGCGAGGTTCTGGGGCCCAATATCTGCGATGGATGGGACCGAGCGCGAATCGGTCCCGCCGTCCTCGACCACTGAAGCGTGGTCAAGATTGATGAGCTGGATGGAATAATTCGCTTCATCGCCTGGATTGAAACCGACTCCGGAAATTCGGACATATGCGATTGCCTCCGGATCGAGATTTCCCAGAGGAAATGTCCATGTATCGCCGGATTCCAGGTGCTGAGGAAAGCCGCCGGGGACGAAGTAATAACCTGCTACCGGATCCAGCACCCGGACATTCAGGTAACCGGCATAGCCGCCACCCGTGGTGACTACGACCTCGACATTGCCGCCAAGCAGGGTTTGCAGGCCGTAATCGGCATTGCCTAACTGAGGTACGGGTACCACCTGACCGTCGCTAATCGAACCGGTGGCGTGGGTGCCGTGATCTGTGGAACCTTGATATTGATCGAGATCGGTGAAGTGGAGTTGGAAATCTCCGGAGGAATCTCCATCCACGGCCGAGATCTGGAACAGCAGGACCTGCCCGGCAATTACTGGCAACGAGAAGGTCGCGTTCGCATCGTAGGTCGTCACCGGCGCGAGGCTACCGGTCAGAACATTCCGTCCATCTCCCGCGAGTACTTTCACATTCAACCCGGATCCGGCCGACTCCGGCGACGAGAAGTTGACGACCAGAGTGCCCGTGACCGCAACGGCGACTCGATAGACATTTTGGCCGCCCAGGTCAACCGTGTCGCTGATGTTTCCTTCGACGCGGGTGCCAAGGTCCGCCGTCAACGAACCTAGCGTCAGCGTGTACTTGATCGCTGCGTCGGTCTGCGCGGACACATGGATGAAGTAAGTAGTGCCTGGCGAACTGGGCGCTGCAATAGCGGCGCCGATGTTAGTCCCCGCCGCGTTCAGCACTGGCGTGACAACGGCGCCCTCGACCGGAACGCCGTTGGCGTCGGTCAGTTGCAAGGCGAGTTTGCTTCCTCCGCTGTCCGCACTGACGGAGATGCTAACGTGGCTGGCGCCGGCCTGGAAGGCGAACCATTCATTTGGCGAGCCCGGCGGCAGAACCAGCTGCGGCACGCTCTGTTGAACCGTGATTGTCCCGAAGGGAGTCGCAGTTGCCAAGGTGGAGTTTGGAGAGAACCGGTCTGCCGGCGCCGCAGGAATCGGGGTCAGCAAGGAGGCGGCGAACTGAATGTGCTGCGTGCCGGTGCGTGCGTCAGTCCAGACCGCGTAGAAAGCGCCATTGGCCGCCGCGACGCCGATGTGGTCGCCGAGATAGAAGTTGCTGTTGCCGTTGGCATCGGTGAACGCCGCCGCATTGGGATCGAAATTGGTGCTGGTAATCTGGAAGTTCGGGCTGAAATGCTGCCCGCCATCGGTGCTAATGGTGCCCCAAACGCCCAGCTTTTGGCCGGACAGATCGCCCCGCGTATCGTACCAGATCACGACGATTCGCCCCTGCGCATCGACCGAGATACTGGGCATGGCCTGGTAACTGATGACCTGACTCTGCGGCGAGTCGGCGAACGGCGGATACTGGCCGCCATTGTCGTCATTGAGTACCGGATAGAAACCCTTGGCCACCTGTTCGGCGGGGATCTCCAGCGGCGCCGGATTCGTGCCCACCGTGAAATTCGTCGTCCAGCTTTGGCCGTAATCGTAGGAGACGGCAAAGACGATGCCGCTCGCCGCGACAGCGCCGGCAGCAAGCTGATCGGCCGAATTGGCGCCGACGGCGTAGAGCACGCCGGGCCGAATCGGATCGGCGGCGATGAGATGGACTGGCAGCGTGCGGAACTGATCGCTGCCCAGCGTCGGATCGGTCTTGACCTGCGTGCTGACGTAGTTGAACGGATTTTGCTGGTAAGTCAGAAAGTCGGGAGCATAGAAGCTCTGCCCGCCGTCGAACGACACGTATACCGTGAAGTATCCGCCCGTATAGGTCGAAACGTAAACCGCCCCACCGCCGACGGTGACATTGGAAAGGCCTACCGTGCCTGTGCCCGCGGCTCCCTGATCGAGAGTGCCGGCATGAGGATCCTTGATCGCGCTGACCAATCCCGTTCCAGGTCCGGTCGGAACCACGCGCGAGTCGGTCCCCGAATCAACGACGGTGGCACCGTCCAACAATTTCAGCTCATAGGTGGCCGTATCGCCGCCAGTAAGCGGGTTGCTGGGATCGCCCGAAACGCGCACATACACGGTATCGCCGACCGGCACTGCGGACAGATCGAACGTCGCGAAGGAGCCGGAGGTTAGGAATTGATTGCCCGCCACCAGCGCGGTCGCGCTGCCATTCAGGACTCGCACCTTCAGCTTGCCCGAATAACCCCCGCTCGTGTCGATGGTGATGTGCTCGTTCGGGGCGGTCACGACGAAACCATAATCCTGGTTGGCGAGCGGCGGCGACGGCACGTATTGAAGCGAAGTCGCCCAGTCGGCGCCGCCGTTGTTGGATACCGCGATCATCACGTCGCTGCCGTTTGTGGACGAGGGATCGCCCGGGAACTGGCCGGCAGGATAATACCGCGTCCATGTCACGTAGAGTGGATTGCTGCCGTCGGGGAGCGTCGTGCCCGTGTCGATCGCCATGTTGGGATACGTGTCGAAAGGCACCGCAGTACCGGTATAGACGTTGGTTTCGACGGGAACCGGCGCGTGCCAGTTCAAGCCTCCATCATTGCTCCGGGCGACGAAGATGCCGTTGTTCGACTGGAAACCGAAGATGCGCTGGTTACTGTCAGCGCTGGTCAGGTTGGGCTTTGTGCCAAGGAACGTGGCCGCCATGAAGCTGACGAATAGATGTCCGGAATTGTCGAACACCGCCGTCGGATCGGACGCGCCCTGATCGTAGCCAGCCGGCAACGGGATCGTGCTGTAAGTCCACGAGGCGCCGCCATTGCTGGAGACGGCAACGCGGATGCCAGCGTAACCGGTTGTCAGCAGGGAGTAGTCCATGTAGGCGGTGGCGATATGGTTGGCGTTTTTGGGATCGACAGCCACGGAGGGCGCCTGCTGAACGCCCTCGCTGGAAACCGCGGTGTTCGCCGCCATGGCGAGCGGCGCCAAATCGATACCCGCGCCTTGATTGCTCTGATTGGCGACGCTCTCCGTCAAACTTCCGGCGGGATCGATGATCAATCCGACGTAAGCAGTCCCCGGGGCGGTGGCACCGAATGGACTCGATGCGGGCAACAACGCCGTCACCGATCCACTGGCCGATTTTCCCGCCGCCAGTCCGTCGAAGTGGATCGTGGCGATACGCAGAGGTGCACTGGGAACGATGACGCCGTTCTGCGAAAGATAAAGGCCGACATCGAACGCCGTTGCGTCGCCAACGCCGCGATTCGTCAACGTGTAGTCTACGGTGATCGGCTGACCCCAGGCAGAGGCTGAGGAGGACACCGCGAAGTAGACCCCCGTAAGATCGGGATTCGCGTGGACGCCAAAATCGACGCCCGTGGCGGTTTGGCCGGACGCCAGATTGACTGTCTGCACCGCGCCGCCGGCGCTGGTAACCGAGTCCGCCGTGGCATGAACCAGACCGACGTGATAGGTACCTGACGCCAGGTTCGTGAACGAGTAATTACCGGCGGAATCGGTTGTCGCGCTGGGTTCCGCCTGAGTGAACTTTATCGACCAGCTGCGCAACTCCACCTGCGCCAGGTCAGCCGGGTTCGGCGGCGCGAACGCCAGACCCCATTCGCCGTTCGGATCGCCATTGTACAAGAAAAGTTGCGGGTTCGAGAACGGCATCTGCGGCGCGTAGGTGCCGTTGTAACCACTGGGCAACGGCACCGGATAGAGTAGTATCGGGTTCGTGGAATTGCCGTCGAATGTCCCCGCGAAGGTCGAGTGTGCCGCAATAGTGAACAACACCGGCACCTGCGGCACATCGATATCGAGCGGACTCAACAGCGCGATCTGGATCGCATCGTTGCTGTTGTTGGTCAGATCCATCGTCACCGAGATATTCTTGATCGGACGATCCGCGACCCCCTGAACGGCGAGTGGCGAGGTGAAGAATCCAAACGTCCCCAATTCTCCTGGCGCCGTATCGATAGGCAACGATGTGCCGGAAGATCCGGAGTTGACGGCGAACGGCGTCACGACGGAATCGAACCGGTTGTTATTGTTGAGGTCGAGGTAAGCAACCTGACTGGCAAGAGGCGGATCCAGCTGCTGATGCAATCCGTCGCCGACGAGGTCATTGAATACGTTGCCGAAGATCGACGCTGCCAAGAGCGTACGTTCTTCCAGACATTCCAGGCGCAGACTCACATACCGTGGCCGGATTGGCTTGTGCCGGCGTGGAAAAAGCCAGCTCCAAAAAGTGGTGCGCGAGAGGTCAAGGTTGACACGTACGTCGGGCTTCAAGGGCATGGGCCGTCCCCGCAATACGGAAATAGGTTAACTGCCACATTTATAGGAATTTTACCAATATTCTCACAAAAGTACATACTGACCATTGGCGAACCGTTCGTCAAGCTAATTTCGGGGCAATCTTCCAAATTCGTCGGACGATCTTTCCTTACTGATAACAAAAGCACACCAATCCTACCCATTTTCGGCATTAAAGACGATTTCAGACTAAGAGGCTATCCCGAAAGAAAGCCATGTGAGAATTCCCGACGCAATAATTCACCGCGGCCAGCGAACTCGACAAAGGCACATCGACCGCGATGAACCTGCCAGCCGAACGCGCCCTGGCCAACAGGGGGGGCGCTTGGCCAACAGCAAATG
>CAZAFH010000029.1:0-65358 GCA_964484265.1 uncultured Singulisphaera sp.
CACCCCCGACCCCTCTCCCGGGGGGAGAGGGGAGGATTGCTTGCTCTCTCCCGGGGGGAGAGGGGAGGAATGTTTGCGTCGGCGCCGTCGTGCATCGGCCTAACCAGGGAAAACTTCTTATCTGGGCCAAGCAGACGATTCTCGCGTCCGGCGGCGCGGGGATGGTTTATCGCGAAACCACCAATCCGCCCGTGGCGACAGGCGACGGCATGGCGGCGGCGTATCGCGCTGGCGCGGAATTGCGCGACCTGGAGTTCATGCAATTTCATCCGACGGTGCTGTACGTGGCGGGTTCGAGCCGATTCCTCATCAGCGAAGCAGTGCGTGGCGAAGGGGCGTATCTGCGTGACAAGAAAATGCGCCGCTTCATGCTCGATGTCGATCCGCGTGCCGAGCTTGCGCCGCGCGATGTCGTCGCCCAGGCCATCGTTCGCCGGATGGAAGAGACGAAGCACCCGAACGTTTACCTCGACCTTCGGCACCTGGACAAGGCGCTCGTGCTGCGGCGGTTTCCGGGCATCGCCAAGGTTTGCAAGGGGTTCGGCATCGACATCACGACGGATCTCATTCCGATCCGTCCCGGTGCACATTACATGATCGGCGGCGTGACGGTGGACGAGCATGGCCGCACGACGATTCCGGGTCTGTGGGCGGCGGGCGAGGTCACGTCGAGCGGGTTGCACGGGGCGAATCGGCTGGCGTCGAACAGTTTGCTCGAAGGGCTCGTGTTCGGCTCGGCGTGTGCGCGCGGGGCCGGTGAGATTGCGGCGCGGACGCCGAACTCGTACACCGCGTTGCCGTTGGCGAGCCGATTCGATTCGGAAAGCCAGGAGCCGATCGATGTGGTGGATGTCACGAATTCGCTGCGCAGTTTGATGGTGCGCAACATGGGCGTGGTGCGCGAGCGATCGGGATTGGAGGAGGCGAAGCAAGACGTGGAGTTTTGGTGCCGCTATGCCCTGACGCGCGAGTTCGACATGCGAGCGGGCTGGGAGTTGCAGAACCTTTTGACGATTGCCCGGCTCATGATCGACGCAGCTCTTGCGCGCGAGGAATCGCGCGGCGTCCACTTCCGCAGCGATTTCCCGGCCCGCGACGATGCGAAGTGGGCGCGGCATATCGCGAGCGCGGGGATGTGAACCTCATCGAATGTGCAGCAGCCGGCAGGTTTCCTCGTAGCTTGATTCGAGTGGTAGTAGAATATGGAGGTCGGTATCGAGCCAGATTGGGAGCGTCGGCAGAGGTTGGCCGAGCGTCATCGGATAGTGCCAAAGGTCAACGAGCGAGCGTTGCTGGATTCGCTTGCGATTGCGAAGCGTGACGGCGTAAACCGGCGGCGGTTCGGTGCCGAGTTGCGGATCGCTGCGGCCGATCAAATCAAGTAGTTCCGCATAGAGATTGAATTGGCGTATCGTCACGATATCGACAATCGACACGCACACGTCTTCTTGCAGCAAAGCGGCCACCTTGGCGACAAACGAACGCCGGCTCTCGGCCCGATCCTTATTCGAAGGACTGACGATTTCGATGGCGGCTACCAATCGGCGTTCGCGTGCCGAGTCGTAAATGCGCACTTCGTACTCATCGTCATCGGGCAGTTCGGCTTCCAGAGTGAGGGTTGGTTCCGGGGCGACGCAAACTGCCAATCCGTTTCCTCCATTTCCGGAGTAGTCCGAGGTTGACGTTTCATCGTTCTCGAAAGCGGATACGTCAATCTCGAAAGTCCGTCCGAGATGAACGCGAGGCGATGCCGAGTAACCAGCGGGCAAAATACCGAACAATTGTTGAACGAGCATCATGGGCCATCCGCCATGGACTTCGTCCCACGAGTGCTTGTCATTAACAGGCGAGCGAAAATGGTCCCGTAGCGGCATGGCGGTGTCCTTTGCTGTTGGTCGTGGTTTGCGCTTTTGGCCAGTGCGATCGCCAAGTCACAATCGACACGAAATCTTCACGGGACAAGATCATCTTTGGGAGCGTGTTCGGCGTAGATGCACTCCGAGAATTGTGAACGCGAATTCATTCGGGTTCGCAATTCGCTACTTCTTTGGCAATGAATTCTGCAATGGTCTTTTCCTCTTGGATCGTAGGAATCGGCCTTCCAGAATCTACGCCGACGATCTGCCAATCATTGCGTTTATCGAATCCCACCATCCAGCCCGCGAAATTATCGCCGAAAAACAGAATGTTTGCAAGTGCTTCAGGAGTGTTGCCGCCATAAATATCACCAGGCTTTATTAGTCCGCTGTAAATCGCGAAGTAGCTGTCGCCTAATGATCCGAAGCCAACGTTTTGAAGAAAAGAAAGATAATGGTTGGGCACGTCAGGATAGGTTCGCTGGATAGCCAAAAGATTCGAGGTCGAGACGGGCTTCAACTGCGACTCCGGTAACACACGGTGAATAGCATCGATAAGGGAACGGAAATCTTCCATAAATATTCTCTTTTACGCGATACCTTTCGCCAGTGGCTTCGCCGTCGGGGTATTGCGTGGGAGCAATGACCGCGCCTCGGCAATTCGACGCTTGCACTCATCTCCCGGCCACGGCCAAACGGGTGGTTCCGTCGGCGGAGGACCAATGCCGGCGGCTTCCTGTTCGCCAAGAACAGGCATGGCCACGGCTAGCAATGCCGCAAGATCGGCAGGTGCGACTTGGTGTGCCAACTGCAACCGCTTCGCGGGACCTTGGCCTGTTTGGTAGTGCATTTCATCGTAAATCCAATGACGAAGAAATATCGCTTCCTCAGGAGACAAGTTCATTAGCGGGAGCGTGTTCGGCATGGATGTACTCCGATTGAATCGATTTCTCAATTCAATCCGAAATCGTAAGGTGTGTCAAGCGCAGTGCTGAGGCACCGAACGCTTGCGGATTCGGGGTGCGTCGGCGCTGGCGCTTGACGCACCCTGCTATGTCGCGGCTTATCGATCAACGCTCACCGGGCACGCGTTGAGCGCTAAGCCGCAAGCGGACGATGCTACTTCCCACCCGGCGCCGCGTGCTTCTTTAGCCAGGTGAAGACTTCGTTGTGCCAATATTCGCTGTTGCGCGGCCTCAAGACCCAGTGGCCTTCGTCGGGGAAGTTGATGAAGCGCGATGGCACGCCCTGTCTTTGCAGCGTCGTGAAAAGCTGGATGCCTTCGCTGACGGGCACGCGAAAATCGAGGTCGTTGTGGATGATGAGCATGGGTGTCTTGAACTTGCCGAGGTTGGCGGCCAGTTTGTGCGGCGAGTGCTTTTCATAGGAGGCGCGGTTCTTGCCCCAGGGTGTGCCGCCGTGTTCCCATTCATCGAACCAAAGTTCTTCGGTGGTGGAGTACATGCTGTCGAAGTTCCACACTCCGCAATGCGTGATGAGCGTCTTGAATTTACCCGTGTTGACGGCGAACCAATTCATCATGTATCCGCCGAAGGAGGCGCCGGCGGCGGCCATGCGCTGGGTGTCGATCCACGGTTGGGATTCGAGATGCTTCAGGCCTGCCATCAGGTCTTCGTAGCACTTGCCGCCCCAATCGCCGCTGATTTCGTCGACATATTGCTGCCCGAAACCGGTAGAGCCTCGCGGGTTCGGCAAGGCGACGACATAGCCCTGCGCGGCCCAAGTCTCGGGATTCCAGCGATTGCTCCAGCCATCGCTCCACGCGCCTTGCGGGCCGCCGTGCACCAACAATATGAGCGGCCATTTCTTTTTGGCATCGAATCCGGGCGGCTTGAGGATCCACATCTGCATCGGCGTGCCGCCGGCGCCGAGGACGTTGACTGACTCGGGAAGCGGCAGGTTGAGTTCGGACAGTACCTTGGTATTAGCCTTGGAGGCGTTGAAGACATCCCAGTCGGCGACGCGGTCGATGGCGACATGCACTTCGTTCGGATGATGCAATGCGGACCGCGTGAACGCCATGCGTTTGCCGTCGCTGCTGACGGAGAGTGAGCTGTTGGAATTGTGGCGGATGAACGTGCCGCGCTCGGCGGGTTTGGTTTCCTTGAGATTGACGACGAAGTACCAGTGCTTGCCTCGATCGTCGGCGCCGAAATAGATGCGTTCGTTGTCGGGCATCCAGACGAAGTGCTCGGCCGACACCTCGAACTCGGCCGTCAGGTTCCGTGGTTTGGCGCGTTTCTTCGGGTCGGATTCGTTGAGCGTTTCGGTGGGAAGCAGCATGAGGTTCCATTTGTCGGCTTCGAACCCAGGGCGGGATTGGGCGCGATAGGCAAGCCACTTGCCGTCGGACGAGAACACTGGCGTACCGTCAGCGGCCTTGTTGTCGGTGATCGTTTCCCAATTTGTGAGGGGCGAGGGACGCGGGGCGAGGGGCGAGAGCGGTACCCGGCATATGTCGTAGTTGGTATTCCATGCTTCGTTTTTCGCGGGCACGGCGGTGAAGTAGAGGTGCTTGCCGTCCGGGCTGAACGTGAAGTCGTCGCCGATCGAGAAGGTGGACGAGGTCGGATAGGCGTCGCGATCGCCCGGAGTGACGTCGCGCGGCTCGCTGGCCTTGCCGTCGAGGTATGAAAATGTGAATAAGTGAATTCTCTTATCTTCGACGTATTCATCCCAGTGCCGGAAGAAGAGCCTGGTGAAGACCTTGGCCTTGATGGGGCTTTTCTCGATGTCGTCCATGCGTTTCTTGTTCAGGGCATCGCTGTCCTTGAAGGGCTTTTCGGAGTATTCAGGCCAAACGGTGGAGATGAACGCGATCTGCTTGCCGTCGCGCGACCACGTGCCAAGGGACGCGCCGGTGGAGATATTGGTAAGCTGGCGCGGTTCGCCGCCGGCGGCATCGACAAGCCAAAGCTGGGACGAGCCGGATCGGCTCGACTCGAAGAGGATCGATTTGCTGTCGGGACTCCAGCGCGGATGGCGATCGCTTTTCTTGCTGGTGGTGAGTTGCTTCGGAACGGCGCCTTTCTCCGTCGAAACAATCCAAAGATTGGCGAGGGTCTTGTTACCTGCCAGATCGACGTCGCCCTGGGTGTAGACGACCCATTTGCCATCGGGGCTGATTTGCGGATCGGCAATGCGTTTGAATCGGAAAAGGTCGGTGACTTTCATCGGCCTGCTTTGCGCGTTACCATGATCAGGCAACGCGATCAAGACCAGCAGGAGAAATGCGACGCGTTTCATTTTTAATCCTCAAAGAAGGAAGGTGCCTCCCAGAAATTAACCACAGAGGCACGGAGACCTAACGCGGCAAGCCGCAATCAAATACAGATCACGAAAACTCGAAAGTACGAAAGAACCGAGGTAGGAAAAGTCACGGGAAGGAATCCGATCCCGCCATTCCTCCCCTTCTCTGGCCTTTTTTCGTGCATTTCGTTCTTTCGAGCTTTCGTGATCTGTATTGGGAAATCTTCGTCGTTCGCAAAGATTTATGTTCATGGCAACGCAGAGAAAAAGCGAAGAAATGGGCTGAGCTATTCTCAGTCTCATTCAACCGATTCGGAATGGAGGTATAGATTCTCCCTTTGTTTTTCGCTACGCCTCTGGGTCTCTGTGGTTCATCTCCGAGTGGGAATCGGCGAGTAGGGGAATTTTTTTCGAACGATTTCCGAAATATTTTATTAATCGGCACGTATCAATTCACGGTCGGCGGGAGAGTTCGTGTCGAGGCCTGGTCAGCGGATTTGCGGGGAGCCGGCGGCGGGAAAAACCGTGCGCGCAGCCTCATGAAAGTGTTGAAAAAACGGATTGCCACGAAAGACGCCATCAAGACGATCGGTAACAATCCGACGCCCAACGAGGCGGCCGCAGCGAGCACCGTCAGGGCGGCGATTTCGGGCGCCGCCAAACGTACGAGGGTATACGTTTGGCGAACGAAGGAGAGAATGAAAAGCACGACAGCGACAAGAATGGCCAGTTCCGAGACGCTCCAGACTCCAGCATCGCCAGTATCGCCACGCGGTAACAGGGGAAGAGTCGATTTACCTGCATCCACGAGGAGCACCGATCCGTGCATGGGCCACTCGGCCCGAGGAATGGCGCATGGCGTGACGGCTGCCGTCCTTTCGTTGTGCAGGCGGAGCTTTTCCCAGCCATGTTTCTTGGTAAGCTCGGCGTTGCGCTTCTTTAGATTCTCGATGCGTCCCTGGATTTCCGATGAGTCAAAGTCGGGGCCTGCAAAGGGTGCGATGCTATTCAAATACGAAGCTTGACGCAGCAACCGATGGAACCGCAGTTGCCCAGCGCCGACGCGCTGAAGGACGTCGCTGTTGAGCGCGGTGCCCGCCGGCGGCGCTGGATCGAGGAGACGGACCTCAATCTCCGCCTCTTGCAGCAGCGAATGCAACAGGACGCGGTCTTCAGCGTCAGTGCCGCGATCGCGCACCGATAGCCCGCGGGACAAGATCAACACGCTTCCGCTGATGCCAGGCCGACCGTTGGAAATCCGTACTGGTTCAGTGATCGGCTCGTTTGGATTTTCCGAACCGGGTTGATAGCGCCAGCGCATCACCAGATGTCGTGGCTCAAAGCCTGGTTTCAGCGTAAGCGTTCGGCTGTTTTCGTCTGGCACTGCCGTCGAGAGCGTCTGTCCATCAATGGCGAGATGTAAGATGTCCACGGGTTGCGGAAAGTCTAGCCGAAGCTCGGTTGCCCGCTCGCCGCGAATCCAGCATGATGCTTCGTGCACCCAGTCGCCGAGCGATGCTTGCGAGATCGTCTCGGCGAGAGCGATGACGCGAATCGCGACGGCCGGCGCCGGTTTGCGAGCCGCGACTTCCGGGGTGGACTCGAGCGGAGCCGTTTTCCAGCCGGCGGGGACATTCGAGCCGTTGGCGTTGTGCGTAATGATCTTTCGCGTCTTCGGATCGATGAGGTCGACGTCCTTCCATGTGACAGATGGGCGTGCGACATCGGCGCCCAATATTTCGACTGAGGGCAGGGATTTGGAAGCCGTGCCGTCGCCGTTCAGTCGCGCGGAAAGCGTGACCAGCACTTCGGCGGGCAATCCACTCGTGAACTTGATCTGCCAATGTGATTCGTCGGTCTTTTTCGTTGGCAGCACTGATTCGACGCCATCCGGAGCGTTTACCATCACGCGGTCGGCGTCTTCCCCGGTTATTTTGACATGAAGCGAGGGAAGTTTTCCGCGATCGGACCGTACTCGCAGCTCCTGAGACCAGGCGATTCCATACTCGTCGCGCTGCACCCTCGTGACCGTGTCCACTTCCGGCGAAACTTTTGGTCGAAGGAGCTTATAAGTCAGATCCCAAGGTGAAGCCGTCACCGCGAAGCGAACAGGCTTTCTCGCGGTTCGGCGAAGTGCCCGCTGGTTGACGACATCGACTTCAAGCCCGACATCAGGTCGCAGTTCAATCACGGAATCGACGAGCTGAGCATGAAGCGGTTGGATCACAAGAGCCGAGTGGATCTGGTTGATGTTCTTGCTCGCATGGACGCGCCAGCCCGCGATGGTGATGGTCGTCTGTTTTTTCGGCTGCTTGAGCCAAACCTGGAGGTGGTTTTCGTGCAGCTGCCAGCGATTGACATCAACCCCGCTCACGCCTGCGACGACGATTCCTGCCGGAACCTGGAATTCGGCAATTTTGATGTCGCCGACGGGATCGTTGAGGACGCAGCTGGCAGAAAGGTCTGCGCCCGCGGAATCGATATTCCAGATAAATTCGCATCGTGCCTTGAGTTCGCTCGGTAGAACGAAAAGTTCGAGTCCAGCGACGACGGCCTTGCGCTGGAAGCGGTAAGCTCGCGTAGGCGCTGCGGTCCGGATTCCCCCCAGGCGTTGCCAATTTTGCAGAAATTCCGCCGTCGTCATGCTCTGCACGGCAAGGTTTTGCGCGGCGCCGCGCGATTCGGTCGCGTCGAGACGATACCCGAGCCAGCCCTCCGTCGATTTGCCTTGAATGGGCGCAGGCAGCTTGAGCACCAAACGCCGATTGGTAAGCTCGGTCGGCAAAGCATCGAGCCGAAGCGTGAGTTCGCCCGATGTCGGCTTGGCGAATTCGACGATCAGACGCCGCTGAGCCGCCTTGCCCTGGATTTCCCATCGTTTGATGGCGATGGGTAACCGCAACGCGCCGGCGAGCGAGACCGTGTTCGCCTCGATCGATTGAATATGCATGCCAACCGGAACGGAGACCGCGATTTGGCCAAGCGTGACACCGTCGAGGCGATAATGAAGCTGGCTGGTCAGCGCGATATTTCCGGGGCGCAGATCCCAATAATGAGCTTCCGCGACAGAAATACTTTTCGCCAGCGGCGCTGCGGGTCCTGTCGTCCAGCGGAAATGAACCTCGTTCTCGTAGCCGATCTGCGCCTGCCAGCGCCGTGCGGAACTCGGCAATCCGGTTAGCACTGTCTCTTGGCCCCAACCGCGCACCATCTGAGGGCTTTGCACAGGCGCGGGCCAATCCATGCGCAGTTCGCACCGCGGCGATTTCGGGCAAGCAAATCGCACCGCCTGACCGCCGCTCGTGCTCTCGATCGGAGCCGTGAACGAAAGACGAATGTGGTGCATACCCGGCTTGCGAATGGCGAGGCTGTAGCCATTCTTGTTCGGCGACGGATAGCTCGGCGCACCATTGACCAGACTTCCGTCTTCGAGCTGGACCCCCGTCAAAGGCAATACGAAATTATTTGTCGGACGTACGCACAGCACTTCGTACTCGACGTCGAACCGCGCTCGATTTTCGACGATTCGACCCGTGTAACGTGCACTCAGCAATACCGCTGGCTGGGAGGCGAAATTCGCCGGCTTTTCAATATCGGCGAGAAGCGTCGAGAGTTCCGCGGGAACCAGAACAGCCGGCTTGGGACTCGAAATAATCCATACCGTGTGGCTTCTCATCGGCACCGGCATCGGCTGTGCGAAACCCTGCCAGGCAAACATACCAAGCAGGACCATCCCGGCGACCGTTCCGGCCACCGCGGTCGGCCTCGGCGTTTTCTCGTCTTCCGCGGGCTTGTGAGGCGCTCGCGAACTTGCCGTGAGAGCCGCAATCATGCCGACGCCAAGGCTTAATGTGCCCGGCAAAAAGATCGTTTCGGCAACCTCTGCCGGCGAAAAACTCATCGCAAGAACGATTCCAACCAGGAAGCTCAAGTGCACCCGCACCCGGACTCGCGCCGACATTCGATTGCGCGAGGCATACGACAAGATCAGCCACCCAAGCGCCAACAGCCATCCCAGCGATTGCGCCGTCGTCTTGTCGAGCAAAGTGATGACGCCGCCGTTCGCCGTGATAGGCACGTCCCATTCGTGCATCAGGAGTTTCGCATCGTCAGGTCCATGCCAAACTTTCGCATCGGGACCTTGATCGGAGGGCGTGGCGGCATGATTCAACCACGCTGTAACCAGTGCGAATCCGCCGGAAGAGTCGCGGCCCGTCCGTAGGGCTTCGCGCATGGCTGGGCCTAGCGCATCCACCTGGGAAACCGATGTCACGCCAAGCTGCCTCATGCGGGACGAAGTCGTCAAGAGCAATCCATGGGGCGAAGCGATGGCGACAAGTCCCAATGCCTCCCAGAACGGGCGGTCCACTGGCATGCGAAGAAGCTTTGGATCTACTGCCGACTGAGCATCCAGGCCAAGCTCCTTGAATGCCTGCCTATCGATGACGAGAGGAAGCTTTTCTTTCAACTCGACCAGCGCGAATCGTTCGAGCAGCGCGGCGAGCGTCGAGGTCCCGGCAGATTCCGCGTGCAGGCGTGCCTCCGCCAGGAGTGCCGTGCGGCGAATGTCCTCGATCCGGACCTCGGGCGATTCTCCTTTCCCGCGAAGCAGCCAGGCGTTACCCCAGGTCCAGACGGCATGGGCGCGGCGAAGCCAATCGGATTTCGGGGAAAGCCCGCGCGGCGTGCCCAGCGGCTCACGCTCGTTGTGGAAAAGTGGCGTGACGCCATCCTCCACGGCGAGACGCATTTGCACATCAATGGGCGGGACAGGCCAACCGATTCGGGGCAACAGGGTGCGGCGAAATCCTGGAACAAGGAAGTCTGGCTTCGGTGATTTCGCCACGATCACGTAACGTGTCGCTGCCGCAGAATCATCGCAGGGCAGCGAAAGTACGACCTCGGCGTCATTGGCCTGGGCGCGAAAATGGTTCAGCCAGCGATCCTGCACCTTCACGGCAACGACGTGCATCGCTTCCGGCAGGCGAAGCTCGCAGGTCGGAGCGCGATGCCCGCTCAGGCGAAAATGGAGTTGATGGTATATTCTTCCGTCGCGGTAAATCTTCGTCAGGCAACCGGCTTCATCGCAATACTCCGTGCTGGAACGAACATCGCTTGTGCGGCGAGTCCAGATCTTTCTGAGCGACTGAAACGGCCGAATATCATTGGCGAATTCATGAATCCGCATCCCAGTGGGCGTTCGGGTCGCACGCCGATCGTCGGAGTTGTCGCTCGCTCCGTCAACTCGTTCGATGGTCTCGTCGCCGCCTTCGATGGCGATCTCCTGAACGATGCTGGCAGCATGGATCGGCGTCATCGCAGGCATCACCCACACCCGTTCGTTGCGCGAAGGCTTAGGCATTCCCAGGCGCGAATTTGGCGGCGCTTCAGGTTCGATGGCCGTCTCCACGGCGAATGCCGTCCTGGCGCGAATCGGCTCGCTGAAATGGAATCGCCAAACCTGCCCCGGCGGCGCCGCTGCCTGAGTTGAAAGGCAACCGAGCGGAGATGGCGTGCCCAGAGCCAAAAGATACGGCAGCGATTCCGCCGCCGGGAGTTTCTCAACATGGTGAATCGGCGATTTGCCCTCGTCGGCGGCGATGCGCCAATCCACCGGGAATCCAGGCGACAGGCGAAAATCGATGAAGTGCGGTGATCCCGACGAAGGCTCGATCTCCCACCGGAAGCGGACCGCTGCCGTCGTACCCTGGAGCGCGATTCGATGCTCGCCGCGAACGGCAATTTGGCCCGGACGTGGCGTGACGCGGATGGCGGCAGTCAATCGTTGGTTCCGCCAGTTGAATGAATAGCCCGGCATCGGATCCCGCGCGTCGCCTTCCTTCGTCGAAGTTTGAGGCAAAGACGACGACACAAGCTGGGCCCGCGCCGACGATGCCACATATACATCCAACCGCCCTGTTCGCCGTGTGGCGTTGATGAGATTGACGTCCGGATGAAAGAGAATCCTGCCAGCCCCGGTGTTTGCCGCGAATGTCGAACGCATCCGCAGCGTCACCATCGCATCGCGCGTCGGCGTCAATGGTTGTTTCAGTTCCACGACAAGCGAGTCGCCGCTGATGTACCAACCGCGCATCATGCCCTGCGGCTGGACGGAAACCTGATCCAGCACATAGCCCGGGTTCGTCTTGGGTAGCACGACGCGCAGTTCGTAGAGACTCCCCCGCGATGCCGCGCAGCGAAGCTCCGCCTGGTAGACGGCCGACGAATCGGAGATATCCCATCGGCACCGGGAATCGGTGGCGATGTCCACGGAGTTGGCGTGGAATAACACAGTCGGCCGTTGAGATGCACCGGCGCCGGCGGTCGACTCCACGAGCGTGAAGGATTGCGTTCCGTCGAGATCCGACGAGGAATTTGTCATTTCGAACGAGCCTGAATTCCATTTGGCGATCGGCAGAAGCGGGTGCAGCCGAACGCTCAGGCTTTCTCCGCTGGGAAAGGCGCCGGGGAGACGCAAGGCGGGGCTCGTCCACGATTCGCCGGTCGGCGCCGCCGTGATGCTCCGCACGCGGATCAGGTCGAGCTTTCCGTGCATCGGCTGATCGAACTGCAGCTTGAGTATGCCAGGCGACTCTTTGCCTGTTTTTAGCGTCTTACCTTTGACGGATTTTGTCGCGATCGCGCCCTCTTTCCACTGCCAATTCTTGAGTTGTCCGCCGCGGAAGGAAACCTCATAGGGTTGTAGGCGTGGATCGCCTTCAAACACCAATTCCTGCACGCTGCCATGGACGATATCGACGTGAAAATCATGCTCCAGGCTAACACGCCTCGGTTCGATCGATTGCGTCGATGCGACTTTCGTAAAGATCGTGGGCGCCGCTGAGCCGTTCGCACCTGTATCGGCAACTCTGCGAAAAGTAATCGTGAATTGCGACAACCCCGATGCCTGGATGCGCCAAAGGCGTTTCCCCGCGGATTCCGATTCGATCGGTCCAGTTACGAGTGCGGGCGATTTTGGGATCGAGCCCCAATAATCCGAAGGCACGAGCAACTCGAATTCACACGAGGCGCATGGCGGAATGGCGATCGGGAACTGAATGCCGTCTTGCGTCGAGTTCCCGCGCATGCTCCAGTCGAAGAAGCAGGTACGGAATTCCATGCCGGGAACGAGCAGGCCAAGGGAATTGCCGTTGAATTCAGCAAGAGCGCCGTCGCTGCCTCGCTCCCATTTGATCCGGTGAAGCGCCATGCTGATCGGATCGATCGGCAAGAGAGCGGGCGCTGTCGAGGAATTGTGGATATGCCATTGCCCGCTGCCGTTGACGAGATACTGCCCGGCCAACTCGGCGCGATACGTCGCGCCGCGGAGCCGGGGTTTTTGTTTGCGCTCCACGAGCAGTTTTTGGGCGTTGGCGACGCGAGCTTCGAATTCATCGAGCGGCTGCAAAGTGAGCGTGCCTTGCTGTACGCGTTCCAGTTCCTTCGCCACGCGTTCGGGCGGAATGGCGATTCGCGCGATGGGCAGCGGATCGTCGTCGCGCCCAGGCTGAGCGCAGAGAACCGCAGCCGCGCAGAAAACCCCCGCTGCCAGTATGAAGCGCGACAGGGGTGAAATAAGGGTCCGCACGGTTCAATCTCTTGACAGTAATGGTCGATCATTCATTTCGGCGAGCCAGGAGCGTGAGCGACTGGAGTAGCGATTTCTCGTACTTTCTCCGGTCCCTTACGCTCTCGGCTCGCCTTATACTCCGCACACTCCGATTTGACACAATCTTTGAAAGGTGGCACAGACATTCTTGTCTGTGCTTGATGTTCTCACAGACAAGCATGTCTGTGCCACCTATGTATCAATCCTGCCCGCGCGGAGTATGGAATCTAAACACCTTTACCCGTGCCGCTGGCTTTGGACGGTACTTTTTCGGGTACTTCGGGCGAATCGAGAGTCGAGGCTTCGCGCGGGCGCACGCCCGATTTTCCTCGCGACATCGTCGAACCTTGTTTCGTGCGCGAGAATCCCGGGAGGAAGATCAGTTGCCGGCGGTAGCGCTCTTCGATCGTCCAGAGAATGGCGATGAAAATCGAAGTCACGACAACGCCTGGCTGAATTCCAAACAGGATTGCAGGCATAAATCCGGGCAACTGCAGCGCGACGGCCAGCACGACGATGGCCAGCGCCAAGATCACCATCCAAAACGCCAGCCGCGAGATCGGTGCGGCATAAGCCCCGAGAACGATCAACACAAGCAGTCCCGAACAGACGAGCAGCCAGGCCGAACGTGACATGCGAATGATCGCCGACGGCGATGCCGACGGCTGCGTGAAAGAGTACGTCACCGGTTCGCCGGGCGTCGCCGACTTCACGCCGGTAAGCCAGTACTCTGCGTCGGCCGTGGTCAAACTGGGTTCGGGTGTCGGCAGCCATCCGCGAAAGCCTAGCGTCACGTCGGGCCGGACATTCGCTCCGAAGGCGGCGCCGATCATCGGCGTCGCCGTCGTGACGATCCAGCGTGTTTGGCCGATGGCCACATCGCCCTGGAGGATCGGCGCGGGCAATGTGGAGTAGATGACACCGGAGTCTTCGAGCGCGCTGGCCGGTATTGTGTAGCTGATTTCAAACAACCTGGAACTATCAAGAATGTCTGCCGGAAGTCGCAGGCGAACGATCTTTTCCTGGGCATCGACGAGATTCGCCGGAATACTGAGCTTCCCGATTTTGAAAACCGGCGGTTCCAACAGGCGCGATTGCGGCGCCGGCAGTTCCACGTCGATGAACGCCACCGGATATTTGCGGACTAGGTAGCGCATCCGGCAATACTGGCTGCCGTCGCCGTTGAAGCGAATCTCCGCGAGGGCACGGTCCACGACGAGCGAAGTCGATCGTGCCGCATTGGTTCGGTCGATTAGCAACGACAAAGGCAGGTCGGCGCCGACGCCCTGAAGCACCAGCGTCGGAAGTTGATCCTTGCCCGGCACGATTTCGACTCCGCGCTCGTTCCAGATCCCGCGCCCGGCCAGTTCGTCGGCCAACCGCGGCTTCGCGCCCGTGAGCGACCAGACACGCACCTTGAGATCCTTGATGGCGACCGTCGTCTGCCAGATCGGCGTCACATTCAGAATCGCGCGTGCCGATCCCGCGTCACGAGGAAGCGCGGTCAGTGCCAGATCATAGCGCAAACGCACTTCGACCTTCTCCGCCGCGTCGCGCGGTATCTTCAACCAAAGCAGTCGGCGAACGGCATCCTGATTCGGCAACACCGCCACGCCCTTTACTTCAACATTTTTGACCCCTTCTGGAAGACGCAACGCAATCTGTCCCGTGCGAAGGTCCTGCCGGATATTCTCTCGCGGCGGCGGCAGCCAAAGCGTCTGCGCCACCTGGGCCGTGTTCTCGTGTAACTGCACGTCGAGAATTGCCTGCGTCACGGTTTCAGGCTCAAAGGAACGCCACGAAAAATCGAAACTCGCGGGCGATTGTTCCCAGACCGAGTCGAACTGATTCCGCTGCGGCACGGGTTCTTCCGCGCCTGGCGGACCGTAGAGGATCTCGATGCCGTCATCGGTCTGCAACGTCAGCTTCGTGCCCCGATCGAGCGTGCTGACGGGTCGAGGAAGTTCGATGCGGGTGCCGCGGATATAATTGGGCAGGCGCAACACACTCTTGATGATGATGGTCATCTGCTTCGCCGGCCCCCGCTGCCAAAGAATCCGGGCATTGCCAGCCGTATCGAGCGTGTGCATCTGAAGGCGCGCGTTTTGATCGTCGATGACGATCGGCTCGTCGGCCTGGGCGACCGCCGACTGAAACGCCAGCGCCATCGCGGCCCACGGCAAGGCGCCGGGAAACGCCGCGCCAGGCATCGGCATGACGAAAGGTTCCGGACCTCGCGTCCGAATCGCGGGCAGCTTGACATCGACGGCGTTGATCGCGGAATAGACGGCCTTGAGGTGAATTCTCGTCGTCTGTTCAAACTCCCAAACGGGACCGGCGGCACGCATCTTGATCGCATGCTCGACATTCGATTCAAACTGATTTTTGTCGAAACGCCACTCCAGCTCCACCGGCGCCTTGAGGGACTGCATGGCTTTGAAGTTCTTGTCGGAGATCATTGGCGTGGAGTATTGGAAGGCCGATTCCACGTCGCTATTTTTCACCTGGAAGACATCGCCGTTGCGAGTGAATAGGACGCGCTGACCGAAGCTGACGTCCGCAGGCACTTTGACGTGTATCGTGCCCTGCTGGTGGAATGCGCCCAGCACGCAGAACGGGCCAACCGGAACGCGCTGCCCGATGTTCGGCCGCGGTACGCGCACCTGCACCGTGACCTGCCACGGTTCGGCCGACGGCGCCGACACTTTAAGTTCGTGGTAGGGCGTTTTCTCGTCGGGTGTCTTCCATACATGGGTGAGGCCCGCAGGTTCCTTGACTTCGATTTTCGCCGACGGCGGGAGCAAAAGCCGCCAAACGTCGGTCTGCGATCGGCTGTCTTCGAGGGTCAGCACGGCCGTCATGTTAACATGCGTCTCGTCCACGCCCACTTGCACCTGGCTTTCGACTTTGGGCAATGCGGAATTGCCCGCGAGCGAGACCGGTTCCTTCCAGACGAGATTCAGCGCCTTGGCTTTACCCAGAGGGATCTGCCAGCGCCCTGGTATTTTGGTTTTTTCGAGGGAATCGTTGAGCCGAAGTTCTCGGATGTTCGTGGGCAGGTCGAGGTGCAACAGTGTCACGGCGGAACCGGGCAGGTCGAGGTCGATGCCGCGCTCGATGTTGCCCGTCACGGATTTTTTGACCTGGACAGGCACGCGCAAATTAACCGCCAGGAGATGCCGGCCTTCCTTCTCGACGAGCATGCTAAAGCCATCGTCGGCGACTTCGAGCAAGGCCGGTTCGCCGTCGAGTTCGCCTTCGTCGGTGAGGTGTCCGCCCTTCAAGCCGAGACTGACCGTGGTGCGCGGTTTCTCGGTCGCGAACCCATATTCCGCGCGGACCTGAAGAAAGTTGCCATCGAGCCTGCCAGTAAGCTTGCACGAAGAGGGGATCTTTTTGCCGACCTTGATCTGAAGCTCGAGTGCTTTGATTTGGCTAACGAGTTTTTTGTGTTGCTCGGGAGTCAGCAGGATCATTTTTGGAAACAGTCCGATGGCGTCGCGCAGTTCTTCGACGACGACGATGATGGCCCCGGCAGGCGAATGAAGGAGTTCGAGCGGTATCTTTGATTTGGTGTCCGAATCGGCGGACTTGGTTTTCGCTGCGTCTTTCGTTTTGCCGAGGTCGGTCTTCTTTTCGTCAGGCGATTTCATCTGCGCGTGGGAGGGCCAGGCGAAGAACGCGAGAGCAAAAAGTACAATCAACGCGGCTCGCACCATGGTTCACGCTCCATTACCGCTATCGCACGAATGATCGTTCTCGACCTACGCTCTTGGCTCCCGGTCCGTGCCCGTCATTATAAACGAAAACTCTGGTATTTGATTCCCAAGATTCCCAATTTGCCAGAATTCATCCATTGCCGATGGTGCGACTTTTCGAGATGATGGAATTTGACGATAATACCGATCGTAGCGATTCGATCGGTTTCGCCGTTTGGCCGAGACAATCCTCATTTCAGAAAGCGAACCTCGCGTGAACAAGACGAACTGTAAGGCCGAAGTGACCGCCGCCAAGGCCGACATCGATTTCGGCAAGAACAACTACCACGTCGAATTGACGACCAACAAAGGCACGATCCGCATCGAGTTCTTTCCCGACAAGGCGCCGGAACACGCCAGGAATTTCATCGCGCTGTCGAAGATCGGCTTCTACGACGGCGTGATCTTTCACCGCGTTATCGAAGGCTTCATGATCCAGGGCGGTTGCCCCCTGGGCACGGGCTATGGCAACGGCGGTTACAACGTCAAAGCAGAATTCAACACGACAAAACATGTCCCCGGTGTCCTATCCATGGCAAGGAGCGGCGATCCGAACTCCGCGAGCACCCAGTTCTTCATCTGTCTGGAACCGTACCCCAGTCTCGATGGGCAGTACACGGCTTTCGGTAAAGTGATGGACCAGGAATCGCAGGAAGTCGTCAACGCCATCGGTCTCGTCAAAACCGACCGCAACGACAAACCGATCGACAAGGTCGTCATCGAGAAGGCTGCGGTAATTGTGACGCCGAAGTGACTTAGGCCGCTTGAAACCCAAACCGGAACCCGTATCTTATTTGTTTCGACGAAATCACCGCGCCGCCGCATCGAGAGGCTGGGAGGGGCGCCACGCAAGGGGAAGCTGTGAACCTGGTCAGGCCGGAAGGTGCAGCCATAAGCAGTGGATCTTGTGCAGTGGAATTACCTCTCTCAGCCATCTCGGCGCGGCCGGCGCTTTCAAGCCCACGGAAAACCCTCCGTGGGCTTTTTCTGTGCTGCTCAACACTTGAATTTTCCACAAATCAAATTCAATGAGAAATAGTAAACGGTAAATAGAAAATGACAAATGAATTGCTCCGTTGATTTCTGGTCTGTCGTTTCTCATTTACTATTTACCGTTTACTATTTCTCATTGCATCTGACGCACCCAAATAAGCCCATGGCTTTGCGCTTCATAAAATATCCCCATGGCCAAAAAGAAACCCGCTGACACCGTGTCCGATGCCATGCCGCCGCCGACCCCGGCCGGCGAGTACACCGTCCTCGCACGCCGCTACCGTCCGCAGCAGTTCGCCGACCTCGTCGGCCAGGAACCGGTCGCACAGGCGCTCATCAACGCCCTTGAAAGCGGCCGCGTCGCCCATGCCTATCTCTTCACCGGCGCGCGCGGCGTGGGCAAAACCAGCACGGCGCGCATCCTCGCCAAGGCGATCAATTGCGTCAAAGGGCCTACGCCCACACCCTGCGATGAATGCGAAATCTGCAAGGCGATCACCACCGGCGAAGACACCGACGTCATCGAAATCGACGGCGCCAGCAACAACGGCATCGACAATATCCGCGACCTGCGCTCTAATGTGCAGTTCCGCCCGAGCCGATCGCGCAACAAGATTTACATCATCGACGAAGTCCACATGCTTTCGACGCAGGCGTTTAACGGCTTGCTGAAAACACTCGAAGAACCGCCGCCGCACGTGAAGTTTATCTTTGCGACGACGGAGGTACAGAAGATTCCGATCACGATCCTGTCGCGCTGCCAACGTTTCGATTTCGGCGGCATCAGCATCACGCGCATCATGGACCGCTTGCGTGAAATCGTCGCCTCCGAAGGCATGGAAGCCGACGATGAGGCGCTCGAAGCGATCGCTCGCCGAGCCGGCGGGTCGATGCGCGACGGGCAATCGCTGCTCGATCAGCTGTTGGCCTTCAGCGGCGAACGCCTGACGGTGGATCGCGTGCATCAAATGCTCGGCACGGCGCACGAGGAGCGCGTGACGGCAATCGCGGAAGCGGTGCTGACGAAAAACGCCAAGCTGGCGCTCGAAATCGTCAACGACATCGTCAACGCCGGCCAACAGCTGGGTGAACTGCTCGATCAACTCATCGAATACTGGCGCGACCTCATGGTGGTCAACGCCGCCGGGCTACCTGGCCAAAGCGTGAGCGTATCGAGTGCGCGGCGCGATGTATTGCAGCGCCACGCGGCCAGCACGACACTCGACACGATCCTCGCGGGGCTTGACATTTTCGCCTCGGCCAAGACTCGGATGAAAGGAAGCAGCCACGTCCGCGCGCTTTTCGAGATGGCGCTCGTCCGAATCTCGATGTTGGCTGACCTCGTCCCCATTGCGCAAATCGCTCAGCTATTGGCAAAAGAAGGCGGACCTGCGCCATCATCGGCCAAGCCCTTGGCAACCGCTTCGGGTGCGATAGCGCCAGAAAAAAAAAACGTGATGGCGGATAACGCACTCGCAGTGAACGCGGGACCTATCACGCTCAACGATGAAACTCTCGACACGCTATGGAAACAAATCGTTTCCCAGCTTGGCTTTGCGGAACAATCCGAGCTTCGACGCGCGAACGTAGCAATTTCTGGGCCAAACGCTCTGGTTTTTCGTGTTTCCAGACGCTATAATACTCCCGGCAACATCTTCGGCGACGCCGCCCGGCTTGGCAAAATTGGCGAGCGCGTTTCGGGAATGACCGGCAGCGCCTGCACGCTCAAAGTGGAATGGACCGACGACAACGCCGACGCCGACACGCCGGCGCGATCGTCAACTGCCAAGGTGATGGGCCAGCAGCGCCAGGCTCGTGCCGAGATGATGAAACTGCCGATGGTGAAACGCACTGCCGATTTGCTTGGCGCCCAGATCATCATGTTCGAGGAAGGTTTTGGCACTCCGGCAAAAGCAGATTCGACAACCGTGATGGATAGCCCCGAGGACGAATAGCCATGTTCGAAAAACTCGGTCAGATCGCAAGCTTGATGAAGAATCTCCCGAAGATGCAAGAGGAGATGGGCAAACTCCAGGGCCGAATCGCGCAGATCGTCGCCGAGGGCGAAGCGGGCGGCGGCATGGTCAAGGCAAAGGTCAACGGCCACATGGAGCTTCTCTCCTGCGTCATCAGCGATGAAGGGATGAAGGACAAGGAAATGCTCGAGGATTTGATCCGCTCTGCTGTTACACAGGCGTTGCAGAAAGCCAAACAAGCCGTTGCCGAGGAAACGTCGAGGATGGCGGGCGGATTGGGTCTGGGGCTTCCGCCGGGCTTTCAGCTGCCGGCGTGACTATACCTTCGTCGGGTGACATTGACGCCTTTCCGAGCCGCGACCGTAAGGGAGCGGCCCGCCGGACGCCTTGCCGGAACAGATATTGTCGGCCGCTCCCTCACGGTCGCGGCTCGGTAATGTTTTGCTTCGCTTGCAAAAAGGCGACAATTTTAACCGTTGGAAGTATATGAGCGAGCGGGGGGGGGTGTTAGCCCCTGATTCCAGGAAACATCAGAATCAGGGACCCGACGCCCCCTGCTCGCCGGATTCGGAGACTCAACGTGCAACCGACCGGCGCCATTCCGAAACTCATGGACGAACTTGGCAAGTTGCCTGGCATCGGTCCGAAGTCCGCGGAGCGCATCACGCACTACTTGCTCAACACCGAGGTCAAGAACATCCTCGCGCTCGCCGACGCTCTTCGCGATGTTGCCCAGAATGTCCACCGATGCAAACAATGCTGCAACCTGACGGAAAACGAACTTTGCGACATCTGCTCCGATCCGAAACGCGACGCGAACATTATCTGCGTCGTCGAGCAAGCGCGTGATGTCGCCTCGCTGGAACGCGCGTCGGCCTATCGCGGCCTGTACCATGTGCTGCATGGCCGACTCGCGCCGCTCGAAGGCATCGGCCCGGACAAACTGACGATCGACGCATTGCTGCAGCGCGTCACCCAGCACGGCGTCAAAGAGATCATCATGGCCACGAACCCGACTCTCGAAGGCGACGGCACGGCACTGTACGTCTCGAACCTGCTCGCGGGAACCGGCGCGAACATCACACGCCTCGCCCGCGGCCTGCCGTCGGGTTCCGGCCTCGAATTCGCCAACGCCCAGATGCTCGCCGACGCCCTCGAAGGCCGCCGGGCGTTTTGAACCCATTGGCGAGCGAGGGGCGTAAGCCCCCTGATTCTGAAAGTGAAGAACCCCAGAATCAGGGAGCTTATGCCCCCCGCTCGCTGAACCGAAGTTCTGGAGACCCAAACCCATGCAACTGAACCTCGGCACGCAAATGCGCGCGGAACTATCGCAGATCATCTCCCCTCGGATGATCCAGTCGATGGAAATCCTCACGCTGCCGATGATGGCGTTGCAAGAACGCATCGAGCACGAACTTCAGGAGAACCCCGTTCTCGAAGTGCGCGAACCTGGCCAAAACGAAGAAGGCTACCCCGCCTCGCCGGAACTCGGCGACGCCGTCGAACCGGAAAAACCGCCGGAACCCGAACCGTCACCCGACACCCCGGAGCAGGAACTCGTCATCGACGCCAAGAACGGCGAAGAAGATTTCGAACGCATGGACGCCCTCAACGAAGACTGGTCCGACTACTTCGACGAAGAATCCAGGCCATCCGTCAACAAAGTCTCCGAAGAGATGGACAAAAAGCACGATGCCATGGCCAACATGGCCGAGCGCGAGCAATCGCTGCAAGAGTACCTCAACGAGCAGATCCCGTACCTCGATGCGTCCGAAATCAACATCGACCTGCTTCGCTTCATGATCTCACATCTCGACGAACGTGGCTACCTCGTCACGCCGCTCGAGGACATCCGCGCCAGCTACGGGCAAGACGTAACGATCGAGCAAATTGAGGAAACGCTCGATGATCTTCAACGCCTCGATCCGCCCGGCGTCGGCGCTCGCGATTACAAGGAATGCCTGTTTCTCCAGGTCGCCCTCGATACTCCCCACCGCGATGTCGTCAAGGCGCTGATCCTCAACCACCTGGAAGACATTCAACACAACCGCATACCGTTGATCCAGAAAAAGACCGGATACGAACTTCGGACGATTCAAGAGGCGATCGAAGTTCTCAGGCGATTCAATCCGAAGCCCGGCGCCAAGTTCGCCAGCAAGAGCGTGCAATACATCACGCCGGACATCATCCTCGAAAAGAATGAGCAGAACGAACTCGACATCCGCCTGACCGACGACTGGATGCCCAACATCTACGTCAACCGCAAGCATTTCGAGATGCTCAAGGACAAGAACCTCGACGCCAAGTCGCGCGAATGGCTGCAGCGCAAGATTCAATCCGCGAAGTGGCTGATCGACGCCATCGAGCAACGGCGGGCGACACTCACCAAGGTGACCCGGGCGATCATCGATCATCAGCGGGCTTTTCTCGAACGCGGGCCGGAATTCATCGAACCGCTCAAGATGCAGCAAATCGCCGAGACCGTCGGCGTGCACGTCACGACCGTCAGCCGAGCCGTCGATGATAAATGGATCCAGACGCCTCGCGGCGTTTTTCCGCTCAAGCGTTTTTTCGGCGGCGGCACAACCATGGCCAACGGCGAAGACGTCGCATGGGAAACTATCAAGCAGAAACTGCTCGAAATCATCGGCGCCGAGGACAAGTCCAACCCGCTCTCGGACGAAGACCTCGTGACCAAACTCTCCGAGGCCGGCTACCCCGTCGCACGCCGAACCGTGACGAAATACCGCAAGGCTCTAGGCATCCAGTCATCGCGCGAACGCAAAGTGTGGGGATGATGTATGTTTTGCTCGGTTGAGCTTGTCGCAACATTTCTGAGCGGCGACCGTAAGGGAGCGGCCGACTGGATGCCATGCCGGTGTAGATATTGTCGGCCGCTCCCTTACGGTCGCGGCTCGGAAATATGTCAACTCAATGCTGAATAAGTTTAGGTTCGCAACCAGAGTGAAGAAGGGAATCTCATCATGACCGGCAGCGAAATCATCCAACGCCTGCACGATGGTCGGCGTGTCTTCAGTCTCGCCACCGTCAATCCGTCGCCGCTTTGGCCCAACCTCGTCAAGGCGATCGGCATCGATTTCGTCTTCGTCGATACCGAGCACACGCCGATCGATCGACACACGCTGTCCTGGATCTGCCAAACCTACCAGGCGATGGGTATCCCGCCCGTCGTGCGTCTGCCCAACAATGACCCGTATGAAGCCTGCAAAGCGCTCGACGGCGGCGCCGGCGGGATCATCGGGCCGTATGTCGAAACGCCCGAACAGGTTCGCGGCCTGGTCGGCGCCGTCAAATGGCGGCCGCTGAAGGGCAAACGCCTCGACGATGCGCTGCGCGATCCCGCGACCCTCGAACCGGAGTTGCGCGACTACCTGACCAAGCGCAATCAGGACAAGATCCTCATCGTCAATATCGAGAGCGTGCCTGCCATCGAGAATTTGCACGCCATCTGCTCCGTACCCGGACTCGATGCCGTGCTGATTGGGCCGCACGATCTGTCGTGCAGCCTGGGAATTCCCGAGCAGTACAGTCATCCGCGTTTCGACGAGGCAGTGCGCACGATCTTCCGCATCGCGCGCGAGCACGGCGTCGGCGCCGGCGTGCACTTTTGGCTTGGCCTGGACCAGGAAATCACCTGGGCGAAGGCCGGCGGGAACCTCGTCATGCACGCCTCGGACGTCGCCGCCTTTAGCCGCACGATGAAGAGCGAGGTCGAGCAATTGCGCAAGGCGCTGAGTGATTGACAGCGAGGACGCGGCATGTTAACGTAACGAACAACAGGTGAATGGGAGGGAAATATGCCGCCGATCGAGACTCGCAAATCCGATGCGATTCTTCCGCTTGAAGCTGGCGATCGTCTAACGCGCGCCGAGTTCGAACGGCGCTATGATGCCATGCCGAATGTGAAGAAAGCGGAATTGATCGAAGGAGTGGTATATATGCCCTCTCCCGTTCGACTTCATCGCCACGCGGATCCCCACTTTCGCACGATCGGCTGGCTGGGCCAGTACACCGCCTACACGCCATTCCTGATCGGCGGGGACAATGCGACGGCTCGCCTCGACCTGGATAACGAACCGCAACCCGATGTCATGTTGTTGATCGATCCGAAACACGGCGGCCAGGCCAGGATCGCATCTGACGACTATGTCGAATTGGCGCCGGAGTGGGTTGGCGAGATTTCGGGAAGCAGCGCCAGTTTCGACCTTCACACCAAACTTGTCGTCTATCGCCGTAATGGCGTGCGCGAGTATTTCGTCTGGCGCGTGCTGGACGAGCAAATCGACTGGTTCACGCTGCACGATGGCGAATTCGTTTTGTTGCAACCGGATGCCGATGGAATTACCCGAAGCCGGGTTTTCCCAGGTCTTTGGCTCGACGCCGCCGCCATGCTCCGTGGCGACATGCCGCGCGTGCTGGATGTCGTCCGGCTCGGATTGGCGTCGCCCGAGCATGCGGCGTTTTTGCGCCATCACAAGGTTGTGTAGCCGATGACGCCGACTCCTCTCACGAACACGGGCCGTTGGATCATCCTCGTCTGCGCCTTTCTCGGCTGGTTCTTCTGCGGCTTTCACATGCAGATCACGCAGCTCACCGGTCAGCCGGCGGCGATCCATCTGCTCACGCAATCCGGCGCGATCGATGCCCAGCAACTGGCCGAGTACGCCAAACTCGCCAATGAAAAGACCATCGGCACCGATGAGAAGAAGCAACTCGACGAATGGAATTCCGCGATCGGCCGATGGTTCGCCTGGCATCAATGCGCATTCCTGTTCGGAGGCGCGGCAGGTGGACTCGGGTTCGGCTGGCTGGGCGATCGCTTCGGACGCTCCCGAGCGATGGCGGGCAGCATTCTCGTCTACTCATCAATGTCGGCGGCGGCCTCGCAGGCACAATCGCCCGAACAACTCTGGCTGCTCTGGTTCCTCGCTTGCACCGGCGTCGGCGGCATGTGGCCCAACGGCGTCGCCCTCGTCTCCGAGGCCTGGTCTGGACTGTCGCGTCCAGCGCTCGCCGGCGCTATCGGCACGGCGGCGAACATCGGCATCTTCGTCTTCGCTTCCACCGCCGCCAAATACCCGATCTCGCCCGACGAATGGCGCTGGGCCTATCTCGTCGGCGCTGGCCCGTTCGTGCTGGGCCTCATCGTTCTCGCGATCGTGCCGGAATCGCCGAAATGGCTTGCCGCGCGTGCTGCTCCTTCGGCATCCGCGGGAAATGAAAGCTCCACTCTCGGCGTGTTTCAACCGGCGCTACTCGGCATCACCGTCGTGGCGATCGTACTCGCCACGGTGCCGATCGTCGGCGGATGGGGCACGGCCAACTGGATGAACCCCTGGGCCGACGTCGCCGGCGCTGCACTGGACCCGCCGGACTACGGTCTGAAGGCTCGCGTCAATCAGGCTCGCGCCATCACCGGGAGCGTCGGCAGCTTGCTCGGCGGGTGGATCGCGCATTGGCTAGGCCGACGGTTGACCTATTTCCTGGTAAGCCTGTCCTCGCTCGTCATCGCGCAGTACATGTTCTGGTTCATGCTTCCGACCGATGCGACATTTCTGATCTGGGTCGCGATCCTCGGTTTTGTCAGCGGAGTCTATTTCGGCTGGCTTCCGTTCTGCCTTCCCGAATTGTTTCCGACGCGCTACCGCGCGACCGGCGCCGGCGTCGGCTTTAACTTTGGCCGAATCGTGACGGCATGCCTGCTCTTCGTCGCCGGCGCGATCATGACCTACTTCGAGCGCGATTATGCGCGGATCGGCCGACTGACGAGCCTGCTGTTCATCCTGGGCATGATTTTCATCTGGTTCGTGCCTGACACGAGCAAGAAGGACCTGGACGACTGAGCGTTTGCGTTTTGGCGTATAAATGGGTCCGTGCCGTGCCTAGATGTTAAGCAGCTGCGCACATTCACCGCACTGAAATGTGGCGAGCGGATCCGCTGAGCGAGCGATCCTTTCTGCCGGCCATTCCGCATCTCCATTCCTGAAAACGATTTATGGCACCGATTCCGCTTGTAGGTGCGCAAACACCAAACCCGGCACACGGATTGCGTTTGCTAGCGGCTTGGGCTACCGACCATCGAAGATCATTGCGTTTTTTTGCACCCAACGAGGACCGATCGACATGACCTCTCCCGCAACGCTCGAAGTTTCGCCCGCGGATATTAGCGCACGTCAACTCTCCATGGATGAAATTCGCGCCTTGGCGTCGATGAGACGTTCTCCCGAGGAGACGCTTAACCATATCGTGCAGCTCATTCGCAGGCATGCGGCGGCTGATGTGTGCTCTGTGTACCTGCTGGAGCCGGACCGTGCCACTCTGGTCTTGGGCGCGACCGTGGGACTTCGTCCGGACAGCGTCGGGCGCGTGCGGATGCGGCTCAACGAAGGATTGGCGGGGTTGGCGGCGGAGCATCTGCGTCCTGTCATGGTCGAGGACGCGCCGCGCCACCCTCGATTCAAGTATTTCCGCGAAGCCGGCGAGGATGCCTATCGCTCGTTCCTTGGCCTGCCGCTCGTGGATGACGGAATCATCCAGGGCGTGCTCGTGGTTCAAACGATTTCCGCGCGCGTTTTTTCTCCCGAGGAAATCTCGACGCTGGCAGCCGCGGCACAGCAACTCGCGCCAATTGTCAGTGAAGCGCGCATGTTGGATCAATTCATCGCGCCGGTTTATCGACGGGTGTGGGACCTCGCTAAAAATATTCACTGGAGTTGGGATAATGACGCGACGAGCCTGTTCCATGAGATCGATCCGGACCGCTGGCGCGAATTGAATCACAATCCGATCGCTCTGTTATCAGAGATATCGCTCAACGAAATGGATAAGCGTGCGGATCGTCAGGGTCTGCATAATCGTGTCCACCACGCCTATCGCCGATTGCGCGAGTATCTCCAGTCGGGCCAAACCTGGGGTGCGACGCACGCCGGGGTGCTGCACGCGCGGCCTGTCGCTTATTTCTCGGCCGAGTTCGGTCTACACGAATCGATCCCGATCTACTCAGGCGGTCTCGGCATTTTGGCAGGCGATCATGTCAAAAGCGCGTCCGACCTCGGTGTGCCGCTCGTGGCTCTCGGACTCTTTTACGATCAAGGGTACTTCCGCCAGCGTGTAGACAAAACAGGCTGGCAGCAGGAGGACTACGTCGATACCGACGTCAAACAACTGCCGCTCGAACCAATGCTCGGCCTCGACAATCGGCCCCTCATGATCACGATCCCCACACGGGGCAGCACGCTAACCGCACGCGTCTGGAAGGTCGCCGTCGGTCGAAATCTTTTGCTGCTTCTCGACACCGACGTGGAAGGCAACGCCAGCGAGGATCGCGATCTGACCGCTCGACTGTATGGCGGCGACTCGCGCGTCCGCATTCGCCAAGAACTGCTGCTCGGCGTCGGCGGTGTCAAAGTCCTTGCAGCGCTCGGAATCATCCCCGGCGTGCTCCATCTGAACGAAGGGCACAGCGCCTTCGCCGCCCTGGAAATGACGCGGCAACGCATGAGTGCCGAGGGTATCGGGTTCGAGGAAGCGCGACGGCGCGTCACTCGGCAAATCGTGTTCACGACGCATACGCCGGTGGCGGCGGGGCATGATCGCTTTCCTGCGGCGCTGATTGAGGAGCATCTCGGGCCTCTGCGCGATGTCATGGGCATCTCGCACGATCACCTGTTGAGTCTCGGACGAGTGAATCCCAACGATGGCCACGAGCCGTTCTGCATGACGGTGCTTGCGTTGAAATTTGCGAGGCGTGCGAATGCGGTATCATCGCTTCATGGCGAGGTGTCGCGGGCGATGTGGACCGCGATGTGGCCTGGCCGGCCGGAAGACGAGGTGCCGATCGGGCACATCACGAACGGCATCCACGTGCCCACTTGGCTCGCGCCGCAGATGAGGCAACTCTACGACCGCCACCTCGGCGCCGACTGGGCTTCTAACAGTGCCGATTCCGCAATGTGGGAGAAAACGCGCAACATCGACGATGGCGAACTCTGGGAAACGCATCAAGTCCTCAAGGCGAAACTGCTGAGCTTCGTGCGCAGCCGAGTCGCGAAGCAAGCCGAGCGGCGCGGCGAGTCCTCCGAGGTGATCGAGCGCTGCCAGCGCGTGCTAAGCCTGGATGCGTTGACGATCGGATTCGCACGCCGATTCGCGACCTACAAGCGTGCCGACTTGCTGTTCCGCGATATCGAGCGAATCGCGGAGTTGATCAACGATCCGCAGCATCCGGTGCAGCTGGTTTTCGCAGGCAAGGCGCATCCGAAGGACGAGCCGGGCAAGCAGGTCATGAAACGGATCGCCGAATTCGCCCGAAGCGCCCAATTCCGGGCCAAGATCGTTTTCGTGGAAGATTATGACATGAACGTCGGCCGGCATCTTGTGCAAGGGGTCGACGTTTGGCTCAACAATCCGCGCCGGCCTCTCGAAGCATCGGGGACGAGCGGGCAGAAGGTTGTCCTCAACGGCGGTCTGAACCTTTCCGTTTTGGATGGCTGGTGGGCCGAGGCGTACGACGGCACGAACGGATTCGCGATCGGGTCGGGGCTGACACACAGCTCGACGGACCAGCACGACACCATGGACGCCGACGCGATCTACAAGGTGCTGACTACCGAAGTGATCCCGCTATACTACCAGCGTGACAAGGACGGCTTGCCGCGCGGCTGGATCGCCCGCATGAAGGCGGCGATTCGCACGCTCGGCTGGCGCTTCAGCGCGGACCGCATGGTTCAGGACTACGTCCTGAAGTGCTACCTACCCGCCGCCGGCGGCCTGTCGAGCAAGATGGGCGGGTAGGAAATCTCGGCGAGCCGAGAGCGACAGGGACCGGCGGTATCCTTTAGCAATTCCGATGTATCTCCGGTCGCTAACGCTCCCGGCTCGCCAAACTTGAGGCGCGCTTTTCAAACAGACGAGAACAGAGATGAAACGCATCGGCATTCTCACGGCAGGCGGGGACACGCCCGCGCTCAACGCCACGATCCACGGCGCCGTCTTGCGTGCCAGTCAAAAGCGCGTGGAAGTGTACGGCTTTATCAAGGGTTTCAGCAGCCTCTTCAACCCGCGCGTGCCGCACGTGCGTCTCAATCCCTTGTTCGTGCCGATCCCGGAACTCGACAGCACCAAGGGCGGAACGATCATCGGCGCGTCGCGCGACTATGTGGACGGCAATGATAAGGCGACCCTCACCGAGGTCATCGATCGCTTGCGTCGTCTGCAGATCGAAGGCGTCATCTGCATCGGCGGCGATGGTACGCTGAGCGGCATGCAGGCGCTTTCCGACTACCTGCCAACCGTGCTTGCTCCGAAGACGATCGACAACGACCTCGGGCTCAACTATCGCCATGAGCCGGACGAATGGGTGCGCGAGCCGATTCCGAATACGTCGGCTTTTCGCTACGTCCGCACGGCGTCGCGCGATCAGTTCGACATCGAGCACATGGTGAACTACACGACGCCGGGTTTCGCCACCGCGGTTTTCGTGTCGGCATCGGGCGTCGAGCGAATTCGCACGACCGCGGAAAGCCATCGCCGAATCGCCATCATCGAAGTCATGGGCCGGCATTCGGGTTACCTCGCACTCGGAGCCGCGTATGGCCAACCGGATATCGTGCTCATTCCCGAGGCGCCGCTGAACGTCGATCGCCTTGTGCAGCGCGTCATCGAAGTGTACGAGATTCAGAAGAATTGCGTCATCGTTTGCGGCGAAGGAATCGTTGACGAGCAAGGACGCGAGCTTGGCTCGGAAGTGGCGTCCACCGATCCGGCTGGAAACAAAGTGCTCTCCGGCGCCGCCGATGCCGTGCGCCATGTCCTCATCGAGCGGCTTGGCGACAGCTACTTCACCAGCAAACGCCGCAATGAATCGGCTCGCGCCGCCATCTTCACTCGTAAAGTCGGGCATACCCAGCGCGGCGGGCGGCCTATCTATTTCGACCGCTTTTACGGCAATCTCCTCGGCGGGCATGCCGTCGATCTGTTGCTCGAAGGACATGCCAATGGTGTCGCCATTCTGCAATGGAATCGCGAGCGCGGCTTCTATCTCGACGGCATCAACGGCAACGATTTCCGCGACCGCTACGGCCTGATTCATGCCCGGCTCGTTCACCCTACGTTCTACGATCGCGATCGTCTCCGCCCTTCGCGCGTCGGCATCGAATATCTCTTGCCCATCTTCAACGATGCAATCGGCATGGATGACCTGGAAGCCGTCCGCCAGCGCCTCTTTCATCCAGGCAATCTCACGCAGCCGTACCATTCGGTGAATGTGGATGTCAATAAGCGCATTTGTTTTCTCGATGGATGACTCTTCCCGTGGATGCACCGCCAATGGCCTCTTCCGATCTAGCCGACAAATTGTGGGACACTCCGGTTGACGAACCGCGCGACGATCCCGTGCAGCAGGCGCTGAGCGGCGATATCCGCCTGCTGGGCGATCTGCTCGGCCGAACGATTCGGCGCCTGGCAGGCGAAGAGGCTTACGCCCTGATCGAGGAGGTTCGTGCGGCAACCAAATCGCTACGTGCGCAGCATTCCGTCGAGAGTGCTCGCGAACTGCAGCAGCGTCTCGCCTCGCTCGACCTGAACAAACTGCGCACCTTGACGCGTGCTTTCGGTCTCTACTTCGACCTGATCAATCTCGCGGAGATGCGTGCTCGCCTTCGCGCGATTCGAGCCCGGGCCGCGTCGCCCGAACCGGTGGCGGATAGCATCGAGGCGGGGTTGTGCCAGCTCAGCAAGCGCGGCGTGACAGCACTGCAAATCTCGAACCTACTGAGCGACGGATTGGTCGCGCCGGTTTTCACCGCACATCCCAGTGAATCGCGACGCCGCACGATTCGCGAAAAGCTCGACATGATCTGCCGAGGGCTCGATCGTCTCGAATACACGCAGCTTCTTCCAGGCGACCGCGACCGCGAATCGGCGACGATCAGCGAAGAAGTCGAGACGCTTTGGCTCACCGATCTCGTTCGCGCCGAGCGGCCGTCGGTGCTCGATGAAGTCGATCAAGGCCTGAGCGTCGTCGCGCCGACACTGTTCGAGGTGGTTCCGAGGATCTATCGTCAGTTCGAGGCGTGCCTCAAGCGGATCTATCCCGACCAGTCGATGACTGTGCCGAGCTTCCTCCATTTCGGTGGTTGGATCGGCGGCGACCGCGACGGCAACCCGAACGTCACGCACACCGTCACCGCCCAGACGATTCGTTTGCAGCAAGAGACGATCTTGACACTTTATCTCGAAAAGATCCAGGACCTCGGTCGCCGACTGAGCCATGCCGCCGCGCGCATTGAGACAGCGCCGCAACTGCAAGAATCGCTCAAGGGCGACGGGGACCTGCTGATGGACGAGCAGGGCCGAGTGATGCGCGAGCCGTTTCGCGCCAAATGTCGGGCCATCGAAAAGCGCCTCCAGCTCACACTTGGGTACGTGCGCCGCCTGAAGCTGCGCTGGCCAAGCGAGGAGGTCGAGACGACTTCGGGTGTGTACGTACGGCGCGCCGAGTTGCTCGCCGACCTGGAATCGTTGCGAGCGGGGCTAACCACTACGGGCGCCAGCGACGCCGCCTGTGGGCCGTTGCATGATCTGATTCGGCTCGTGGAGGTCTTTGGCCTGCACCTTCTGACGCTAGACATCCGGCAGCACAGCAAGCGACACGCGCGCGCGATCGACGAGATTTTCTCCTGGTCGGGAATCTGCCCGGCGTATCTCAAGCTGAAATCGAGCGAACGCTTCGATATCTTGGTCGGCGCGTTGCAGCAGAAGCGCCCCGTGCTGCCGGCCTTGCTGCCTTTCAGTCCGGAAACGCAGGAGGTCGTCCAGACCTTCCGCACGTTGTCAGCCATCCTGGAACAACAATGCCCGGAAGCAATGGAATACTACATCATCAGCGGCTGCACCGAGCCGGCGCACCTTCTCGAAGTGCTTCTGCTGGCGCGCGAGGCCCGGCTGTTCCGCCCGGAAGACGGCATCAGCCGGCTGCACATCGTGCCGCTGTTCGAGGACATGGAATCACTCAAGGGCGCCGCCACCATCATGCAGCGGCTTTTGGTTTTGCCCGTCTACCGCAAACATCTCGAGTTGCGAGGCAACATTCAAGAGGTCATGATCGGCTACTCTGACAGCAACAAGGAGACCGGTTTCCTGCAATCGGCGTGGGCGCTGTACAAAGCGCAGTGCGCCATGACCGACATCGCCCGGCGGACGAGTATCCGCGTGCAGATTTTTCATGGCCGGGGCGGCGCCATCGGTCGCGGCGGCGGGCCTGCCAACCGCGCCATTCTCGCGCAGCCCAGCCATACAGTGGACGGCCGACTTCGCTTCACCGAACAGGGCGAAATGATGGCCGACCGCTACGGCTCGACCGGCGTGGCCGAGCGCCACCTCGAGCAGATTGTCAACGCGGTGTTGTGCACCAGTTTCGCGGCCGATGCGGAGCTTCCCGCGCCGGAGTGGGAGCGATTGCTTGAGCGCGTGGCCGAGCGCGGGCTGCGCCATTACCGCGCGCTGGTGTATGAGACGCCTGAATTTATAAACTATTTCGAGCAAGCGACACCGATCAACGAGATCGGCCAGCTCAAGATCGCGTCCCGTCCGCCGCGCCGCACAGGGCCGGACGCCAAGCCCGCGGGCATCGACGAACTGCGTGCGATCCCGTGGGTTTTCAGCTGGATGCAAAGCCGGCACACGCTGCCCGGGTGGTATGGGCTGGGCAGCGCGGTGATGGAATATCTCAAGGAACGCCCCGACGATCGCGATACGCTCGCCAATATGTACCAGCGCTGGCCGTTCTGGCGGACGCTGATTGACAACGCCCAGATGATCCTCGCCAAGGCCGACATGACGATCGCGCGATTGTATGCCGATCTCGTCGCCGATCAGGACATTGCCGCGCGAGTCTTTCAGAGGATCGCCGCGGAATACGACCGGACAGTCGAGGTGATTCGGCTCATTACCGGGCAGGCGGAATTGCTCGACAACATTCCCACGCTGAGCCGATCGATCCAGCGGCGCAATCCGTACGTCGATGCCCTGAGCTTCGTGCAACTCGTGCTCTTGCGCCGGCTGCGCACCGGCGGCGAGCCGCGCGGCGAATTGCTCAGCGCGGTCCTCGAGAGCATCAGCGGCATCGCCTCGGGCTTGAAGAACACGGGGTGATCGTCGCGGCGATCGGCAACCGGCGAGCCCCTTCAATTCGTTGCCGCTTGGCGGGTTGCTAGCCCGGATTTCTCACCACAGAGAGCACAGAGAGCACAGAGTGAGGAATACCAAGAAAATAGGGAGGATCGATAAAAAGCACGTCGTCCTTTTCTCGATCAGAGGTTCAATGTTGCTAGTTGCCGCGTGTCGATGACTTCGCATTTCTCCGTGTTCTCAGTGTTCTCTGTGGTGAGAAATGCAGGCTAGGCAGCCGCGCGGCCGGTTGCCAACCCGAGCGGACAGGATCCGCCCCGGCACTGCGACACGCTCATTCTCGGCGCGTATCGATTTTGCCGGCCAATCTAGGCCTGACAGTTGGTTTCATTTCGATAAATATTCACAAGACGCAATCCCTCCCGATGACGACCGGCGCGATTGCGGAAACTAAGTAACATTTGTCAAAGAATGGCATTGCTCTCAGGGCGTCAATGCGCGAGAATGGAGAGTGAGTGCGGCCATTGAGGCCTATCCCTGCGTACTCCGCGTGTCGGTTTTTCCTATCTTGCAAGACACGCCGGGGATTTGGTCTGGGCCGATGGAAAAAGTGGAGAATCCCGTCATGGCGAAGCAGCCGAACCCGCACGATGAACCCGCGAAAACGCCCGACGGTTCCGCGCCTGGACCGATCACCCCGAAGCCGAAGACCCCGCCGCCGGCGATCCCGAATATGTCGCTGGATGATCCCGCCGATGACGTATTGGACGTCGAGGAGGTGATCGACGAGGTGAGCGAGATCGTCGATGTGGATGCGATCGACGTCGTCGATGAGGAACCGATCGTCGAAGCGGCTGCCATGGATCCCGCGGTCGTCGCCGTCGAAGACGATGCGGATGCGGAAGTCGTCGAAGTGCTGCCGGCCGATTCGGCCGTGGTGGAGTCCGTGCCCGAAGAGGACGCCCTTTTCGCAGCTGCCGAGGAAGACGATGACGTGGTCGTCGCGGCCGATTCGGCTCTGATGTTGACGGAACCCGCGTCGGCGAGCGTGGAATCGCCCGTGCCCGCGCCGGCTAGCTCGAAATCGAACGTTGACCTGATGGAACTGTTCGCAGAGGAGGCGGCTGTCCCCACGGCTGAGCCGATTCCTGCCGCGGATTTATCGGGGGTAACCGGCGGCGAGATGCCAGCGCTGGCCGAAGAGCCGATCTCGGAGGTCAGCAGTGCTACTGCAGTGACAGACGAGCCGACCGACTACGAAGGCCTGGAACCGCTGCCTGCGGCCGAAGGCGCGATCTCGGCAGCGACGACGATCGAACCCGCGAGCGCGGACCCGGTTTCCGACGTGAGCCTGGTCGATGCCGAGGTGATCGAACCGGTGCTGGAAACGCCCGCGTCGGACATCGCTTTGCTCGATCTATTCAATCCGCCAGCAAGCCAGCCGATTCCAGAAGCGGTCCCTGCTTCGTCCGTTCAGATCGCGACCGCGGCAAGCGAATCGGGCGTTGAAGTGGCGAGCGAGGAAGCCGCGCCAGCGAGCGAATCGGGCGTCGACCTGGCGAGTCTTTTTGCCGAGGAAGCGACGCCTGCGTCTGCGGTCGAAGTGGCCGAGGATGTCGAAGAGGCTGCACCGGCGTCGGGTGTCATCGATATACCGATCGCGGAATCCGCGCCGGCGAGTGAATCGAGCGTCAATCTGGCGAGCCTGTTTGCCGAGGAAGCGACGCCAGCATCCGCGGTCGAGGTCGCGGAATCGGTGAGCGAATCTGACGTCGAGGTGGCCGAGGACGTCGAGGAGGCTGCGCCTGCGTCGGGCGTCATTGACATGCCGGTAGCGGAAGCCGCGCCTGCAACAGACGAGGATGTTGAAGAAGCCGCGCCGGCGTCGGGTGTCATCGACATGTCCGTTGCGGAGGCTGCGCCGGCGTCGACGATTGAAGCGGCGGGCGACATCGAAGAAACCGCACCTGCGTCTGGCGTCATCGATATGCCGATCGCGGAAGCTGCGCCAGCGAGCGAATCGAGCGTTGACCTGGCGAGCCTTTTTGCCGAAGATGCGACGCCAGCGTCTGCGGTCGAAGCGGCAGAATCCGGGGTGGAGGTGGCAGAGGACGTTGAGGAAGCCGCGCCTGCGTCTGGTGTCATCGACATGCCGGTCGCGGAAGCTGCGCCGGCGTCGGCGATTGAAGCCGCCGAAGTTGCCGAGGAGGTTGAAGAAGCCGCACCAGCGTCAGGCGTCATCGACATGCCGGTCGCGGAAGCAGCTCCGGCGAGTGAATCAGGCGTTGACCTGCCGAGCCTTTTTGCCGAAGATGCGACGCATGCCTCCGCTGTCGAGGTCGCGGAAACGGCAAGCGAATCCAGCGTCGAGGTGGCCGACGAAAACGAAGTTGCCGCGCCCGCGTCGGGCGTCATCGACATGCCGATTGCGGAAGCCGCGCCGGCGAGCGAATCAAGCGTTGACCTTTCGAGCCTGTTCGCCGAGGATGACGCCAATAGTGCAGTGAAGGACGGGGCAGCGGCGGCTCCGTCGTCATTCAAAGAAGGCGTTCATCCAGCGACTTCCGAATCGGACACCAGCGAAACTCTCGCGTTGGTCGACGAGCCGGCCGCACCGCCGCCTGCCAGCGCCGCTTCGGGTTCGCTCGTTCCGTCCGACGCGGCACTGCGGAGCCTGTTTGGCCTGCCCGCGCCGGCCGGGTCGCCTCCGGAATCGCCGCGAGCGCCGGACTCGGGCGCCACAGCCAAGGCGCCGCTCTCGTCGCCAGATCTCGGCGCGAAGGCTCCCGCCGCCGTTCCCGCGCCAAGCTCTGGCTGGAATCTCGGTGAACTCGCCGCGTCATCTGCGGTCGTGGCGAAAGCGCATGATACGCCGCCCTCTGGCGCCGCCAAAAAGCCCGCGAGCGGAATCACCGCGAATTCCGCAGCACTCAAGAAGGACGCCATCGAGGATGCCAAAGAGGCAGCGCCTGCTTCGGATGTGTTGTTCGATGCTGCTGCAGAAGAAGCCGCACCGGTGTCCGACGTGTTGGCCGAAGAGGCCATTGACGAAGTCGAGGACGTCGAGGAAGCGGCGCCGGCATCCGCGTTTGCACTCGACGAAGCCGTGGATGAAGTGGAAGACGTCGAGGAAGCCGCACCGGTATCCGACGTGTTGGCCGACGATGACGTCGAAGATGCCGACGAAGTCGAAGACACTGAGGAAGCCGCGCCGGTGTCGGATGTACTGGCTGAAGAAGCCGACGAGGTCGAAGACGTCGAAGAAGCCGCATCCGGAGTCGTGGCGGACGAAGCGGATGAGGTCGCCGAAGCCGCTTCCGCGTCGGGTGTCGTATTCGACGAAGCCGTTGAAGATGTGGCCGAAGTAGAAGAAGCCGCACCAGCGTCCGCCGCACTTTTCGACGCCGCTCAGGACGAGGCCGCCGAGGCCGCGCCAGCGTCGGGCGTCGTGTTCGATGAAGCCGTCGAAGATGCCGACGAGGTCGAAGAAGCCGCGCCGGCGTCGGGCGTTGTGTTCGACGAAGCTGTTGAAGATGCCGACGAAGTTGAGGACGTCGAAGAAGCCGCACCCGCGTCGGGCGTCGTGTTCGATGAGGCCGACGAAGTCGAAGAGGCAGCACCCGCGTCGGGCGTCGTGTTCGATGAGGCCGACGAAGTCGAAGAGGCAGCACCCGCGTCGGGTGTCGTGTTCGATGAGGCCGACGAAGTCGAAGAGGCAGCACCCGCGTCGGGTGTCATTTTCGACGAAGCAGAAAACGTCGAGGAAGCTGACGAGGTCGAAGCCATAGAGGAAGTTGAAGAAGCTGAAGAAGCTGCACCGGCTTCCGCGGTCATCTTCGATGAAGCCGTGGAGGATGTCGAGGAGGCCGCGCCAGCTTCCGACGCGCTTTTCGATGCCGCCGAAGAAGAGGCGGAGGAAGCTGAGGAAGCCGTCGAAGCCGTTGAGGAAGACGACGATGCTGCCGTGCTCGGGTCCGAGGATGCGGATAAAACCGAAGTCGGCTCGTCGTCGGTGTTGCTCGACGAAGCGATGCCGGGTTCGTCAGCCGCCAAGGCGTCGGGCCAGAAGTCGGATAAGACGATCGCCTTCGATCAGACCATCGCGTTCGATCCGTCCAGCCGATCCAAGAGCAAGGCGAAGAAAAGCGATGACGACGATCCGCTCGTGACCGAAGAGGAACTGGATGGCGCCTCCGAGGCATCCGCCGTCGATCTGGGCGAAGCGCCTGCGTCGCGCGGCTCGTCTTCCCGGGGTATCGACAAGGTCGCCGAGGCGCTCGAATCGGGTCTGGATATTGGCGACGACGACATGGCCGAGACCGCCGGTCCCGAACCGAGCGTTGTTTTCGACGAGATTCTCGACGAAGACGAGTCGCCCCGCACGTCCAAGGGCAAAGCCAAGAAGGGCAAGTCAAAGCTGGACGACGGCTCAACCGAGACCGAACGCGATGCCGCCTCGGGCAAGCCGGGAAAAAAAGGCAAACCCTCGACCAAGGCGACCGGCGACGACATCGACCTCGATTCGATGTTCAATGAGGACGACGAAGCTGAAGCCGTAGAGGCGGAAGAACTTGACGAAGCCGAGGCCGCAGAGGCCCTGGAAGCCGACGAGGCTGAGGAATCCGACGAAGCGGAAGCCGCAGAGGCGTTTGAAGACGACGAAGCCGAGGCCGCCGAAGCGTTGGAAGACGACGAAGCGGAAGCCGCAGAGGCATTTGAGGACGACGAAGCGGAAGCCGCAGAGGCATTTGAGGACGACGAAGCGGAAGCTGCCGAAGCCCTGGAAGGCGACGAAGCAGAGGAAGTCGCCGAGGCTGCGGAGGAGGTGGACGAGGAGGCCGCCGCCGCGGCACTCTTCGATGACGACGACTTCACGCCGCCGAAGCGAGGCGCGACCAAGTTCGGCAAGAAGCAAACCAACGTGCTGGACGACGACGAGCCAGAAGCCGCCGAGGAGGCCGAGGAAGCGGAGGAACCCGAAGAAGCTGCCGCCTTCGAAGACGACGATGCCCCGCCGGTCAAGCGGGGCAAGACCAAGCTCTCGAAGAAGCTGGCCTTCGACGACGAAGAGGAAACTGGCGAGGACGACGACGAAGATCTCAGCGCCGCCAAGAAAAAGAAAAAAGGCAAAAAGGAAAAAGCCGTTCCCGCAGCCGCACCCGCCGGCGGCGGCAGCACGATCCTGCGCATCTTCGTCGGCATGTTCCTGATGACGCTCCTCATCGCCGGCGCAGGCGCAGGCGCCTACTTCGGCGCCAAAGAGCAAACGACCGAATTCGTCCACGAAGTCTTCCCGCCGCCTCCGCCGCCGAAGCCGAAACCACCCGAACCATGGGTGCTCGCTCGCACCGACCTCTCGCAGGGCAAGTACAAGGAAGCCGTCGATCGGCTCGCCACCGCCAAAGACGCCAACGAACTCGGCGCCCGCGGCGAAGCGCAGTGGAGCGGCTACCTCAAGCAGCAGACCGAAGCCAAAAAACCACTCGACCCCAAGGCGCCGGCCGTCGTCAATGCGATCAAGGACCTGACAGAAGCCAAGAACGACGCCCTCATTGCGGGTATTCAATCCACGCTGGATAGGGAAAAGTTCAAGGACGATCTCGACAAGGAACGCGTCAAGGCCGCCGACGCGGCAAAACTCGCCGAAGCCGCCAAGGCCGACAAGCTGAAAGCCGAAAAAGCCGTGGACGCCGTGGCCGACGTCCTTGTCAAGGGTAAATATCTCGACGACAAGGCGATGTTCGATGTCGCCGCTCTGGAAAAAATCATCAAGAGCCTGGCCGACGACCGGACCACGCTCGAGGCCGTCAACAAACTGCTCGAAGACGCAAAGATCAAGGACAAGGGCGACAAGGGCGTCGCTGAGATCATCACCGATCGCAACGCCGTGGCCAAGGATCGCGACGACGTGTTGACGACGCTCGCCGCCGCGTTCAAGGAACTCATCGACGGCAAAGTCGTGCCCGACAAGGCCGATCCGCGCAAGGAGATCGTCGCCGGCACGAAGAAGCTGACCAAGGACCGCGACGACCTGCTCGATACCCTGGCCGCCGCGTTCAAAGAACTCGTCGATGGCAAGATCGTTGCCGAAAACGCCGACGCTCGCAAGGACATCGTCGCCGGCACGAAGCTCGCCCGGCAAAAAGCCGAGTCGCCGCTGTCGATCCCGCTCGCACAGCTCGGCATGTCGATCGGCGGCGTCGGGTCCGGCGCCAGCAAGATCGTCGAGCAATCGTTCGACATGGCCAAAGTCTTCTCCGAACTCGGCTACTTCAAGACACGTGAACCATTTATCCAAACTCCCGAGCAGAAGCTCGACACCTATATCACCGTCCTGCAAGATCGCAAACAAAATAACCCGAAAGAGCTCGACGCCATTCGCCGCGAAACCGACTGGATCCTCTCCGATAAATCCAAGGCCGACGACGAAGCTCGCAGCAAGGCTCGCTATGTCCATGGCCTGACCATGCGGAACGAGGAACGTTTCGCGGAAGCGCGCACGGCTTTCGACGAGGCCGCCAAGACGCTCAAGAACATCGAGAAGCCCGGTTCGTGGAGCAAACTCGTCGCCTCGTCGAACCAGGAAATCACCGATCCGGCCTTCTACTTCCTGCCGCGCATCGAACGCTTCCAGGCCGACGGCAAGCTCAAGGCGGCACTCGACGAAGCCAACCTCGGCCTCAAGGCGATGCCCACCGAAGCTCGCCTTTACGCACAGCGCGGTTTGCTGCGATTCGAGCTGATTCGAGGCAAAGGCCCGAAGGTCGGCGAAGTCGCCCAGAAGGCCATTCGCGAAGACGCCGAGGCCGCCGCCAAGGACGAAAAGCTCGTCTCGGATTCGGCCTATATCCTGGGTCTACTCGAAGAGGAACTCGGCAACATCGTCGAGGCGGAGAAACAATATCGCCTCGCCCTGAAAATGCACAAAGGCATGGCCGATGACGCTGGCCGATACCGCGTCGCCCTGGCGCGATTGCTGCTTCGCGATCGCCCCGAAGTCGACGAGGCGGCTCCCGCACCGAAACAAGCGCCCGAAGACAAGAAGAAAGACGAAAAAGCCGGCGCTCGCCTTGAGTCCGAATCCTTGCCCAATGTCCGCGTGACGATCGTGCATCCGTTGACGGCCCTCGTCGCCGCCGCAGTAATTGGTCAGCCAGTGCCGGAGGATTTGGAAGACAAGGAAACACTCGCGCGATTGCGGGAGACGATCAAGATCGCTGAAGAACTGATTAATGAATCGAAGAATCCGAAGATCCAGGGCCAGGGCTATCTGTTGCGAGGATCCGCGCGATCCAAGCTCGGCGACCGCACGGCAGGCCTGAAAGATTACGCCACCGGATTGAAGCTGATCTATCCTGGGATCCAGACCGCGGAATTGACCAAACTCATCGAAGACCACCCGGCTTTCCAGCAGCCCGATAGCGCGAAAACGCAAAACCCCGTCATGGCGGAACGGCATTTCGGCGAAGGAATTCACTACTACTGGGCCGGCAACTACCCGCAGGCGGAACTGCAATTCAAGCAGGCAGTGAAATACTTCGAGCGCGATGCCCGCTACCAGTACTACCTCGGCCTGGCGATGCTGCAGCAACGCACGAAGCTAAAACGCGATGCCGCCTTCTTCGCATTCGAGAAGGGCGCCCGCATCGAAGCCGAGGCTCTCGCCAGCAATCCGTTCGTGGTGCGCGACATCAACCAGAGCCTTGAGCGCATCCAGGGCGAGCTTCGCCAATTCCTGAACGGCTTCCGCTACAAAGCCCAAAGCGAACCGCTGGAGAAGGAGAAATAAATAATACTTCCCGGTTTGCCTTTACCGCTTGCGGCTTAGCGCTCAGCAGGGCGCCTTGCTGAGCGCTAAGCCGCAAGCGGCAATACCTCTCTCAATACTTAAACTCCAATCCCGCGTTCACACCCTGCGCCCAGAAATTCGACTGGTGGAAAGGTACGCGTGGCCGAACCTGGTTCGCGATGGGTTGCACGACGCCAGCGTTCGGGATGAGATTCGTGTCAAGGCTTTGGTCGATTTGATCGCCCGGCCTGACGACGGTGCTCCAATAGATGAGATCGTAGCCGATGAAGACGCGAATATTATCGGTGATGTCGTACCCGATCTTCAAACCGACCTCCGGGACGAACGACAAGCGCGTCTGTGATTGAAGGCCGATGTTGCTCGAAAGCGCATACAATCCGCCGACGAAGTTCTGCGTGGCGCCGTTGGGCTGAATGACGCGCTGCCGGCCTTCGACATCGACGGATTGATTCGTGCCGCCGAGCGCGAACTTGAACCGCGCGTCCACTGACCAGCGGCCGCTGCGCCATTCCGCATTCAGGCCGACCTGTCCGCCGTAAAATTGGTTGCGCGTATCGAACCGATCAAGCACCAGGGCACGTGTGCCAGCGTTGACGACGCCGGGGACCGTGGTAACGGCTGTCGAATCCTCCGTCACGCTCAAGGTGTCGCGCAGGTCGAGGTAGCGGAACCCGACCAATGACGAAATACGCCACGTGTCGCTTTCAAAACGGAAGCATCGGCGATTGATCTCGGCGCCCCACAGCGACGTGGACATGTTGATGTCCTGCCGGCCGACAAATAGACCTGGCGTCGTCGTCAGTTCTCGGAAAGGTGCGTTGTTGTTGATCTCAAAATAAGGTCGGCCGATGACAGGCGTCGTGTTGCTGTTGAACGAAACACCCTCGCTTTGCTTGGCAAGGACAAAGAAGCCGGCTTCCCACCAACAACAACTGCACGGGTTCGGTTGGAAGCCAAAGGTAAGACGAGCGCCGGGACCCATTCGGCTCAAGACGTTGCCCGGCCCGTAGAGGACGCGCGTCGTGTTCAACCCGAGCACGCCCTGGTTGTTGAGAGGCACCGAGGGATCCGATGTCGTCACCATCGTTGGAATCCGATAGCCATTGGTCGCCCAGTGCAGCCATTCGGCTGTTACGTACCCGCGATTCAGCCGCGGCGTGGTCACATCGAAGATTTCAGACGCATAACCCTCGCCCAGGCTGGCGCGGTCGTCCACATCCAGGCAAGGCTCGCTCGAGGCGATCGGGCGCTCCACGATCCGCCTGGGTTGCATCGGCAGCTTTTCCGTGCCCTGGATGACGCGCACCGTTCCGTTCGGATCGATCTCGTTTACTGCGGGCAAACGCGCAGGCGCCGGCCCGAGTGTGGGAAGTTGCGGGATCATCGGCGGCGGAAGTTTTCGCTCGCGCACCTGAGAAAGGTCCTTCGGCAGATAGAGCAAGTCCGGTTCGCCTTCCTCGAACTCACGCACCGCGCGAACCACCGTCGGACGCGGCAAACCCGTGTGGCTAACCTGGCGGACACCATCGTCTCGATGGTTCGCAGCGAGCGGCGCCGGCTTTCCGAGACTGATGCCGCGCGGGACGGCGACCGCTATCGGTTCCGCCACGCCAGACGCCGCGACGCGCCAGCCGTTTTCCTGGGCGCTTGCCGATTGAAGCAAGCCGAGCCCGCCCAACGATGCCAATGTGATCGATTTGCGCAACCAATTCATCCTTGACCCCGTTTTTTGTTCCATGGCGAAAGCTCCGTATGCCGGACGATCCGAAATCGGCGTTGATTCGCGGCGGCATGATTGCTACGCTTGGGACGACCAATTCTGCGCGAATCATCGCCTGAATCGTATTCGGCAGGAAAACGGGCAAAGGTGGAAGCAATCGGGAAACAGGCAAATGCCAAAGGATTCGTCAACCTGGAACAATCGGCAACGCTCACGTTCTGGGAGAAATCAGAACGATCCGACGGATCGGCGTTCGCGGTAGAACCGACGTTTTCGATCCAATTGCTTCACTTGGCCCAGACTGACAGAGAAGTTCTTTCGACAGGAGGTCGAGCATGAGAATCTGTGTAAACCAGCGAGGATGGTGGGGATGGTTGGCTGCCACCGCCATTCTGCTGGGATTGCTGACGCCTATTGCGTCGGCTTATTCGGACCAGCAGAAGCGAGTAGAGCCGACGCAAGATGCAATGAATGAGAGAGATACGCTAGATGGGAAAAGCACCTGGAGCGAATTTCGCGAAGATCTCGTGCGTTGCGTGGTTGAAACGACGGTGACTGCATTCCTGATCCGGACTGCGAACCCACCCGCGCCGCCGCAGGGAAGCGGCGACCCGCAGCCGACACCGCCCGGGCAGAACAACACGCCGCCTGATCCGCCGCCACCCCCGCCGCCGCCGGACCCACCATCGGGCAGCGGTGATCCGATCGACCCGCCGTTCGACCCGCCGCCACCGCCGAGCGAGACGCCCGAACCTGCGAGCATCATCACCGCGCTGATGGGCGTCGGTTTGACGTCGATATATGCCTGGCGCCGGCGACAGCAATCCAACAAGGCCGCTGAATGAAGCAGGCTAGCGTGGGATGTTGTTGAGGTTGTTGCCCATCGGATTGTACGGGATGAATCCGCGTTGGTTTGGCACGCGGAAGTAGGAATTGTAGATCATGAATCCCGCCGAATGGCCCGTCGGCGGGAGTTCTCGGATCGGCACATCGAGATCGGCGCGATCGTCCAGCATGGCGTCGCCGCGCAGCGACGTCATCGGCGACGAAGGCAACGGCCGAGACAGCTGAAATCGGCGATCGTACTCCGTCAAAACACCCAGATAATAATTCGCGGCCGGGTCGCCCCCGCGAAGCAGATTCAGGTACGGACTGAGCGCCGGCCGAGCGTACGGCGCGACGACAGGCGGGTTCGGATTGAACACCGATTGCGCCTGGGTCGGCCGAGCAATCGCCAATAGTGCTAGCGCCACGAAGAAGAGGTTCTTAGACATAATCACTCCCAATCATCTCGGAATGGCTAGCCCTCGCAACGCTTAGCGCACCGAACCGACGTTGCCTCGGATGGCGTTGTGCGTCTGAGCGCCAAGCAATGTGCTGCCGAGCAACCGCTCGATCGGCTCCAGGAATTTCGCCAGGTTGTTGTTGAATCGGCGAACCGGATCGGCCTGAACGTACACGCGATCGCCTGGCATGATCTGCCAGTTTGTGTTCATCGCGCCGTGTTGGGTGATGCCTTTCCAGTCCACAGGCAGCATCGAGTCGTGCGGCATCGGACCGCCAGGGCCGACATTCCGCCTCGCCACCCAGATCCGTTTCGGCGATGAGACCACCGGCAATCCATTGATGTGGCTGATCGCGTCCAGCACGGTATCCGATCCCGTCACGGGGAAGCGGTACACCTGTTCGCCCAGACCCGCGCCATCGGTGATGACATAGTACACACTGCTATTATACGCCAAAACGTCGACGCTCAGACCGTCAAGAACATCCTGGTACTTTACCGCCTTGGCATCGAGGCGAGCATGGATCACGCGAGCAATCTCCTCGCGCGCCTGCTGAATATTGCGCCCAGCAACGAGCGCCGGGCCGTAGATTCCCAGCCCGACCGTGCCATCGGGTCGAACGAGGTGCTGGCCGCGAATCGGTTGCGTCAATAGACCCTTCTGCGATTCAATCAGCAAAACGTCCGGCGGCCGCAGAGTGTAAGTCGGAAGCACGGTCAGGCTTTGCTCGGTGGGCGCCTGATGGACCGGCGGTTCGATCGCGATAGCGCCTGCGGAGTGCTTGTTCACATGCCGGAGCGACACGGGTTGAGCGGCAACGATCCGCTGCGGCTTGGCCTCTGCCTTGCCTTTGCCGAACAGGTCGAGCAATCCAGCTTCGCCTTTCGGCATCGCCTTCGGCTCGAACCCGACCGGGCGGATGGTTTCATCGGTTGTCCCAGCCTTGCGCCAGACGATGCCGTCGAGCAGAATACCATCGCTCGCGGGGGTTGCGTTCTTGCGGTCCGCGAGATTCGGCGCCGGATCGTTGGCCTTTTGGGAAAGAGCGGGGCCGACGGCCGTCGATTGGCATCCCGCGAAAACGAGGATGCCAAAGCCGACGATGCTAAGACAATAGGCTCGAAACCTTCGGCCATCACGCATGGGGGAACTCCTTCGCACCCGGTGCTCAAACGGCGCGTGCCAGTTGGCCGAACAACATCCTGTCGTTCGCTGGGGATCGCAACGGTTCAACCTTTTTCATCGGTGGAAGGGAAGAGTCGCGGTGAAACGGCGACGCCGGGATTCGCGAACTTCGCGATCTTGCCGACCTTAAACGTAGCACGTTGGTCAGGACCCGCGCGCCCGACACAGATTGCCAGGCTTGCCCGATTCCACAGGCCCAGAGGTGCGGTATTTCGGGTCTCCGTCAAATTCGTGGAGGAAGCTCACGCAAAGGCGCAAAGGCGCGAAGAGTGAGATCAATACATGCCTTTACTGTTACACATCTTCTGAATTTCTTTGCGGCCTTTGCGACTTTGCGTGAGCTTGGATTTTTCCACAACAATGAGGGAGAGTCGTTTTTCCGATCCTTTGGGATCGCCGAATCCCAACGGTTCGGAATACCTCACCATTGGGCTTACACGCCGCATATAATGCCGACATGCTGAATCTGCATGCACCTAGCCCGCCGAATTGGTTGACGCGCGTATCAACGAACCTCGATGAGCTGCTCATCGATCACGCACACTGCGAGAAGAAAGCCGCCGGCGTGGCGATGAACCTGCTGTTCGCTTACGTCGATCACACCGATCTCGTGCGGGCGATGAGCGATATCGTACAGGAAGAACTCAGCCACTTTCGCCTGGTGCTCGATCTGCTCGATCGCCGCGGCATCCGCTTTCGCAAACTTCCGCCCAGCCAATATGGCGCGCGCTTGCATGGCCTGATCGACAAACAGGAACCGGCCCGCGCCGTCGATCGGCTCCTCGTTGCCGCGCTCATCGAAGCACGCTCGTGCGAACGCTTCGGACTTCTTCGCGATCACCTGCCCGATGCCGAGCTGGCGAAATTCTTCGGCGACCTGTTTGAATCAGAAGCGAGGCATCACAGCACCTACGTTCGGCTAGCAATGCAATTCGCGCGCGAGGACAAAGTCAAAGCCCGCCTGGCCGAACTGGCGATTGCCGAATCGGCGATCATCAGAGAGGGCGAGGAACTTGTGCGGGTGCATAGTTGATTTTGAAGCAGCGATTTTTCTTAGCTCCGAAGGTGCGTTGGATTGTAGCCACGGGTGAAGCGAAGCGCAACCCGTGGAAAGAAATCAAATCCAGCCTGCCCCAGGCCATTCAGCCTCCTCCACCCCTCGCGGGGTGGGAATCAAATTCGAACCTTTCCACGGGTTCCGCTGCGCTCCACCCGTGGCTACAATCCGCCGCTCCTCCGGAGCGAATATACTGTACGCAGCCTCATTTGATACAAACCCGAAGCGTAAGCGAGGACTTACGCCGCGGAAGCCTCACCCTCGCTGACGCGTCGGGCTTGTGAAAAAGCACATGCATCTATCCAGACCGCGTGCAGTATAAATCCGCGACTTCAGAATCACCGCTTCGGGCCAAGATGCAAAAGCGCCAGGATAAATGCTCAAAAAACTTGCAATCGACCTCGCGTTTTGTTACCCTCCACCCCATGCTAAAACACCTCCTGAAACGCCCCGCGTTCTGGTCGCTGCTCGCGCTCATGGGCTGCGTGAGTTGGTACATGCGCCCCATCGACCGCTCGGCCCTGTTCCCTGTGCAATTCGCCAGCGGCAAATACGGCTACGTCAACGAGGACGGCCGCGTCGTCGTGCGCGGCCTCTGGGACCAGGCGTATTCGTTCGCCGCGGATGGGCGGGCGCTGGTGGGGAGGGATTATGAGTACGGATTCATCGGTCGCGACGGGAAGCTTTTTGCACCTCTGAGGGAAGAGGTGTCGCTTTGGTCTAACGAGCCATGGAGGAACACCGGTTTCAGGTGGCGCGGCAAAACAGGAAAGGTTTCCAGTTCGGGGCAACTCATGTGCTCCGGCGACACACAAACGCCGCTCTGGAAATACAAGCCGCAAAAAAAGGGCCTGCGCCAGAATGGCAAGATCATCGTCGATCCCGTGTGGGACGATATTAAACCATTCGACGCGGCAAACCTGTCTGCGGTTAACATGGACGGAATATGGGGTTTCATCGATCGCACCCAGAAGATCGTGATCCCGCTGGAATGGGATGCTGCCGAGCCGTTTGCCAAGAACGGGCTGGCGTGCGTCACGAAAGCCGACCGATTCGGCTTCATTAATCTCGCCGGAAAAGTCGTTATACCGTTGGAATTTCATCTTGCGTGGAGTTTTCACGACAACGGCCTGGCACGCGTAAAAAAGGACCAGAAGGTTGGCTTCATCAACCGGACTGGCAAGTTCGTGATCCCGCTCGACTATGATGATGCTGCGGGATTCGATCACCGAAACATGTCGCATGTTCAGATCGCTGACCGGCATGGATTTATCGATGCCACGGGCGCCAGCGTGATTCCGCTTCTTTGGGATCGCGTGGGACGGTTCGACGATCTTCCTCCGCCCGCCAGTTCCGACATGGAGATCATCGACCAGGATGGCCAAAACCATTCAGTACCCGTCGAAAAAGCCAAGCCGGCGTCCGTGAAAGAAGGGTTGGCCAGGGTCGAAAAGAATGGCAGATACGGTTGCATCAATCGCCAGGGTGAGTTGGTCGTCGATCCCCTATGGGATAGCCTGTCCAGTTTCAACGACAAGGGACTGGCAAATGTTAGCCGAAACAAGAAGCACGGCATCATCAACCGCAAGGGCGAAATCATCATCGCGCCCGAATGGGACGAGGTGCTGGATTTCGACGACAAAGGGATGGCCGTCGCACAAAAAGGCACGAAATTTGGCTACATCGATGCTGCGGGAAAAATCCTGCTGCCGATGGATTGGGATCTTCTGAACGATCCGGCAAAAAACATGGATGCCAACGACATAATAGGGATTATGGAATCCATGCGCGTATTGAGCCGTACAGCGAAATTTGATTCTCGGGATATGGCGATTGTAAAGCGAAATCACAAGTACGGCTTCATCGACCGATCCGGAAAGGTCATACTTCCGTTGCTATGGGAGGATGTATTCCCTTTCGATGGCGATGACATGGCCATTGCCAAACGGAACGGGAAGTACGGTTTCATCAATCGCGCCGGCGACATCGTGGTGCCAGTGGCGTGGGATACCGTGACTGAGTTCATTAAGAACCACGCAAAGGTCACAAAAGCGGGAAAGGTCGGCGTTATCAATCGCAAGGGTGAAATATTGGTGCCGGCGGAATGGGACGGTCTGGCGGCCTTAAATCCGAGCAGAGAGTCCGAATTGGAGTTTTTTTTGGCCGGACTTGGCCACCAGCACATCGACCCGGTTACGCCAGACATTTTGCAAGCGTATAGAGACAAAAAATCGGGCTACATCGACTGGACCGGCAAGATCATCGTCGCCCCTGAATGGGAATCGGTCGCCATCCGCACCGATGCCGGCGCCGAGCAGTGCTGCTTCGTCGTCTCGCGCAATGCCAATGATGGTGTCCAGCCCGGCTGGATGAAGTCGGCACGCGATTGGTTGCTTGGACTCATCGGCAGGGCGGAGCAGCGGAATGTGGTGTGCCATCTGTACGCCACCGATGGCCGGTTGCTGTGGAGCAGCGATTGGTTGAGCAGCACGTTTTGGGCGCTGGCTCTCGGGGTCGTAGCGGCGTTAATCCTGGCGTGCGACGGCATCGCGATCTGGCGGCAGCGGCGGCGGCAACGAATCGCCGCGATAACTTCGGCGCCTTCGGGAACTATGAAATAGGAGCGAGAGCAAGATCAAGAACGCAACGATCGGGCCTGTATCCTGCTCCTATTCCTGCTCATAATCTTGCTCTGATTGGAATCATCACCCCACCAATCGCTGCACACATGGTGAGGCGTGGCGTTTTTTTCCCTGATCGTACCGCGCTGCTATCTCGGATGTCAAAGTCGGTGGGAAGCCATTTCCTGATTTTTCCCCAAATATTTTGCATGCACTTCCCTATACCCCTCCCCCGGCTTGTTGGCCAACACCCCCTAAAAGTGCGAAAAAAGGCCGAAATAATGCAAAAGCGCTTGGCCATCGGCTGTTGGCCAAGCGCCCCCCCCTTGTTGGCCAAGCGCTCGGGCGAGCGAACGACTCACCGTCGCCGACGTGGCTACATAACATAGACTCCATTGGAGAAAAGCATCATGCGATATTACACCTGCGTCTTGTTCCTTTGCTTCCTCGCCTCGCCCGTTTTCGCGCAAGAGAAAGCGCCGAAACGTGCACCGAACGTCGTCGTCATTTTCGTGGACGACATGGGCTATGGCGATATCGGCTGCTTTGGCAGCAAGAAAAACAAAACGCCAAACCTCGATCGCATGGCCAAGCAGGGCGTACGGTTCAGCAGCTTCTACGTGACGCAGGCGGTCTGCTCGGCGTCGCGCGCGGCTCTGTTGACGGGCAAATACTCCAACCGCACGGGCATCCTCGGAGCGCTCGGTCCCGCAGCCAAAACTGGGTTGGCACGCGAACATGTCACGATTGCCGAGATGCTGAAGACCCTCGGCTATACGACCGGCATGGTCGGCAAATGGCATCTCGGCCATCTTCGCGAATCCCTGCCCATGCAGCGCGGCTTCGATGAATACTACGGTCTGCCCTATTCCAACGACATGTGGCCCAAACACCCGACGGCGAAGTTCCCCGACCTGCCGCTCATCTCGGGCGACAAGACCATCGAGCTGAACCCCGATCAGACCCGGCTGACCACCGACTACACGAAGCGAGCCGTGCAGTTTATCCAGAAGAATAAAGATCGGCCGTTCTTTCTGTATGTCGCGCACACGATGCCGCACGTGCCGTTGTTTGTATCGGATCGCTACAAGGGCAAGTCGGCCGGCGGGGTGTATGGCGATGTGATCGAAGAGATCGACTGGTCGGTCGGCGAGATCTTCAACGCGTTGAAGCAAGGCGGGATCGACGACGACACGATCGTCATCTTCACGTCCGACAACGGTCCGTGGCTGAGCTATGGCAATCACGGAGGCACGGCGGGAGTGCTGCGCGAAGGCAAAGGCACGGCCTGGGAAGGCGGCGTGCGCGTGCCGTTCATCGCCCGCTGGCCGGGGCGAATCCCCGCCGAAAAGACGCAGCACGAACCGGCGATGACGATCGACATCCTGCCCACGCTCGCTCGCCTGACCGGCGCAAAGCTGCCTGCGGGAAAGATCGATGGCAAGGACATCATGCCGCTCTTGAAGAGCGAACCAAATGCGAAAAGCCCGCATGACGCCTATTACTTTTACTGGGGCCGCGAGCTACACGCAGTGCGCTCGGGCGACTGGAAGCTGTATTTCCCGCGAACCTATCGCTCGATGGCGGGGAACAAGCTCGGTGCCGACGGCCAGCCGGGGCTTTACAAAAATATCAAAGGCGGCCTCGAGCTTTACAATCTCGCAAAGGACCTGAGCGAGAAAACCGACGTCGCCGCGGCCAATCCCGAGGTGGTTCGCCGGCTCGAAATGCTGGCGGACCGCATGCGCGCGGACCTGGGAGATTCGCTGCGGAAGAAAAAGTGAGCGGCAAAACGAAACTGCCATCTGGCTCGTATACTGCACCTATGGCTCTTTTTCAGGGAAAACATGCCCGAACCGCGCGGCTTGACGACGGCGTCGCCGCGCTCACCTTGGATCATTCGGCAAACGCCGATAACGCCATCGATCTCGCGATGCTCGACGACATCGACCGCGCGATCGATGCGCTCGCTGGCGACGACTTTACGCTGCTCATCGTGCAATCCGGGAAGCCTGGCGTGTTCTGCTCGGGATCGTCCTTTGAGCGATGCAAGGATTGGACGCCGGGCCAATTCGATCGCTGGTGCGTGCGCGGGCAACAGGTCTGCCGAAAGCTCGCCGAATCGACGATGGTGAGCGTCGCCGTGATTGGCGGCACATGTCACGACGAAGGCCTGGAGCTTGCGCTGGCATGCGACTATCGCGTCGCGCTCGATCAGGCCGCCGTCGCACTGGGTTATCCCGCGCAGACCTGGGGTATGATTCCATGCTGGGGCGGGACGTTTCGCCTGCCGCGCCGAATCGGTCTCGCGGCTTCACTCAGCGCGTGGATCTATGGCGATCTCTTCACGGCCGAGGATGCATGGGAGGAGGGCCTGGTCGACGAGCTTGTCGATTCAATCGACCAGGATCTTCCGGCATTTCTCGCCACCCCTCGCAAGCGCGACCTGACCGTATTTCCCACGCGAACCTGGCGGCAGCGCTGGCTGGAAAATACCCGCCCAGGCCGATGGCTTGTCATGCGTGGCTACCAGCGGGTGTTGCGTACGCGCATTCCAGATGCCACGCCGATTTACCCGCTCTTGATCGAGCGCTTGCGTGCGACGTACGCACTTGAGCCGATCCACATCTGCGAGGCGGGAGAGCGCGACGCACTAGCACAGGTGGCCGCCTCGCCGATGATGCGTCACCTGCTCCGTTTGCTCAATCGTCGAGAACGGCTACGCCAGGTGGAGCCGATCAAGGGAGGCAGAAAGCAGACGCACAAGGTCGGAATCATCGGCACCAGCGATACGGCGCTCATATTCGTCATCAAATGCGCGATGCTGGAATATGAAGTTGTTCTGAAGGCTCGTGATGAGAACGCGCTCGGAGCTTTCGTGATGCGCGTTGCGGAATATTTTTCCAAAACCGCTCAGGCGCAGGCCCTGAGCACGGCTTCAATCGCGGCGGTCATGAATCGGATCCACGCGACGATTTCCTGGAAGAAATTCAATGATGTCGATGTTGTTTTGGATACGAACGAAACCGAAGAAGCGGAACGAATCGCTATCTACCAAGACGCATTGAAGAACATTCCGACGCGAGCAGTAATCGTGCCGATGCATCCGACCTGCGAAGTGACGCCCACCGCCAAAGCAATCGGCCAGCCGGCGCGGATCGTCGCTCTTCGCGTCTCCGAGCCCTGGGACATTGGCACGCCGGTCGAAGTGACAGCACCGCCCGGAGCGGCAAAGGACGATATTCAGCGCGTTCGCGAGCTGGCGATCTCGCTTGGGTTCTCGTCAATCCACGTGCCTGATTGCGTCGGCGGGCTGATCTTGCGAATCTGGCTGCCGTGTTTCAACGAAGCCGGCGTGCTCATTCGCGAGGGGGTGGGCATTGCCGACATCGACGCTGCCATGGTCCGCTTCGGCATGAAAAACGGGTTGTGCAAGTGGATGGATCGCTACGGGCTAGATCGAATCGCCATGGTGATAGAGCACGTTCAGCCGATCTTCGGTACGCGGATTCGCTTCGATACTGGGTTCTCGCTTTTGGCACGGCTAGGTTGGACGGGCGAATTTGCCGAGCGAGGCTTCTATCGGCGCGGCCTGGTTCGATCGAGGCCGAATCTGGAGGGGCAGCATCTTTGGCGAACGCAAAGCCAGGGCGAGCCGACGACGCCGCTACCGGTGCATTCGCGCGACGAGAGATTTACGTGGATTCAAAATCGGCTGGTGACACTCACGGTATTGGAAGCGCAGCGCTGCATGGCGGAGCGTCTCGCGGATGATGCCGACGACCTCGACTGCGCCATCTGCCTGTCAGGCTGGGCGACGCATCGCGGCGGCCCGCTCGGCTACGCGGCGGACATCGGCGCCGAGGCGTTTGCTCAGCGTTGTCGCGAGCTGGCGGCGAAACACGGACCGCGGTATCTGCAAGCCCAGGGGTGAGGTACTCTGAACCCCTGGGATGATCCCGCCGTGATCCCAGGGGTTCGGAATACCTCACCCACTGGGCTTCCTATAATGATTCAATGACCAACTACGCACAGCACGAGCATCACGACTTTCCTGGCGCTTCCGCGCAGGCGCTTGCCGACCCGGTATTGCAAACCGCGCTCACGCGCCTCACCGACACGCTGATGGCGGGCAACCGCCGCGGCTACGCGGCCATGGCCGATTCGAGCGATCTACGCGATCATGCCAAGCGCATCAAGGAGCACACGCTCGCTCATCTTGATACCTATCTCCTACAACTCGAAGCATCGATTCAAAGGCTCGGCGGCAAGGTGCATTGGGCCTCCGATGCCGACGAAGCACGCCGAATCGTCGTCGAGATCGCCAAGGCGGGCAAGTGCAAATTGGCCGTCAAGTCGAAGTCGATGACGTCCGAGGAAATCCATCTCAACCCGGCTCTCGAGCAAGCGGGCGTCGAAGTGGCGGAGACCGATTTCGGCGAGTACGTAATCCAGCTTGCCAACGAACGCCCGTCGCATCTCGTCGCGCCGGCGGTGCATCACACCCGCGAGAGTATCGCGCGGGTCATGTCGCAACATCTCGGCGAGCTTTTGGCCGACGATCCGAAGTCGCTGGCGATGAAGGGCCGCGAGGTGCTGCGCGAAAAGTTCCGTAAGGCCGACCTGGGCATCAGCGGCGCCAACTTCGCCGTGGCCGAGACCGGGACGGTCGTGCTGGTGACGAACGAGGGCAACGGCCGATTGACGACGACCTGTCCGCGGATTCATGTCGCGATCATGGGCATCGAGAAGGTGATACCGCGTTTCGAGGATTTGCCGACGTTCCTCAAACTGCTCGCACGGGCCGCGACGGGGCAAACGCTTTCCGTTTATTCAACGATCATTACCGGCCCGCGCAAACCGGGCGAACTCGATGGTCCGGACGAATTCCACCTCGTGCTGCTTGACAATGGCCGATCGCGCGTGCTGGCGACGCCATTCCGCGAAAGTTTACAGTGCATCCGCTGCGGCGCCTGTCTGAACGCCTGCCCCGTTTATCGCCGAATCGGCGGCCATGCTTACGGCGGCGTCTACTCCGGTCCGATCGGAAGCATCCTGACGCCGCTGTACGACAGCGTCAGCGAGAATCCGCACTTGCCGCACGTGTCGTCGCTGTGCGGCGCCTGCCAGGCGGCGTGTCCCGTGAAGATCAATATTCCGCACATGCTCATCGGCCTGCGCGAATTGCAGCATCACCACAAACCAAGCCGGCTGGAGCGCTGGGCCTACGGCCTGTGGGCGATGACGTTGCGCAGCCCGATGCTGTACCGCTGGGCGCAATGGGCCGCCCGGTTCGTGCTTCGGCGCCGCGCCGCGAATGGCTGGATCGCCAAGATGCCAGGCCCTGGATCGAATTGGACCGAGCAGCGCGACTTCCCCGCGCCGGCTGCGAAATCGTTTCGCCAGCGATGGACGGAAATAGCGAACGGCGAATGAAATGCCGAAACTAGCCCGGAGCGCCAGCGACGGGAGAACGCGTCCTTCAAGGTTATCGTTCTCCCGTCGCTGGCGCTCCGGGCTAGTAGGCGAAAGGAAGCGAAATCAATGGCCACCCCAACCATCTCCGTCATCTTTGGAACCCGCCCCGAAGCCATCAAGATGGCGCCGATCGTGCTTGCGCTCAAACAGCAACGCGATCTCCGCTGCCACGTTTGCGTCACTGGGCAGCATCGGCAGATGCTGGATCAGGTGCTCGAAGTCTTCGGCATCGTGCCCGACGCCGATTTGAATTTGATGGAGCCGAACCAGACGCTTGGCCGACTGACGTCGCGGGCCCTGGAAGCGATCGAGCAATATCTGGTCCGCGAAAAACCGAGCCTCGCGCTCGTGCAGGGCGATACGACGACGGTGCTGTCTGCCTCGCTGGCGGCGTTCTACCAACGAATCCCGATCGGGCATGTCGAAGCCGGCCTGCGCACGGGCAACCTGCAATCGCCCTGGCCGGAGGAGGCGAATCGCGTGCTGACGACGCGCCTCGCCGCCCTGCATTTCGCGCCGACAACGACGAGCCGGGACAACCTGCTGCACGAACATGTGCCGGCCGAGCAGATTATCGTGACGGGCAACACCGTGATCGACGCGCTCTTCATCGCGCTGGCGAAAGTGCGTGCCGCTCCGCCGGCGATTCCCGGTTTATCCGCCGAGACGCTTGCCAGCTGGCGCGGCAAGAAAGTCGTCCTCATCACCGGGCATCGCCGCGAAAATTTCGGTTCCGGCTTCGAGTCGATCTGCCAGGCGATTGCCGAGCTTTCCCGGCAATTTCCCGACGTGCAATTCGTCTATCCCGTGCATCTCAATCCGAATGTGCGCGAACCTGTCAGACGGATCCTCGCCATCGACCAGGCGACGAATATCCACCTCGTCGAGCCATTGGCGTATCTGCCGTTTGTGGCACTGATGGATCTCTCGACGATCGTGTTGACCGATTCGGGCGGCATCCAGGAGGAAGCGCCGAGCCTGGGCAAACCGGTGCTGGTCATGCGCGATACGACGGAGCGCCCCGAAGCAGTCACCGCGGGTACAGTCAAACTTGTCGGCACGGACCAAACGGCAATCGTCGGCGAGACCGCCAAGCTGCTGACGAATGCTACAGCCTTCGAAGCGATGTCCCGTGCCCACAATCCCTATGGCGATGGCCACGCGACCGAGCGCATCGTGGCTGCATGCCGCCGGTTTGTGGGATTGGGTGGGTAGGCATTTCTAGATCAGGCACGCAGCGCATTCGGCATGATAGGACTCCAGAGGCGGCACGTCCCAGCCGGCGACTTTGCCGCCGTCGTCCCAGCGGCGAACGGCGACGGCGATTTCGTGGTGGGGATCGGCTCGGAAATCGGCGACCTCTTCCGGCGACATAGTTCCGCCTTGCAAGCGAAAACTCCGCTGGGAGGCTCGCGACAACCCGTCGAGATAAGGTGGATCGGTCGTGCACAGGTAGCGCTTTGCGACTACATGCAAGCGAATGGCCGCGATCACCGGTTCTGCGAGGTAAGGCGCCAAACAATCGGCGCCGAGCGATTCGTGATGCCAATCCTCGGCGAGGAAGTCGCTCCCGGCGTCGTGCTCGTCGGTCAGGAAGTGGCCGATGTCGTGCAATAGGGCGGCAGCGATATAGGGCGCCGGCGCTTTTGCCTGACGTGCTAGATGAGCGCATTGCAGCGCATGCTCGAGTTGAGTCACGCTCTCATCGTAGTTGGTTTGGCCTCGAGCCTTCATGTACTCAAAGAGTGCATTGACTTTGGCCGAAGGCGATGCCGCCCGTTTCAGTAATTCGGCAAGCGCGGGATCGATGCGGTATTTCATTTTGATATTTCCTCTCATCAAAAAAGTCATCGGACGTGAGGGTGAAGCGAATCTTCAAATCTCCTTGATTACGTTCAACACTTCTTTCAGCATGGCGATGTCCTCGCGCGTGGTGATTACGAAAATGCGGCCGCGCGAGCTTTTTCGTGCCACGTCGGTATCGGCGCGGGCGGCGGCGTTGCTGGCGTCGTCGAGTTCCAGACCGAGGCATTCCAGACCGTTGCAGATAGCGCGGCGGATTTCGCCAGCGTGCTCGCCGACGCCTGCGGTAAACACGAGAGCGTCGATGCCGCCCATAGTCACCGTCAGCGCGCCGATGGCCTGGCGAACTCGGTGAGTGTAAATCGAGACGGCGAGGCGCGCTTGTGCGTGCCCCGCCCCCGCCGCCGCCAGCACCTGACGCATGTCGGCGGAGATGCCCGATACGCCGACCAATCCCGATTCGTGATTGAGCGTCCTCGAAACTACATCCGGCGTCAGGTCGTGGCGCTGCTGCACATGCAGAACGATGCCCGGATCGATCGCGCCGCTGCGCGTGCCCATCATGAGACCATCCAATGGCGTGAAGCCCATCGTCGTGTCGATGCAAACTCCCGCGCGAACGGCAGCGGCGGAGCAGCCATGTCCCAGGTGGCAGACGACGAGTCGCAAGTCCGCCAAATCACGCCCGAGCATCTCGGCAGCGCGTCGGCTGCAATACGCGTGGCTCAAGCCGTGAAAGCCGTAACGGCGGATCCCCCAATCGCGCGTCCAGCCCTGTGGGATGGGATAGGTCCGGGCCTCTTCCGGAAGCGAGGAGTGGAACGCCGTATCGAAAACCGCGACCTGAGGCACGCCAGGCAGGGCGATCTCGGCGGCGCCGAGCGTCGCCAAGCTCGGCGGATTGTGCAGCGGCGCCAGGTCGGCCAAGGCGGCGATCCGGACGCGAATTTCCGGCGTGATCCGCACCGACGACCTAAATTCGCCGCCGTGGACGACGCGATGCCCCACCGCGGCCAACGTCGAACGCTCAGGCAGCGCGACGGGTTGCGATTGCGTGAGATCACTCAGAAACCGTTCGACCGCCTCGGCGTGTCCGCGCCATGAAACCTCGTCCGTGCATTCGCTGCCGTCGGGTCCGACGTAGTGATACCGAGTTGTCTCTCCCGCCCAGTCAGCTAGGACGCTCGCGATCACGGCTCCGCTCGCAGCTTCCACGAGCGTGCCTTTCAGGCTGCTAGACCCTGCATTGAGTAGAAGGACGTTCACGATTTCTTCCTTTTTTCCGCTTGCGGCTTAGCGCTCAACCGGGCACCATGGTGAGCGCTAAGCCGCGAGCGGCAGACAGGGAAGCTATTTTTCAAGCTTCCCTAAACATTATCCCCCGCCGTCGAGGTGGCTTTCGCCGGCGTTTTGCCTTTGACTCCCCAGCGCCAGCCGGCGATTTCCGGCAGATCGTCGCCATGATTCGCGATGTATTCTTTGTGCTCGATCAGCTTGTCGCGGATCGCCTGTTTGAAGTAGGCGGCCCGCGCGCCGAGTTGCGGCAAGCGATCGATCACGTCGCCAACGAGGTGATAGCGATCCATCTCGTTGAGCACGACCATGTCGAAAGGCGTCGTCGTGGTGCCTTCTTCCTTGTACCCGCGCACGTGCAGGTTGTGATGGTTCGTCCGCCGATAGGTCAATCGATGGATGAGCCAGGGGTAGCCGTGAAAGGCGAAGATGATCGGCTTGTTCCTGGTAAACATGGCGTCGAAATCGCGGTCGGATAGGCCGTGCGGGTGCTCGCTGGCGGGCTGTAGCGTCATCAGGTCCACGATATTGATGACACGCACTTTCAATTCGGGCAGGTATTCGCGGAGCAGTTCCACCGCTGCCAGCGTCTCCAGCGTGGGCACGTCGCCGCAGCACGCCATGACGACATCGGGCTCGTGGCCTTGATCGTTGGAAGCCCAGTCCCAGATGCCCAGCCCGGCCGTGCAATGCTTGACGGCCTGTTCCATCGTCAACCACTGCGGCGCAGGCTGTTTTCCGGCGATGACGACGTTGACGTAATTTCGGCTGCGCAGACAGTGATCGGTCACGGAAAGAAGCGAGTTGGCGTCGGGCGGAAGATAGACGCGGATCACGGCCGCCTTCTTGTTGACGACGTGATCGATGAAACCTGGATCCTGATGGCTCAATCCATTGTGATCCTGCCTCCAGACGTGGGAGCTAAGAAGGTAGTTGAGCGAAGCGATCGGCCGCCGCCAGGGAATGTGATTGCAAACCTTGAGCCACTTCGCGTGCTGATTGAACATCGAATCGATAATATGGATGAACGCCTCGTAGCACGAAAAGAACCCATGGCGGCCCGTGAGTAGATAACCCTCCAGCCAGCCCTGGCATTGATGCTCGCTTAGCACTTCCATGACCCGGCCATCGGGACTGAGCCGATCGTCGTCCGGATAGATCTCGGCCATGTAGCAGCGGTGCGTGACGTCGAGCACGTCCTGCCAGCGGTTGGAATTGTTCTCGTCGGGACTGAACAGGCGAAGATTCTTGCTGTCCAGGTTGAGCTTCATGACGTCGCGCAAAAATCGGCCCATTTCGCGCGTGGCCTCAGCGTCGACGGCGCCAGGGTGAGCGACGTTGACTGCGTAAGTGCGGAAGTCCGGCATCTTGAGGTCACGGAGCAACAGGCCGCCGTTCGCGTGCGGGTTGTCGCTCATGCGGCGTTGGCCTTTCGGCGCCAATTCCGCCAGCTCGGAATGGAGCCGACCGTGTGCGTCAAACAACTCCTCGGGGCGGTAGCTCTTCATCCACTGTTCGAGGATCTGGATGTGCTCGGGTTTATCCATGTCGCCCATCGGGACCTGATGGCTGCGCCAGTAGTCCTCGCATTTCTTGCCGTCGATTACCGGCGGGCAGGTCCAGCCTTTCGGCGTGCGGAACACGATCATGGGCCAGGCAGGCCGTGCGACGGGGTCCGCACCATTCGATTGTCTCGCTTTCGCCCAGATGGTCTTGATCTCCGCGACGACGACGTCGAGCACGCCCGCCAGCTGCTGGTGTACGAGTTGCGGATCCTCGCCCTCGACAAAGTAGGGCTTGTAGCCCATGCCCTCGAAGAATTTCTGCAACTCGTCCTTCGGAATGCGAGCCAGGAAACAGGGATTCGCGATCTTGTAACCATTGAGGTGAAGGATCGGCAACACGCAGCCGTCGCGCGCGGGGTTGAGAAACTTGTTGCCCTGCCAGCCGGTGGCGAGCGGTCCGGTCTCGGCTTCGCCATCGCCGACGACGCACGCAACGATGAGGTCCGGATTGTCAAACGCGGCGCCATAAGCGTGACTGAGCGAATAGCCGAGCTCGCCGCCTTCGTGGATGCTGCCGGGAAGTTCCGGCGACACATGGCTCGGGATGCCGCCGGGAAAGCTGAACTGTTTGAAGAGTCGCTTCATCCCGTCAGCGTCCTGGCTGATATTCGGGTAGACCTCGCTGTAGGTTCCTTCGAGATAGGCATGCGCCACCAGGGAAGGACCGCCATGACCGGGGCCGATGATGTAGATCACGTTCAGGTCGTCGCGGCGAATGACTCGATTGAGGTGCACGCAAAGCATGTTGAGGCCAGGCGACGTGCCCCAGTGGCCGAGCAACCGCGGCTTGATGTGCTCGCGCTTGAGCGGCTCCTTTAACAGGGGATTATCAAGCAGATAGATTTGGCCAACCGAGAGATAGTTGAGCGCCCGCCAGTACGCGTGCATTTTCCGAAGTTCGTCGGCGGAAAGCGGCGCGGCTGGCTCGATTTCGTCGATATGCGTCATTGCATGGCTCCGTGGGTACGTGGGCGTCGCAGAGGGCGCTTTCTGTCAGGATACGCACGAAAATCACGAAGCCAGGATTTGCGTCATGAAATTATCAGGAAAAGGTCCGAATTTTTTGACTGTAGCGATTTTGCGGCCTATGGTTTCATCGTGCGGTGGCGGTCGTCCCGACCGAAAGCGCCGCATCTGAGAAATGCCCATTCTCGATAAAGGCAAACCCGTCGCGAGGCGGGGACGCAAAGCCATGGGCTCTTGCCGTCCTAGGGGGGACGGATAAGGCTGCCAGGCTACCGAAGGGATGGACGGGACCCAACAGTATGCTTGGTTAGGCCGGGCGTTCTCGTGGAACGCCCGGCTCTTTTTGCGCGCATTTCAATTACATTCGTGCCACCTTCAGAAGCTTCTCCGCCCACGCGGTTTGCGGCTTCGTCAGCGGCGGTGTCGGTTTTTGCGAGCGGTAGTCAATCCGCCGCCGATAGTTTCGCACGTCGTAGCACTCCGTGAGCAGCGCTTGCAGGTCGATCGTCACGGCCTGATCGCCCGGGAGCAATGGAATTGCGATGCCCGGTATCGGCGATGCGAGTTTCCACGGGTAGACCAGGAAATCGTCTGGCTCGTCGATCGGTCGAACGGACACGTGGTAGTCGAATGCTCCGAATTCGCGTTCGATTATTTCGCGTGGAGCGGCCGTAGTGTGTTCGCCGGCCCGCAGTAGATCGATCTCGATGAGGTTCACGCGTTTTTTCAACATCTTGGATTGCTTCTTGAGAAACAGCTCACGGCCTTTTTTTCCAGGCGTCTTGTTCGAGTGGCTGAGAATTTCCAGGGTCGTGACCAACTGATTGCGTCCACGGCGAGTGAATATTTCAAGGAACCACTCCGAGGTCTCATCGTGTTCGATCACGCGCGGTGAATGGAGGCGCAACGGCATCGTGGCAAGGGCTGGATTGGACTCGGACGGTTTCCCGTTTCCTCGGCGCGGTTTCGTTTGCGACAACAACACGCCGACGTCGGGTTCAACAAAACGCAGCGACACATCAACCCAAACTCGGCTGCCGCTGGTTGCGTAGTACGGCTCGGGCAGTACGCGATTCACTTCGTCGCCGATCTTGGTAATGAGCGCATTGTGCAGATCCGGAAAGATCGCCGGGTCTTCCAGCCACGGGTCAATTCCGGGGAAAGGTGAGGGCATCGGAGTTTCTCCAAGAATTGGCGGTGAACCGCCTACAATCGCGCCGCTTTCAACAACCTCTCCGCCCACGCGGCTTGCGTCTTCGTCAGCGGCGGATCGATCTTCCACTCGCGGTAGCGCATCCGACGATCGTATCCGCCCGCATCATAGCATTCATCCAAGACCGCCTGTAAATCGACGACTATCGGCGCATCGCCCGGCAATAAGGGAATGTTGATGTTTGGCAATCTCGTCTCCAACCGCCAGGGATACGTGAAAAGCCGCCCCGGCTCGTCCATCGCATGAACGCAGATGTGGTAATCGTACACGCCGGCCTTTGTCATCAATGCCGTGCGACTGACCAGTGTCGTGTGAGCTCCGCCGCGCAGCAGGTCGATTTCCACCAGATTGCCCTTGCTGGCGCGTACCTCGGCCTGTTTCTGCCGATACATCTCGCGGCCGCGGCTTGCTTCTTTTTTGTTAGTCAGGCTGAGCAATTCGATCGTTGTCACCAGTTGTTCGCCGCCGTGCCGAGCGAAGATTTCAAGATAGTTCTCTTCCATGTCGTCGTTCTCGATCACCGTGTCATCGTCAACGACGATCGGCTCGACAGCGATGAGTTTTCTCGGCGGCTTCTTCTTCGTTGCGACGCTCGCGGATTTTTCGCGATGCGCTGGATAGAGCACATCGACATCTGGTTCGATGTGCCGAAGCGACAGATCAACCCACACGCGATTGCGGAGGGCAGCGTAGTAGGGACGCGGTAGACGCAACATGATCGCCTTGCGCATTTCCACGATAAAGCTGTCGTGCAGATCCGGAAAGATCGCCGGGTCTTCCAGCCACGGGTCCATGCCGGGGAAAGGTGAGGGCATCGGAGAGCCTCCTATGATCGACGAAACGCCCAATGGGTGAGCGCAGCGAACCCTTGGGGTCGAAACCACCTCACGCTTGCGTTTCTTGTTGATCCTGATTCACGAAATCGATCAGCTGCCGCAGTCGCCCGAGTTTGTGTCGATCGAAACGGAACTTCAGCCGGGGCAATGACGCCAGCGCGTGCTCTTCGGCTTCCTCGGGCAACGCGTTGGTTTGCTCGAAGGTGCCGCCCTTGACGATGTCGGCGAAGTCCACGCGGATTTGCTCGAGCGTCACCTCGCTGATCGGGCGATGAAGACGAAACACGAGGTCGCCATGCACGTACCGCATGCTGTGATACACGCGGTAGAAATTCACCACCTCGGCCACGGCCTCATCGACCGAACTCGTCACCTTGAACAGATGCAGGTCAGCCTCGGAGATCAGCTTTCGGCTCAGCAGCACGTCTTTCGTGAAGCGCAGAAAGTGATGCCAATAGTCGCTGCCCGGCGCGTCGATCATGACGACGGGAAAGAGATGGCTTTTCCCGGTCTGGATCAACGTGAGCACCTCGAAGCCTTCATCGAGTGTGCCGAACCCGCCGGGGAAGAGGGCGACCGCCTCGCATTCCTTGACGAAGAGCAGCTTGCGCGTGAAGAAGTAGCGCAAGTGCATCAGCTTCGGGTCATTGCGGATCACCGTGTTGGCGTGCTGCTCGAAGGGCAGCAGGATGTTGAGCCCGATGCTGTTTTCGCGGCCCGCGCCGATGTGGCCGGCCTCCATGATCCCGTTGCCGCCGCCCGTGATCACCATGTAGCCTGCCTCGGCGATGCGGCGCGAGAATTCGACGCACTGTTGAAACGACGGGTCCTCTGGCGGAAGACGCGCCGAGCCGAACACGGTCACCTGCCGGGACTCGCGGATGTTCGCGAAGACCTTGAAGCAATAGCGAAGCTCCTTCAAAGCGACGCTGAGCAGCTTCACGTCGCCTCGATTGGCGCGGTCTTGCAGAAGTTTGTTGGCCGTCTCGTGAATTTGCTGGACGTAATGCTCGATGCCGACGGTTCGGCCTTCATCGTCCGGCGCCTGCGGCGTGTGATCGTGAATCGGGTGAAACGATTTGTTCGAGGGTAGGTGCATGGGGATTTCCAGGAAGCCCAGGGGCGAGGTACTCCGAACCCCTGGGATCAGACCGCCAACCCAAGGGTTCGGAGTACCTCACCCCTGGGCTTGATTGATCTATTATTTAGGCTTGGGGTTCTCGGGCGGTTCGGAAAAATCGAAGTCCGGGTTGATCGGCCCGCGCCCGAAGCGCTGCCGAATCTGCTCGGTGCGTTCCTTCTCGTCGGCGGCGATGCGTGCTGCAATCATGCGCCAGCGGATCGTGTTGTAAAACGACAATACAAACGCCAGTGCGCCGAGCGGCGCGCGATTCGCCATGATCGGCGAATCCGCCATGCTTGGCAACGTCCACGGCAACGTCAGCAGGCCGACGCCTACGATGAACCAGAAGATTCCCAGCACTCGATACACCGTGTGGTCTCCAAAGGTTGCAATAGACCTCTGACAATTTTACCACATTGCGGCTACCGTAGCCATCACGCTCCGCGTGATGGATTGACTCAAACCCAAATCCATCACGCGGAGCGAGATGGCAACGGTCGCTGGTCCATACAATTCCACCATGAAGCGAGGTTTCTTTCTATCGCTGGACGGCATGGACGGCGCGGGCAAATCGACGCAGTGTGCCCAACTCGCCGATTGGCTGCGCTCGAAGAATCGCGAGGTCGTGCTGTGTCATGATCCCGGCGGCACGGAAGTCGGGCAGCGGCTGCGCGAAATCGTCCTGCACCATCGCGGGCAGATTGGGCTTGAATGCGAAGCATTGCTGTTCATGGCGAGCCGCGCTCAACTCGTCCGCGAGGTCATCCGCCCGGCCTTGGATCGTGGTCAGGTCGTGCTGGCGGATCGCTTCTTGCTCGCCAATGTCGTGTATCAGGGCCACGCGGGCGGATTGAATCCGAGCGACCTTTGGCAAGTCGGCATGTTCTGCACGGGCGGCCTGGAACCGGATTTGACGCTGATCCTCGACCTGCCGCTCGACATCGCCGCCACGCGACGCAAACCCGCTGCCGACCGCATGGAAAGCCGCGGCGACGCCTACTTCGCCAAGGTCCGCGCCGGCTTCCTTGCGGAAGCGACTCGGCGGCCCGACCGGTTCCGCGTGATCGACGCGAGCGGCGATGCGGAAAGCGTGCAGCAAATGCTGCGCGACTCGGTTGCGAATCTGATTTGATGCAAGCCCAGAGGTGAGGTACTCCGAACCTCTGGGATATTTCGGCAGATCCCAGAGGTTCGGAGCACCTCACCTCTGGGCTTGGGTGATGAATGTCCTGGTCCAAAATTCTCGGCCATGAACGCCAGATCGACGGCTTCCGCGACATCGTCGCCCGCGGACGGCTTGCGCACGCCTATCTGTTCATCGGACCTCCCGGCGTCGGCAAGCGCGTCTTCGCGCGTGAACTCGCCAAGGCGCTGCTCTGCGAAACCGGCACGCCAGGCGATCGCCCTCTTTCTGCCTGCGACCAGTGCGACGCCTGCAAACTCGTGGAAGCAGCCACGCATCCCGATCTTTTCTTCGCGGCCATGCCCGAGGAGAAGAACGAGTTTCCCATTGAGGTGATGCGCGACCTGTGCCGAAACTTCGGATTCAAGAGTGCGCGCGGGCATGGCAAGGTTGGGATTATCGACGACGCCGACGACTTCAACGAGGAATCCGCCAATTGCTTCCTGAAAACGCTCGAAGAACCGCCGCCGCGTTCTTTGCTGATATTGATCGGCACCAGCCTCGACCTGCAGATGGAGACGATCAAGTCACGCTGTCAGATCGTCCGGTTTGCGCCGCTTGCGGACGAAAATGTTCGTACGTTGTTGCAACAGCAAGAGATCACCGACCCGGCAATGCTCGACCGGCTGACGCGATTGGCATCGGGAAGCCCCGGCACGGCGCTCGATCTTGCCGATGAGGCGCTGTGGAAATTTCGCCGCGAGTTGTTGCAAACGATGACGCAGCTGAGGTTCGACAGCGTGGCGCTCAGTAAAACGCTGGTGGCATTCGTCGAGGATGCGGGCAAGGAATCGGCGACACAGCGACGCCGAGCGAACCAGACCTTGACGCTCCTGATCGCGTCGCTTTCGGACGTGCTGCGATTGCAATCGGGAGGGACCGCGCGATCGGCGGAACCGGCAGAGTTGCCGATATTGATGTCATTAGCACAACGCGTGCAAACGGACAAAATCTTGGCAATGCTCGAACGCTGTTTGGAGACGGAATGGCATTTGGGTCGATACGTTCAAATAAGCCTGGTTCTGGAAGGCCTCGTGGATAGTTTCGTGCCGTTGCTTGATGCTGCCAGAGCCGTGCCGTTGCGTTATGAGGGATTTTCCGTACATGTTTAGCCGCTCGCCTTCGGCGAGCGCGATCTGCATCCTTGGCAGCGACAGGCTCGCGCTCGCCAAAAGCGAGCGGCTAAACGAACGTGCTTAACCATGAACAAACCGCTCGCTGCCATCGTGTTGATTGTGTTTGCCGGGTGCAGCACGCATCCGTGTGCGGACATATCCGATGCGATTCGGCCGGGCCGGGTTGGGCCGACGACGGTGCAGCCGTATGGGGGCGTGGCGAACCAGGGCCAGCTGATTCCGCCGCCGCAGACAGGCATTGGGACGCCTGGCGGTCCGGGCGCCGTGCCGCCGCCGTTGCCATTGCCTGGCAGTCGTCAACCGCCGGGCGTGATCCAGCTTCAACCGCCGGTCGGGCCCGATCCTCTGCCGCCGCCGCTTCCTCCGCCTGCTCCGCTGCCTTCGCCATGAACTCTATCCGCGCTAGCCGAAAGCGAGCGTCTAGTGCTTTGTCACAGCTTAATTTTCGGGTAAACCGATTTCAACTTTGTGC
>CAZAFH010000030.1:0-65186 GCA_964484265.1 uncultured Singulisphaera sp.
CAGCCAGAATCGCTCCTTCGCCACGCCCACAAAGTTGTGGGGAACTCGCAGCCCAAAGGGCGAGGGGAGGAACAAGAGATCGCGTCCCAGAAACTTCACCGTTCCCCCTGTTGGCCGTGCAAAGCGAGCAGGCTGACCTGGGCGAGCGGGCCGGCGGCGCAGGTCTCGCCAGCCTCGCGGGTCGCCAAGTTAGGTGTCGGCTCGACAGGAGAGCCGCCGTCGCAACGTCTCTTTCGTCAACTCGTGATAGCAATCCCCGCTGCCGTACGGCTGGCCAATCAAAGCGAGCGAGGTCGGTATTTTTACTTATAAGAAACTTGACTTATACGTCTTTTACAAGACGACGGCACACGTATGAACGACGATGCACACGGCCAAAAGCCTTGCGTGCAGGTCGATGCCGCAGTAGAATTGGTGTTGTTTGGTGTAGAACCGCATCATGGTCTCCTTGGGTTGGGCGGGGCTTGATCCCGCACCGATTTGGGATGAGAACTCGTCGCTGGGTCTCTCAATCCCTTATACCACTTTGGGACAGGTTTCCGCCCATCCCAACGAGGCCATGAATAGTATCAAGGTGCTGAACCTGACAAGGCGCGCATGACGTAACCGCGAGGGATTCGGCTCTTGCCGCGCGCCTTGCAGGTTAGCACTAACGTTAGCGGTTAGAGGTCATCGTCCAACGATGGGATTGCAAGAGCGCACAGGCTCTTACGAATTGCCAACCCGGATTGTCGTCCGCGACTGTGGCATGATGCTTGATGGCGGCACGATTCTTCTCAGCGCGACAGATGAAGCCGGCCGTCAGGTCAGCATCATGTTGGCTTCATCCTTGGGCGGTTCGTCAACGCGAGTGGCCGGCCGTCTTTATTTCGACGGCAATCTTGTGCCGATGCGGTCGGAGCGAGAGGCCGGCATCTTGAAACTGCTGTCGGAGGCCAAGGTCGAAGCGCCGCGCTTGCCGCCAAGCCGTCAGACATCGCGGATGGCCATCTTTGGGAACGACATCAAGGAGTTCTTTGAGCAAACTCCCGAGGAGAACTGCAAGGCGTTCATCCGGAAAATCGTGGAATCGATTCGCTCCGAGAGCTACCTCCGTCTGGCCACAGACGAAGAGAGAGCCCTCGCCGAAGAAGCGGATCGCGACGAAAGGGACCAACTTTCAGCTAAGAAAAAGCGGCGTTCCTGGCGTCGCGGGGGGTAACGGCGAACCGTTCTATGCCCCTTAAAGGTTGAGGGACGTACCTTCTAATTCGACATTTGCATTTCGTTTTTGCACGTCGTAATCGATGCAACCGATTCATTTTCTTGCGGCAGGATGCTCCGAACTTCCGCACCGGGATGGTTCAAGCAACGGTGTCCATTCGTCGGCCTTCATAGGTAAAAGAACCTAAACTCCACCAAACGGCTATCCGGGGTCAGGTCGATGCGTGTTCCCAGGAAAACAGGAGCTGGATAGCCCAATTCTTCCTGTCTTCCTGCATTCCTTATAGAAATGGCTTTCGATGGCCTTTTACACCAGCCTGTGAATGGCTCGTCTTTGCCGTAAGCGGCAAAACACAGAAGTTTACAGCCTGCTACGCCGCTCGCTTCTTTCGGCCCAGCGGATATACGTCTTTATCCGTATCGGCTTTTTTCGCGGGGGCGTCGGTCCACAGCAGCACGGCACAGGCGGGGACCAGGAACGGCCTGACGATGAACGTGTCCACCAGCACGCCGAACGCCAGCGCGAAGCCGATCTGCGTTAGCGTGTTCAGGCCGGCGAGCATCAGCGTGGCAAACGTGCCCGCCATGATCAGGCCGCACGACGTGATCGCGCCGCCGGTCTTCGCCAGGGCGCGGCGCAGTCCTTCCACGGCGCCGTGGCGTTTTCGCTCTTCCATCGCGCGGGCGATGAGCAGGATGTTGTAATCTTCTCCTACCGCGACGAGGATCGTGAACAGGAAGAACGGCACGCGCCAATCGACATGCGTGAGGATGTGCCCCTGCCAATACAACCCCATCAACGCCGTCGCGCCCAGGGCGGCATAGTAGCTGCCAAGCACCGTGATGAGCAGGTAGAGCGCCAGCCAAACTCGCCGCACGAGCACGAGCAGGATGAGAAGGATCGCGCCCAGGACGAAGCTATTGACGCGGAAGCGGTCGCTCTCGGTGACCTCTGCCAGGTCCTGCCCGATGGCGGTGATTCCGTAGCATTCCGATTGCAGATTCTCGCGCAGCAGATTGTGGTCGGGCAGGTTGACGCGCAGCCAGGCTTGCAGCATCTTGAGCGTTTCCGCGCTTTCGGGCTCGAACGGATCGGTCGTGAGAATGACATCGATCTTCGCGACATGCATGGGGCGGCTCTCGCCCGTCGAATCTTCGATTTCCACGGTGGACGTGAAGTGTTGTTTCGCTTCCTTGACAGCTTCGTCATGCCAGCTCTGGGCGATCGGTTGGAGCAGCGTCAGGATCTGGTGCAGGAAACCGCTGCCGCGCGGATCGGGATTGACTTCGATCCAGGGAAAGCCCAGCGGTTGGACGAGCGAGCGCACCTCGGCCACGCCTTTGATGTTTGCGAAACCGAGGCTGATGCGCTCGAGTTCGCGCTGGCCCATTCGGCTTGTCCAGTCCTTCGACGAGGTGACGAGCACGGTAACCGGTCCGATTTCGCCGGCGGTGAAGTGTTTCTGGATAGCGCCGAGCCCCTTGAGGCTCGCGCATTCCGGATTCAACTCGCCCGTTGCGCGATAGTTGGGCTGCACGCGCAATCCGAGAAGGACAAGGGGTGCAAGCACGACGACAGCGCCGAGCCAGACCGCGATCGGCCGGCGAACAACCCATCGGCTGATGGAGTCCCAGATGCCGGCTTTGCTCGGCGCCTCGCTGGCAAACAGGCGCGGTCGGGCGATCGTCGCCGGCGCCCGGCCAGGCCAAAACACGACTCGGCCCAGGATGCAAAGCAGCGCCGGCGTGAGCGTCAGTGCTGCCAGCAGGGCGATGCCCAGGCTCAGGGCAATGGCCGGCCCAGCGTAGCGGACCTTGGCGAACTCGGCCAAGGCCATCAACCCCAGCCCGACCATGACCGTGCCCGCGCTGGCCGCCAGCGCTTCGCCGACGCCGCCCACGGCACGAGCGATCGCCTCATCGACTCGGCCTCCCGTTTCCAGTTCTTCGCGATATCGGCTAACGAGGAACAGGCAGTAATCGGTCCCGGCGCCGTACAGTATGACGATGGCGAAAATCTTGCTGATATTCACGAGATGCACGCCCGGAATCATCGTCATCAGCGCCAGCAGTTTCAATGCGACGAATACGGATACCGCAATCGTCAGCAACGGAACCAGCGCCAGCAGCGGCGCGCGATAGACGCCGAGCAAGACGACGACGACGAGGATGATCGTCGCCAGTGTCGTCGCGTCAAGGCTGTCGCCGCACGCTTTCGTCAGGTCTCGGCCTATGCCTGCGGCGCCCGTGGTGTGGATCGCCAATCCCTCCGGCAGGCTGCCGCCGAGCTTTTTGCGAATGCACTCGTCCATCCGCTCGACCGCTTGCTGCGTGGCCACGGCCATGTACGGCGTCTCAAGCGACACTTGGATGAGCGTGCAGCGCTGATCGTTGCTCGTCATGCGCCAGCCGACCAGCCCGGACTGGTACGACTCGACCTTGCCCATCTTCAGGCCGGGTTCTTTTTTCTGCAGCGCTTCCAGCTCAGCGACAAGTGAATCGACAAGCTGAAAATCTTCGCGAGAGAGCGTTTCCTCTTCGCGCTCGATGGCGAAGACCGCCCGGCTCGCAAAGACGTCTTTCGGGAAAGCTTGCTTGAGAAGGTGATACGCCCGGACGCTCGTAAACCGGTCGGGCACGAAGCGCACGTCATCGTCCTGCGTTTGCGTGTCCCACTGCGGCGCAAGGACCGAAAGCGCCGCACCCACCGCGAGCCAGGCGAAGCAGACGAGCCAGGAATAGTTGGAGGCGAAACGCCCCAGTCGATAGAACATGCCGGCTCCATCCTCCCTCGGTCGCGGGCACTGTACCAAACGCCCACGAAACCGCCAACCCGAACGCGCATCGCTCAGGCGCGAAGCCAGGCAAGCTCCACGACCATACGAACTCGGGAAAAACACGGGTTAATGGAGGTATCATCGGCCCAAGCAATCGGCGGACTTCAGGGAAACTACGGCAAAATCCAGATAGTCGGCATAATTGGCGAACAGGGCAAAATCGGAAAAACGAGATCCTGCATAAAATAACCTCATCTCGCATCCCCGCGCAAAGAAGGAAACGCCATGAAGACCATCATCGAGCCGTTTCGAATCAAAATGGTCGAGCCGATCAAGCTCACGACGCCCGCCGAACGCGAGGCCAAACTGCAGGCCGCTGCCTTCAACGTTTTCCAGATCCCGGCAGAGGACGTCATCATCGACCTCTTGACCGATAGCGGCACAGCCGCCATGTCGAGCGAACAATGGGCCGGCATGATCCGCGGTGACGAATCGTACGCCGGCGCGCGGAGCTGGTTCCGCTTCGAAAATGTGCTGCGCGATCTGACCGGCATGCCGCACATTCTGCCGACGCACCAGGGCAGGGCGAGTGAACGTATATTGTTCGAGCTTGTCGGCGGTCCGGGCAAGGTGATCCCGAGCAATAATCACTTCGACACGACCAGAGCCAATATCGAACATTCCGGCGCAAAGGCCGTCGATCTCGTGATCGAGGAGGGCAAACACCCGCGCTCGCGACATCCGTTCAAGGGCAACATCGACCTGACGAAGCTCGAGCGCCTCATCGCCGAGGTCGGCGCCGACAACATCCCCGTTTGCATGCTCACGGTGACCAACAACTCCGGCGGCGGGCAACCGGCGAGCCTGGAGAACATTCGGGCGACGCGCGACTTGTGCCATCGCCACGGCATTCCGTTTTTTCTCGACGCCTGCCGATTTGCCGAGAACGCCTACCTCATCAAATTGCGCGAGCCAGGCCAGGCGAGCCGCAGCGCTCGCGAAATCGCGCAGGAGATGTTCGCACTCGCCGACGGCGCGACGATCAGCGCCAAGAAGGACGGCCTCGTCAATATCGGCGGCGTGCTGCTGATGCGCGATCATGCCCTGGCGGGACGCGCGAATAATTTGCTAATCTTGACCGAGGGATTCGTCACCTACGGCGGTCTCGCGGGCCGGGATCTGGAAGCGATGGCCCAGGGGTTTGTCGAAGTGCTCGATGAACATTATCTGGAATACCGTATCCGAAGCACCGCCTACCTCGGCGAAGGCCTGATGCAACTCGGCGTCCAGATTGTCGAGCCTCCAGGCGGCCACGCGATCTACATCGATGCGTCGGCGTTCTGTCCGCACATACCGCCGCCAGCGTTTCCAGGTCAGGCGCTGGTTTGCGGCTTGTATCGCCAGGCGGGGATTCGCGCCGTCGAGATCGGCAGCGTCATGTTCGGCGCGGGTGGCGCGCCGCCGATGGAACTGGTGCGGCTAGCGATTCCGCGGCGAGTCTACACGCAGAGCCATATCGATTATGTGATTGAAGCAGTCGCGGAATTGTACGCAAAGCGCGAAACGCTGAGAGGATTACGCATCACCGAGGAACCGCCGGCGCTGCGGCATTTCACGGCGAAATTCGCGGAGATTTGAAGAAAGAAGCTCACGCAAAGGCGCAGAGACGCAAAGAAAATGTGTGAAACAATCCACTCTCTTTCTTTGCGTCTCTGCGCCTTTGCGTGAGCTTTCTTGAAATTCTAGCTGACAATATCAGCAACCAATTTCACGATCGCGTCGTGCGTTAGGGCGAACGGGATCGCCTTGCGATGCGCGCCGATTTGGCCGGCGTAGCGCCGCAGCGTTGCCGTGTCACGTGATAGCGTCAGCTCGTAGTACAGCGATTGGCCATCGTGCTGCTTGGGCACGGCGCTGCGCACCAAAGCCTGGTTGAGGCGCGCATCCGCTTCAAGCAGACGCAATGGCTCGAGAAGCCCGGTAGCGCGGCTGGCGATGCGCTCGCCCCACGCACGCACGTCTGCGGCCGCCTGGCTGTTCTTGCTGACCGTCAGCTCTGTGAGCAGGCAGCTCATGCTGTCCTTTTTCTCGAGAGCGACGGTCACGCTCCAGTCGCCGAGTGAGACATGGAACCCGCCCGGTTCCGAGCTATTTAGTTGTTGGCGGAGTGTGTTTTCGAGGGTCATCGGCCTCTCCTAAGTTCTTTTGCGTAGCGCTGGTTCCGTCATGGGACAACAAAATGGGCTTGCCTTCCGAGATCGTGTGCAGATGCACGGGGCGCGACCATATCGCCTGCACGTTGGCGAGCGTATCAGCTGCTCGGTCGATACGCAAGTCTACACCATTATACTCGTGTCTAAGCAACAATTCGCCGCGGTTTTTGTAGTTTCCGTCCACAACGTAAATAAAAGGCCGGCCGTGGTTGGAAAGGCTGAACAGCAGGCGTTGCTTGATTTTCTGAAATTCGCGGGACTCGATGACGTAGTTATCCTGCGCTTCGTTATGCGCGAACGAGAAGAGCTTGTGTTCGACACAAAATTCAGGCGTGAGAAAAGTATCAATAAAGGTTACATCGTTATGAATCTTGCGAACCTCGAATATTTTTTTGCGTCCCAGGCCCAAATTCAGATTCCAGGCTCGTTTCTTTTCCAGGTTTTCGCATTCTTCCCATTCCTTGCCAAACTGTCCCGTGTTCCAACGCCGTTCGATATCGCGGAAAAGCTCGATGCCGAGCTTGTAGGGATTGAGCCGGCCGCGCGACATCGCCATCGTGCCGGAATGATGATCGGCATAATCGACGCATTCCCAGCCTTCGAGAGCGCGTTCGGTCATGATGGTGCTGTGCCAATAGCTGTTGTGGTTGATGAACCCCTGTGCGGCATACCGATGCGTTTCCCGGACGGAGATGTCGTACACATCCGCTCGGCCATTATCGAGTTCGACGACTTCGTCCTCCCAGGTCTCGGCTTTGAACCACTGATGATCGGCGATGTATTTGCGCAGTGCGGCTTGTTTCCTGGCTAACCCGAAACCGATCTCACGCAGAAACGCGGCGGCGGAATGACCTGTGACGTGCACGTGCCAACAACCCTTCGGCTGACGGCGGCGCGAGGAGAGGATGCCGAAATTCAGCAGGAGCACCTGGATGGTCTTCCCCATCGCCTCGCTTGCGGTTGAAAGGATGACGCCTTGCTTGCCTGCATAGCCATCACAGTCGAAGTAAGCACGCAAGAATGCCGCGACAACAGGTTTGGGCGATTGCAGAATACAATCGGGAATCAGCTTATCCCGCGCACTGACGCCTGTCGTCATTCCGAGGTGGACGAATAGGTCACGCACATCCTGCGATGAGAACGACATACGCCAGCGGCCATCGTCCCAGCGTTTTTTGCACGTCAATCCGAACACGTTGGCGATGAGATCGATGAACGCATTGGCCTGTTCCTCGTCGCCTGTCGTCAGGCCGATGGTTCGCTTGCGGTCGCTGATGTGTCCGTCGCCGACGAGATAGCCGAGTATCATGGCGAAGCGTTCGTCAACGGTTTCGGGAACACGAATATCGTTTCTTCGCGCCTGCACAGGTCCATGCGTTGCCAAGCCGTGATCGTACTCAGAGACAGCAAGTGCAAGTTCCGGCGTGCCTTTGCGGCTCTTTACGCCATTACGGTAGCGGATTACCGTTTCAATATCGACTCCGACGCGCGAAGCGACATCCTGGAGCGTTACCCGGCGTTGCGGTTGCCAGGTGATTGCAACCTCGGCGGCGGGCCAAAGTGCGGGTGTGGCACTTAGCTTCACGGTCTCGCCGACTTTGAATTCGTCGAGCCGTTTCCAATCGCCGTTCGGCAGCAAGAGGCGATGCGTCGTCGAACCTTCGACTTCGTATCCACGGCGAGTGCGCAGCCGAACCGTTTCGCGATTGTCGAACTTCGCCCAATTGTAAACGGCTTGCGGTTTGTCGCCGTCGTGAACGTTGATTGCGTTTCTATTGGTGACCAGGTCGCCGAGTCGCATCAAACCGTTGCTCGTGAAGATGAGCGAATCCTTGACCAGGCAGGCCCAGCCTTCGTTCATGATCTTGGTCTGCCCTTGCGGCGCGAAGTAGTAGGCCTCGTCGCGGATGATCGAGAGCACGTCGCGCTGCCAGGCTTTGAGCGGAGCGTATTCGATGAGGAACAGCAGCACGTCGCGTTCGGGGCGTTCGGGGAAGGCGCGGTCGATTACCTGCTGCTTCTTTTTGTTCTCCTCTTCCTCGGCGCGGAGAGCCTCGCGCGGGTTGATGTATTCATCCATGTAATCCTTGCTCTCGAACCGCGTGAGCTTTTCCGTCTCCTCGGTGGGTTCCTTGAAATCGAAACGGGACACTTCCTCGCGCCGCTTGATTCCGGTGGAGTGGATGTCGATGAGATCATCGATCGACATGCAGCGATCGACGAAGGTCTCGACCTCGTCCTCGCCGTACTTCTCGGCGTAGCGGCGCACGCGCATGCCGTGGTTGGCCATCTCGTCCATCATCTTGCGAGAGGTATGCGCGAAGTAGGCGTTGTTCTTGAAGAAGTCGCAGTGCCCGTAAACATGCGCCATTACCAATTTTTGATCGACGGTGTGATTGCAGCGCATGAGGTAGGCGTAGCACGGGTCGTTGTTGATGACCATCTCATAGATTTTCGAGAGGCCGTACTCGTAGCCTTTTTTCAGCTCTTCGTACTGCATGCCGAACGACCAGTGCGGATAGCGCGTCGGGAATCCGCCATAAGCCGCGATTTCGTTGAGATCGTCGGCATCGACGACTTCGAAGATCGTCTCGTAGAAGTCGAGGCCGAAGGAGCGCGCGTGAGCCTCGATCTCGACCTTGAGCTTGGCGAGATCGGGAGGCAACCGGGTATCGTAGGGGATTGTCATGATTCCGCATCCTGATCGTTCAGGTCGTAGTCGTCGTCGAATACCTGCGCCACGGTCAAGTTCTTTACCAGCGACTTCACGCCCATTTCGCCTTCTGCGTCTCTCTTCGCTTGCAGGAAACAGCGATCCCACATCTCATTTACGACGGCGAGATTGAGGCTTGGCGTCTCCTCTTGGATCTCCGCGATTTCGTGTCTCGCATTGTAGATCGAGCCGCGCCAACTGTACGATCGCCGTTCCGGTTGCGTATTCCATTTGATGATGTGCATCATCAAGCGGATCAGTTGGCTGCGCAAGGCTCGTTTTTCGGCGCGGGCCAAGGCGTCTATTAGCTCCTGAATGCCGACCTTTGCGTCCTCTATCTCGCCGCGGTTCATTGCATCCTCGACAGCAACTGCAGTCTGATAGTGAGAGTTTGCAGCAAGCTCTTGCCATTTCATGTTATTTTCCAGTCCCGAGGAATTCCTTGATCGATCCGAGAATCGCCTCTCTATTGGGTATTCTACTCACCACCACGTTGTCCTTTTTTTCCAGCAATTCGGTGATGTACTCGTAAAACTCGCCGCTGCCGTAGGGGCTTTCGACCTGGCCGTAGCCGAACAGGTTCACCTTGGGCAGCAGTGTGTCTTGCAGGAAGGTGATGCAGTGCGGGCTATCGTCGCCCCAGTTGTCGCCGTCGGAGAAGTGGAACGCGTAAATGTTGAACTCCGTGGACGGAAAGCGCTGGTCGATGATTTTGTTGGCGAGGTCATAGGCCGTGCTGATCTTCGTGCCGCCCGATTCGCGGGTGTGGTAGAAGGTATGCTCATCGACTTCGTGAGCCTCGGCATCGTGGACGATGTAGACGTTTTCGACGCCCTTGTAGTGCTTTTTGATCCAGGTGTCGATCCAGAACGCTTCAATACGGACGATCTCCTTTTGCTCGTCGGTCATCGAGCCCGACACATCCATCATGTAGATAATCGCGGCCACGGCGTCGGGTTTGGGCACTTCGCGCCAGCTGCGGTATTGTTTGTCTTCGCGCACCGGGATGACCAGCGGGTCGGCCGGGTTGTACGTTCCGGAGGCGATTTGGCGTTTCATCGCGCGCTTGAAAGTGCGCTTGAAATGCTTGAGCGACTCGGGGCCGGTTTGGCGGACGCCGGTGTACTTGTCCTTGACGGTGACAATGTTCTTCTTGCCCTTCGGCTCGATGCGAGGCAGCGACAGTTCTTCGCCAAGGATGTCGGCGAGTTCTTCGAGAGTCAGATCGACTTCGAGGATATGGCCGCCGGGATGATCACCGGCGCCGCTTTCGCCGTCCTCGGCGGGTTGGGTCAATGGCTGGCCGGGCTGCCCCTCGCCCTGCCCTGCGCCGCCGGAGCCTTTTTGGCCATAGCGGAATTGCGGCAGTTCGATGGAAGGCAGCGGAATGCTGACGAAATCCCGGCCCTTTTTCCCGATCATCTCGCCGCGCGAAATGTACTTGGACAGGCCGCTCTTGACCTTTCCTCGCACAATCTTGCGAAAGCGCTGATGATCGCGTTCGATTTTCTGACTCACGGCATCACCCCACGAGATTCAAGGCAACGCTAGAGGAGTCTATCTTTGCTCGATAACTCTTCAGCGCGGATTTCCTTTGACGTACACGATCGGCATTAGCAGAAAATCGACGACGTATAGACGGCATTCGATTCGTCGAAATTCGCTCTGTGGATTTAAAACTCCATATCAGTGGCCTATTCGTCCCAGTTGATTGTTTGCAGCAGCAAATGCACTTTTGGATCGATTGGGAAGGCAAAATCGTTTTGGAACCAGACAACGATCAGTCCAGAGTAGTCCTTTTGGACGTCACGCGCGGGTGATGAACGAAATCGGGCAATGCATGCGATTCGGGGAAACGCCGCAGGTTCCCCGAACGGGTAGCGTTTTCCTTCGATATAAGGAATGGGCATTTCCTCCGGTTCGATCAGCAGCGGCTCTCCGTAATCGCTCTGATTCTCCTCAATAATTCGCTTCAGACATCGTTGATTGCTTTCTTTCGTTGGTAAACCTTCCCAAAGCCATTCGTAAACCTCCCATTGACGAAGCTCGCCCAAATGGACGATGCGGCCCGAGTTCAATCGAAGCTCCATCTATCCCTCCAATGGGCGTGCGTCCGGCCCGAGGCATTCAATCGGTCGATTCCAAACCAACTATTTGCGATAGAATCCACAAGATTTTATCCACCTCGACGATATAGTAACGTTGCGAATCCAAGGTTAGAACGTTGTCCGCCAATGTCATGAATTGCCAGGTCTCGCCCGATGTCACGCAACCGCTAATCTTTGCCTCGGGCTTCCCTTCGCGTTCGTTAAAGATTCGCGCGGCAATCATTTGAGCGGCGCATTGGCCAAGCCCTTCCTCGATGTCTTGTTTTTTCGCCTCCACGAGGACGGCGATTGGAGCTGTGACAATCGGCGACGGACGTGACCGAGAAAGAATAAAATCGCATTCTCCTTTGAGTCCTCGCTCAGGGTCGATATCGAATCTTACTCCTGAGAAAATGTAGAACTGCTGATCGGACAATTCCCGACAAGTCACGAGCACGGGGACAACGATGAACTCGTTTCGCGCCTTCTCGCTAACCAACGCCATTCCATTGCCTTGGGCGAGGGCGGATTGAAGCCACGGCGGCGCGGGAATGCTTCCGGCGTTCGGAAAAAGCCGGCGTTCTTCAATCGTGATGCCAAATTGACTGCGCACCATCGCCAATGTCATATCGCTGTAGCTCATGGTCGCTCCGGTATCTCAGGGGTTCGGAATACCTCACCCCTGGGCTTGTTGCTCCTTTACTTCTTCGTTTGCCCTCGCGCGAAGATGCTTGCGACGAAGGTCAGCACGTCCGTCGCGCTCGATTCGTTGTAGCCGTAGTACTTGATCAAACGGCCCTTGACGACGTCGATCTTTTCCTGCGTCGCCTTGTCCACGACGTTGGATACCAGGCTCGTGAGCTTGATCGTGTCCTTTTGATCCTCGAACAGTTTCAATTCAAGCGCCTTCATCAGGCGTTCGTTCGTTTTGTAGTCGAACTTCTTGCCGTCGATCGCGAGAGCGCCGATGTAATTCATGATCTCCCGGCGGAAGTCGTCTTTTCGGCTTTCGGGGATGTCGATCTTTTCCTCGATCGAGCGCATCAGGCGTTCGTCGGGTTCGTCGTACCCGCCAGTGAAGCGGTTGCGCACCTTTTCGCGCTGCGTGTACGCCTTGACGTTGTCTATGTAGTTATGGCACAGCCTCGACAGGGCGTCTTCGTCGGCAGCGATCGCGCGCTGGACTTCGTTTTTCACGATATCCTCGTATTCCTGGCGAACGACCTGCAACAGCTCCTTGAAGTGCTGCAGCTGGTCCTGATTCGTGATCAGCGAATGGTGACGCAGGCCCGACTCCAGTTCGTGCATGACCATGAACGGGTTGATGTTATCCTCATCGGGATGGGCGACGAGGGCGTTGGACACCTTGTCCTGGATATAGCGCGGGCTGATGCCGTGCATGCCTTCCTGCGGGGCTTCGCGTTTCAGCTCGATGATGTTGTCTTCGGTGAAGCCTGGCAGCGATTTGCCGTTGTAGAGCTTCATCTTTTGCAAGAGCGTCAGATTGGCGTGCTTCGGCTGCTCCAGCCGGGTGAGCACGGCCCACATGGCGGCGACTTCGATCGTGTGCGGCGCGATGTGCTTGCCGCGCACGCGCTCGTGATTGAACGATTTCTCGTAAATCTTGATCTCGTCGCTGAGCCGAGTGACGTACGGCACGTCGATCTTGACGGTGCGATCGCGTAACGCTTCCATGAACTCGTTGTTCTGTAATCGACGATATTCGGGTTCATTGGTATGAGCGAGGATGACCTCGTCGATGTCGGTCTGCGCGAACTTCTTTGGCTTGATCTTGTGCTCCTGCGACGCGCCGAGCAGATCGTAGAGGAACGCCACATCGAGCTTGAGGACTTCGATGAACTCGACAAGCCCACGGTTGGCGATGTTAAGCTCGCCGTCGAAGTTGAACGCGCGCGGATCGGAATCGGACCCGAACTCGGCGATTTTGCGATAGTTGATATCGCCCGTCAACTCGGTCGAATCCTGGTTTTTTTCGTCCTTCGGCTGGAACGTGCCGATGCCGATGCGATCCTGTTCGGAGAGGATCAGGCGGTAGACCTTGATTTCGTTCGCGAGCATCGCGGAGATATCGCCCTGGTACTTCGCCAGACGTTCGTTGAACATGAATCGGCTGTAGGGCGAAAGGTCGCCCTTGATCTGGAACGGGTAGCGCGGCTTCTTCGCGAAGGTCGCCGTCAGGCGATCGATTATGGCGGGCCGCATCGTCGGCGGGATGAGCTGCAGCGGTTCGCTGTGCATGGGGTCTTTAAGCCAGGTGCCTTCGGGGCCTTTCCATTTGAAGGAGAAGAGCATGCCGTCATCGGTCCGCGCGTACTCCTCCAGACCGCGCTTGAGCAGGCGGGCGATAGTGCTCTTGGACGACCCGACGGGACCGTGCAGCAAGAGCACGCGGCGTTCGGTGCCGTACTCGTGAGCAGCGGATTTGAACGCATTCACGAGTTGCATGAGGATGCGGTCCAGCCCGAAGACGGCGTCGTCGTGCTTTTCGCCGAATTCGGTGAAGAACTTGTAGCGTGTCGTTTTTTCCTTGTTCTCTTGCCGATCGTCCACGCCGTGCGAGAGGATCATGTCGTAGAGACGCTGGTAGGCGGTGCGCGTGACATCGGGATTTTCGCGGACGATATCCAGATATTCCTCGAAGCTCCCTTCCCAGTGCACCTTGCGGTAGTCATTGAGATTGAGCTGATCGCGAATCACGTTGAGAATGTCTTTTCCTGTAGCGGTCATGGGTGCAAACCTCCCCTAATAACGACGCGGTCTTCCGTGTCGGTGTTCGGCATTTTGCCAGCTGGTGTTGACAAAGATCGATAAAAAGGTGAGAGAAAACAACACGTGGGCGACGCGGGGCGTCTCAGCGCGGACTAGGAAGATGGATCAACGCTGCATATAGATATTATACCGGCCAAAAGCCGCGTTAGGTGTCTAATCAGTCGGCCACTTCCTGTTTGGGTCCTGACGCGCAAATCAGGAACGCTCCTGCGATTCGCTGCTGCTCTTCCCTGAATGATGAACGTCGCCTCGCGCTGCACTTTGCGCGAAATTACCGCCAATCCTGGCGCGAGATACAGCGCACAAACGGACTCTGATATTAGCATACGCTATGGGGTCGGGGGGTTGTCAAGCCCGGTTTTCTCGGATTTGCTTGCGAGGGCGTCTGCGCGAGCTCATTCTCGGTTTTTGAGAATGTCCCTCCGGATCGATCTGCTGGTGTAATTCACTGTTCGGGCCAATCCCAATCATCCAGTCGTCCGATGAAATCGTTGAACGGACTGCCTTCGTATCCGTTCTCGAATGGCGAAATTTGATATTCCTCAAGAACTTTGAGCGTCTCGAAGACACCGGTCACGACCTCGCTGGCCAACAGTTTTGCCAACACTTCACGATCCGCCTGCGACATGCGAGCGAACAGCAGGTTGATCGCATCAATCTCAGGCGTCGCATACTCGATCCACACACCGGCACGAGCACGCCGGGCGCCAATCTGGCCCTGGCCATCGCGGCACATCTGTACGAGCGAGTCGATGGCATCGCGATAGATTTTCGGTTTCTGTGGAAAGCTCATCGAAGGCCCTCAGCAACTTTGCCAGCTCATGTGCCCAGGCGTTGATTCCAGTACAACGCATGGCCAATCGTGGAAATAAGCCAGCCGCCCATGAAAACTACGGGAAGCCAGACGAGGATCCTCGTCCGCCGCGGATGCGCGGATTCGGCTTCCGCGGGCGAGCGGCGAATCTCCGCGATCGCTTCCTGGCTGCAAACCCACCAGAGTATGCTAATCACCAGACCGAGCAATGAGACAAAAGCCCGATGCAAATTCGTGTCGGCTGTCCCCAGAGCGGCGACGAGAAAACTGCTCGGAATGAGAAAAATCTCCGTCACCTTGACGAGATCGGGAGGCGATGGCGTGGTACTCAAGGCTGCTAACTCCAAATTCTGCAACTCATCCGGAGTATTCCATTTTGAGCGCTAAGCCGCAAGCGGCAGACACGGAGGTTCCTTGTTCGGCGACAAAAAGTTTACCCCCGCGCGGTTGCACATTCGCCGCTGCGTCGGTAATCTGATGTTAGACGCGGTTGCCCGGTCCGTCATTCCCACCTTGACGATTTTTCCCCGCAGATTGGAATCGACATGAAAAAACTCCAACCGGTTTTCACTCTCGCATGTTGCCTTCTCCCTGCGGTCGGCTGGGGCCAGAGCGTCGATTTCAATCGCGAGGTTCGGCCTATTCTCTCGGACAAATGCTATCACTGCCATGGTCCCGATACGGAAAATCGCAAGGCGAATCTGCGTCTCGATACGCCGGAAGGCGCCCAGCGCGTCGTGAAAGGCGAATCGGCCGAGCTGACGAAGCTGTATAGACGGATCACGCACGCCGATGCGGAAAAGCGCATGCCGCCCGCCGACGCCAATTTCAGCAAGGTGCTCACGCCGAAGGAAATCGACACGTTGAAACGCTGGCTTTCTAGCGGTGCGAAATACGCTCGGCACTGGGCGTTCGAGAAGCCTGTGCAAGTGAAACTGCCCGACGTCGCCGATCCCGATTGGCAGCGGCCGATCGATCGCTTCATCGCGGCGCGCCTGAAAAAGGAAGGCCTGTCGCCGAACCCGCGTGCCGACCGGGCGACGCTGCTCCGGCGAGTGACGCTCGATCTGACCGGTCTGCCGCCCACGCCGGCGGAAGTCGAGGCGTTTCTCAAGGACAAGAGCGCTGATGCCTACGAAAAAGTCGTGGACCGCCTGCTGCAATCGCCGCGCTACGGCGAACGGATGACGCTCTTCTGGATGGATCTCGCGCGCTACGGCGATTCGAGCGTCTACCACGCCGACGGCAACCGCGACATGTGGGGCTGGCGTGACGAAGTCATTCGCTCGTTCAATACCAATCAGCCGTTCGACCAATTCACCATCGAGCAGCTTGCAGGCGATCTCATTCCGAACGCGACCCTGGCGCAGAAAGTCGCCTCGGGTTTCAATCGCAACAATGCGACCACCGATGAGGGCGGCGTAATTCCCGAGGAGTTCCGCGTCGATTACGTCGTCGATCGCGTCAAGACGGTTTCCAACACCTGGCTGGCGATGAGCCTGGAGTGCAGCCAATGCCACGATCACAAATACGATCCCGTCTCGCAGCGCGAGTACTATCAGTTCTACGCCTTTTTCAATAGCACGAAGGACGGCGGCATGCAAACCCGCAAGGGCAATGCCGCTCCCGTCGTCAACCTGCCCGACCTCAATGCGCCGCCCGGCGCGAAGGCAGGCACGGCCAGCGTCATGGTCATGGAAGATCTGCCGAAGATGCGGCCGACGTACATCCTCAATCGCGGCCAATACGATCAGCCGCTCAAGGACAAGCAGGTTCAGCCGGGCGTGCCCGCGATCCTGCCGCCGCTGCCGAAGGATGCGCCAGTGAATCGTCTCGGGCTGGCGCGCTGGCTTGTGCAGCCGGACCATCCGCTCACGGGTCGGGTAGCCGTCAATCGATTTTGGCAGCTTCTCTTTGGCGAGGGATTGGTCCGCACGAGCGAGGACTTCGGCCTGCAAGGCGAGATGCCGAGCCATGCGGAGCTTCTCGATTGGCTTGCCGTCGATTTCGCGAAGAACGGCTGGGATGTGAAACGGGCGTTGAAGCAGATCGTCATGAGTTCCACGTACTGCCAGGAATCTCGGCTCACGCCGAAGGTTCGCGAAGCCGATCCGCAAAATCGTTTGCTCGCCCACGCGCCGCGCCTGCGTTTGCAAGCCGAGTTCATTCGCGATAACTTCCTGTTCGTGAGCGGATTGATGGTCGAAAAGATCGGCGGCAAGAGCGTGAAGCCGTATCAACCCAGGGGCCTATGGACGGAGCTGTCGATGGGCGGCCCCGACTGGATCGCGGACAAGGGCGAGAAGCTTTATCGACGATCGATGTACACCTACTGGAAACGCTCGGTCCCGCATCCCGCGATGCTGACGTTCGACGCGCCGACCCGCGAGAAATGCACCGGCCACCGCCCGCGCACGAATACGCCCCTGCAGGCCCTGGTCACGCTGAACGATCCGCAGTTCGTCGAGGCGGCACGGGCGTTCGGCCAGCGCATCCTGAAAGTCGGCGGCACAAGTACGCGTGAACGTATCCAATTCGCGTACATGCACGCCCTCGGCCGCCCAGCCGCCGAGAACGAACTCGGCCTGATCGAACGGCTGCTCGCTTCCCAGCGAACCCGCTTCGCAGCCGATCCGAAGAAAGCCGAGGCCCTCGTGAAAGTCGGCGACAGCCCGCGCGATACATCGATTCCCGCCGTTGAACATGCGTCGTGGACGGTGATCGCAAGCACGATCATGAACCTGGATGAGTTTTTGGTCAAGAACTAAAGCCAAAATCAAGCCCAGGGGTGAGGTACTCCGAACCCCTGGGGTGCACGGGAGCGAGCCATTAATCCCAGGGGTTCGGAGTACCTCACCCCTGGGCTTGATTTATTTACGAGAATCACCATGAACCCGCAAATTTCCCGCCGCCTGTTTCTTCGCCATTCCGCGACGTCGCTCGGCGCAGCCGCGCTGACGGCGCTTACGCAACAGCAGGTTGTCGGTCAGGCGCCTGCGGCTAATGGCTTGCATTTTCCGGCGAAGGCCAAGCGCGTGATCTACCTGTTTCTCGCGGGTGGTCCGTCGCATATAGACATGTACGATTACAAGCCCGCATTGCGGCGCATTCACGGCATGCAGTTGCCCGCGTCGATTCGCATGGGGCAGCGCATCACCGGCATGACGAGCGGGCAGTCGTCGTTCCCGTGCGTCGCGCCGATGTTTCGGTTCGCACGCTATGGCCGAATGGGCACATGGGTGAACTCCGAACTGCTGCCGCACACCGGCGGCATCGTGGACGATCTCGCGATCGTCAAGACGGTCTACACCGAGGCGATCAATCACGACCCGGCCATCACCTACATCACGACCGGCGCCCAGCAACCGGGCCGGGCGAGCATGGGCGCCTGGCTTAGCTACGGCCTGGGTTCGGAAAACGCCAATATGCCGGCGTTCACCGTCATGATCTCGCAAGGCCGGGGGCAACGGCAGGCGCTCTTCTCCCGGCTGTGGGGCAGCGGGTTTCTCCCCTCGCGGCATCAGGGCGTGCAGTTCCGCAGCTCCGGCGATCCGGTGCTCTATCTATCCAACCCGAACGGCATCGATCCACAGGCACGGCGTGAACAGCTCGACGTGTTGGCCGAGCTCAATCGCGGCGCCGCCGACCGCTTCGGCGATCCCGAGACGCAGGCCCGCATAGCCCAGTACGAGATGGCGTACCGCATGCAGACCGCCGTGCCCGAACTCGTCAATCTGTCAAGCGAGCCGCAACGCATTCTCGACATGTACGGTCCGGACGTTCGCCGACCAGGCAGCTTCGCGGCGAACTGCCTGCTCGCGCGGCGCATGGCGGAGCGCGGCGTTCGCTTCATCCAGCTCTTCCACCAGGGCTGGGATCAGCACGGCGCATTGCCGCGAAACTTGCGAATGCAATGCGAGGATATCGATCAGGCCTGTGCGGGATTGGTCCGCGATTTGAAAATGCGCGGCATGCTCGATGAGACGCTCGTCGTTTGCGGCGGTGAATTCGGGCGAACCATCTACAGCCAGGGCAACCTGACCGCGACCGACCATGGCCGCGATCATCATGGCCGATGCTTCACGACCTGGCTTGCCGGCGGCGGAGTCAAGCCGGGCGTCGAGTACGGCGTCACCGACGACTTCAGCTACAACATCGTCGAGAACCCCGTGCACATTCGCGATCTGAACGCCACGATCCTGCACTGCCTGGGCATCGACCACCGCCGTCTGACTTTCCGCTACCAGGGTCTCGATCAACGCCTGACCGGTGCGGAAGAGGCGAGGGTGGTGAACGAGATCCTGGCGTAGGGCGAATTCTGCTTTCGTTTAGCGTTCGCGCAAAACCATTCCGAACGCTAAACGCAAGCCAGAATCACGGATCGATAAGCCCGCCTTCGGGCAGACGCTTGAGTTCGATGTCCTTGAACTGCACCAGCATCGGTCCGCCTACATGGATCTGCAGGGCGAGGATGCCTTCGAGCGCTCGGCCCTTCTTGTCGTGGTCCACAAGATCCACCGTCTGTTTGCCGTCGATGAATTGCTGAATGTGGTTGCCCTTGGCGACGATGCGGTACTCGTGCCATTTCTTGATGTCGAACTTGTCGAGAATTTTTTCGCCAAGCGAGCCGACGACTTTCTTCTTGCCTTTTTCGTCGATGACGACCTTTTGGCCAACCTGCACGAGGATGCCGCGGCCGCGTTCTTCGTAGAGGATGCCGTTGAAGGCGTTCGGGGCGATGTCGGCTTGATAGCCTTTGACGATGAACGGGTCGGCTTTTTGGTTGGCGAGATGGGTGGAGCGGTACTGAATGCCTGAGTTGCCGCCTTCCATGCGGAACTGGCATTTGAGTTCGAAGTTGGCGACGGTGCCGCCCTTCCAGATGAGGAAGGTGTTGGTTTTGATGAGTGTGTCTTTGGTGATGACGCCGCTGATGGCATCGTCCTTGACGACCCAGTGAGCGGAGCCTTCCCAGCCTTTGAGGGTTTTGCCGTCGAAGAGTTTCTGCCATTCCTGGGCGGAGGCGGAAGCCGCGGTCGCCAGGGTGAAGCCGAGCACAAACAGAAGACGATTCATGGAGGGTCCTTTCGCGTAGCGGAGAGTGATTCGAATTCGTATTGTTCTATCGGCAAGCATCCGCTTCGTGCAGTCCCGATGCGCGGCGAAATCAAGTGCCGTTGCGCAGCAGGTCGAAGGTCGCCCACACGAGCATGATGGTTCCGGCGACGCCAAACACGAAGCCGAAGAGCCACTGGAAACAGCCTGGAGCGTAGGCCGGCGGCTTAGGGTCGTCGGGGTCAACGGCCTGGGTGAAAACATAGGCGTGCGCAATGCGGATGGTCCACAACAGCGACTGCATCGCAAGGGCGAAGGCGCCGACAAGAATCAACGCGATGCCAAGTTGAGCGACGCGCAGTCCCCAATCGGAAAGCAAGGCCGGAAGTTCGCTCAGGTTGATCTCCTGCATGTCTGGCCCTTCCATCGCCTGGTTGAGCTTTGCCAGCACCGCTTCCTGGCCTTGCGCCATCCACGGCGCCAGCATCAAGGCGACGAACCCCAGGCCCCACACCAGTACGGGCAACCCTGCGCGTCGGCCGCGCAGGCCTCCCGTGGTGAGCTGCACCCATGACGCCTGATCGAGCATCAGCCCAAGCCAGAGCGAGCGAAAAAACAGCCCTTCGAGAGCCAATTGATAGCGCGTCGAACCGACGCCGCAAGCCGACATGACTTCGGGAAGGTAGTAGAACGTGAGACCCGCGAGCAAGCCAGGCACGAGCACGTCGGCGATGAGGCCCGCGCTGCCGCGCCGGGCCGTGCGCAGCGCGAGCCAAAAGACGCCGAAGCTTGCGACCGCGGCCGCTATCTTCAACGCGGTTTCCGAGTGGCTGAGAGCCCAATCAAGCATGACGATTGCCTTTCGCTCAGCGGGCAGCAGGGAAAGCAGCTTGCAGGTCGAGCAGCATCTGAAAAACGGCGGCACTCAAGAACACACGCCGGGGTGGCATGGCCCCGATCCATTGGCCACGCTCCAGCTTGTACCAGGTTCCGGACTTCGCGCCGACGGTCCAGCGCGAACCGGAGTCATCAACAGCGACGAACGCCGGCTGCAGCCTGCGATACAAGCGGTTGCCCGCGTCGTTGGTCGTCCGGGCGCAATGCAGGACGCGCGCCAGCGCTTCCATGACGGCGATGGCGACGGTCGTCTGGCTTTCCGGCTCGCGCGCCGGCGGTTCGGGCGGCAGGTCATCCGACGCATCCACGTGCCGAATCGGTTCCTCGGGCAGCGAGAAAAAGGTACGCGGCTGCGGCGCGAGAGTCACCACGGGCACGTTCACCGGAATCACGACCGGGGCTTCCTCCTTCTCTTTGGGCGGAGGCGGAGGCGCTTGCAATTTTCGCGCTCGCAAGATCGACATGAAAAAGCCGGCGGCCAGAATCGATACGACGATCGCTCCGACGGCGACTACCGTTCGCCCAGTCGGCTTGACGGCGCTGGGACCTTGCCGAGTAATCGGGGCACGCTTGCCGCCGCCGCGTTCTTGCCCTTCAACGGATTCGGACGCCAGTAGGACGGCTCCGAAGAGGAAAGCCATCAGGGCGCCGCGTCGATATGCTGCGATCTTGTTGTGCGGACCCATGGCTCGGCTCCTGACACTACTACTACTACTACTACTACGCTAGCGGTTTATCAGTCGTTACTAATGCTTAAAAAGCAATAGACGCTCTCCTCAGGTCCGCCATCACTTTCGGCGGGTCGCATTGGTAGAGGGGAGAAAATGCACAACCAATAACCATAAATCGTGTTTCAGGTATGATTTCTCCGTCAAACAATCGGTCGAACGACGTGTCCGCGGGAAACGGGAATGGGACGACCGAGCGTATCGTGAACGTCGGTGCCCGGATCGATTCCGAGCAGATGCAGGATGGTGGCATTGAGGTCTTGCGGCAGGACCTGCCCATCGCGCGGGTAGGCGCCGATGCGGTCCGACGAGCCATGCACGACGCCCGCGCGAACACCGCCGCCTGCCAGCGCCAGCGAGAAGACCGAACCCCAGTGATCGCGACCGGCGTTGCCGTTGTGCCTCGGTGTGCGTCCAAATTCGCCGTGCCAAACGACGAGCGTCTCGTCGAGCATTCCGCGTGCGGCAAGGTCCTCGATGAGCGCGCTGACGGCGCGATCCATCAATGGCATCAGGTGCGTGCTCAGCGATTGGGCATTCGCGTTGTGCGTATCCCACCCGCCCTGGTTGGGCAGGTTCGGCCCCATTCGCGTCCAGTTGATTTGCACGAGCGAGATGCCCGATTCGACCAGTCGCCGTGCGAGCAACAGGCTCTGTGCGTAGCGCGAGCGGCCATAGCGGTCGCGCATCGACGCCGGTTCATTGGCGAGGTCGAACGCTTGCCGAACGCTGCTCGTGCGCATCATGTCGAGAGCTTGATGGAACTGATGGTTGTAATTCGCAACTGCGGCTGACCGATTGAGCGTATCGAGGTGCCGATTGACCTGATCGAGCAAAGATCGACGATCGTCAAACCGCAGCGGCGTCAGCTCGTCGGGCATCGCCAGGGCGGGCACCTGAAACGTCGGAGCCGACGGATCGCAGTGCAACAGCCAGGGATCGGTCGCTCGGCCCAGGAAGCCGGCATCTTGGCCGGGCCAGGGGATGTTGCCATCGTTCCAGATATGCTCGGGCAGTACGACCGACGCCGGCATTCCGCCGGGACGCGATTTCAGGCGATTGACAAGCGAGGCCAGGCTTGGCCAATTGTTCGGCGCGCCGGGCCGTGCGTTCTCGACATTGGCGGGAACGTGAGGCACGCCGGTCAGCATGTAATAGCCGCTCGACGAGTGTGCGTTATCGCGCGTTGACATCGCGCGGAGCACTGCGAAATGATGCGCGAGCGCACCCAGCCGTGGCATCAATTCGCACACTTGCAATCCCGGCACGGAACTCGCGATCGGCCTGAACGGGCCGCGAATCTCCTCCGGAGCATCGGGCTTCGGGTCCCACGTCTCGTGCTGCGGCGGACCGCCCGTCAATCCGACGAGGATGCACGCCTTGGCCTTGCCGAACGATGACGCACGCGGCGTCGGTGCGGCTTGAGCCCGCGCCTGATTCAGTGCCGGCAGCGACAAGCCAAGCGTGCCGAGCGCGCCGATGCGCAGCCAATCACGCCGAGTAATCTGATCGCATAACGCCGCACCGGAATCGCGGATGGTCAACATGAAAAGGCTCCCGAAGGTAGGATGAAATGATTGTAACAAGTTGCTTCACTTGCGGGTAAGTGGAAATCGGAAAAAATCGGAATGCCTCGGACCCGGCGACGTCGAGCTGATTCGCGATTTCGTCGTTTTCAAAATGGCTCCGTCGTGATAGGATCAACTTCGCACACCCATTGATCCAAGCAACACGAGGCATCGGCCATGATAGCGCCAATTCCAAATCACCATTGCCTGCAATCCCGCCGTTATTTTCTTCAGAGATCGGGCGTCAGCCTCGGCGCCGCCGCGCTCGCGGGGTTGCTGCAGGGCGACGCGTCGGGGCAGGCCACGGAGATTCCGCACTTCACGCCGAGGGCGAAGCGTGTCATCTATCTGTTTCAATCGGGTGCGCCGTCGCAGATGGACCTTTTCGATTACAAGCCGCGACTGCGTTCCATGTTCGGCCAGGACCTGCCTGATTCGGTCCGGCGCGGGCAACGCCTGACCGGCATGACGGCGACGCAGGAACGCTTCCCAATCGCGCCATCGATGTACCGCTTCGCCCGGCATGGCCGATCCGGCCAGACGATCAGCGAGTTGATGCCTCACATTGCGAGCGTCGCGGATGACCTTTGCTTCATCAAGTCGATGCACACGGAAGCGATCAATCACGATCCCGCGATCACGTTTTTCCAGAGCGGCGCGCAACTCGCGGGCAGGCCGAGCATGGGTGCCTGGCTGGCGTATGGCCTGGGCAGCGAGAACCGCGATCTGCCGGCGTTTGTTGTCATGATCTCGCAAGGTTCGGGCAACCCCGCCGACCAGCCGCTATACGACCGCCTGTGGGGTAGCGGGTTTCTGCCTTCGCAATACCAGGGCGTCAAGTTCCGCTCGACGGGCGATCCTGTGCTGTTTCTCTCGAATCCCGCAGGCATCGATCCCGCCACGCGCCGACGCATGCTCGACGATCTCGCCCGGCTCAATCAGCTTCGGCTCGAACAGTCCGGCGATCCTGAAATTCGCACGCGCATCGCCCAGTACGAGCTCGCGTTTCGCATGCAGACTGCCGTGCCCGAACTTACCGACATCTCGCGCGAACCACGCCACGTGCTCGATATGTACGGTCCCGAAGTCCGCACGCCCGGCAGCTACGCCTACAATTGCCTGCTCGCGCGTCGCCTGTCCGAGCGCGGCGTGCGCTTCGTGCAACTCTTCCATCGCGGCTGGGATCAACACGTCAACTTGCCAAGACAGATCACCGGCCAGGCACGCGACACCGATCAGCCCTCGGCGGCGCTCCTCAAAGACCTGAAAATGCGCGGCCTGCTGGACGACACGCTCGTCATCTGGGGCGGCGAGTTTGGCCGAACCGTCTACTGCCAGGGCACGCTGACGCACGACAACTATGGCCGCGACCATCACCCGCGCTGCTTCACGTTTTGGCTCGCGGGCGGCGGCGTAAAGCCCGGCTTCAGCTTCGGCCAAACCGACGACTTCAGCTACAACATTGACGAGAACCCGGTCCACGTTCACGACCTGCACGCGACAATGCTGCACTGCCTGGGCATCGACCATCGCCGATTGACGTATCGCTACCAGGGCCGAAACCATCGTCTGACGGATGTGCACGGGAATGTGGTGGAGGAAGTGCTGCGTTAATGGCGAGCCTGGAGCACAAGATCATTACAAGGAGATAATCCATGTCCGCAACCAAGTCGATTTCCGCAACGAAGGCCCGAAAAGGTGCAATGGATCAGAACGGCGTGATCGAATTCGGCGACGTGTTGACGCTCAGCGAAACCGCTGCCTACCTGCGCGTGGACGAAGGCGATATTCTCAATCTCGTTCATTCAAACGAGCTATTCGGCAAGCAAATCGGCGATCAATGGCGTTTCCTGAAATCCGCCTTACAAGAATGGCTAAGCAAAAAGCCAAACGGATCGAGTAAACAAGCGTTCCTAAACATCGCAGGCAAATTCAAGGAGGACCCTTATCTCGAAGAAATTGTCCGTGAAGCGTACCGTAGTCGCGGCCGGCTAATGATGGAGGAGTGAAGATGAACCTGCTCGACACCGATACCCTGACGTTGTTGATGGCAGGCCAGGAACGCCTTCTCCGCAACGTCGAGAAAGCAAACGGAGTAGCAATTTCCATCGTGACCAGAATTGAAATCCTCCGCGGGCGATTTGACACAGTACTGAAAGCCGCTGATTCTACAGAACTCCTTCGAGCCCAGCACTGGCTGCGCCGAAATGAAGAATTCATGAGCGATCTCGATTTGGTTTTCTTTGACACCCGTGCGGGCGCCGAATTCGACAAGTTGCGGAAGAATTCCAAGGTAAAACGAATCGGCCGCGCAGACTTGCTGATTGCCTCCATTGCGTTGGCCAGCGGCGCCACACTAGTCACGCGGAACGTCAAACACTTTCGATTGGTGCCAAACCTGAAGCTGGAAAACTGGGCTGACTAGGTCGATTCGGATCACTGGCTTATTCCCACCACAACTACCTGAAGGACGACTCGCGGGGTATCTTTTTCTTTATCGCTCTGTGAAGAGATAGTCCCTCGTTGCGCGGGCAATAATTTACCACAGCGCCGGCCATGAGCGTTCTTGCAAGGGTGATTACCCATGAAACTACTTCGCATAGGCCTCGCGCAATGTCGGCAGACGGATTGTTTCGCGGACAACGAACGGACGATCTTTCGGTTTGTCGACGAGGCTTCGCGGGCCGGCGTGCAGATCGTTTGCTTCCCCGAGACGCAGACCGTCGGCTACCGCGTCGATATCGCCACTCCCGATACGCTTGTCGAGCCAGGGAAACTCGACGATCTGCACCATCGCGTCGCCCAGCGCTGCGGCCAACTCGGCCTGGCGTGTATCCTCGGCACCGAAGTGCCTCGCGTGGACGGCGAGAAGCCCCACAATTCGGCTCTGGTGATTTCGCCCACGGGAACGATGCTTGGCGTGCATCACAAGACCAAGCTCACGCCGCTCGATGCGATCGCGTATTCGCCGGGTAATAGCTTCGAGACGTTTGACCTTTTCGGCGTCAAGGTCGGCGTCGTCATCTGTTTCGAGGGTTTTCGATTTCCGGAGACGACGCGCGAATGTGTTCGCCAGGGCGCCCAGATCGTCTTTCATCCGCAGAACAACACGACTCGGCCCAACGACTGGAAGATCCCGATTCACCACGCGATGATCGTGACGCGGGCCGCCGAGAACACGATCTGGTTCGCCTCGTGCAATCTGTGCCATCCGGAGCATCAAAATTGCTGTTCGATGGTCGTCGCGCCGGATGGCCGAATTCACGCGCAGGCAGAGTTAAAAGTCGAACAACTGCTCGTATCCGACATCGATATCGATCTGGCGACGCAGGCGATGTTCAAATTCGACACGGACGGCTGCGCCCAGGTGCTGTTTGCCAACACGGTTGCAAAGAACGAATACGCGGATCGATCGCATTCTTCTTGACCACGGAGCCGACATGAAGCGTTTCTTAATCGTGTGTTTCCTCGGTTGTTTGTTTGCGACATCGGCCCGCGCCGACACGCTCATGCTCGCCCGGGACGGCAAGGCGCTTGAGCCGATCATTATCTCGCCGAAAGCGTCGGACGCGACGAAGGCGGTCGCCAGGGAACTCGGCGACTACCTGGCGCGGATCACCGGCGCGAAATTCGACGTGCAAGCCGGCGATGGATCGCGCGGCATCGTGCTCGGCACGCTCGCGGAGTTCCCGCAGTCGGCGCTTGTCAAGCCGCTCGAAATCAGAAACATCTATGAAGGCAAGGAAGCATTCGCGATACGCACCGAAAAGAACCGCCTGCTCCTCATCGGCGCGACCGATCTCGGCGCCTCGCATGCCGCGTTTCGATTGCTCGAACATCTCGGCTGCCGATGGTTTTTCCCAGCTCAGGAATGGGAGGTCGTGCCGACGCAGAAAAACCTGAGCGTATCGCTCGACGAGACCGATCGGCCTCGCATTCTCGCTCGGCGCATCTGGTATGGCTATGGCTCCTTCTCCGACAAAGGGCATCCGCGCGGCGGGAGCACGCAGAAGGATTATCAGGCCTGGGCTCGGCACAATCGCATGGCGGGCTCGTTCACCGTTCACGCGGGACATGCCTGGCAATCGATCATCGCCGAAAACAAGAAAGCCTTTGCCGAGCATCCCGAGTATCTGGCGCTCGTGAACGGCAAGCGGCAGGGGCCTCAACTTTGCGTCAGCAATCCCGAAGTCAAACGCCTGGCGACCGAGTGGGCGTTCAAGCAACTCGAAAAAAACCCGACGCGCGAGATGGTATCGATGGAATGCTCCGACGGTCGAGGGCATTGCGAATGCCCCGAATGCCAAAAGCTCGGCAGCGTGTCCAATCGCGTCTTCGGTCTGGCGAATCATGTCGCGCGCGAAGTCGGCAAGAAATACCCTGGCAAGCTTGTCGGCTGTCTCGCCTACAGCGATCACAGCGAACCGCCCACGTTCGAGCTTGAGCCAAACGTCTACATGCAACTCACCGCGGGCTTCAACTACGGCAAATATTCGCATCAGGAACTGGTTGAGCTTTGGCCAAAGAAATGCAGCAAGCTCGGTTTCTACGAATACTACTCCGTCTGGCTCTGGGATTTCGACAAGCTCCCCGGAGGCAACGGCGCGAATCTCACCCGTACCAAAATCATGATCGATCGCTACGCCAAGGCCGGCGCAACCAGCTACGACGCCGAGAGCGGCAACAACTGGGGCGTGCATGGCCGGGGCTACTACATCGCCAACAAGCTGCTGTGGAATCCCGACGCCGACGTCAACGCTCTGCTCGCCGATTTCTACGACAAAGCGTTCGGCCCCGCTGCCGCCCCGATGAAGCGCTATTACGAACGTGTCGCGCCGGACGAAAAGCCGATCGTCAGCCGCGGCCTGATCGGCGAGGCGTTTCGCGATATAGCCGAGGCCGCCCGACTCGCGCAGGGTCGGCCCGATGTGTTGGCACGCATCGATCCGCTCAAGCACTACCTTCGCTATGTGCATCTGCGCTGGCAACTCGACCACGAAAAGGACAAAGCCAAACAAAAAGAGCTGACGGTGGAGACGCTCACGCTCGCTTACCGAACCCGCTACGAGTACATGAACCACTGGGCGGCCATGAAGCAAACGTTCGCCAGCAGCGCAGCCAAGAAATTCGACGAGCCGACCTGGAACCCGAAGGAGAAGTCGGTGAAGCCGTGGATCGTCGAAAGGTCAGTCACGCGCGAGGAGACCGAGGCATGGTTTCGCGCCGGGCTTGAGTACTTCAAACCCACTCCGGTGACCGAGGTCAAGTTCTCCAGCGATCTGGTGCGGCCTGGCTTTACCAGCGCCAAGCCTGCCGTCAGCCAGCAGACCTATCAGAACGCGGCGACATATGCCATTCATAGCAGTGCGGGGGAGCCGCTCGAACTCGAATTCACGGCAGGCATCATCGTCCACTACCGCGATAGGCCGGCTGCGATTTGGACGCTGACCGACCCATCCGGCAAGTCAATCGCATCCGGGAAGTTGCCGCTCGACGGCGAAGCCCACAAGCTCAGCATCAAGGTCCCGAAGGCCGGCACGTACATCTTCGAAGGCAAGACCTCCGCCGGCTGGCGCGTCAAGGCCCAGCCCGGACGTTCGATGTCGCTGCTCAACGTGCGCGGGCAGCGGCTGTTGCACCTTGGCCAAATGCAGGAGATGTTTTTCTTCGTCCCGAGGGGAACACGCGAGCTGCAATACTTCTGGAGCGGCGGCCCACACAAGGTCCTCGACGCCGATCGCAAGATTATCGGCGAGGTCAAGAGCAGCGACGAAGTCGTGAACATTCCCGTCCCTGCCGGCAAGGATGGCACGGTCTGGAGCCTGTCGCCGCGAGCGCATGGCCAGCTCTGGTTCTTCAACGCGCCGAATGTATTGGCCGCCTCGCCCGCCGGTTTGTTGTTGCCGCGCGAACTGGTCGTTACGGGCAAGTAGGCAAGTCCCCTATCGGAGATATTGATGCGATCGATTTTGATATTGTTGGCGATGACGTCGTTGGCCCAGGCCCAGGAAGTCACGGGGATCCAGGCCGTGCATCGCCATGGGCAGACATTTGTGACCTGGAAGGACGCTGCCGAGGGCGAAGCTGGTGCGAAGTTTCGCTACAGCCTCTACCGCTCCGACAAGCCGATCACGGCGGAAAATTTCGACAAGGCCGAATTGTGCTATCATGGCGTCTTCAACTGTTCCGCGAAACTCTTTGGCCACGTCTTCAACATGAAAGATCGGCTCGACCCTGCCAAGCCGTACGCCATCATCGAAGAAGGCGGGAAGCCGCTGCCGCCGTGGAGCGGCCTTGCCGTGCACACCGTCCAGAAGCCAGGCAAGGCGTACTACGCCGTCGCCGTGACTGATGAAAAATTCAAACGGCTCAGCACGATCGTGCCAGGCAAGAGCGCGACGACGAATCCGGTGGAGGAAAAACCGGGACCGATCCAGCCGATCAAGCTCTACGATTCAAAGGAACGCAAGACCTACGTCGCGCAAACGTCGATCACGGGGCAGAAAGGGTTGCCGCTCGCCGTCGGCTTGCACGGCAGTCAGGGGGCGGGCGGGCCAGCGGGAGAATGGGGCGATTACTATCTCTACTTCGGCACTCCCGCCATGGGCTTGCGCGATGGAATGCCTGGCGTCTTCACCGTGCAAGAAAACCGCGCCAAGACCTGTAACAGCCTGCTGCTGCGCCCGCGCGACGCCATCGAACACCCTAGCGGCCGAAACGCATTCGAAACGATGTGGCTCGGCTACTACTGCATCCCGCAAGGCGCCAGCCATGCCGAGCCTCGCTACTACCGCTTCACGGAAAATCGGCTCCTGTGGATGATCGACTGGGCGGTTCAACGCTACGGCGCCGATCCACGGCGTATTTCGATGGGCGGCAGTTCGATGGGCGGCCTCGGTTCGATCAACGTCGGGTTTCGCCATCCCGAGGTGTTCGCTGCCGTCTACCCCAGCACGGCGCCGTTCCTGTGGTGGCCGCCCAGCTCGCTGCACGGCCTGCAAAAGCGCGACACGAAGGCGCTGCTGGCCGACGGGAAAACCCTCTACGTCGATTACACGAACAGCCCGAAATTCGCCGCCGCCCAGCACAATGACGTGCCGTTCCTGGGTTGGGCGGTCGGCCGGCGCGATCCCAATCACAACTGGCAGGAATACGTGGACATGGTCAAAGCCCTGACCGCCAACCATCACGGCTTCTGCTTCGCCTGGAACGACGGCGGACATAGCGAAGGCGGCCGACCCATGAATACCATCCAAAAATATTACCCCGCTTCGAAATTCGCGCGCGATCTCAGCTATCCTGCCTTCGGCGACAGCAGCATCGACAACAAACTAGGCAACGGCAGTAAAGACGACGGCGACCGCGAAGGCGGTATCAACCTCGGCTTCGACTGGAAAGACCTGCGTGACGAACCGGGCCTCTGGTCCGTCACCATTTCGAACGACCTCGCCAAGTCCGAGATGACTGTGGACGTGACGCCGCGCCGCTGCCAAAAGTTTCGACTCAAGCCAGGAACCGAGTGCAAATGGACTACCTCCACAGGCGCCACCGGCTCCATCAAAGCCGACCAATGGGGCCTGGCGACCATTCCCAGAGTCGTGATACACGCCGCGAAAACAACCACGCTGACAATCGAGGCGATCCGGTGAGGCAGACGCGGCTTACAGAAAGACACCCATACGCGTCAAGTTAAGGAATTAGCCACAGAGTTCACAAAGAACTCAGAGGAATCAGGATATACTGCTCGCGGCCAGGATTGATGCGTGTGCTTTTTCACAAGCCCGACGCTTCAGCGAGGGTGAGGCTTCCGCGGCGTAGGTCCTCGCTTACGCTTCGGATTTGTATCAGATGAGGCCGCGTAAAGGATAAGATGGGAGGATCGAGCAATGATTTTGTAGGCTGGGAACATTGATTCCGAAATTCCGCTCCGTGTTCTCTGTGACCTCTGTGGCTAATCTTTGTTAACTTGATGCACATGGGAGTTTACAAAAAGACACCACCCGCTGTTGCCAGCGGGTGGAGAGGGATTGGGTCATGACTTGTTGGGGGACAGGAGTTATGGCGTGAGAAAGTTCGAGGTTGTCAAACCTTCTTGTTGTGATTCATTCGAGAGAAGGTAAAAGCAACCGGCGTGCCAAATCGATCGCGATCTCTGTGATCTGCCATAACTTCAGAACAATCCATCGATTGCGACGGGAGACGGGTCTTGCGTGAAACTCGGCTTGTTTCCGGATTGAAAAAATGTCATCAAGTCGGCACTTTTGACGTGGAAAAGATTACAACGCTCGGAAATCAACCGACAACCTGCACGGTCCCGGTGCTTCCGTCGATACGCAGACGCTGGCCGGTCTTGAGTCGGCGATGCACGTCGGCGATGCCAGCGACGGCGGGCAGGCCGAACTCGCGCGCGACGATGGCGCCGTGCGATAGCATGCCTCCCGTTTCCATCACCAAGCCGCGGGCGTGCACGAAGAGCGGCACCCACGCCGGGTCGGTAGATGGGCACACCAGGATGTACGGCTCGTGCGGCATCTCGGCGGCGGACAGGTCGCTCAGCACCCACGCCTGTGCTTCGACCACTCCGGCCGAGAGCGGCACGCCCTGAAGCAGATCCTCCGCCCCGATGGCAAGCTCGCGGCCAACCGCGTCGAGATTGTCGCTGTAGAGGACCGTCGGCAGCGGCAGGCTCAGTGCGATCATACGCCGAGCTCGGTTTGCCTCGATCTTCTCGAAGTATCCCGCCGGCGCTTTTCCCTCGGCCAATCGCGTTAGCTCGACGAGATCCTCGGGCGTCAGGAAAAACACGCCATCGCCGAGCTGATAGCGCTGGCCCAGTTCGACCAGCGCCCGGCGAATCTGCTGATATCCCCGCAGAAGGTGGTGCTTCGCCGACTCGCGCAGGCTCATGTAGCGCTGTAGCCGACGAAGTTCCGCCTCGACGGCAGGGCGTTGCGTCGGCAGCAATCGCGCGTCATCGGCGAGTTTGCGCCAGGCGTTCTGCCAGTTTTCCTCGATCTTGGCCAAATCGTGTGCCGGCGACGCCGGCGCGGGAGCGTCCAGCATCATGTCGAGGGCGGCGTGGTCCTCGGCCCAGCGCGGCCTGGCGAGTTCCATCTCCTGGCTGCCGCGATGGCCGAACCGTTGCAAAAAAGCCGCGCGATCGAGCCGGCCTTCGCGCACGGCCCGGATGCCGGCGGGCAGGTCGGTGTGCTCGTCGGGATGAACGCCCATGACAAGTTCGCGCAGTGCCGATTGGGCACGCTGCAAGCCGATCGCGGTCGCTTCTTCGGGCGTGCCGTTCGCGGGGCGAAGACGCGCTGCGAAGGCGCGTTCGAGATTACCGAGCACCATCGCCGCCAGCGCCGTCGGCTTGAGGCTGTGCCTGGCGAAATCGAAAAGCGTGAGTTGGATCCAGGCGTCCATCTTCGCCAGCAGATCCTGGACTGGCAGCTTCGTCCAGTCCTCGGCCTGTGCCTTCTCGATCTCGGCCAAATAGGGCGGCAGAACGACTTTCTCAAAATCGTCGGCAAACGTCTGAATGAGCCGTTGCTGGCGAATCTGCGACCACCACATGCGAAAGAAGATCATCGGCAGCTTGATGAAGAAGCCGATCCCGGCTTGCCGCGGATTGAATGTCGCCTGCGGGTAGAGCGCCTTGTTGGGATTGCGTTTCAGCACGTCGAAGCGATGCTCGAACGGCAGGTCCTTGTACTGCATCCGCGGCTCGCGGCTCAGGTTGCAGTAGGGCCGACCGCAGATCAGGTCGAACATGCCGATCTCGTCGAGCGCGGGATCGGGGTGGAAGCCGAGATCGCGATACATCTGCCCAAATCCGCCTCGGGCCGACATGAAGCGCTTCACGATTCCCCAGGTCATCGGCGTTGGCTCGGGCAGAATCTCGGCGAGGTTGAATCGGCTCCACACCGTGCCCGCCGGCTCGGCGATCGCCTGTAGTGCCGCGATCTCTTCTTGTCGAACGCGTTCGCGCAGGTCGGCGTCGATGGTCGGGGCGACACTTTCCTTGAAGCGGATAGGCCGAGCTTGCAGCAGAAAGACTTGGCCGCGTGAGATCGCCCATTCGATGTCGCAGGGCAGCCCAAAAAACGCTTCGACGCGCAGGCCGAGTTGCGCGAGTTCGCGTGCTTGCTCGTTGCTCAACGATGCCTCGTCGGCGTTAGCGGTTTGGCCAACGCCTTCTTCGACGAAGGTTTCGAGCCGATGGTCCTTGCGGGAGATGACGCGTTCCTTGAGTGCAAGCTCGGTCTTGTCGAAGACGAAGCGGTCCGGCGTGACTTTGCCGAGCACGATCGCCTCGCCGAGTCCAAACGACGATTCGATAATAATCTCGCTCGCTCGGCTCACGGGGTTGGCGGTGAACAGGATGCCGGAAACCTCCGACGGACACATCATTTGTACGGTGACGGCCGTTCCGATCAAGCCATCGATTTTATGGTGCTTGCGGTAGGTGATGGCACGCTCATTCTGCCACGATTCGAACACCGTGTTGATGGCGACGCGCAGCATCTCCCACGGCTCTGTCGGGAGGTTCGCACCCGTGGCTGCGTGAAAGCGTTCCGTGTATTTTGCGCACGAGGCTCGGAGTTGCTCGACATCGAAGTCGGCGTCATCGACGTTTTCACTCGAAACGTCGGCAACGGTATGCGCGAACATGCGGAGAAAGTGCAGGTAGGCACGCCAAACACCGCGCGGATTGCCGGTGCGCTCGGCAATGGCGGCGACGCAATCGGGATTCAGGCCGACATTGAGCAGCGTGTCCATCATGCCCGGCATCGACTGGGCGGCCCCGGAACGGACGGCGACGAGCAGTGGCCGGGGACCGACGCCGAACGTTCGGCCTGCTAATTTTTCGAGCCGAGCGAGGTTGTCGCGCACGGCTGCCTCGAGATCGGCGGGCCATTTTTTGGCGTGAGCATGGTAGTAGGCGCAGGCTTCGGTGGAGATGGTGAAGCCCGGAGGGACGTTGAGCCCAGCGCGCGTCATGTCGGCGAGGCTCGCGCCTTTGCCGCCGATGAGGTGCTTGAGTTCGCCGCTGCCGTCGGCCATGCCGTTGCCGAAGAAATAGATCATGAATAATGCGTGTTGCAAGGGTTCGGCGAGCGGGGGGCGTAAGCCCCCTGATTCTGAGGATCGAAAAGAATCAGGGGGCTTACCTTCCCCGCTCGCCAGGGTGGGTCATTTCACGAGAACCTGGTCTTCCAGGCAGTAGAAGGTCGGCCGATTGTCGTACACATCGACGGCGCCGCCGCCCAGACCGCAGCCGAAGTAGAGCTGCCGGCGATAACCGTCATCGGTGCGCGTGACGACGAGGCGAGGCGACGTTGACGTCAGCGGGCGTTTGTCCCTGAGGTCGAAGGTCCAGTTGATGTCGCCGTTGTGGGCGCTCATGCAGCAGACGCGTCCGCCGGTCGTCATGAAAAAAGCGCTGAGCGTCCGTTCGCCTTGAGCGTCGCAATCGAGCACCGGCGCTGCGACGATCGGCGATTCGAGGAAGTACTTCCAGACTGGTTCGCCATTCGATCGGCGAATGCAGTAAGCATGGCCATCGCGGCAGCCGAAGTAGATGCGGTGCCCATCGACGGCGGGGCCTTCGATGATGCCGTTGGGAAAGGTTTTCCGCCAAAGTTCCTTGCCGTCTGCCGCGTCGATGCACTGCACGGCGCCGCCCGGCTTTTCGGGTGCGGGAGCGTCAGAGAAAACGTCGCCATTGCCCGAAGCCACGTAGACCTTGCCATCGCGAATGACCGGCGAGGACCAGACGGGATACGGCGCCGGGCTGCGCCAGAGTTCCTTGCCAGTGACGGCGTCGAAGCAGAACAACGCTGTCTCGCCCTTGTCGTTTTTCTCGTTGCGGTCTACGCCGGTGGCGCAGTAGAGGCGATCGCCGACGACATGCATCGAACCGCCGAAGCGGAGCAGTCGGCCCTTGTAGTCTTTCGGCGGAAAGCGCCAGGCGACGACGCCCTTGCCTTCCGCGAGGCTTTTCTTTGCGTCGAGGCAGTAAACGCCGTCGTTGCCCGCGCCGATGTAGACTCGCCCGTCGGCGACGGTTGGACTCGATTCGGTCTGACCCTTGGTGGCAAAGGTCCAAAGCTCTTTGCCGGTCTCGGCGTCGATACAGAACAGACGACAGTTTTGATCGTCGTGAAAGCCTTCGCCGAAGTAGAGCTTCCCGTCAGCGATGCATGCCGTGGAGATCATCTGCCTCAGGTCGGCTTTCTTCCCATAGAACTGCCATTTTTGCAAACCGGTGTGGCGATCGAGGCGCACCATCGTTGCTCGCTGGGTGGCGTCGGAGAAGGAGGAATAGACGGCATCCCCATCGACCAACGGCGAATTCGCGAACATGCCGAACACGTTCTCCGGCGCGGTGTAGATCCATTTGGCCGTGACTGCGGAAATCTTGCCCTGCACCTCGCTCGATTGCTGTTTGCCCGTGACGGCGCCGCTTGCGTCGATGTTTCCCGAGGCGAAGAGCGGCGCAAACGCGAGATGCCCAAATAGCATCGCGGATACGATCACGCCTTCGGTCGAAATGGGCGGGGCCGCGAATGGCCCTCGCGAGCGCGCCGCATGCCAGACCCGCACCGCCAGGCCGACGACAATCGCCAGCGTCATGACGACGGTCAACGTCCAGCTGATGTCTGACCAGAGGATCGGTTGCGAAAAGATTGCCAGGCCGAGCGTCATCAGGCCGCAGCCGGCGCTCATGAAGCCCAGCACGGCCAATTCGGTTCGCGGTGGTGCGTCGGGTTCGCCGTCGGCGAGCATGTTGAGCTGCCGACGCCACGCCCAGTAGGTGCATGCGAAACTGGCAAGGCTCATCACGATCCAGGCCGCGGCACGTGTCGTCCACCAGCTATCGCGCGGCAGAAGACTCGCGCAGAACACGTGGAGCAAAAGCACCGTGCTGTTGACGCTCAGCAGGGTGATGAACGCCATCCATTGACGAAAGAGCACGAAGACGCCGCCGAAGATGCTCGGAAACAGGATGGCGAGAATCGCCAGCGGCGCGCCGAGGCCAATCGTCGGTATTACGGCGAAGAGCGGGCCGCCCGATGTTGCTCCCACGCCAGGCAGTCGTTTGCGCAATGCTGAGCTTTTCTTGGGCGTGTATTCAGGGCCGAGACCGGGTTCTACTTTGTCGTCTACCTTCGAGGGCAGCTTCGCCTTGCCGGCGACGGCGTCCTTGAGCAGCTTGCGAAGCTCCGCCGTCGAGCCGTTGAACGATTTGCGGAAATACGGTTCCGCCGACGTTAGTTGAAAAACCGCCTTGTCTTTTGCAGTGACGCTTCCGTAAAGCTGAAACCAACTGCCGTTCGTGAAGGCGAACGTGATTAGATTGTTTTCTTTTTGCGTGATGAAAAAGACAATCTCGAGGTCGGGGCCGAATCGCTTCAGGAGCGGGTCTATCAAATTCTTCTTCCGCAATTCCGCGTCGGCGACGTGCAGATTGATCGAGAGCTCGCGAAACGGCGCCTTGCCCCGGATATCGTCGATGGCGTTCACCAGCATCGCCGGCTTTTCCGCGAAGTATTTCTCTACCTTTCCCACGAGCACGAAATTGGCGGAGCGTTCGATCGCCTTCAATGGCAACTTCGCGGTGATGACGCCAAAAGCTTGCTGGCTGGCGAGCAGGGCGATGATGACGATCACGGCTGTTCTGTACATGGACCGCTCCTTGTGCAAAAGGGGATTCATTTATCCGTACGCATCACGCACCGAAATCGTGAGAAATCTCACGCAAAGGCGCAGAGACGCAAAGAAAAATGCGAGCCGGTTTCTGAAGGTATTTCTCTGCGCCTTTGCGTGAGACGTATTGTATCGCGGCACGGCGGGCGCGGCTTCGTCAGCGTTTGAACGCGCGGATCAGGGCGCTTACGCCAACTGTAACCGCGACGCAGGCGAGCATCAAAATCGCCAGGGCGGCGAAGGAGTTGTCCACTGCGTTGTGCAGTCGGTCGAAAAGTATCTTCGTGAACGCTTCCCAGCCAGTCGTTTCGACGCGGGCGCTGGCGCCGATCTCGCCGATGCAAAGCGCGATGCTCATGCATCCCGCGAAGAATAGCGCCGGCCTCGATGCAGGCCAAACGACCTGGCGAAACAGGCCCAGCGGGCCGTAACCGCTCAGCTTCGCTTCCTCGAACCAGGCATCCGGAATCAACCGGACCATCGGCCAAAGCAACACCACGGCAACCGGAAATGCACGCATGCTCTGCGCCCAGACGATCGGCACGGGCGAAGGATGGCGATAGAGCAGCCACGTCCACGGACCATCGGGCAGGCGGACGATGAGCTGAATCGCGTTCGCCAGCGCGATGCCGACGATCGGTCCGGGCAACACCCAGATTGCCGAGGCCACGCCGAAGAGCAGCACGCGAAACCAGCGCTGGTCTCGCGCCAGCCAACAGCAAAAAAGGGCCGCGATCGCGCCGAGCAGTCCGGCGGCGAACGATGTCGCCAACGACTGGAGCAGCGCCCGGCCCATCACCGTTGCTTCGCTGGCGAGGTAGAGCTTTGCCGACGCGAAACTCCACCGCGCCGGATGCCCGACGGCGCCGAGTTTCCAGATCAAGCCGAGCAACGGAACGCACAGCAGAGCGACGCATCCCCAGGCGAATCCGCCTCGCGGCCAGGGTGAACCGAGCGCCAGAAGCGACGCCAAGCGCGTCGGCGCGGCAAGGGGTGGAAGCGCTTTTTCGATGGTGCCGATCGCCGCAAGCACCACGATCCACGCAATCAGCAACACAGGCGATGCGACCATCAGGGTTCGCGCCAGGCCGGCCTGGTTGCCTTGCGTGAACTGCATGTGCGCCTCGTCCGCAAGGGTTGCCACCTGGCACATGTCGGTAACGGCAATTTCGCCCGCCGACTGCAAAAACACAAACAATCCCGCGGCGAGAAGACTAGCACGCGCTCGCGGCAGTGTCACGAACAGCAGCACGCGCCACGGACTGACGACTTGGGCGGCCTCTTCCTCGATTTCCGGCTCGACCCAGCTCAACCCGACACCGATCAGGAAGATGGCCCAGGGTAGTACCGCCAGGGACTGGATCCAGATCGCCGCCGGCAGGCCGACGGAAAGAGGCCGTTCGAGCGACAGCCGGCGCAGATCGATTTCCAAAATGCCTTGCCAGGATGCGATCAAGATCGGCAGCGGCAGGAACAGCAGAAACGCCAAGAATGCAAGGAGGAATCGTCGGCCAAAGAATTCCGTGCGAAAAAGCACTACCGCGAGGGTTGTGCCGACCGGAAGGGTCAGCGCCGTTGTCGCCAGGCACAATGCGAGGGTGTTGGCCAAGAGGCGTGCGAGCCGATGAAAATCGTCCGCGGTCCAGATCCAGGCTTCGCCCTGGAATATTTCGATGAACGGAAGCGCCAGCGGAACGATCGCGACGCAAAAAATCATCGCAGCGGCAGCACAGCGAAGGCGGTTCATCGGCGTGCTCGTTCATCGAACGCTTCAGGCGCGGGCGAGTCCAGCGCGACGAGGACTGGCGCTGGCCGCGCTGTTCCGGGACGCAGCATCGCCCCCATGTTGGCTTTTTCCTTGTCACGTTTTTCTTTTTCCTTCTGCTCGCGCTCCTCTCGTTCCAGACGGCGACGTAGCAGGGCATCATCCGTCTTCATCAGCAGCGGATTGGGCAGGCTATTGTGACGCAGGCATAGAATCTGCCCGTCATTGGCCGCGAAATAGAGGCGGTCCGTCCATTCGTTGGCGATCTGTATGGTCCAATCCATCATGTCCATGCGTGCCAGCGTTGTTCCTCGCCGATAGTCCAGCACGAAAAATCGCCCCACCCGATCGAGCGCGTAGACATACTGGCGATTGGCGGCGAGGAAGCGCGTCGCGTCGCGATTCGTCCATTGCTCGATGCCAGTCTCACGCAACAGACAGCGCAGACCGACACGCTCCGGCGACACGAAGACGTGGAAGTCGTTGACCTCCGGCTGATGCAAGATCGGCGAACCCGCCAGATGCCGCCAAAACAGACGCCCGCTGTCGGCACGCACCGCGTACACCGAAAAATCGAGCGATCCGATGTACGCCGTCGGCTCGAACACAAGCCGATCCTTCTGAGCGAAGCTGATGTTGTGATACCCCGGCGCGGCGACGATCTTGCCTTGGGTTTTGAATCGAGCCGCATTGTCTTCGCGAGCTCCTTCACCGGTGCGGACGAAGGAGAAAAGCGTGCCGTCTCGGGTCACAAAGCTGATCGTTTTGTTGCTTATGATCGGCGAACTCGTGATAAGGCGTTCCGGGAATGAATAGCCCCACGCGAAGCTCAGCGGCGGTGAATCGAAGGCGATGCGCGAAAGGTCTTCCTTTTTCAGGGGCAGCTTTTTCGCCCCGGCGTCGTCTTTCTTCATACCCTTGGCGTCTTTCTGTTCCGCTCGCAAGGCACGGTCCCGTTCAAGCTTGATCGCCTCCAGACGCACTTCGTCATAGCGCCGATAGTCGGGCACGTTAAAAGCCTGAATGCGATCGCCCAGAGGGAGGTAGACGGCCCCTTCGTCACCGACCAGCGGAGCGTTGGGAGTGAAATTCAGTTCGCGACCAAATTGCGCCTGCTTGAGTACGGGATCCCACGTGTACACTCGCTGCCGACCGTCTTCGCGATTGAGCACGTGCAGCGTGGTTCGGCGCGTCACGAAAATCGCCTGGCTATTGAAGCCGGCAGCCTGCGGCGGCAGCCAATCTTCGCTGATATGGTTATTCTTCCAGACAAGGTCGCCTGTCTCCGCGTCGAGCAAGTACACGGCGCCCTTCCAGGTCTGTACGATGATCTGCGGCCGTTCGTCGGGGATCAATTGCATGCTAAAAATGCCGTCGCGCTGGCCGTCCGTCGGGAGCTTGATCGTCCAGGCAACGCGCAGGTTCATCCGGTCCAGCGAATCGCGGCTCGGCAATTTCGGACTGGTAAAGACGCGAACCTGAGCCTGCCCGTGCAGCATCGCCACGATCAGCGTGAAACTAGCCAGAACAGCCAGGAGTTTTTTCATTATCCACCCGTTCGCATTACCGTAGGCATCACGCCCCGCGTGATGAATTTCACTATTCGTCCGCAAGCCGTAAATGCACCCATCCAATCATCATTCAGTGTAACACGGCTCATTCGCGCATTCCAATCTCGGTTGTGGAAAATGGATCGAAATCGCGGAAATTATTTACGATGAGCTTTCTCAGGAACCGTTCAATCGATGCGATCCTTCCTTTCGATTCTTTCGTTTTGTTGCGAAGAATTCCGACAATAGGCCCGCGCATTGCTCGGTGAGCACGCCGCCGACGACCTGGGCGCGATGGTTGAGCCGGGCATCGTTGGTGATTCGGTACAGCGACTCGCACGCACCGGCTTTCGGGTCGAGAGCGCCGAAGGCGACCATCGGCAGACGGGCGAGTACGATGGCGCCGGCGCACATCGGACATGGCTCGAGCGTCACGTAGAGGATGCAGTTTTCCAGCCGCCAGGACTTCAGCGCCGCCGCCGCCTGGGTGATGGCGATCATCTCGGCGTGACCGGTCGGGTCGATCAGCGCCTCACGCTGATTGTGGGCACGGGCGATCACGCCTTTTTCGCGCGATACGATCACGCAGCCGATCGGCACTTCGTCCTCGTCCGCGGCCTGGCGTGCCTCGTCGATCGCCATTTCCATGTGCGCAACGTGAAATGGATGCCGCGGATCCGAGAGCGGAAAGTCGAATGGCGTCGCGTGCATGGGTTCACTCTTCTTTTTCGTTCGGCTAACCAATGAATCCGACACGCTGTTAGCGCGGCTTACTCGAATATGTTATAATTCTGAAAGTGACTTTCGTGGGCGCGTCCAACGGAGTTCGACGAGAGATTCGATCACCCCATGCACTGGATTGACATCGTCATCTTGGTCCTATTGGGCATCGGCGCGGCAATGGGTTTCTGCACCGGATTGCTCTGGCAGGTCGCGCGCGTCGTCAGCTTGTGCGCCGCGCTTTATCTCGCAATCATTTTTAACGGCAGTGCGAGTGAATGGCTGGCAGGCCAATGGCAGGACCTCAATCCCGCCGTCTATCGCGTGGCCGCGTTTGTCGCGGTCTTTATCGGCGTTTACCTTGTGCTCTACTTTATCACGCATCTCTTGCACAAAGCAATCAAGGCTAGCCGACTGGAAACTGCGGACCGCTTGTTAGGCGCTCTGCTTGGCGTGATCAAAATGGCAGCCGTGGCGTCTTGCATCTGTGCGTTGATGTCGGCGCTGGCGTTGCCCCTATTCGAGGGCTGGTTCGAGAATGCCGTGCTGGCGCCGTATTTTGCGAAGGGGACGCACACGGTCTATGGCTGGGTTCCGCAGGAATATCGCGATCGCGCTGACGAGGCCGTGACGGAGATTCGCGACCAGTTTCAGAAAAAAGCCGCGGACGCAGCAATAGGCGTCATGAACGGCAAGAAGGAATAGCAACCCCACCAATCGCGTCGCTCATGGCGGGGCTTGGAAGGCGCGATTACTTTTCCAGACCGAACATGTAGCGCAATCCGCCGATCACGTGCTGCTGGAAGCGGGGATCGTTCCACACCTCCTCGCGATGCCCGAGGGCCGTGTAGAAGACGTGGCCTTTGCCGAACGGATGGATCCATGCCAGGGCGTTGTCCTTATCGGCGCGTTTGCCGGCTTTCGTCACCGAGGCCATGTCGAGTTTCATGAGCACCTGCAATTTATCGCGTGAATACGGTGCGCGGAACTGGTAGATTTCGTCGGTGATTTCGAAGGAATCGCCCAGGTGCTTCGTTGCCGGGTGCTTTTTATCCTCGACGATAACGCGGATTTTCTGATGCCAGGGATGGCCGTCGAAATAGCCGCCGATCAGCTCGCCGTAGTCCTTCCACTTGTAGAAGGTATCCGTCGCGCAATGGCTGCCGCCGAAGCCCTTGCCCTTTCGGATAAACGAAAGCAGGTCCGATTTTTGCGCCTCCGTCAATGGCAACTCTCCCGTCGTGTAAAAGAACACGGCATCGTAGTTCTTGAGAGCTTCATCGGAAATCTCAGCTCGTGAATTTTGCGAGCAGACGACATCGAACAGGCCGGTCTTCGCGGACAGGTCCATGAACGTCGACTCGACCAGGCACGGCTTGATCGTTGCGACGACTTTCCCATCGGCCTTGATCTCGAGCGGCTTTACGATTCGGCCATAATAGGCGACGGAAAGTTTTCCCTTGTTGTTCTTTACTTCCAGGCCGTCCATTTTCGGGAAATCTTCGGCCTTGGCCTCCTTGGCTACATTGACCGAACGCCGGACGACGCTGTGGACAAAGCCCTTCGACTCCGTTATGAGCAGCACGCGTTTTTTCGTTTGGCTGTCACCCTGAACGGCGACAAACGATTCGCGTTGAGCTTTTTCGGGATTCTGCGCGCTGGTTGCTGGCGCAAGCGCGAACAAAGTCAGAGTGACTGCCGAGAGAGTGCGTATCATCATGTTCTCCTTGAGGGCAACGAGTGGAAATTGCATGAAGGTTACGATACGCGCGCCGTCGCGATTTGAAAAGTATTTGCTGTCAGGCGTAACGCTGAAGCAGTTCGACATAGTCGCCGGGCGTATCGAGATCGCGCAAGATTTCGCTGCTCGGCCAATCGATTTCGCGGGTCTCGTGGGCAAATGCGCGAATGTGGGAATTCAAGCCAAGCCCAGGTGCGAGATGCGGAATCACGCTCGCATGCTTCCAGCGCAGCCAGGTCGGGTGGCCACGCTTTCCTTGAAACGTCGGCACGAAGATCGAGTGCGCGTCGTCTTCCTCGGCGCATTCTACGAGCGCCCGGATAATCACCGGTTCGACCGTGGGATGATCGGCCGGAAGGAGCAGCCAGCCGTCTTCGGGATTCGGCTGGAAGCGCTCCGCCAGCCAGGCCAGGCCGTGCTCGCAGGTGGCGCGCATGTCGGGCGTGTCGGCGTCGAGTCGATGCACTAGCGCGCCGGCGCCGGCCGCGACTGCCGCAAGGGCGTCATCCTCGGGAGCAACGACGACGAGCACGTCGGCGACGTCCGCGGTTTTCAATGCGACGACGACGTGGTCCAGCACTGTCGCACCACCCAAAGGCAGCAGAAGTTTCGGCGACCCCATGCGCCGACTTTTCCCAGCCGCCGGAATTAATCCCAGGGTCCGCATGCCGCGCGAGCTTCCTATTCTGCCGAGGCGACCTTGTTCGTTAGAATCGCGAAAGGTTCTTCACGTTGAAACATCACTGAATTAATTATGTGCAAAATGCCGATTTTGAGGAAGAGAAGATTGACGAGCTGCGTTGCGAGCTGGAAGAGTGTGTCGATGTCGTGAAAATTGGTCTGGTTTTCAGAGCGTCGAATCTCGTAATATCCACCACGCACCGACAAACCATGAGTGTTGTGAAGCGTGCACGCGCTGGGAATGGATGTTCAGTGCGTAAAGGGCGTGCGTACGTCGCGCCACCCGAAGGACTGGGGGTCCGGTTATGTCCTATCCGTCAAGTTGTCGTATTCACCCTACCGCCGTCATCTCTCCCGATGTCACATTGGGGGAGAACGTGGAAGTAGGCGCCTTCGCGGTTCTCGAAGGTAAAATCACCGTCGGCGACAACTGCGTCATTCGGAATGCCGCCTACCTTTACGGCCCCTTGACCATGGGCGTGGGCAACACCGTTTACACCGGCGCCATCCTCGGTGAACGCCCGCAGCATCTGCGTTACAACAATGAACCGACCGAAACCATCATCGGCGACCGCAATATCTTTCGCGAAGGCGTGACTGTCCATCGCGGCACGACCCATTCCATGAAGACCATCGTCGGCAACGACAACTTCTTCATGGTCAATAGCCACATCGCTCACGACTGCGTCGTTGGCAACCGCGTCACGCTCGTCAATGGAGCCCTCATCGGCGGACACTGCGTCATCGGCGATAACGTTATTCTCTCGGGCAACTCCGCAGTCCATCAGTTCATCCGCGTCGGCAGGCTTGCAATGCTCGGCGGCTGCGGCGCGTCCACCAAGGACATCCCGCCCTTCGTCATGCAGCATCGGCTCAATACCGTGCACGGAATCAATATCGTCGGCATGCGCCGCGCCGGCATTTCGCGCGACCAGATCGAAGCCGTCCGCGCCGCTTTCAGCATCATCTACCGCCAGGGCCTCGTCCTGCCCGCCGCCATCGCGAAAATGGACAAACACTTCGGCGAATATGATGTCATCCAGGAAATGATCGGCTTCCTTCAAGGTTCCTCGAAAGGCATTAATCGCATGCGCGGCCGCGGCCACGAAGAACTCGCGGCGTGATTACAAGGGCGAGCCAGGCCGCGTATGCGGCAGGTTGGAACAATTGAACCGGCGATCGCACATCTTCAGCGCAGCTTGATAATCCTTCATATAATGTCATCAAGACAACTGTCTTAGTGACGCTCGAAAGATAACTTCCCGGATTCCGTAGTGCGGGCTTCAGCCCGCTTGAAGCGAAAAGCGGGCTGAAGCCCGCACTACGAATCCAAAATCCGGAAGTTATTTTCCGAATATTCCTTAGGCGTCTCTGCGTAGCGGAAGGCGCTAAACTTCCTAACGCGCCTTGCGGGATTTCTGGCGAACTCCGCTCCGTCGAAACCAACGAAAGACTCAGGACCTTAACTCGTGCGCGAACTTGTCACCACTGATTCAAAGCCGACCTTCGCCTTTGTCAGCCTCGGCTGTCCCAAGAATCTGGTGGACTCCGAACGCATGCTCGGCAAACTCGCGCAGGATGGCCACACGCTCGTAGCCGACCCCGACGGCGCCGACGTCGTCGTTATCAATACCTGCGGCTTTATCGAGCCTGCGCGCCAGGAATCGCTTGGTGTGATTCGCGAAATGCTGGCGATGAAAGAGCAGGGCCGAGTCGGTTCTGTCGTCGTCGCCGGCTGCCTCGCGGAACGAAAACAGGACGATCTGCTCAAGGAAGTCCCTGGCGTCGATCAGATTGTCGGCGTCTTCGGGCGCGAGGATATCTCGCAGGTCGTCGAACGCGCCGTTCTGCATCGTGCCGAGCAGCGCTCGCTCTTTCGTCCCGCGCCGGTGCGTGCGCAGGAGGACACGGCCCGGCTGCGCGTCACGCCGCGCCATTATGCTTACCTGAAAATCTCCGAGGGCTGCGATCGCACGTGTACGTTCTGCGCCATCCCCGGCATGCGCGGCAAGCACGTCACCAAGCCAATCGAAGAAGTCGTTCGCGAAGCCAAGGAACTCGCGCGCGACGGCGTCCGCGAGTTGATTCTCGTCGCACAGGATACGACCTACTACGGGCTTGATCTCTACGGCAAGGTCCGCCTGGCTGAATTGCTGCGCGAGCTAGACAAAGTCGACGGCATCGAGTGGATTAGGCTACTTTACCTATACCCTATCTTCTTCGGCGATGACCTGATCGATACCATCGCGGCCTCCAAGAAAATCATTCCCTATCTCGACATGCCGCTGCAGCATATCAACGATCGGACGTTGAAACGGATGCAGCGCCGCGTTCGGCGTGCGGAGATCGAGGAATTGCTCGGCAAACTGCGTTCGCGCATCGCCAACCTGACGATGCGCACCACCTTCGTCGTTGGCTTCCCGGGCGAAACCGACGCGGAGTTCGAGGAACTCGTCGCCTTCGTGAAAGACGCCAAGTTCGAGCGATGCGGTGTTTTTACCTATTCGCTCGAACCGGACACGCCGGCGGTGAAACTCGATGGCCATCTCGACGAAGCCGTGAAGACGGCGCGCCGCGATACGCTGATGCGGGCGCAACAGGAGTTTGCGCTAGCGTGGAGCGCGAACCAGGTCGGCAGGACGATCGACGTGATCGTGGACGGTCCCGATCCCGAGGCGCCGAATCACGTCCACGCACGCGGCCATGCCGACTCGCCGGAGATTGATTGCATCGTGCGCGTCAAGGGGAAAGGACTGCAGGCGGGCGATATCGTGGCGGTCAAGATCACTGCCGCCGACGACTACGACCTCGTCGGCCGCGCCATCGGACAGGTGCGGTAATCCGATCTTTAGCCCCTCTCCCGCGGCACTCCGGGGGAGAGGGGAGCAGAGCAATCGCAAATCAGCGCTCGCGATGAGATACTCCGAGCGCTAAACGGCAAGCGGAAGTACAATACATCGGGATGCAGGTTCTTCTAATTTTTGACACTCGGACCGCGCCATGGCCGACGAAGCCGTCACTCTCCCGAAACTGACTCCCGAGCAGCGGCGCGCCGCCGCCGGGCAGTACGAGCGCGCCAATCAGGTGATCCAGAGCGGCGATCATGATTACGGTCTACAATTGCTGCTGACCTGTTGCAAGATCGATCCGGCCAATCTCATCTATCGCAAGGCGCTGCGGCAAGCCCAACGCGCCAAGTACAAAGACAACGAGACCGGCCAATCGCTCGCCTACTTTTGGTCCTTCTTCACCCGCATGAAGCTCAAACGCGCCATCCTGCGCGGCGACAACGAGGAAGCGCTCGTCCAGGCCGAACTGGTGTTCATGCGCAACCCGTGGGACCTCTCCGCGCACCTCGAAATGGCTCGGGCTTTCGAGAACCTCGGCTGGCACGACCACGCTCTTTGGACGCTCGAGCAAGTTCGTCCGCAACATCCCGACGATCCCAAAGTGAATCGCCCGCTCGCCCGCCTCTACGAACGGCGCGGCAACTTCAAGCACGCCATCGCGCTTTGGGAACTCGTCCGCCGGGCGGCGCCCGACGATGTCGAGGCCCAGCGCAAAGGCAAGGATTTGGCCGCCAGCGACACCATCGCCAAGGGGCGTTACGAGCAAGCCGTCAAGGGCGAAGCGCCGTCGTCGGTCGTGAGGCCTGAAGGCGAAACTTCCGGCGAGCACGCGGCACTCGATCAAACCGAAGCCGAGCGAAAGAAAGGCGACCGCTACCCGCGAGAAATCGCCAACTTGATGGAGAAGATCAAGGTAAATCCCAAGGCCGCTCACGGGTATTTGCACGTTGCCGAGGTGTACAAAAAATCCGATCAGTACGACAAGGCGAAGGACATTCTGGAGCAGGCGCTCATCGCGACGAACAATCATTTCGACGTCACGCAGGCGCTCTTCGATCTGGATACCGACGTACTCCGTCATGACAAGGAAACCACGGAGAATCAACTACGTGAAAATCCCGATGACGCCGATCTGCTGAAACTTCGCGATCGGCAAGCCAAAGAGATCAGCACGCGCGAGCTGGAATACTGGCGCCGGCGTTCCGATCGATTCCCGACCGATAGCGAAGCACGCTTCGAGATGGGCCTGCGCCTGCTGCGCGTCGGCCAACTCGACGAGGCGATCAAAGAGCTTCAGGGCGTGCGCAATGATCCACGCCACCACGGCAAGGCGCTTTTCTACCTCGGCTTGTGCTTCAAGGCACGCAACAACTGGCGGCTGGCCCAGCGCAATCTCGAAGAGGCGCTGCAACACCTCAAGACCAGCGACGGCATGCTCCGCAAGGAAGCCATCTTCCTGCTCGCTTCCGGGCTGGCCGACACCGGTGAACTCGATCGCGCGATCGATTTGGGCTGCGAACTCGCCAATCTTGACTATAGCTACAAAAACATCGGCGAACTCGTCGAATCCTGGCAACTCAAGATGAAGAAGTAAGGTTCTAATGCCAAGCCCGAACGCCACACACACGTGCACACTTTGAACGGCAAAGCCAAAATGAAAAGCAATTGGCGTATCCTGTCGGTACGGACGTTGCCTCTCTGTTCTCTTGGCGAAACCTATGGATAGCAAGCTTCCCGCCAGAAGGGCGAAGATTTGGAATTCTCAGAGTTTGGATTTTTTTGAAGACCGTAGAAACGACGGCCCAGATACGGAAAATAAGGTCCGCAAACATATCTTTTTCGATGCCCCAATTGATAAGAGGTGTTTCTGAAGCTCGCTTCACTCTTGAGAGTCGCCTCGCCGTCTTCATGCTTCGGGATGGCACGAACATCGTCTGGGAGCCGCCGAAGGTGTGACGGTCGACGATTAGGACCAATTAAATGCAGGTATTATTTCGTAATAATAGACCTTTTCCAGTGCCAATATATTTTCTTTTTGCTATTGCGAGCGTAACTACGCCCCATGTTTTTCTCGTACATTATGGTGGGTGATTACAGAACATTGCCCCGAATTTCTCTCGGTACTCAAGTTTAGAAAGGCGCATTCCATGTCTGTTAAAGTTGGCGTGTGGATTGACCATATGAAGGCCATTCTGGTCGTTGTTACGGGTTCGAGCAAAACCGTCAAGAAGATTGCCTCTGGCATCGAAAAACCGGTTCGGACCAGGTCGAGCCATACCTATTCGCCTAATGATTTTGTGGCGGAGGATCGGCTCGAGCGAAAATTCAATAGCCAACTCAAGACCTTCTTTGACGAGGTCATCGACAATCTTGGCGGGGCCGAGGCGGTTCTGATACTTGGCCCTGGCGAGGCCAAGGGAGAGCTGCATAAGCGACTCAACAGCAAAAAAATCCGCGGACTTTCGGTAGAAGTGGAAGCAGCAGACAAGATGACGGATCGCCAGCTGGCGGCGGCAATCGTGAAGCATTTCGCTGCCGTTCCCGAAAAGGCCACCACTGCCCCAAAAAAAGCGGCTCCAAGAAAAAAGCCAACGAAACCCAGCGCCGCAAAGCCACAGAAGAAATCCGGCAAGTAACGTAATTCATGGTGATTCGGTCCTTGGATACATGCCGTGAATGATGACCGTTTGGACGAGGCAGATCATGCTGGAATCCACACCAAGTACAACTTCTGAACCGGACAAGCCACTGCCTCGCAGTGTGAAAGTGGTAGGATGGGCGAGCCTCTTGAACGACACCGCGAGCGAGATGATTTTTCCGCTCTTGCCGCACTTCCTGATTACTGTGCTGATGGGAAATCGCTTCCACCTCGGTGTGATTGAAGGGATAGCGGATTCGGTCGCCAGTTTCGTGAAACTATGGTCTGGCGATCAATCCGATCATGCAGATCGGCGAAAGAACTTTATCGTTTTCGTATACTCGGTGCCAGCTTTGGTCCGCCCATTCATCGCGATGATCGTCGCTCCGTGGCAGCTTTTTGCCATTCGGATCTTAGATCGCATTGGTAAAGGAGTGCGCAGTGCGCCTAGAGACGCTCTGATCGCCGACTCAACGGATGAATCGGTGCGAGGTCGAGCGTTCGGATTTCAGAGGGCGATGGATAATCTCGGCGCAGCAATTGGTCCACTTTTCGCCGCTGCCTTTCTCTGGATTTGGCCCGGAGAGCTCCGGACGCTTTTTTTTCTTGCTTTCGTTCCAGGATTGTTGGTTGTCGTTTTTCTGGTTATTGGCTTGCAGGAGAAAGCGACCACCCGGACGCCGCACGAGCCATTTCGTTTGACGCTCATTCCTTTAGGCAAAGGTTTCCGGATCTACCTTGTCGCGCTGGTTTTTTTCACACTTGCTAATTCAAGCGACGCTTTTTTACTGGTTCGAGCCGCGGAGCTTGGCGTCGCTCCCATGGTGCTGCCGTTGCTTTGGTGTGCCTGTCACGTCGTCAAGAGTACGAGTAACATCATTATGGGCGAAGTCGTGGACCGATTTGGATCTCGGCCTGCTCTTTTTTTGGCTGGTTATTCTACGCGGGCGTTTATTCAAGATTCGGCTTGGCGTCGGCGACGTGGGAGATCTGGGCCTTGTTCATCGCTTATGGCGTCGCTTGCGGTCTGATCGAGCTTGCGGAACGGGCGCTGGTGGCGCATCTGGTGGGATCCGAGCGAAAGGGACTTGCCTATGGTTGGTTCAATTTCGCGATTGGCATATTCACACTGCCGTCGAGCCTGATTTTCGGGGCATTGTATCAATACCAAGAGCCTGGCGTTGCTTTTGCCTGGGGAACCACGATGGCGATCGTCAGTTCTCTCCTACTGCTCGGAGTGGGAACAAGACCGCTCGAAAAACGGCATGACGATCCATCTTTCGGCAAGTAAAACGAAAAACACTTGTAGTGATGTTGCGTAACTGTAATTCATCTCGCAGAGCGAGATGGCTACGATGATCACCATAGGCTTCACGCTCCGCGTGACGCATTTCGCGCTAAATATCGAGGCTTCCGCCATGCTCGATGGTCCGTCCGTAGTTGCTGCTCTGGAGCGCGTCGGAGTCACGCATGTCGTCTGGATTCCCGACAGCGAGCTCGGCACGTGGGAATCGGCACTGCGTACTTCCAGCAAGCTCAGCCTCGTGCGTGTTTGTCGAGAGGGTGAAGCGTTTACACTCGCGGCGGGATTGCACCTTGGCGGCAAGAAGCCGATCGTCATGGTCCAGTGCACGGGACTCTTCGAGGCCGGCGATGCATTGCGAAATGTCGTCCACGATATGAAGCTGCCGATCTTTTTCGTCGTCGGCATCCGCAGCTGGTACTTGCAGCAAAAAGGCGCGACCGCGGACACGTGTCCGGTCTTCGCCGAACCGATCGTCAACACCTGGCAGATCCCATATCGCCTCCTCACCAATCAACACACGGCAGACGATCTCGCCTCGGCCTATCTGGAAGCACACGAGGCCGGTCGGTCCGGCTGCGTGCTTATCGCGGAGTGATTGCCATGCGGATGACTCAACGCCAGGCTCTGGAAGTACTGTTGCCGCTGCGAGGCGATCGCATCGTGGTGACGACGATGTCGTCCGCAGGCATTTGGCCGACACTGTCGCAGTCGCCGCTCGATTTCGCTTACATTCCGTCGGCGATGGGCCACGCGCCGAGCCTGGGTCTGGGATTGGCGATGGCGCAAAACGAACGCGGCGTCATCGTCGTCAACGGCGACGGCTGCCAGCTGATGAGCCTGGGAAACCTGGCAACGCTCGCGCAACAGCCCGCGAACATCGTCGTAATCGTGCTCGATAACGGCCAATACGAAGTGACGGGCGGTCAACCGCACGCCGGCGCCGGCCGGATCGACTACGCCGCCGTCGCCCGTGCCGTCGGCATAGAGCGGACCTACACGTTCACCGACCTTGTCGCCTGGCAAGCCGGCGCGGCGGCTGCGCTTGCGGGGCCAGGCCCGGTCGTCATCGATCTGAAGGTTGAAGCACTGCCCAACCAGAAGACGCCCAAGCCGCCGCGCCCCATGGCAGAACAAATCCAACGGCTGCGGACGGCTCTGCATGTTGAGTGAACTGTACGATTCGTTAATCTTAATCTGACCTATATTGCCCAATCAATATATCCGATATATTTACTACAAAACAACTTATATTATCTATTTTACGCAAACATACCAAATTCTCAATTGACCTGGCTTGGTTAACGGTTATCATTGTGGTAGTGAATCAATGTAACTTCAATCGCAGCGTCTCGCCTCACGCTATTCCCGCGCAGGTGAGGTTCTTGGGATGCAGCGACGGAAAGCACTTTCATGGCCACAGGTATTAGTCACCGCGTTGAGGACATTGCGCAGGAACTGTTTCAAGTGGTAACGCAAATTTGCTTATCCACACTTCGCGGCCGGCGCCGCCTGGGCGACCTCAAGGAGGTCGAGTTCCTGACTTTGTCGCTCCTGCAAGAACACGGCACGATGATCGTCGGCGACATTCAGCGCATCCTTGGCGTGCTTCCGGCGCAGATGTCCCGCGTCATTCGCTCGCTTGAGAATCGCGAACGGCCGCTCATCGAGTGCCGAATCAACACGCGCGACAAGCGCAAGATCGATGTCGATCTCACGATAAACGGCGAGAAGGCACTGGTCGATTATCAGACCAAGCGCGTGGGCCGAATCGTTGAACAGCTGGCCGATCTATCGGACGAGGATCAAGAGGATTTGATTCGTTCGCTCAACAAGCTTCACAATTTGCTCGAAACGCGTTAACATTTCGCGGCCCGGAGATTTCGGAATCTTAATCTCGGCCTTTGAAAAAAGGGGCCGAGTTGCCTGAATTTTTGGCAGATTTGCTTGAGTGACGAGCGATCCAGATGCGATCGCTCTTTTCGTTTTTATTCCCAAGTTCGTGCTGGCAAGTCACTTGACTATCGACGCCCGTATCGCGCAGGGTCGATGGCATCGTCTTTGCTCAGAGATGAATTCCTTGCGTCGAAAACTTCGCGCATTTCTCTCCACGTTTTCTCCCGAACGTTTTTCAACATTGTTTACTGTGAAGCGAGTCGCCTCGGGGCGTTGCCGATTTTTTCGGTTGACGTCGATTGTTTTTTCTGAGGGAGAGAAAGAAGTGAAACACGGCTACTTGATCGACATGGACGGCGTCCTTTATCGCGGCCACGAGCTTATTCGCGGCGCGGACACCTTTATCCACGAACTGCGCGTTCGCGGAATTCCGTTTCGCCTGCTCACCAACAACAGCCAACGCACACGGCGAGACATCGCCACCAAGCTCGCCCGGCTTGGAATCGAAGTCGAGGAGGAACACGTCTTTACCAGTGCCATGGCGACGGCGCGGTTCCTGGCCTTGCAAAAGCCCGGCGGCACCGCGTTCGTGATCGGCGAAGGCGGACTGCACACCGCGCTGCACGCCAACGGCTACTCCATCGTCGATCGCGATCCGGATTACGTCGTCGTCGGCGAAGGCCGAACGTTCAATCTCGAACTGGTTGAATCAGCGGTGCGCATGATCCACGCCGGCGCCAAGCTGATCGCAACGAACATGGATCCGAACTGCCCTACGGAAAACAGCATCCGCCCCGGTTGCGGCGCCATGGTCGCCATGCTCGAAACCGCCACTGGCGTCTCCGCGTTCTCCGTGGGCAAGCCAAGCCCGATCATGATGCGAGCCGCGCGGAAAGAGATTGGACTCTCCACCGATGAAACCGCCATGATCGGCGACACGATGGAGACTGATATCCTCGGCGGCGTGCAACTGGGGTATCACACGATCCTCGTGCTCTCGGGTGGAACGAAAAAGGAAGACATTTCCCGCTATACCTATCGCCCGGAAATCGTCGTCGATTCGCTCGCGGAATATGCCGAGAAATTGATCGCCAACGACGGCAACCCGCCCTGGCAGAAGCGCGCCGTCGCGTCGTCGCTCAGGATCAACGACCGACTCCGCGACTCGGCACGCGTCATGGTGTGACGCAATTTTCGGCGAGCCTAGCCGCGTAAGCGGCAGGCTGAATTTGCAATCGTATGCTCAACCTGCCGCTTACGCGGCTAGGCTCGCCCGATGTCTCTTCCCGTCGCGCGCAATCCTTCGACAATCTCACGCATGTCCTCTGGCAAGTCGGCGGTCCATTCCATGCGTTTGCCCGTTGCTGGGTGATCGAACGCCAGGTATGCGGCGTGCAGCAGCGGGCGCTTGGCTTTGCTTGTGTCGGGATACGGCTTGCCGTGCGGCGGGCGATCGTAGATGCGCTCGCCGCACAGCGGGGTCCCCGCTTCGCCCAGGTGGATACGGACCTGATGGGTGCGGCCTGTATCAAGCTCGCATTCGACGAGCGCCGAGTCGCTGAACGGCTCGACGACGCGGACATGGGTCACCGCATGTTGGCCATCCGCCTTCGCGCCGCTGCCGCGCCTTCCGTCGCCTCGATCGCCGACGAGGTAAGACTCGATGCGAGCGTCAACCGCTTGACCCCGGACGAGGGCAAGATACTTGCGCGCCGTCGTCTTGGCGCGGAACTGTTTGCCAAGATGGCTCTCCGCGCTCGGCGTGCAGGCGAGCACGACGAGGCCGCTTGTTTCCTTGTCGATGCGATGGACAGCGCGAATGCGCCCTTTTAGTCGGACACCTTCTGCCGCGAGCACTTTTGGCAATAGATCGACGAGCGTCGGCGGGAGGAACTGCCTGGCGCGTCGGCCCATCTCCTTGACCTCATCGGCGTGGCGAACCGTCGTCAGACCGGCCGGCTTTTCGACGACCACGATCTCTGCATCGCGATACCTTACGACGATCCCGGACGCCAGCGCGGGCAGCGGTTCCGTCTTTGCCGAGGAAACGGGTTGTGCGAATTCGATGCGTTCTCCGAGTTTCATTCGGCGATTCGCGTTTCTGCACGGGATGCCGTTGATGCGAGCTTTGCCGGAGCGGATCATCCGAATTGCTTCCTCGCGTTTGAGGCGGCGTGCTTGCACGATCGCATCGAGCAAGGAGCGTCCGGCGAGTTGCTGGCCAATTCCAATAGTGACGGACCCTTTCATGCCGATGATTATACAAACCTTCTCCAGGCCGCACCGTCACCACCATGAATGCCGAGCAACCTGAATATTGGCAAGCGACGAGGCATCCCTGGGCGTGCGTGTTGTTCGTTCTGCCGATGCTGGCGATTTACGAGATCGGCCTGCACCTTTCCGCGACAAGCGTTGACGCGATGCGCAACGGCGCCGACTGCTGGCTGCGTTCGTTCCTGGCGATCCTGGGCATCGAGCCTGCTTACGGTGCGCCTTCTCTTCTGATGTGCGTCCTCCTGGCGTGGGGCCTGCTTCGCCGCGAAGGCAGGCCGAGGGACAACATCGGCATCTGGGCGGGCATGATGGCCGAGAGCGCCGCCTACGCAGTGCTGTTGTTGGGGATGAGCCAGGCGGTGTGGCAGATGCTTGTTCATGCCGACGCGTTGCTTGGACGGCCGAAGCCGCGCGTGTTGTTGGAGATCGTTTCGGAAACTGATGCCCTGAGTCTGGATCCGATGTGGGGCCAGCTCTTCAGTTATTTCGGCGCGGGAATCTATGAAGAGACGCTTTTCCGCTTGCTCGTCTATGGCGGATTGCTCCGACTTTTTTCGTGGAACGAATCGAAGGTCTCGCTCTGGGTGGTGTTGCTGTCCTCTTTCGCGTCGGCGATATTGTTCGCCGGCGCGCATCATATCGGATCCAACGGCGATCCGTTCAATCTCTATGTGTTGACGTTCCGCACCTTCGCCGGGCTGTTCTTTGCAGCGCTGTATCAGATTCGCGGCTTTGGCATCGCTGTTGGCGCGCATGCGGGGTACGACGTGCTGGTCGGGTTGATCTTGACGACAGCGCCGTGAGATGCGGAGCTGGAAGTATCGCGCCTACCCGGTTCGCTTCAAGCTTAAGTAATATTAATCCGATAATCGAGGATACGAAAGAATATTGCATCCCCAGGACGAACATCAAGGAACGATCATGCACTGGGTATTTCTCGCAGGTATTTGTGGGATTGTCAATCCTGGCATCATCGAGTCGACTCCGTCGTATTTGCTCGAAATGCATACGGGTCCGGACCGACAACCCAAGCTGAAACCGACCCGTTATCATCCCCAACCGGGTGACATCGTCCTTTTCGACGATCACAACACGTTCATGACCAAGCTCTACCGCTGCTGCGGCACGGGCAGACCGCTGCACGCAGGCGTCGTGTTTCGCCGTCCCGATGGCTCGAATGCGATTCTGGAAGCGGGAACGAATGCTGTCATGAAGGTCTTTATCTTCGACCTCGAACCGAGACTTCAAAAATTCGACGGCACGATCCTCATCCGCAGACCGCGTTCGGCAATGAACCCCGACCAATGCGCGCGTCTGGCGGAGTTCGCCTCGGCTCAGGAGGGGAAGCCGTACGCGATCGCACGTCTGCTGATACAGGCGACGCCGTTCCGTCCGCGGTCGCATTCGGTGCTGACGCATTGGTTTGGGCGGACCGTTCTCGAACGTGAACGCTGGATTTGCTCGGAACTGGTGATCGCGTCGCTCGCCGCCGCCGACGTTTGGCCGATCGACACGTTTCCCGCCAATGCGATGTATCCGCGTGATCTTTGTTATGACGAGCACTTCGACTTGCGTACCTATTACGAGACGCCCGCGCTCTGGTACCCGCGTGCCGAGATGTCGCCGCACGGCGACGGCGTTCGCGTCGGCAAGAGCATCGCGGCTCCGCTCGAGAAATAAACTCTCGATTTGTCTTTTTCGCTTGCGGCTTAGCGCTTAGCATGGCGCCTTGTTGAGCGCTAAGCCGCAAGCGGTAAGAGAAATATTGAATCACCTCTTGATGCGTTCGACTTTAAGCTCGATGACGTTGTTCTTCGGTTCCACCGTCACTTCGAGTCCCGACGATCCGTGTTTCTCGTACTTCGGCAAGATCACGTGCGGCACCGGATTTTCTGGGCCGATGTAGGGGCGTGTAATGACGACGCGATGCTTGCCAAGCTCGGCTCCGTCGCCTGGAGTCTTCGAGGTGAGGCGGAACTTGCCATTTTCGTCGATGCTGCCGTTCGCGCTGGATTTGCCCTCGAGCGATTCAAACTCGACGGCGCCGCCTTTGAGTTCGGTGATCGGCTTGCCGTCAGCGTCAACGATCGTTCCGGACACGGGATAGACTGTCTGCTTCCCGCAGCCGCCGAAAATTACCAATAAAAGACCAAAGAACAACGCCGCGATTCGATGAAATTGCGTTTTCACGAGTTTCTTGCACTCCCCAAGCTGCACGATGATGGTATCATGAAATTACCATTATATTTTGTAATAAAGGAATTGGTCGATGTCGCGTCTCTCCGTTCGTAATTCTCGATTCGCTTTTACGCTCATCGAACTGCTCGTGGTGATTGCCATCATCGCGATCTTGATCGCGCTGCTCGTGCCGGCCGTCCAGAAAGTGCGCGAGGCCGCTTCGCGGGCGCAGTGCGGTAATCATTTGAAGCAGATGGGTCTGGCCTGCCAGACGTTTCATGACGCCCGCAAGGCGTTTCCCAATAGTCGACGCGATGCGAATTATACCTGGTTCATCGAGATTCTCCCTTACCTCGATCAACAACCGGTGCAAGATTCATGGAACATGAAAGGCGGAAGTTTCTATTCTCAGTCGGCAGCGGCTCAGATGGCGACGATTCCCGTCTATTTCTGCCCGGCCCGCCGACCGATGATGACGAGCTTGCCCAACATCGAAGCACAAGACGGCACGACCGGACCGCCATTCTACCAGGGCGCCTGCGCGGACTATGCCGCTTGCGTCGGTTCGACTGGCAGCGACTACTGGTGGTCGACCGATTCCAGCGGCAACCCCAATACGCCCAACAACGGCGTATTCCGCCTCGACAACAACTGGAGCAACACGAGTTCCCCGACGTACGTCGGCGGAATCAAGATCGCTCAGATCACCGATGGCACAAGCAACACGCTTCTGATTGGCGAGAAGCACGTCCAACAAACGCGCATGGGCGATTTCGGCGCCGGCGATGGCTGTGCCTACAACGGCGACAAGGGCACGGCATTTCGCGGCGCGGGGCCCTCCCTCACTCTGGCACGCACGCCGACCGATGCCTTCACCAACCGCTTCGGAAGCTATCATCCCGGAGTCTGCCAATTCGTCTTCTGCGACGGCACGGTTCGCCCAGTTTCCGTGAACATCTCAGGCGCGACGCTCGGCAACCTCGCCGACAAGGCCGATGACCAGACCGTCGATCTCGGTTCAATCTAACCCATTTGGGAGCCAAGTAGGTCCCGCGAGCCGAGCGGGACCGGTTAGCTAGCCCCTCATTTCTGTCCCTGTTCCTATCGCAAATCCCTACAACAGAAATACACACACCGGATACGACTCATTCAATCTTCCCGCCGCAGGAGAAACCGATGCTGACCTCTTCCCAGCGATTCGCCACACTCTTACTGATGTTCCTTTTTTCCAGCCACGCGTTGGCTTCAGATTGGCGGCTCTTTCGCGGGCCGACGGGGCAGGGCATCGTCGACGAGAAGGACCTGCCGACCGAATGGTCCGCGACCAAGAACATCGTCTGGAAACTGAAACTACCCGGCGCCGGCGCGTCAAGCCCGGTCATTCTCGGCAACCGCGTCTTTCTCACGGCGTATTCGGGCTACGGAATCGACGCGAAGAACATCGGCGATCAGAAGGACCTCAAACGCCACCTTCTCTGTATCGATCGTGTTAAGGGCACGGTAATCTGGTCGAAGGATTTCGAGCCTGTTCTGCCCGAGCACCAGTACAAAGGTGAAGGCGCTTACCACGGCTATGCCGCCAATACGCCGATCACTGACGGCGAGAAGCTTTACGTCTTCTTTGGGAAGTCCGGGGTTTACTGCTTCGATCTCGACGGCAAGCAGATTTGGCACAAACTGGTCGGCAAGGGTACGAGCGGCTGGGGCTCCGGCGCTTCCCTGATGTTCTTCAAGGACAAGGTGATCGTCAATGCCAGCGTCGAGAGCAATTCGCTCATCGCTTTGAACAAAGCGGACGGCGCCGAGGTTTGGAAAGCGCCGAAAGTCGGCAGCGCCTGGGGCACGCCTGTCGTCATAACGACGCCCGCGAAACAACTCGAACTCGTGCTCAGCATGAGCGGCCGGGTGGCCGGCTTCGATCCAGAGACCGGCAAGGAACTCTGGAGTGCCGCGGGTCACGGCGGGTATGTTTGTCCCAGCGTCGTCACGCATGACGACATTGTCTACGCCATCGGCGGCGGCGGAACCTCGCTTGCGATCAAGTCCGGCGGGCGCGGCGATGTCACCAAGACCAACACGCTCTGGCGCATGAAGAAAGGCTCCAACGCTTCTTCGCCCATCTATCACGATGGCCAGGTTTACTGGAGCAGCGAGGGCGGCGGCGTAATTCACCGCCAGGAAGCCGCGACGGGCAAGACCATCGAGAAACGCCTCAAACCCGATGCAGGCCGAATCTGGGCGTCGCCGATCCTCGCCGATGGCAAGCTCTATTTCGTCTCGCAGTTCAATGGCATCTTCGTCGTCGCCGCTAACGACAAGCTCGACATTCTCGCCCATAACACGTTTGCGGACGACAAAGCGCGCGCGAACGCGTCGCTCGCCGTCAGTAACGGGCAGATCTTTTTCCGCAACGACCAGTATCTCTACTGCATCGGCAAGCGTTGACGAATTGGCGAAATTCTAATTTCCGGTTTTTCCGCTTGCGGCTTAGCGCTCAACAAGGCACCGTGCTGAGCGCCAAGCCGCAAGCGGCAAAGGTACTATTATGACCCGCGTTCTATCAGGTCTTTTCCTTTTCGCCATTGCGTCTCCGATATTCGCGGACGATTGGCCTGCCTGGCGCGGGCCGCGCGGCGACGGTGTTTCCGCCGAAAAGAACCTGCCGCTCACCTGGTCGGCCAGGGCCAACGTGCGCTGGAAGGTCCCGATGGCGGAGCCGTGCAACTCGACGCCGATCGTCTGGGGCGACCGCGTGTTTCTCACGCAGGGACTCACCAAGTCCAAGGAGCGTGCCGTTCTCGCTCTCGACCGCAAGTCAGGCAATACGCTGTGGCAGCGCGAATACCCCTGCGCCACCGTCGAAACGACCCACAAGCAGAATCCGCCTTGCTCGGGTTCCCCCGTCACCGATGGCAAGGCCGTCTATGCCTGGCTTGGTTCTGCTGGCGTCGTCGCGCTCGACTTCGCGGGCAAGGAGCTTTGGCGGCGCGATCTCGGCCCCATCGTTTCCCGCTGGGGCAACGGCTCCAGTCCCGTGCTTTACAAGGACCTCCTTATCGTCTTCCACGGTCCCGGCGAGCCAAGCACCTTTCTCACCGCGCTCGACAAGCATACCGGAAAGACCATCTGGAAGACCGGCGAGAAATCGATCAACAGCCCGATCTTCGGCTCCTGGAGCACGCCGGTCCTCGTCAGCATCAACAATCGCGACGAACTGATCATGCCGCTCCCGGGCGAGAAAGTCGGCGGCGAAGGCCTGTTCAAGGCCTACGACCCCAACACTGGCAAGGAACTCTGGTCGTGCCGTGGGCTGGGAAATGAAATCTACGCCATGCCGTCCATCAACGAATCGCGCGATCTGATCGTCGCCATCTCCGGGCATAATGGCCCATTCGTCGGCGTCAAACCGGGAGGCAACGGCGATGTCACTGCCACGCACCGCGTCTGGCGCAATGCCGGCAAGAATCCGCAACGCGTTGGCAGCGGCGTCTTCCACGGCGGGCGTTTCTTCCTCGCCGACGCTCCCGGCCTGGTCGAATGCATCGACCCCAAGACGGGTGAGCCCGAATGGAAAGAACGCCTGCCCGGCACACTCTGGGGTTCCATGCTGCTCGCCGACGGCAGACTTTACGTCTCCAGCCTCGAAGGCACGACCTACGTTCTCAAGGCCGGTCCAAAATTCGAGTTGCTGGCGACGAACGCCCTCAACGAGCCGATCTACGCCGCACCGGCCGTATCCAATGGCGATATCTTCCTGCGGACATATCAGAACCTGTATTGCATCCGTGAGAATCGGCCTTAGCCCGGATTTCTCACCACAGAGAGCACCGAGAAGCACAGAGAGAGGAATACCAAGAAAATAGGGAGGGGCGATCAAAATTACATCGTCCTTTTCTCGATCAGAGGTTCAATGTTGCTAGTTGCCGCGTGTCAATTACTTCGCATTTCTCCGTGTTCTCAGTGTTCTCTGTGGTGAGAAATGCAGGTTAGGAGAAGTGAACGGTCGAGTTCCTTTTTGAAATCGCCGAATTTTTCTTGCATCAGCGGAGAAATCCGCGATAATAGTTCTTTAATAAATTCCCCGCCGATATCCATCCTCGCCGCGCGGATTCCATTCCGCATGGTGGGATTGATTTGATCATTTCACTGACAGATGGAAGGCGAAACGAGGCGGAATATGGACGAAAACCCACTGCCCGCGAAGAAAGGGACGAATAAACCGTCTCCCAAGGCAGCGTCGTCCCTTCAAAAAGCGCCGGCGGCGAAAACGAAGCTGACTGCGAAGTCGCCAAGGCCAACTGTGATGGACTCTGCCTCTGATGACGATTCGCGCGCGACGACGACCACCGAGCAGTCAGCATCGGATACGGTGACGACAAAAACCCCGACCTCTCCGAAACCACGCGCACCGACGAAAAAGCCTAGCGACTCCGGTGAAGGCACCCTTTCCAAAACGCCAGGCTCCGCAAAATCCGCCAGCATGCTGGGAGAATACAAACTCCTGAAGAAGATCGGCCAGGGCGGTATGGGGTCGGTCTACAAAGCACAAAAAGGCGATGGTCCGATTGTCGCCATCAAGGTTCTCTCCAAAGAACTTGCCAACAAGGAAGCCTATGTCGCCCGCTTCGAACGCGAAGCACGCATCATGGCGAAGCTCGATCACGCCAACGTTCTCGGTTGCCATTCCTTCGGCAAAGACAAAGCAAAAGGGTATTACTACATTGCGATGGATTTCGTCGAAGGCGGCAGCGTTGAAGGCTGGCTGAAGAAGCTAGGCAAGTTCAGCGTCGGCGATGCGTTTCATATCATCCTGAAAACGGCCGAGGGCTTGCAACACGCCCACGAGCAGAACCTGATCCATCGCGACATCAAGCCGGACAATCTACTCATCACCAAGGACGGCATCGTCAAGGTAGCGGACCTCGGCCTGGCCAAGGACACCGAGGAAGACGTTTCGCTCACGAAAACTGGCGCCGGCGCGGGCACGCCGATCTACATGGCTCCGGAGCAGGCACGCGACGTCAAGCACGTCGATGCCCGAGTCGATATCTACGCCCTGGGCGTCATGTTTTATGTCTTTCTCACGGGGCAGGCGCCGTTTCATGGCAACACGCTCGTCGAACTCATCGCCGCCAAGGAGAAGGGCAAGTTCGATCCGATTCGCAAGTTCAACGACGAGGTGCCATCGAAGGTCGATCTCATCGTCGACAAGATGCTCGCCAAGGACCCGAAGCTGCGTTTCGAATCGTGCGCGGATGTGATCGCGCAGCTTGAACCGCTCGGCCTGCACAATGAATCGCTGAGTTTTCTCGAATCGGAACCGGCCGTGAAAAAGCAGGCCGTGAAAAACGCGCCCGTGTCAAGCTCGGCAAAGCCGACCGCCGCGACTTCAGCGACAACGCGCCAGACCGGCAAGACGTCCGCCCAGGAGGAAATCGTCGAGAGGGATGTCTGGTACTGGAACATGGTCCTGCCCGAGGGGAAGATCGTCAACAAACAAGTCACCACCAACCAGGTGAAAATGCTGATCAAGGCCGGCACGATCAACGAGGAATCCGAAATCAGCAAGACTCGCAACGGCAGCTACCGCTCGGCGGCGTCCTTCAGCGAATTCAATCAGGCGTTTCAGGCGCTCAAATCGGCCAAGAAAATGAACGCCAGGGCCCAAAAGGATAGCTTCAAGAACCTCGCCGACGAGGACGCGCGACGCCGAAAATGGGGATGGATCCGCCGATCGCTCGGCAGTCTCGGCGGCACGCTCTTCGGCATCTTCTGGATCCTGCTCGTGCTCGGCGGCCTCGGCTTCGGCGGCTGGTACCTCTGGATGCATTTCATCAAGCCGGAATTCGGTCTGTGAGCCATAGTGACATCCACTTCCCGCGCGAGATTCTATTGAGCGCTAAGCCGCAAGCGGCAAATTCAATCGACGAAGATAAACTCGTTCGCGTTGAACAATAATCGGCACGCGTTCGCCAGGCCGTGGCGCTGGATGTAAGCGCTCATTGCCGCGATTTCGCGCTCGGTCGGCGCTCTTCCGAATGCCAAACGATACGCTGCCGCCACCTGAGCCTGCGGCGTCTTTGCCTCACCCTTGACGCGTTCGGCAAAGAACTCGGCCTGCTTGACCATGAACGGATTGTTCAGAAGCGTCAGCGCTTGCAGCGCGGTCATCGTCGTATTGCGCGTCGGCACATTGATATTCGGATCGGCACAGTCAAGCGCTTCCAGAAACGGGTTCGGCACGCTGCGCACCACGAAGCGGTAGATCGTCCGCCGCCATGATTCGGGGCGGTTGATGAAGTTCACGTCGAGGTGATCGTACACGGGCGAGTGATCCTCCTTGAACCGGAAGAGTTCGAATCCGGGGCCGTACATCGTGTAATCCATTTTGCCGCTGATCGCCAACACGCTGTCGCGCACCGACTCGGCATCGAGGCGTTGGCGGTTCATGCACCAGAGATAGCGATTGTCAGCGTCGATCTTGGCGTTGTCGGCATCGTACGTCGATGCTTGCCGATACGTCGCGCTCAAGAGAATCTTGCGGTGTAGTTTTTTGAACGAGTCGGCGCCGCGAAATTCGCTCGCCAGCCAATCGAGCAATTCGGGGTGGCTGGGTTTATTGCCATTGCGGCCAAAATCGCTCGGTGTGTCAACGATGCCCTTGCCAAAGTGATACTGCCAAACGCGATTGGCGATGCTCCGCCAGGTAAGAACATTGGCATCGTCGGCGATCCAGTCGGCCAGGGCGGCGCGGTTCGCGCCTTCGCCGTCGATTCCCTTCCGCTCGCGCATTGCCGAGAAATCGGGGTTCAGCCCATTGAGCACGCGAAGAGCGCCCGGTTGCACGAGGACGCCCTTTCGTTCGACATCGCCGCGCGTGAGCACGTGGATGGGCCGAGGTGTGATCGGCTTGACGGCGTAGACCTTCATCGAGTCCTTGAGCGATGCGAGCTGAGCGTTGGCGATTTCTAGCTCTTTGGCTAAATGCGTTCTTTCGCCGCGAGTATCGGAATCGATCAACGCTTCAAAGATTCTGTTTCGTTCGATCTCGTCCCGGCGCAATCGCGCTTCGAGGGCCAACCGGGTGTGAGCGTTGGCGCTGGGTACGAGTTGGGCTCGGCTCGTGAAGTCATCCACGAGGTGGCGCGTGCTCCAGCGCCCGGCTTCGATCGAGTCGAGGGCCGACACGCTGGCGCCGAGGGCGACATTCTTGGCGTTGGCGGCGTAGACTTGCAGTTCCGCTAGTGCGAAGACGTAATCGTTGTTCCGCTTCCAGAGACGATTGGCCGTCACTCGGACGTAGCGCGCCCGTTTGCCAACGATGATCGCTACGGGTTGATCGCCCGGATTGGCGACGTCGGCTTGCGTGTGGTCGGCGATGGTTTCGGCCTGCGCGAAATTCGCGTCGTTGCTCAGCGTGATCTTGTAGCGCAGTGGAAATCCGAAGCCGGGCGAATCGCGGAAATCGGTTGGCCGAGCGGGCAGCAGGCGAATCGCCGTGATGTCGGTGGGTGTTCCCAGGTCGATCTGCACCCACTTGATCGCGTCGGCACTTTTCGAAATTCCACTGTGGTATCCGTTGGTCTTGCTGAATGAATCGGGTAACACAACAGGCATTCGTGTAAGCAGATGCCGCATCGAGCCAATCGAGGCGTCGAGTTTGGTCAGTTCCGGCGATACGATGCCAGCGATTTTTTTCGTGAGCGCGTCAAGCTTCGTCTGAGTGGCCTGGCGTTTCGCTTCGAGGGTCGTCCTCAGTTTATCGGCTTCCTTGGATGCGATCGCGCGATCGCCTCGCTCGACGCCCGCGAACACGGCCTGGAGTTGGTAATACTCCTTCGTGGAAATCGGATCGAATTTATGATCGTGGCAGCGGGCGCAGTGAGCGGTCATGCTGCAGAACGTCGAGATCGTGTTGGCGACCATGTCATCGCGATCAAGGACGCGCGTCTTCGCCTTGTCCACGGTTCCCTCGCGCAATTCGACCTGACCAACGAAATCCCACGGGCCTGCGACCACGAAACCCGTTGCGATGATGCCGTCGGCATCGCCGGGAAACAGCACGTCGCCAGCGATCTGATTGCGGATGAAACGTCGGTAGGGCATGTCAGTGTTGAAGGCGCGGATGACCCAGTCGCGGAAAAGCCAGGCCCAAAGCCGGCGCTTGTCCTTGTCGTACCCGTGCGTGTCGGCATAGTGGACAAGGTCCAGCCAGAGCCGGGCCCAGCGCTCGCCATAGCGCGGCGACGCCAGCAAGCGATCGACCAGCTGCGCCAGCACGCTCTCCCGATCCGCGTTCGGAGCGTTCCAGGCCGCCTCGAACTCGGCGATCTCACGCGGCGTCGGCGGCAGGCCGTGTAGGTCGTAGGTCATGCGGCGAATCAGCGTGACGGCGTCGGCCTCGCGCGTCGGCCTCAGCTTCTTCGCTTCCAGCGTGGCGAGAATAAACGCGTCGATCTCATTCTTGATCCATGCCTTGTCCTTCACGATCGGCGGCGTTGGTCTTGCGATCGGCTGAAAAGACCACCACGTTTCCCTTGCTTTCTTGGGGGCAAACTTCGCCAGTGAAAGGCCTTTGGGCCACGGTGCGCCGCCATCGATCCAGCGGGCGAAGAGCGCGACCTCGTCGGCACTGAGGGGAACGCCCTTGGGCGGCATCTTCGCTTGCGGACCGCGGATCATGTGCACGAGCAGACTCTTCGCGGAATCGCCGGGAACGAAAGCCGGCCCATTGTCGCTGCCCGTGAGCAAGGCAGCGCGCGTGGTAAGATCGAGGCCGCCGCGCGATCGCTCGGGATTGTGGCACGCCAGGCAATTCTTGACAATCAGCGGCGCAATCTTGTCGGCGAAAAACGCTTCGTCGGCACGCGGTCGTTCTGGCTGGGCAAGCCCAAATGCCGCGAGGACGGCAAACACGAAACCGACGCCGAACGTGAGTTGAATTGCGAGTTTCATGAGTAGCTCAAGCAGAGGTGCGTCTGATTAGTTCTACAGCGCTGGATTCGTAAATATGAACTCCGTAACCGCTGGTCTGCA
>CAZAFH010000031.1:0-64345 GCA_964484265.1 uncultured Singulisphaera sp.
GGCCGAAAAAGTGCGAAAGCGCTTGGCCATTTGCTGTTGGCCAAGCGCCCCCTGGCCAAGCTGACATTACGATTGTTACAATTATGAGTGCGGATAAGCCTGGAAGGAAAAGCACGTCCAATTCGGCCGAGCGCGTAGTCGTTGGAGTGGAGAACTTGCCTTCCCATGGATCGCAGCAATCCCTATGAGTCGGCGTTCGAGGCGTTCCTCAAGGAGCAGGGGTTGTGCTATGTCGCCGTCGATGAGACTCGGCGGGCAGTTCTCGGCGATATGCCGGTCAAGAATCTCGATTTCATCATCCTCGGTCCCACGGGCGCCAAGTTGCTCGTGGACGTCAAGGGACGCCGGTTTCCTGGCGGTCCGCCGGAGAAGCCGCGTTACGTCTGGGAAAGCTGGGCGACGCGCGACGACATCGACGGGCTGACGCACTGGCATGGGCTGTTTGGCCGCGAGTATCAGCCGTTGTTTGTCTTCATGTACAAGATCATGCCAACGGTGACGATGGCGGACGACACGCCGGACATTTGGCGGCACAAGGGCGAGACCTATCTGCTCCGAGCCGTGACTTTGGAGGACTATAGCGTTAATATGAAAGTACGCAGCCCCAAGTGGGGCACGGTGTGGATCCAGCAAGAAAAGTTTCAGGAGCTGGCAAGGCCGTTCCGCTATTATTCCCACGAACGACCGGCTAACCCGGTGGATGAGGAAAACGATGGGCCGGATCAAGCTCGGCATCTCTCTGAAGTCACTCGGGCAGCCCTTCAGGCGTTCGTTGCCGGCGGCGCAGGCGCTTGGCGTGGCTGGAGTCGAACTGGAAGCGCTGGGGGAACTGGCGCCGATGAACCTGACGGCGACGGGCCGGCGTGAAATAACGCACCTCTTGCGCTCGCATGATCTGGCCGTCAGCGCCATCAACTGCCCGCTCCGCCGGGGCATCGACGTCGCCGTCGATCTCGAACCTCGGCTTGAATATATCCGCTCGGCCATGACGCTCGCCTTTGACCTCGGTCCGCGCCTCGTCATCATCCCCGTCGGCGGCATCCCCGAAAAAGAAGACTCACCCGAACGCAACACGTTCAAGGAAGCGCTGCTCGATCTTGGCAGGTTCGGCGATCGCACCGGCGTGATCGTCGCGCTCGACCTGGGCGGCGGCGATCCGGGGGTCGCGGCGGCGTTCCTGTCCCAACTCGATACCGGCAGCATTTCCATCGCTTACAATCCGGCCTCGCTCGCCGTCGCGGGACGCAATCCGCACGATGCCGTGAAAGCGATTCATCGCCGACTGGCGATGGTTCACGCCCAGGACGCCCGCCGAGTAAGCCCAACCCGCATCGGAGCCGTGCCGCTTGGGCATGGCGAAATCGATTGGCTGCAACTGGCGGCCGATTTTACTGAGATCGATTATCGCGGCTGGTGGACGATCCTCGCCGACGATCGCTCGGAAGCCAAGGCGAGCGTCGCATTTCTGAAACGCATCTTGCCGTGAATGTGCGCAATTTGCTTTTCCTGAGCCTGGCTTACTCTGTCCGAAGCGTCGAGGCTGGCGCCAACGGCGTTGCGTATCAAAGCCCCCAAGGATTCGATACACGAAGCCTACCCTGGGCTTGATGGAGATGTATGTACGACACCTGGCGTCTCCCGACGCTGCATCTTGGCCGCACTGTGCGCGTTTACGATGCGTTGCCAAGCACGAACACGCTGGCGCTGGAACTGGCGGGTGATCGTGCGAACGCCGGCGTCGCCTGGCTCGCGCGGACGCAGAGTGCAGGCCGCGGGCAGCACGGGCGAAGCTGGACCGCGCCGCCGGAAAGCAGCGTGCTGCTGTCGGTGCTGCTTTATCCTCCCGCGGAGTTGCGGAGGCCGGCCCTCGTCACCGGTTGGGCGGCTGTTTCCGTTTGTGAGACAATCCTCAAACTCGCCAATCTTCAAGCCAAGATCAAATGGCCAAACGACGTCCTCATCCTCGGTAAGAAGGTCTGCGGCATTCTCATCGAACAGCGCACCGTGGAATCGTCGCTGGCCACTGTCGTTGGCATCGGGTTAAACGTATCGCAATCGGCCGACATGTTTGCAGAAGCCAACCTGCCCGACGCGTGTTCGCTTGCCATGATGGGATCGCCGATGCTCGAATACGAAACCGTCGCGAAGGCTCTGCTCTCGGAGCTTGACCAACAGTACGATGCGCTGATTAGGGGCGACGTGCATACGCTGGAAGCACAATGGAAATGGCGATTCGGCCTGCTCGGCAAACAAGTCAGAGTCGAAACCGTCCACGGCGATCTTGTTGGCCGAGTGCTGGACATGACCTTCGCGGGAATCGAACTGGAGATAGCACCAGGACAGGTTCAGCGGATCTTACCTGAGGTCGTCAAGCACATCGCGGCAACGGCAACCGAGTCTTCGACGAATCGATAAGCGAAGCCATTCGGTTAATACCGAATCTCCATGCCCACGCCGCCGCCTTCGGGCGTGATGATCGGGAAGATGCGCATCCGGCCACGCTCGTGCTCGGTGCGATTGACGGCTTCGACGGCGAGGTAGGCCATGGTCCAGCCCAGGAAGACCTGCGAGAGGTAGTGGTCGTTCGTCTGAATACGCGACCAGCCCGTGGCAAACGATCCCGCAATCAAAACGACCTTCAAGGCCGGTGATTCGACCATGCTGGCAGCCGTCAAGAACGGGACGGCGCCGACGAAGGCGTGGCCCGATGCCGAATTGCTCGCACCGCTGAAGAAATGCCAGCGCGAATCTTCCGATCCGGGACGAGTCGCGCCGAGGCCGTATTGCAACACGCCAACCATCGGCGCTCCGACAGCAAGGGCGCGAAGACCGCGATCGCCGAATTCGCCGATCGGCGTCAGGATCGGATGATCGGGAAAAAGATGCCCGGTCAGCGAGAGTGCGATATAGCCGGGAATGGCATAGGTGAATTCGCCAAAATTCTTGACGAAAAGAGCAGCATTGTTCGCCTGCGTGGTGTTCGCTTGTCGCTGATACCAGACACTGAAATTCTGATCCATCCGTGTATTTGCTATCGGGGCGGCGATTGCCACCGCGCCGCCGACATAAAGCATGTTTTCGGTCAGGTAAAAGTTCTTGTAGTCCTGAATCAGCCGATGCGCCTGCTCCTTGGTGGTTTCGCGAAAAATCTCCCATACTCCCATATCATCCGGGTGTCGCGAGTTTGCAACGTAGCGTGCATCAATCTGATCGCTGCTTTGCAGCGCCAGTTCGGCAACCGCAAACGACCGGTAATCTTCCGGCGATTTTTGGCTTGGCAATCCCGTGTTCGGACTGACGGGGACTTCGAACTTCGGCGGCGGAAGGACCGGATCGGGCGGAAGCGGCTCGCGAAACAACGGCGCGGGGATGTTCGGCGCAATCACCGACGGAACCGGAGACACTCTGGGCGTATCGAAAACGATCGGATCCAGCTTCGGCTGAGGCTGAGCTCGCGCCAAGTGCGGAACGCCGAGGGAAAGGGCGACGGCCGAGGCCAAGATCAGGTGCAGATTGCGACGCATGGGATGCCTTTGCGATTCCGGTTCGAATGCCTGGACGAATTGTGACGGATATACCATCTCGTCCGATTATTACATCGGCGATTCCGCCAATCCGCATGAAAAACGCAAAAGATTATTAGAACTTCGGATGATTTTTGCGGCGAGAGAAGCACCCTGAATCAATCATTTTTCCCCAACGGCCCATGTCCCCGTTTCATCGAATAGTGAACATAAAATCAAAAACAGAAATCGAACGCAGCGAGAATTGTGGGAGATCCTGTCCGCCAGACTGACAGGCCGCCTTGATTTTTGGCAGAATTTCCTGGTTCGCCCCTAACTGCACTTGCGTTTTTTTTCGGCGTATGGTTCTTATATGGCAAAGAGTTACGGCATCAGGCCCACAAATTGTTTCAATGGTACGGATTTTGCAAACCTTTTTAGGTGGAACACCGTTCATGCGTTTGGTTTCGCCCGTGAACGGGCACTCGGAAGGGAAGCGGCTATGAATACGCCACTCTCAATTCTGATCGCAGACGACGACGACGCGTGCCGTGAAACATTACGGGACATCGTCGAGCCTGAAGGTTATCGCACGGTCCTTGCGTCGTCCGGAGAGGAAGCACTCGAGATCGTCCAGGGCGAAGAGATTCACCTGGCTTTGTTTGATGTGCAAATGCCTCGATTGACGGGTCTGGAGGCGGTTCAGCTGGTCCATCAGATCAATGCGTTGTTGCCATGCATCCTCGTGACAGCGAATGCGACCCAGGAAGTCATGCAGCAGGCGTTTCAGGTGAGAGCGTACAGCGTAATCCCGAAGCCTGTCAGCAAAAACATGCTTCTGTTCACGATTTTGCGAGCGCTCAAAGCGTATCAACAGATGCTGGACGACGACTCGGAACATGCCGAGTGAGTAATAATCGGGACCAGATTCGATCCGCCAATACAATATTTTAATTCCAAGTTGCACCATTAGATTGAAAGGTTCGAGAGAAATGAAAGTGATTCCCCTGAACGACAAAATCCTGGTCAAGCGCGTCGAAGCCGAGGAAAAGACCGCCGGCGGCATCCTGCTGCCTGACACCGCCAAGGAGAAGCCGCGCCAGGGCAAAGTCCTCAGCCTCGGCGATGGCCGACTGCTCGAAAACGGCAAGCGTGCCGCTTTTCAGGTAAAAGAAGGCGACCGGGTGCTGTTCTCCAACTATTCGGGCAACGAAGTCCAGGTCGATGGCGAGGATTATCTCATCATGTCCGAGGATGATATTCTCGCCGTGATCGAGTAATAGGGCAAACGCGAATCACGAAGGTGCGAATAAGCGACGGCATGAAAGAAACATTGGTTTAAGTCGCGGTGTTTTTTCGTGCTATTGAAGTTTCGTGCTTTCGTGACTCGTTTTCTTTGGCGTACTCTCTGCGCGTGCGTTTTTTAACCGGTGGTGGCGAATACTTCGCCACTCGCCGAGCAATTCTGCCAATCGATTTCATCCGCTGATTCGATGCATCTTATTACCAAAATTCACGATACATCGATCGTTGGCATTTGGTATGATGTAAGGAACATCGGCACTGCGTTTGCCCTTGTTAGTGATCAGTGGCTGAACACGCAAAACAAAGGACGCCGAACATGAAATCCATCCTGATAGCATCCAGTGCCATTTTCTCGCTCGCGCTGTCGATTCATTTCGCCGCCGCCGGCGCTGGCAAGGTTGGCCCCGCGCCTGCACAGTGGAACGCCGTCGTGCAGAATGCCGCGAGGTTTCTCCGCGGCACGCAGGACAAGAACGGCGGCTGGAGCACCGACAAAACCCCAGGCGTCACGGGCATCGTTCTGACCGGCTTGCTAAAGACCGGGCAAACGACGCCGCAAGATCCCGTCGGCAAGAAAGCGCTCTCGTTCATCGAAAGCCTGGTCAATCCCGAGAAAAAGCATATCGCGGGAAAGAACCCGAAGGTTCAGCTCTTCAACTACGTCACCAGCATCAACGTCATGGCTCTGGTCGAAGCCAAGCAAGACGAAAAATACAAGGCGATCATCGGCGATGCCGTCGCCTTTCTCAAAAAACTCCAGTGGGATGAAGACGACGGCAAAGACACCTCCAGCGACTTCTTCGGCGGCGCGGGCTACGACAGCAAATCGCGCCCCGATCTCTCGAACACGCAAATGTTCCTCGATGCCCTGAAAGCCGCCGGCGTCGGGCCGGATGATCCTGCCTACAAAAAGGCGATGATCTTCGTCAGCCGTTGCCAAAACATCAAGGGTGAAACGAACGATCGGCCCTGGGCCAAGCTCATCGACGACGGCAGCTTCATCTACACCGGCGCGACTGGCGGTGCGACGAAAGTCGTCGATGCCCCTCTACCGGATGGCGCACTCCCCGGCTATGGCAGCATGACCTATGCCGGAATCAAGAGCATGATCTATTGCGGCGTTCCCAAGGATGACCCGCGAATTGTGAAGGCGGTCGAATGGATCAAGGCGAACTACACTGTGGACAAGAATCCGGGTATGCCCGAAGTCCGTTCTCAGTGGGGCCTGTTCTACTATTACAACACCATGGCCAAGAGCCTGGACGCGCTGGGCATGGATTATGTCGTCGATAACAAGGGCGTCAAACACGACTGGCGCAAGGACCTCACCCAGGCGATCGCTAAACGCCAGCGCCCCGACGGCAGCTTCGTCAACTCCGCCGCCAACTGGATGGAAGCCGACCAGAACCTCGTCACCGGCTATGCTCTGATGACGCTCAGCTATTGCAGGCCGAAATAGGCTGAGTCATTTTCTGAGACCGCACATGGAAGCGATCCCCTTTCTCGCGGCCGCCAAATCGAAGCTCGGTCCGCTCTACGTCGTTCATGGCGACGAACCGTTTCTCAAACGCCGAGTGATCCGCGCCCTGCGCAGGCGTGCGCTTGAAGGCGACGCCGAAGAGCAATCCGTCTCCACGTACACCGGAGACAAGGCCACATTTGCAGAAGTATTTGACGACCTGGAAACCGTGCCTTTCTTCGACCCGAAACGCGTCGTGCTGGTCGAGAACGCCGACCCGTTCGTCACCAAATATCGCCCGGAACTTGAAGCTCGGCTCGTGAAGCTGCCTCCTACCAGCCTGCTGATCCTTGACGTGAAAACCTGGGCGGCGAACACCCGACTCGCCAAGCTGATCGACAACTCGGCAACGATCGTTTGCAAGGCGCCGCCCGCATACAAAATGGCGCAATGGTGTGCCGACTGGGCCGTAGCCGAATATCAAAAACAGTTGCCCACGCCGGCGGCGAATCTACTCGTGGATCATGTCGGGCCGGAAATGGGCCTGCTGGATCAAGAGTTGCTTAAACTCTCCATTTACGTCGGCAAGAATCCGAAGATCGATCTGCCGGACGTCGATCGGCTCGTAGGCAACAATCGGGCGGCGGATATTTTCAAGATCTTCGACGCCATCGCCGCTGGCAACATCAAAGGGGCGCTCGCGATTCTCGATCGGCTTTTCGATCAAGGCGAGGAACCGATGCGCGTGATCGGCGCCTTCAGCATGCAGCTGCGCCGGCTGGCACAGGCGGCTCGTTTGGCGTCGCTGGGGCAGTCGCTCGGGGCGGCCCTAGCGCAGGCCGGGATTCCGCCCTTCGCCGTCAAATCCGCCGAGGATCAATTGCGCCACCTCGGCAGACGCCGATTGGAACAACTCTACGATTGGTTATTGCAGTTGAATATGGACCTGCGTGGCAACAGCATCCTTCCGGCTCGCACGCAATTCGAGCGATTCCTGCTCAAACTCGCCCGCAAGAACCCGGCGGCGTAGTTGCCATCGCCATTCTACCCCACGATCTCCGGCACGGGCAGAGCCTCGCGCAGGAATGGCCGCATGCGGGCGTCGGTCGTGTCGATGCCGACGAGTCGATAAAGCGTCGCGGCGAATTGAGCGGGGCTGACAGGCACGCTCGCCGGTCTCGATCCGGTGCGGTCGCTCGAACCAACGATTCGGCCGCCTTCAAGTCCGCCGCCGGCGAGTAGGTAGGTGAAGCAATACGGGAAGTGATCGCGCGCTCCCGAGCGATTTAACCTCGGAGTTCGGCCAAACTCACCGCCGACGACGATCAGCGTATTTTGCAGCATGCGGCGATCTTGCAGGTCGGTCAAGAGCGCGGTCAGGCCCTGGTCGAGGCGCGGGCAGAGGTGCTGCTCCATGCGAACCATGCCGCCGAGGTCCGCGCCATGCACATCCCAGGCGTCCCAGGCCGGGCCGTCGTACCATTTGATTTGCACAAAGCGCGTGCCCGCCTGCACCAGCCGACGCGCGAGCAGACACGATTGCCCGAACAGGTTTGCTCCGTAGCGTTCGCGTAAACTCTCATTCTCGCGAGAGAGATTGAAGGCGTCGCGCACCTGGGTCGAGGTGAGGATATCGACCGCGCGTTGGTACGATTGATCCATCCGCTCGATCGCTTCGTTTGTATGCGCGGACCTACGAAAGCGATCGATCGCTGTCAAAAGCTCGCGGCGCTGATTGAAGCGATCCGCGTGAATGTCGGCCGACAGCGCGAACTGCGGTAATTGCACGCGCGAGCCTGTCGGGTCGGCAATTTCGACAGGGAAAAACGGCGCGCCCAGCCGGCCTCCGCCAACGCCCAGCCGCGAGCCGACGTGAACATACGGCGGCATGTTGCCCCGGTAGCCCTGAATGCGCGAGATGACGGCGCCGTACGATGTCGTCTCGCCGGCGAACCCTGTCAGCATCGGGATCGGCGAATGCGAATCGATGCCGTGGTTCATCGAACGCACCAAAACGCACTTGTCCATTTGCTGCGACAATCGAGGCAACAGTTCGCAGATCTGAATGCCGTTGACATTGGTCTGCAATGGCCCATATGGGCCGCGAATCGTATCCGGCGTGTCGGGCTTCGGATCGAACGTCTCGAAATGGCTCGGTCCGCCGTCAAGCCAAAGAAAGATGCACGACACATCCCGCCCCGGCGAAGTACCCGGCGCCGCCTCCGCCTTCGCGCGAAGCCAATCCGCAAGCGTCAACCCCGCGATGCCCATGCCGCCGATGGTAAGCATCTCTCGCCGCGAGACGCCGTTGCATGTACGAACCGATGTTTTGCCAATCCCAAACATATTATGCCCCCCCCAGACATATTTCCGTGGATGATATCACGAAAACGCTGCGATGACAAAGACAATCCGAATAAATCAGGGATGTTGCGAGCTATTCCGATGGCGATTTTCGTAACTGCCGCCAACGATTCCGCGAGTGCGCGCGATAAGTGTTGCTGGTGTGACCAAAGCGGTGACTGTGAGCGAGGCAACCAGTCGATGATTTGATTTTCACAACGGAATGCTAGAAGATCGGCAGCTGCGGCGGCGTATCGCTGGGCGGCACATCGATCTCCTCCGGCGGCACGATCACCACCTTGCCGTCGCGCCAGATTGCCATCGGAATCCCCAACAGCTTGTGTACACGAGCGGCATTGTGGACCGCTTCAGTGACGGCTTTGGTCACCTTGGCCGTGTCTTTGAACATATCACCCATGTTTGGCGTTTCGTTCACGGTCATTTTGCCACTCCACGTCGAATTGAATCCCAGAGGCTTGCGTCATGCACCGTCTCTATTGTACCGCTTTTTTCGGCTATCACGGAGGGGTTCTCCAGATTTAGATTGTTGTACATCTTCCAAGAATCAGCCAGCGGTTCGTAGAGGTTGAAGAAATTTTCCAAGCCGCGTTGATAACGCCGACGGATTGTCTCTTCAGGCACGAAATGCCCGCCTGCTTTGACACGCCCCTGCACACGCTGAATGCTCACTTCAGCCGACGGCACCCACACGAAGAACAAATGAAACGCATACCCTGTCTGCTTCAACTCCGCAATCCAGCGTGCGAAGGTGCGGCTGCCGAGCGTCGTCTCGAAGGCGAAGTTGACGCGCTCGGCCGCTAGCTCGCGGAGATGTTGCAGCATCACCTTGCCGGCCTTCACCGCCATCTCGTCGGCATGAAACGCCGACAGTCCGCGGGCGATGGCATCGGCGTTGACGTAGTGGCATTTGCCAAAGGCGCCGGAGAGCAGCGTGCGCGAGATCGTCGATTTACCCGCGCCGTTGGGGCCGCCGATGATGAGGAGGTTGGGGTTGGTCATGGTGAATAGAGATATTCCCAAGCCCAGGGATGAGCGAAGCGAATCCCTGGGATCGTGCCGGCAAATCCCAGGCGTTCGCTACGCTCACACCTGGGCTTGAATCATTACTGCGTATCATACGCCAGGTTCGGCGCCAGCCAGCGTTCGGCGGTAGATCATTCTCGAATATTCTGGTGTATCCCCAGCAGTTCCGCAACTGTTTCTTCAAGCGATCTTCTATTTCTGCGTAAGCTCAGTGATGCCGCAATGACTCGAGACTCGCGATCGTAAATGACCACGATGGCAAAGAAATCCCCCTCCCATCCTTCGATCCAGCCTTGATTCTCATGCAAAACAGGCGTACCGCTCCGCCAAGTGGGTCCGTTTTGAGGGCCTCCGAGGCGTTTCTCAACTGTTGACACGTCATCGCCCGCTCGAATGCATAAGTAATTTCCAATCGAAACGCCAGGGAAATAGGTGCTCACGTACAAATAAATGCACACAGCCGCGAATACAAATCCGTACGCTGGAATACGTTTCTTCACGTCAACCTCACTGCGTATCATACGCCAAATTCGGCGCCAGCCAGCGTTCGGCGGTGGCGAGCGGCATGCCCTTTCGCGCGGCGTAATCCTCGAGCTGATCGCGCGTGATGAGATCGACGGCAAAGTATTTCGCCTCAGGATGCGCGAAATACAAACCGCTGACGCTCGCCGCCGGCCACATCGCGAAGCTCTCGGTGAGCGTCATACCGATCTTCGCTTCGACGTCGAGCAGTTTCCAGAGCGTGCCCTTTTCGGTGTGATCGGGGCACGACGGATAGCCCGCCGCCGGGCGGATGCCGCGATATCTTTCCTCGATGAGGTCGTCGTTGCTCAACGCTTCGTCCTGGCCGAAACCCCACTCGATGCGCACGCGTTTGTGCAGATATTCAGCGAACGCCTCGGCCAGGCGATCTGCCAGCGATTCAACCAGAATCGCGTTGTAGTCATCGCCCGCGGTCTTGTAAACATCGACGATTTCCTTGACGCCGAACCCCGTGCTGACGGCAAACGCGCCGAGGTAATCGTGGATCCCGCTCTCCACAGGCGCAACATAATCCGCCAGACTGCGGAAGCTCGTTTGCCCTTCGCGCTCCCATTGTTGGCGCAGCATCGGCATGCGGCACAATTCGTGCGTGCGCGATTCATCGGTGTAGAGGACGATGTCGTCGCCATCGCTGTTGGCCGGGAAGAATCCGTACACGCCTTTGGCGAGGGGCGAGGAGCGAGGGGCGAGGGGCGAGGAAGGAGAATGCAGCCATTTTCGTAGTATCTTTTGTCCGTTATCGAACAGCTCGCGGGCTTCCTTGCCGACGTGGGCGTCTTTGAAAATATCGGGGTACTTGCCCTTCAGTTCCCACGACATGAAAAACGGCGACCAGTCGATGAACGGCACCAGCGTATCGAGCGGTACTTCGATCGCCTTCGCGCCGAGGAAGCTCGGCTTGGCGATCGGTGTGTGCGGCCAATCGATCTGGTAACGGCGCTGCTTCGCCTCGGCGTACGACACCAGTTTGCGCTCCCGGCGTTTGCGGAAGCTCTCGCGGTCCTTGTCCTGTGCTTCGCGGTTTTCCCGGTCGAGGTCGCGGCGTGATTCGGGCCTCATCAGGCGATCGACGACGCCGACGCAGCGCGAGGCGTCTTTCACGTGGACGGTGATATTGCTGTACGACGGCGCGATGCGCACCGCGGTGTGTTTGGGGCTAGTCGTCGCGCCGCCGATGAGCAGTGGAATGGTGAAGCCTTCGCGCTGCATTTCCTTGGCGACATGGACCATTTCGTCGAGCGATGGGGTGATCAGGCCCGACAGGCCGACCATATCGACGGCGTGTTTCTTGGCCTCCTCGAGGATCTTCTCGCACGGGACCATGACGCCGAGGTCGATGACTTCGTAGTCGTTGCAGCCGAGCACGACGGAGACGATGTTCTTGCCAATGTCGTGAACATCGCCGCGAACGGTGGCCATGAGAATCTTGCCACGCGCTTGATGGACGGCGCCGCTTTTCTTGCGTTCCTCTTCCATGAACGGCAGCAGATACTTCACCGCTTGTTTCATGACGCGCGCGCTCTTGACGACCTGGGGAAGAAACATTTTGCCCGCGCCGAACAGGTCGCCGACGACGTTCATGCCGTCCATGAGCGGGCCTTCGATGATATGCAGTGGCCGGTCGTATTGGTGGCGGGCTTCCTCGACATCTTGATCGATGAAGTCGGCGATGCCATTGACAAGCGCATGCTTGAGACGCTCTTGCACGGAAGCATTGCGCCAGGCGTTGGTCTGGACCTCGGTTTTGTCCTTCTTTTTCACCGACTCAGAGAACTTGAGTAGGCGATCGGTCGCATCGGGCCGACGATTGAGGACGACGTCCTCGACGTGCTCGAGCAGGTCTTTAGGTATTTCTTCGTAGACCTGCAGTTGACCCGGGTTGACGATGCCCATATCGAGGCCGGCCTTGATCGCGTGATACAGGAAGACGGCGTTGATCGCTTCGCGCACGACTTCGTTGCCCCGGAAGCTGAACGACACATTGCTGACGCCGCCGGAGGTTTTCGCCTTGGGAAAGAGGCGTTTCAACTCGCGCACGGCTTTGAAGAACTCGACAGCGTAGTTGTTGTGCTCCTCCATGCCGGTGCCGATGGTGAGGATGTTGGTGTCGAAGATAATGTCCGACGGATCGAAGCCGACTTCCTCGGTGAGCAGTTTGTAGCTGACCTCGCAGATGCGCACTTTGTCTTCGCACGTCACCGCCTGTCCGCGCGGCATGCCGGGGATGGCGAAGTCATCGGTGAAGGCCATGACGACGACGGCGGCGCCGTAGCGTTTGACGAGGCGTGCCTGTTCGAGGAATTTCTCCTTGCCTTCCTTGAGGCTGATGGAGTTGACGATGCCTTTGCCCTGAAGGCATTGCAGGCCGGCTTCGATGATCTCAAACTTGGAGCTATCGACCATGATGGGGACGTTGGACAGTCCCGGCTCATTTGCCAGGAGTCTTAGGAAGCGCGTCATCGCCTCCTTGCCGTCGATCAGGTCGGCGTCCATGTTGACGTCGAGGATGTTGGCCCCGCCTTCGATTTGATCGCGGGCGATTTTAATGGCGGCGTCGAATTGGCCTTCCTTGATGAGGCGTTTGAATTTCAGTGAACCGGTGATGTTGCAACGCTCGCCGACCATGACGAAGTTCGTCTCGGGCCGAACGATGAGGACTTCGTTGCCGCAAAAGTAGGACCAGGTTTCTTTCTCCCCTCTCCCTTCGGGAGAGGGGATGGGGGTGAGGGTGGTGCCGCCGTGTGCTCGGGACCTCACCCCTAACCCCTCCCTCGAAGGGAGAGGGGAGGAAAACGGTCGAGGCGTGACGCCTTCGACGGCCTTGCCGAAAGCTTGAATCCACTCCGGCGTCGTGCCGCAACACCCGCCAATGATGTTGACCCAGCCAGAGCGGGCGAATTCGCCGAGCATCTTGGCCGTGCCATCGCGGCCAACGCCGCGGAATCCGCCCATGCCATCGGGCAGACCCGCGTTGGGGTAAACGGAGATCGGCAGCTTGGACACCTGCGCGATGCCCTCGATCGCGGGGCGAATCAGATCCACGCCGACGCCGCAGTTGAAGCCGACGGCAAGCGCATCGAAGTGCGACACGGAGACGTAATAAGCCTCCGGCGTCTGTGCAAAGAGCGTTCGGCCATTCTCGTAGATCGTCCCAGAGATTATGGTGGGCACATGCACGCCGAAATCGGCGTTGTACTTGTCGATCGCGTACAGGCACGCCTTGAGCACGAGAATGTCGTTGCCCGTCTCGACGGCGAGAAGATCGGCGCCGCCTTCGACAAGCGCCTTGACCTGACCGTAATAGCTGTTGGCAAACGCCTCGAAGCTGATCGAACGTGCCCCTTGATCCGCCTGACCCGGTTCGATGTAGAGCGTCTTGTTCGTCGGCCCGATGCTGCCGGCAACGAATCGCGGCTTGTCGGGATTCTTGCGCGTATATTCGTCGCATACTTTGCGCGCCAGGCCCGCGGCCTTCTTATTGATCTCTTCCACAAGCGGGCTGAGTTGAAATTCCTCCAGACCGAGTTCGTTGCCATTGAAACTGCACGTCTCCACGATATCCGCGCCGGCTTCCAGATAGGCGCGGTGGATGTCCTCGATCATCTTCGGCTGCGTGAGAACCAAGGCCTCCGTGCAGTTCATCAGCGAGACGGGATGGGTGCGAAAGCGTTCGCCGCGATAGTCCGGTTCTTGCGGTTTGTACGAATAGATGAGCGCGCCCATCGACCCGTCGAGCAGCAGAATTCGGCGAGACATTAGCTCGCGCAAAGCGTCAATGGGCCTGGCCTGAGTCAAGATCGACATAGTGTAAGTCCGTTTCGAGTTTTCCGTTAAGGTATCTTCTTCAAGATAGAGCATCTGGGGAATTCACGCCAGATGAATTGGCGCTGGGACACACCAGCCCGGAGCGCCAGCGACGGGATAGCTTCGCATCCTGCCGTCGAAGTATCCCCGTCGCTGGCGCTCGGGGCTAGTGAACTTTCCTTTGACAATCGCCTTGCTCTCCATCTCAGATTGGCATATCATAACATTTTGATCCACTTGGAAACAATGCTTGAGCGAGAGCCATGAAGAAAGACATTCACCCCAAATACGAAGAAACGACCGTCACCTGCGGTTGTGGCAACAAATTCACGACGCGCAGCACGAGGAAGAATATCTCCGTCGAAATCTGCTCCGCGTGCCATCCGTTTTTCACCGGCAAGATGAAGTACGTTGACACGACAGGCCGACTCGAGAAATTCCAGAAGAAATACAACTGGGACAAGCGCAAGAAACCCGAGGAAGCCGCCGCTGCCGCCAAGTAGCGCCCGCGATTCAACCAAGGCAAGAGGATGCTCCGCGCGTCCTTTTGCCTTTTTTGTTTTCACAAGCCCCAGGATGAGCGCAGCGATTCCTGGGGATATTTGAATTCACCCCCGCGAATCGCTGCGCTCATCGCGGGGCTTGGTGATGGTTCCATGTGGCCCGCGTTCGAACAGGCTCTGACCCGCCACAAAGAAGTCGAAGCATTGCTCGGCGATCCCGATGTCATCGGCGACCGTGCGCGCTACACGAAAATCGCCAAGGAGCATGGCTCGCTGCAAAAGATGATTCGGCCCTATCTCGATTTTCTCAAAGTCAGCGACGAAATCGCCCAGGCAAAATTGATGCTCGAAGGCGCCGACGCCGACATGCAGGCGATGGTCGAAGAGGAACTCAAGTCGCTCACCGCGCGCGAGGCAGAGCTTCGCACTCGGCTCGAAGACATCCTGCTCATGGGCGGCGAGGACTACGGCAGCATCATCGTCGAAATTCGCGCCGGCACCGGCGGGGATGAAGCGGCGCTGTTCGCCGGCGATCTCTATCGCATGTATTCGCAATATGGCCGGGACAAGGGCTGGAAGATCGAGGAAATCTCGTTCAGCCCGGGCGAACAAGGCGGGTACAAGGAAGTCGTGTTCAGCGTCGCGGGTGAAGACGCCTATCAGCACCTCAAGTACGAGAGCGGCGGACATCGCGTACAGCGCGTGCCCAAGACCGAGACGCAGGGCCGCATCCATACCTCCGCGGCGACGGTGGCGGTCTTGCCGGAACCCGACGAGGTGCAGATCGAGATCAAGGAATCCGACATCGAATGGGAACGCATGCGGGCGGGCGGCGCAGGCGGGCAGCACGTCAACAAGACCGAAAGCGCCGTGCGCATCTGGTACAAGAAGGGCACGCCCGACGAATTCGAAGTCAAGTGCCAGGATGAGCGCAGCCAAAGTAAGAACTACGACCGGGCGATGCGCATCTTGCGCAGCCGAGTGTTCGAACGCCAGCGCGAGAAATTGCACCAGGAACGTGCTCAACAGCGCAAGAGCCTGATCGGCTCGGGCGACCGCAGCGAGCGCATCCGCACCTACAATTTTCCACAGAACCGCATCACCGATCATCGCATCAACGAATCCTGGTATCGGCTCGACGCCATCGTCGCCGGCGATCTGACGGCGGTGATCGACACGCTCCGCGCACACGACAAGAAGCAACGCCTCGCCGAGACCAACCCGGAAGCGGTGATGAAGAACGTCGCCGATGCGAATGCGAAATTGTGAGAATAGCTGTCAGCTATCAGCCGTCAGCTTTCAGCCATTCATCGTGGCCTACAATCCAATTTGTTGTTCAATCGGAAAGGATCCCCTCCGTGAACCGATTCATTCTCGCGTTTCTTCTGCTCTCGACATCCACCGTTGTGATTCGCGCTGACGATTGGCCACAATGGCTGGGGCCTCGGCGCGATGGCACGTCGCTTGATAAGGGTTTGGTGGAATCGTTCCCGAAGGAGGGGCCGAAACTGCTCTGGCAGCGCGACGTTGGCGAAGGCTACAGCGGCCCCGTAATCGCTGGCGATCGTCTCGTTCTCTTTCACCGCGTCGACAACGAGGAATGCGTCGAATGCCTGAACGCGGCCAGCGGAAAAGTATTGTGGAAATTCGCCTACCCAACCCAATACGCCGACGCGCTCGGCAAGGGTAATGGCCCGCGCTCGACACCGGCGATCCACGACGGCAAGATCATCACGCTTGGCGCCGAGGGCACGCTGCATTGCCTGTCTCTCGACGAGGGCAAAAAAATCTGGTCGCGCTCGCTCACCAAGGAATACAAGACGCCGCTCGGGTATTTCGGCATCGGCACGTCGCCTGTCGTTGAACAGAATCTCGTGCTCATCAATGTCGGCGGCGCCAAGGCGGGCATCGTCGCCTTCGATCTCGCCACTGGCGCCGAAAAATGGAAAGCCACCAATGACCCGATTAGCTACTCCTCGCCCGTCGTCAGCACCATTGACGGCGCGCGGTTGGCCGTATTCTTTACCCGCACCGGCGCGGTCGTGCTCGACCCGAAGACCGGCGACGTCAAATTCCAGAAACGCTGGCGCGCCCGCTACGACGCCTCCGTCAACGCGGCTACGCCGCTTGTTATCGGCAATCTCGCGTTTCTTTCTACCAGCTACGAGACCGGCGCCCTGCTGCTGAAGCTTCGCAAGGACGGCGCCGACGAAGTCTGGACCGACGAGCAGGTCATGTCGAACCATTACAACACTTGTGTTTACCAGAATGGCTTCCTGTACGGGTTCGACGGACGGCAGGAAGCGGGTCCGAATTTTCGCTGCGTGGAACTCAAAACCAAAAAGATGATGTGGGATCGCGAACGATTCGGCTGCGGAACCATGGTGCTCGCTGACGGCCGGCTGATCGTGCTCACTGAAAAAGGCGACCTTCACTTGATCCAGGCCACGCCTAATGATTTTCGCGAACAGGCAAAGACGCGCCTGCTCAACGCCGGGCCATGCCGTGCCCAGATCGCGTTGGCGAACGGCCGACTCTATGCCCGCGACCAGGAAAAACTCGTATGCGTCGATCTCCGGAAGTAACGCCGGCGGCGGGTTTGCCTCATTCGCATTCATCCGGGTTTATTCGAGGTTACCCATGTCGATTCGAGCCAATCTCGCACTGCTATTTATCGGATTGATTCTGACGTTGCAACCGCTCGCTGCGCAGTCGCCGGAACCCGCCAAAGTCGTGCCGCTCTTCGACGCGCAGACAAAGCTTGAGCCAGCCACGATCGAGGAGACGCCGACGGCACTCATCACGCGCGTCGCGGATCGAGTACGTGATCGGCATGCTCGCGAGGGGATGTTTCATAGCTACGATCATTACCTGCCGCTCTACTGGGAGAATCGCACCGTCGCCATCGAGATCATTGACCGCGTCGCCAAGGGAGGCGACAGCGTCACGTACAACATGACCTCGCTCGTGCCGCTCAATAAGCCGAATCTCCGTGCGTTTTTCGAAGGCAAGGGAACCGTCGCCCAATACGCGACCAACCTAATCTCGACGCAAATCGATCCGCTGCATTACACCGTCACGCTGAAGTACAATCCGATCGAACGCCGGCCGATCAAAGTCGGCGACCGCATCGAAATCGAGTTCAGCCCGTTCCTCAAAGCTCCCGTCAAGGGCCGCACGAACTACTACGGCACGGCAATTCTCTACATCGTCGGCCGGCCTGGCGTCGTGCCTTGGGAAGGCCGCGGCCCTCGCAATGATTCATTCCCGCTTCCGGAGATCGCCTGGTCGGGCGGCGGCATGACGTTGCACGAACACCATTCCGACGAGCCGAAGGAACGCTTCAAGCAGATCGCGACCAACCTGGCGCCGATCAACGCGCAACCGTTCATGCTGGGCCGGCGCTTGCACCATACCGACTTCCTGACCGGAGCGCATTCCGAACGCGGCAACCCGATCTACGCCGAGCAGGCAGGCAAACTCGGCTCGCGCTACACGGAGCGCAGCTGCATCGCTTGCCACGTCAACAACGGTCGCGCCCTGCCGCCGGCGATTGGGCAACCGCTGACCAAATACCTCGTGCGCGTCGGCAGTGATGCCAAGGGAACACCGCACCCGAAGCTCGGCGCGACGCTGCAAATGCAGAGCGTGAAAGGCTCGCCGGAAGCCAGCGTGAGCATCAGCAGCTGGACGACGATTGATGGCAAATACGGCGACGGCGTGCAGTTCACGCTGCGCAAGCCGAACTACCAATTCACCGGCGCGGAGCCGAAGTTCTTCTCGATCCGCATCGCTCCGCCGCTCGTCGGCATGGGATTGCTGGAGGCGCTTCGCGAGGCCGACGTTACTGGATTTTCCGCGGGCAAGGCGCACGTCGTCAGCGATCCGGAGACCGGCAAGCCGCGTTTGGGGCGGTTTGGCTGGAAGGCGGGCCAGGCACGATTGTCGCATCAGATCGCTGGCGCACTGAACAACGACATGGGCCTCGTGACATCGATCTACCCGAATCCGGATCGCGGGACCGATCAACCCGAGATCGGCCCAGCGAACAAACTCGCGGATGCCGACCTCGATTTGCTCGTTCGCTATGTGTCCGTGCTCGGTGTTCCGCCGCGAAGGAAGTTCGCCGACCCAGAGGTCATAAAGGGCGAGGCGATCTTTGCCAGCGCGAAGTGCGTGCAATGCCACATGCCGACCATGAAAACGAGTCCGTACCATCCGTTTGCGGAATTGCGGAATCAGACGATCCACGCCTACACCGATCTGCGCTTGCACGACCTCGGCGACGGTCTCGCGGACAATATGGCCGACGGCGGCGCGGGTGCTGGCGAATGGCGCACGACGCCGCTCTGGGGCATCGGCCTGACGAGAGGCGTCAGCGGCGGCGAAGCCTATCTGCACGATGGCCGCGCTCGCAATCTCGCCGAGGCGATTCTTTGGCATGGCGGCGCGGCGCAGACCTCCAGGGAGATGTTTCGTACGATGCCCGCCGCCGACCGCACCGCCCTCATTCAGTTCTTGCGATCGCTGTAGGCGGCATGCCCACACAATCCGTGCAATCGGCAACGCCTTCCCAACCTGTTTATATGCCGGGAAAAATTTTCCGATTGTGTAAAGAAAATCGTTGACATCGGTCGCACGGCCAGTTAACCTAATAGAGACTTCGGCGCTGGAAGCGCTTTTCCCTGCTGAAACAAGCCGGGATAGGACCGAACCACGAAGGCAAGGTTATCTGTTCCCAGGCCCATGAACGGGTGTCTCTGGGAACGTGGCGGAGAGTGTCAGTCTCCGAATCCTTGGCTCATCCGAAGCTAATAATTCAAGACGTTGAAACCGGGGTAAACTCATCACGGGTGATGAGACGGCCCATTCTCTCCAGAAGGCAAGGTGGTTTTATGAGCGCCAGTACACTCGCATCCGAATATTGCATGTCGAATGAGGAGCGATTGGAAAGCATGTTGGTCCGACGTCTCGGAAGCCGAGTTCGCGACCTGCGCGTCCTCGTGTTTCCCACCGGATTGATCCTGCAAGGCCGTGCCGGCACCTATCACGCAAAGCAATTGGCCCAGCACACGGCCATGGAATTGTCCGAAACGCCGATCCTCGCAAACGAGATCGAAGTGATGTAATCCGTTGTTATTCGCACTAATCAAAAAGCGAACGCATACCAACAATCACTTGTTGGCGTGCGTTCGCTTTTTTTGTCGTGGTCCGAACGCGGGTGAGGCACAATCAAGTAGGTCCCGCGAACCGAGCGGGACCAAGGAGCGCCAAGACTCTCGGTTGTTCCATCAGTCCGGCTCTGCTCGCCGGACCTACCTCTGAAGTGCATCACGCGGAGCGTGATGCCTACGGTAATTTACTTTCGCTTGCTGAGCCGCTCCACCGAGTTCTTGGCTTCGTCGCGGAGGTCCTCCTCGGGGCCGCGAGCGGATAGCATTTTCAACGCAGCGAGCGCTTCTGGCGTGCCGACTTGTTCGCAGATCAGCATGAATCGGCGGAGCCTGAGCCGTTCTTGCACGAGCGACGGCGAGTTGGACTGGTTCAGCTTGTCCTTGAGCATTTCCACCCGACGTTTGTACTCCAGCGAAGGCGGATCGATCAATGCCTCGTCGTATCGGCCCTCCATCCATCGGCCATAGCCGATGAGTTTGGCCATGGCGGTGTTGCGAATCGCGAAGTTGCCCGAATCGAGTTCCTTGAAGAGCTTTCTCACGTTCTCGGGGTCGACGAGGTAGATCTTCTTGGCGAGATCGTCCACCGCTGGCTTGGGTGATGCGATGACGCGCCAGAGGAATTCGTGCCCTTTGGCTGTCTCCTCGAGCGTGAGATTCGACCAGGCGTCGGCGACTTCTTGCGGGCTGAGCACGATGTTAGGAAGCGTGCCTTTGCCTGTCAGACCAGGGACGTCCCACTGGTAGATGACCGTGTCCAGGCTGCCGGTGAAGGCGGACCGTCCGTTGTTCGTGAAAGCAACGCCAACCACCGGGCCGCCGTGACCCTTGAATGTCGCGATCGTCTTGCCGCTGAACGCCTCCCACAGGCGGATGGTCTTGTCGAAACTGCCCGAAATCAGCGTTCGGCCATCGGGCGAAAATGCAATGGAATAGGCGACACTTGCGTGCCCCTCGCAGTTGCGATGAAAGAGCGGATCGGACGGGATGCGTGCCTCGATGCTGAACACGCGGATGGACGCGTCGAACATCCCGGCTGCGATGGTTTTGCTATCCGGTCCAAACGTCAACGACGCCACGATGGGATGGTTCGGCGCGGGACCATCCTTGATATCGAACGTGCGCGTCAGGTCGCCTGTTGCGGGGTTCCAGACGGAAACCTTCTGCCCGCCGGCGGCGACGAGCTTTTTGCCGTCGGGCGACCATGCCAGCGCCTGAAGTTGGCCGGCGTATTTGACAGTCCGTTCCACCTTTTTCGCGGGCACGTTCCAGAGTTCGACATTTCCGCTGCGAAGACCGACAGCGAGCGTATCGCTCCCGGGCGACCAGGCCAGCGCGACGACCGATTCGCCGGTTTGACTTGCGGTTTCCTGGCCGGTCTCGACATTGAACACGCGCACGCCCTGCCCCGCCACGGCAAGCGAGACTCCGTCGCTGGCCAACGCGCTGACCGATTCGCCCGCTAGCTTCGTATCCCAGCTGCGCTCGGCCTTGTCATTCGCAACGTTCCAGACGAACGCCTGGCCGTCGAACGCGACGCCGACGAGTTTCTTGTTGTCGCGCGTCAGGAACAACGATTGCAGGCTGGCGGCGGGACCGGTGGGCGGCGCGATCTCGGCGCCCGTCTTCGCATCGAATTGGCGGATGGTCGCGCTCAGGCCGGCCGTTGCGATCGTGCCATCGATGCTGACGTCCAGAGCATCGACATCTCCGGCGCCGCGCGGGAAGACTTTGACGATATCGCCCGTCTTGCCGTTCCAGATGCGGATCGTCTTGTCGAGGGACCCGCTTACGACGTTCTCGCCATGGACGACGAGCGAGACGACGATTTCTTGATGCCCCTTGAACGTGCCCAGCAGCTTGCCGGTCGCGACTTCCCATCGGCGAATCAGGTTGTCATCGCCTGCCGAGTACAGTGTCTTGCCGTCGGAGGCGAATGCGATCGCCAGCACGCCGCAGCCGGCATCGAGTTTGCGCCGGACTTTGTTGTCGAGCAGGTCCCAGATCACGACGGTGCGATCGCTCCCGGCGGAGGCAAATAGAGTGCTGTCGCGGTCGGGAGAAAATGCCAACGCTGTAACTTCTTCGGAATGGCCTTTGAGCTCGGCGATCTTGCTCTTGGTGTTCCAGTCCCACAAATAGATCAAGCCATCCTGACTTCCTGATGCAATTGTGGACGTATCCGGCGCGACCGCGACGGCTTTGATCGGCGCCTTGTGTCCATCGAGACGGCCAATCTCCTTGTTGAGCTTCACGCTCCACAGGCGGACGATCTTCTGGTACCCGCCCATGATCAGTGTTTCGCCGCTCGGGCTGAAGGTCAGCGAGTTCACCCAGGGTTCGTTGATTTCGCGGATCATTTGGCCTGTTCGCGCATTCCAGAATCGCACGGGATCGTTGCCGCCGCCGGCGACGATGGTACGTCCGTCGGGTGCGTAGGCAAGTGCGAGGATTCTCCCGCCATGACGGAACTTGGTGTCGCCGATCTTCTGAAACGCCCGTGTCGGCAATGCTTCCTCGGTCTGTGCGCCGAGTTGGCTGGTGAGCAGGAACAAAACAACAGCAACAAACGAAAAGGTGCGGTTCATGGCTCATCCGTTTCATGGCTGGGATATGAGAAGAATCCGCTGTTATCTCGGATTCTCTACTATTTACACATAGAAAAGACGAACGAAATGGGCAAATCGATCGCGCGCCCCATCCGCGCTCCGATGTCGATGTTCCGCACGCAACGAGATGTGATAAGGTATCACTACCTGCAATCCGACGGGAATATTTAAGTTTCGCGAGGCGAAGATGCAAAAAGTGCGAACCGCGCTGATTGGCTGCGGCAAGGTTGGACAGATTCATGCAGAAGCGCTGCGCGACTTGCCGGAATCCGAACTGGTCGGCGTTTGCGATCGGGATGCCGGCCGAGCGGCATCCTACGCCGCGCGGTTCGGCACGCGTGCTTTCACCGACGTGCCGACGCTGCTCAAGAAGGCATCGCCGCACGCGATCGTGGTTTGCACGCCGCATCCTTTGCATGCGGAACCGGTAATCCAGGCGGCACGGGCGGGCGTTTCAGCGCTTGTGGAGAAGCCGCTGGCGGCGAGCCTGGCGGATTGCGACGCGATGCTGGAAGCGTCCCGCGCCGCAGGCACGAAATTGGGTGTCATCAGCCAACGCCGGATGTATGAAGCCGTGCAGCGCATGAAATCCGCCATCGACGCGGGAAAGATCGGCAGGCCGGTGCTCGGCGTCTTTGAAATGTTCAGCTGGCGCGATCAGGCCTACTACCAGTCCGATCCCTGGCGAGGCAAATGGGCGACCGAAGGCGGCGGCGTGCTCGTCAACCAATCGCCGCACCAGCTCGACCTTCTACAGTGGTTCATGGGCGAAATCGACGAAATCACCGGCGACTGGGCAAATCTGAACCACCCTTTCGTTGAAGTTGAAGATACCGCGCTCGCCATGGTTCGCTTTAAAAATGGCGGGCTTGGCTCCATCGTCACCAGCCTTTCGCAACGGCCCGGCATCTACACCAAGGTGCATATTCACGGGTCCAACGGCGCCTCCGTCGGCGTCGAGACCGACCGTGGGGCGACATTCATCGCCGGAGTCTCGAAAATCGCCGAGCCGCCCCTCAATGACCTTTGGACCATTCCTGGCGAAGAAAATCTTCTGGCGAAATTCCAGGAGGATGATCGCACTCGTTTCGCCAACGTCAATGCGACCAGCCATTACCATGCGCTTCAGATTCAGGACTTCCTGCAAGCCGTGCGCGACGACCGACCACCGCTCGTCACGGGCGAGGATGGCCGAATCGTCGTGGCGATGTTCACCGCGATCTACCGTTCACGCCGCGACCGCCGGCCGATCAAGTTTCCCGTCCATGCCGAGTAAGCGGCAGCCACCGTAGGCATCACGCTCCGCGTGATGCATTTCGTAAAGAGCCTCAATCCCTAAAAGAGCAAGGCTCCGCCGAAACGGAGCCAGGTCGGGCGATTGGGGCCACGTCAATTCGCCGAGAAACCGCTTACTGACGCGCCGGCGGTGCCGCGGATGCCGGACTTGCCGCTGCTTAGAGAAGTGTCGATGACGGTTAGCGCCGTGGCGGTTGCTCCGTCGATCGTCAGCGTGAGCGTGGTACCGATGACGTCGAATTCGATGAGCCCGCCGAACGAGCTGAGATTCTTGGTCCCTAGCAGCGTCCAGACGCCGCTGACATTCTTGTAGATGACGGCTGTGTACTGCCCGTTGACCAGGCCGACGGCTCCCCAGTACATGTTGGTATCGCCCGAACCGGAGTAGCGTGCGGCCAGGCCGAAATACTGGTTGGCGGGGATGATTACGCCAGTGGCTGTCAACTGGGCATCGGTCTGGGTGGCATTGATCGTGGCCACGTTCAGGCTGGCCGCGCCTGTCGCCGCGCCGGCGCTCACCGAGAAGGCGCCGACCTGTTCTTTCCAGCCCAGGCCAAGCTCGTTTCCGCTTGGAGTCTCGGTGTTCGTTACCCCGTCGTAGTTGGCGGTCGAGAAATCGTCGATGAACGCTATCGTCACGGGATCCGTGAGCGGCAGACGCACGACGGCGCTGAAGTTGTCGGCGACCGCGCCGGCCGTCGAACGCAGCCCGACAAATCCAGCAGACGAGAGCGCTGAATTGTTCCCCGCCACCGCCAGGGCGTTATTGACGAACAACTTCAGGCTTGTGCCTATGACCTCGAAACGCAGATTTATCGTAGCACCGAGGCCGCTCACGCTGGCGCTGTTCAACAGCGTCCACGCGCCGTTGACGTTGACGTAAAGCACGGCCGTACCGGCGGTGGCGCTGGTCTTCGTCAGGCCAGCCCAGTACATATTGGTGTCGCCGGAACCTGAGTACCGTGCCACGAGACCAGCCCACTGACCGATCGGCAGCGTCGTCACGGTATCATTGACAATGACGTCTGCCGCAGTCACGCCGTTGAGCGTCGCGACGTTGAGCGAGCCATTGCTCGTAACCGCGCCGCCGGCAACCGTGAAGCTGCCGAGCCGTTCGCGCCAGGCCAGCCCGAGTTGGTTCCCGCCGGTGGAGACGGCGTTCGTGATGCCGTCGTAGCCGCTGGAGAAATCGTCGGCGAACGTCGTGTTCGGATCGGACGTCAAGGTCGGCGTCGTCAACGGCACGCGAATCGTCGCATTGAAGTCGTCGGCCACGACGCCCGCCGTCGAGCGCAGGCCGACGTGACCAGCAGTCGTAATCGCTGAATTGTCGGCAGCCACTACCGGGGCGTTATTGACGAACAACTTCAGGCTTGTGCCTATCACCTCGAAACGCAGATTTATCGTCGCTCCGAGGCCGCTTACGCTTGCGGTGTTCAAGAGCGTCCACGTGCCATTGACGTTGACGTAGAGGACCGCCGTGCCGGCGGTCGCGCTGGTCTTCGTCAGACCCGCCCAGTACATATTGGTGTCGCCAAATCCTGAGTAGCGTGCCACAAGGCCAGCCCATTGCCCGATGGGCAGCGTCGTCACGGTATCCCTGACGATGACGTCCGCCGCAGTCACGCCGTTGAGCGTCGCGACGTTGAGCGAGCCATTGCTCGTAACTGCGCCGCCGGCAACCGTGAAGCTGCCCACCCGCTCTTTCCAGTCGAGTCCGAGTTGGTTCCCGCCGGCGGATACGGCATTCGTCGTGCCGTCATACCCGCTGGAGAAATCGTCGGCAAACGTCGTATTCGGATCCGTCGTCAAGGTCGGCGTCGCCAACGGCACACGAATCGTCGCGTTGAAGTCGTCGGCCACCAAGCCCGCCGTAGAACGCAGGCCCACATAACCCGCTGCGGTCAAAACCGAATCATTGGCTGCCGCGGCTACCGTGTTGTTCACGAAAAACTTCAGGCTGGTACCGATCACTTCAAAACGCAGTGCCAGCGTGGAAACAAGCGTACCGATATTCTGAGCCGCGAGCTGGGTCCAGACGCCGCTCACGTTGCGGAACAGGTAAGCCGTACCCGTGCCGTCGGCGTTTTTGCCAAGGCCCGCCCAGTACATGTTGGTATCGCCGGAACCCGCATACCGTGCCACGAGCCCCGCGAAATTACCTACAGGCAACGTCGTCACCGTATCCCTGACAATGACGTCCGCCGCGGTCACGCCATTGAGCGTCGCGACGTTGAGCGAGCCGTTGCTCGTGACCGCGCCGCCGGCGACCGTGAAGCTGCCGAGCCATTCCTTCCAGGCAAGTCCGAGTTCGTTCCCGGCGGCGGAGACGGCATTCGTGACACCGGTAAAACCGCTCGAGAAATTGTCGGCGAATGTCGTGTTCGGGTTCGTCGTCAACGTGGGCGTCGTCAACGTCATGCGAATGGCGGCGTTGAAGTCGTCGGCAACAACGCCCACTGTCGAACGCAAGCCGACGGAGCCGGCAGCCGTCAAACTCGAATCCTGGGCCGCCAATGCCAAGGAGTTGTTGACGAATAATTTCAGGCTCGTGCCGATGACTTCGAAGCGGAGATTGGTCGTGGCGCCGAGGCCGCTGAAACTGCCCGTGTTTAGCAGAGTCCAGGTTCCGTTGACATTCACATAGAGGACGACCGTGCCCGTGGCGGCGCCGGTTTTCAGCAGACCCGCCCAGTACATATTGGTGTCGCCAGAACCGGAGTAGCGTGCCACGAGACCAGCCCATTGTCCGACCGGTTGCGTGGTCACGCTCGCTGTCACCACGACATCGGCGGCACTAACGCCGTAGAGCGTCGCAAGATTCACGGCTGCGGTGCTGGTCAATGCTCCGCCGCCGATCGCAAAGGCGCCGACGCTCTGTCGCCAATTTTGGCCGAATTCAACAGAATCGTTGAACGCTTCCGTGAATCCCGTCCCTGTCAGCGACGGCAGGCCGGTCGGCACACTTGCGGTGAATGCGGGAGAGCCCTTCCAGACGACTCCTTGCGTGGAACGCACGCCGACCGAGCCAGTCTTCAACGCGGAGTCGTTCGTGGCGAGCACGAGTGTGCCGTTGACGAACATCGACAGGTAGGTGCCGACGACCTCGAATCGCAGTGCCTCGGTTGACCCGGTCAGATTGGAAACAGTTCCTGTTTTCAGGAGCGTCCAGTTGCCATTGAGATTGCGGAACAGGTAGACGGTTCCCGTTCCGTCGTCGTTTTTATGCAGCCCGGCCCAGTACATGTTCGAGTCGCCAGCGCCGGAATAACGAGCGACCAGGCCCGCATACTGACCGGCGGAAAGCACCGCGCTTGCCGAGACTACAACATCCGCGGCTGACAAACCATTCAGCGTGGCGATATTCAATCCGGAACCGCTCGTCAAAGTCTGCGTGCCCGTGTCGAGGGTGAAGCTGCCGAGATTCTCGCGCCAGTTCGTGCCGTAGTTCGCGGCATTCGAGAAAGGCTCCGAGAACGCCGTCGGCGTCAGAGATACCGGTCCCGATGTCGTGGCGGCGGTGAAATCGGGCGTGCCTGACCAGACCACGCCCTGCGCTGACCTCAGACCGACGGATCCAGCCGTCAACGCGGAATCGTTCGCGAATGCCGCCAGCGTGTTGTTCACGAAGAACGACAGGTACCCATTGATGACCTCGAAACGCAGGTCCTCCGTGGTTCCCGTGAGATTGGTGACGGTCCGGGAGTTGAGCAGAGTCAAGACGCCGGCAAGATTGCGGTAGATGCGAGCCGTGCCCGTGCCGTCGGAATTCTTGACCAACTCGGCCCGATACATATTCGCGTCGAGCGGGCCGGAGTAGCGAGCCACCACGCCGGCGACCTGGCCGACAGGCAGCGTCGTCACGCTGGCGCTTACCACGACATTGGCCTGCGTCACGCCATTCAACGCCGCCAGGTTGACAGTATCGTTGCTCGTTAACGTGTTGCTCGATACGGCAAAGTTACCCGCGTGTTCAGTCCATGTTCGGCCGAGCTGGTGCGAGGCGGTATCCGCGAACGAATCCAGGAACGGCGACGAAAGCGTAGTCGTCAGCGGGACGACGGCGTCAGCCGAGAAATTCGCGAACGACGGCCCCGTGCTTCCGGCCGAATAGGACCGGATGCCCGCCAGACTCGTGCCGTTGCCGGAGAGTGACGTGTCGCTGGCCCAGGCCTTCAGAACATCACCCACGAAGAGTTTGAGCGAATCGTTCACCACTTCGAATCGCAACGTCTGTGGATTCGACGTCAACGAGCCGATGTTCTTCGACGTGAGCAAGGTCCACGTGCCGTTGACGTTTCGATAGATCACGGCAAACATCGACCCGCTGCCGTCGGAGTAGAGCGCTCCGTAGTACATGTTGGCGTCGCCGGTTCCTTGATAGCGGGCAAAGATGCCGCTGATCTGGAGGTCTGGCGACGCACCCAGGCTGATGTCGGCTTGCAAGGACACATTCGCCGCCGACACACTGGTGAGCGTGGAGATCGAGACGCCCGTGACAGAACTGGACGCGCTGGAGTTCGTGTAGTTGCCCCAGGTCGTGCCGACTTGCACTGTTTCGACGAATCCGGGATTGCCGCCGTTGATCGGAGCGATCTGAGTAATGACGCCGGAACGATCGGTGCTAGCGGTCGCGAGGAATTCTTTCAACAGGCCAGGCGCGGCGCCGGAGAAGATATTGGCGCCTTGATAGACGCGCACCGTCGGCAGGTAACCGGGGCCGGCGCTCGTGATGATGTCGCGCTGGCGGTCGCCGTTGAAGTCGCCGATGCCGACCGAGACGATGCCCTGATAATCGGGGCTGAAAGCATAGAAGCTATTGACCAGGCCTAGATTGGCGCCGCTGAAAACATCAACTGTCGGTCCAAAGCCTGGCTCGCGCCCGGTCACGATATCGGCAAAGCCATCGTTGTTCAAATCGCCGACCGCGACGGAGACGTTGCCACGATAGGTATTGGCGAATGCCAGGAAGGAACTGCCAAGCGTCGTTCCTTGCACCGTACCCTGAGCGTCCGTCGTGACCCGGAAAATCCGGACTTCTGGAGTCGTCGATCCTGCTGGAGCGGTCACGATTTCCGGCGCTCCATCGCCCGTTACATCGCCCACGGCGATATTGACGCCGCTCAGAAACTGCGATGAGTAGGCGAGGAAGGAAAATTCCTTCGGAGCCGCATAGTTGCCGTTCGCATCCGGCGTGCCTCGGTAGATTTCCACCAACGGCGAATGGCTCGCCCCAGGAGCCGTGATGACATCGGGGATGCCGTCGAGATCGACGTCGCCAACGGCTACCTGAATTGAACCGCGGAAGGTGTTTTCGTAGGGAGTGATCTCGTACTTGACCTCGCCCGTCTCGGCATCCTTCACGACGATCTTTGGCACGCTCGTCGAACCGCCCGCGGTCGGAAGCGCGATGATATCCACATGATTGAAGCGCTCCATGCTCTCGAAATTCACCTTCTTGTGGTTGCTGGTGAAATCCCAGTAACCCTCACCGAGAGCGGTAATGTGCAGCTTGCGGCCCGTGGTGCTGGTCGTCTGCGTGTCGAGCAGCAGGTAATCGCCGCCGCCCACGACGGCGACGCCCGGAATGGGCAGCCTGCCGTCGAAGGAGTATTCCGTGTCCTTGCTGGGTTGCACATTGAAGATGTTTACATCGTCGTTGCCTACCATGTCGAGAAAGTCGGTTGAAGCATCGTAATCGATGCCCGCAAAGGTGGGCCGGGCGGGGTTATAGCCGGAAACCGGGGGCGACGCGACAAAGGTGCTCGGCAGATCGAAATTCGTGACCGAGGTGGGCGTGATCAGGTAGTTGGCGCGTCCCGCCTTCGCGTAATCATCGATGAAGATGCGGTCGCCTGTTGCGGAATCGGTCGTCGTGCCGGCGATAATTCGCAATCGGCCCTGTATGTTGTCGAGATTGCCGCTGTCGCCCGTATTGCCTGGCAGAGTCGTCAATGGCGAACCGACATTGAACTGGTCGTTGAGCACGCTGCCTTTGACCGTCACCGTGCTGCCAGCCAGGGTGGTGCGGAAGGTAAACGTGCTGCTGAGCGTATGCGAACCAACGATCAGGATGCCGTCGCCCTTCTCCACCAAACCGACGAGGTTATTGAAGCCGCCGCCCGTGGCGACGTAGTTGATGGTTGGCCCAGCACCGTTGCCGGCGAAGTTCTGCACCTGCTGGTAAGTGATTCCGCCGAAGCTGGCGGTGGTCTGGATGACGTTGGATTTCGCTGTCGCGTTTTGGCCAAAGTCGCTGATGGTCAGGCGATTCGCGGTGCCCGTGCCGCCGTCGAAGCTGAGGGAGCCCAGAATGGTGTCCAGCGTGCCGAGGTTGGTCGGCGCGTCGCTCGAGACGTTGAAGATGTCGTCGCCGCCGTTGCCCTTGATGAGGATCGTGCTGCCGGCGAGAGTGGATTTCACCTGGAACACATCGTTGATGGTATTGGAACCAAGCAGCAAAATGCCGTCGTTGGAGCCTGGGTTGGTGAAGTTGCCGCCCGTCGCGCTGTAGTTGATGTCGACATCATCTTGTTCGCCTGCGAAACCGGTGATCTTCGAGTTCGTCACGATGACATTGCTATTGCCCGTGGTGATGCCGCCGAAGTCGCTGATGATAAGGCGGTTGGCGCTTCCGGTTCCCGCGTCCACGTTCAGCGTCGCCTTGATGCCGAGCAGATCGCCCGAGTTGGTCGGTGCGTCGGAAGACACGTTGATCGTGTCGTTGCCCGCATTGCCGTTGATCGTGGCCACGGCGCCGATGGTACGAACATTGACCGTGTCGTCGCCTGATTGAGCGTTGACTGTCAGCGTGCTTCGCGTCCTGACGACGGTTACCGTGTCCGGGTTGGAAGCGCTGTCTCCGCTGTTGATGGTGGTGTCGGTGCCCGAGGCCGTGTCGCTGACGGTGAAATTGTTCCCACCGGTGCCCATGGAAATAGTGAGGGTGCTCAACAGAGAGTAGGCGATGCTGCCTCCCGTGCCGAAGGCCGTCGAGGTGAAGGTGTTGGTGGTGAGCGTGCTGGTTCGCGCGTTCGTGTCGCCGGTGGCATCGACTTTCAAAGTATCCGCGTCGTCATCTCGGCCGCCGCTGATGGTCAGCAAGGCCGCGACACCGGTGAGTACGCCGTTGCCTGCGGGAGCGTTGCTGCCGACATTCACGGTATCCACGCCGAGGCCTGTATCGATGTTGGTCGCACCGCTGATGGCGCGCACGTTTACCGTATCGCCGCCGTCTTCCGTATTTACCTTGGTCGTGCCGGCATGGGTGCTCGTGACGGTGACAGTGTCGCCGCCGCCAGCCGTATTGAGCGTGAGAGCGGCGAAGCCGGAGTAGCTAGTGGTCGTATTGCCGACAATTTGGATGGCGGTGCTGCTTAGGGTAATGACGTCTACGGCGTCGGTCATGTTGACGATGAGCGCGTCGTTGGTGTCGCCTCCGCCAACCGCAGTCAGCGTGTTGGAGGTAATGGGGTAATTGAGCGTGATCGTGTCGTCGCCTGCGCCGCCCTCGATGCGGAGGTCGCCCGTGACGCTTGTGCCCGTGACTGTGATTTTGTCATTCTCGCCGCCGCCCTTCACCGTGAGATTTTCGATATCGGAAAGTTCGATTGTGGTATCACCGAATGTAAACGACAGGCCGTCGACGAGAATCGTGTCGGCATCGGCGGTGCCGGTGATGGTGACGGTATCGCCGGTGGTGGTTTGATCACCGCCGTCAATGGTAATCGCCGTGGTCGCGCCCGTGACGAGGTTGATGGCGATTGAGTCGTCGTTATCGCCGCTGTTGACGTTTACGGTCTGCGGGAAGCCTGCATTCGCGGAAACGTTGACGGTGATGCTATCGTCGCCTGCGAGCGTATTGACATCGACCTGATTGATGTGGGCGTAGGTGGTGGTGGTGCCGTTGAGTGAGAGCGTCGGGAAGCCGACGACGACGGTGTCGATATTGCCCGTGCCGTCGATTTGGATACGGTTTTCACCGCCGCCGCCGTCGATGGTTCCGCTGACGGTGGCCGCGCTCAGTACGAAATCGTCCGTATCCGAGCCGCCGGTGAGGTTTTCGATGTCCGAGAACGAGAGGCTGCCAATCGTGCCACTGCCGGCGCTGGTAACATTCCAGGTATTGGCCGTATCTGGGCCGATCAACGTATCGGTGCCGGTGCTGCCTTTGAGCGTCTCGATGCCAAGGTAGCGATTGGCGAGGTCGAAGGTTTGGCCGGCGGATGTGTTGGAGAAATCAACGAAGTCGCCGCCGCCGTCGCCGCCATCGACGACGCCGCTGATCGACCCGCCGGTGCTGAACGTGAAGGTATCCGCTCCGGACCTTCCGGTGAGATTCTCGATGCCGGTGAAGTTCAAAGTCGGCGTGCCGGCCAGGCTGCCGGCGCCCGCTCCGGTGATCGACCAGGCGTTGGCCTGGTCAAGGCCAATGAGTGTGTCGCCCGTGCCGGCCGTCGCGTTGACGGTGAATTTGATTGGCAACGGATCGCCCTGAACGCCGAGCGTCGGGAATTCGTCCACCTGGATCGTGCTGCCGTCGCCGGTGGTCGTGATGGTCAATTCGCGGACGCCGGCCAATGAGTAATTGGCGCCATTCCAGTTCACGAAACCGCTGGTAACGACAAAGGTGCCGTTGCCGATGATGTTGAGGATCGGGTCAACAGATATCGGCGTGACCTTCTCGATCGAATTGTCGTAGTAGAGCGGCTTGTTTTGGTTGCGGCGAACGTTGGCCGCATCTGGGGTCAGGCCGCCATATCCGCCGGTGCCGACCGTGACCTTGAGTTCGTCGATCGCGGTTCCGTCGTTCGCGCCGCTGTCGGTGACGTGCGTGTAGGTGTTGTTGTTGGAGCTATTGAGTTTATACGTGTCCGCTCCCTCGCCGCCGTCGAGGAACAGGTCGATGGAGCTCGTGCCGGACACGGAAATCAGGTCGTCGCCTTCGCCTCCGGAGATGCGAAGCGAACCGGCCGTCGATGGCGCGACGCCGGGGTTGTAGGTGACGCTGAAGAAGGGCGTCGTCTCCCCGAGCACGCGAATGTTAACGGAGGTCGGCGTGACGCGAATATCTTGGTCGCTCGTGCTCGGAGACAGGATGTCGATTTGGTCCTCGGTCCCGGTATCCAGTACGGTGACCGTCGCTCCGGAATCGGCATGGAGGATGATGGTGTCGGCGCCGCCGCCGCCGTCGATCGTGACTTTGCCGCTCCAGGAAACGACTTCGATGCGATTGTTGCCGTTGCCGCCGCGCAATTCGACATTCGTGAAACCCGTGAGGTCGATTTGCTGCCGGCCGTCGCTGGCGGTGAGCGAGTTGGCGTAGAGGGTCCAGTCGGTGTCGGCGTCGGCCACGTAGGTCGAGCTTGCGCCGCCGTCAAAGTCGTTGATTCCCTTGATTGCGATACCGGTGGTTCCGGGCACGATCTGTTTCACATCGGTATTGAGCACGACGTCGCCGACGATTCCCGTGGAGCTATCGCTTCTGGTGAAGGTGGCTTGCCCGAGGACGGTGACTGCATCGGAAAGGGCCGAATACGCCGTGTTGGCGCCGCTGACCAGACCGATCGACACGATGCCGGCCTGGGCCATCGTGAGAACTTCGCCGTTATCGGTGATGCCGTCCTGGTTGAGGTCTTTCCAGATCTTGAAACTGGTCCACTGTGCGTCGGACGAGTTGAGGACGTTGTCATGGTTGCTGTCGTAGGTAAGACGCAAGGCATCGAGGTCCGAAGTGGCGTTCGCCACCGAGGCGGCAAAGACTAGCTCATCTCGAGTGACCTGGCTTCCGCCCTGGCCCAAATCGATGAACAACCAGCCGTCGCCCGGCGCCAGCCAGGTGGTCGGTTCGGGCGTGCCCGTGCCGCTGATGTCGAACATCGGACCAGTGGAGAAACGTTCGACGAACTCCAGTCCGTTGCCATCGAGATCGAGGGCGATGGGAGACGTTCCCTTGACAGTCACGAGAACAGAATATTCGAAGAGACCGTCATTGGGTTGTTTGACGCTGGGGGACTGGTTCGTGTAACGGATATTCCCCGTCGCGGTGAATGTCTGCAAACCGTAGGCGGTGAAACCGTCCTGCAAGATCGTCAGCGAACTGATGATCGGACTGCCGCCGCCGTCGTTGGCGGAGCTTGCCGCGATGTTGACTTCGCGCACATCGAAGAATTGCAGTGTCGCGATCGGATTGCCGGCAATCGACCCGCCGATGGTATTGGTGTCGGCTCCCGCGATCAATTCGGATTGTGTTTGCGGAAGAATCTTGTTGCCCGGCGGGCTGATCCGGCGCAAGTAGGCGTAGCCGTCGCCGTTGATGTCATTGATCCCGCCGCCGCCCAGGAGTTGCGGCGCGCCAAGCAAGGCCAGATCCCCGCCGAGGGCGACGGAGTAGCCGACGTTGGCGCCGGTATGAACACCCGTGCCGCCGTTGAGGACGTGATCCGTCGTGTCCGCGGGGGTTTCCAGGGTCCAGAGTCCGGTGTTCTTCAAGCCGTAGCTAAAGGCTTCGCCCTTGGTGTAGCCGCCTACATTGTTGCGACCCGGCGCGCCGACGACGATTTGCAGGCCGTCGATGGCGACGGACGTGCCGAACTTGTCGCCCGCAACGGCTCCTGCGGAGTAATCGAGGCGTGTCTGCACCCAGGTCGTGGTCGATGTGGGGCGGTCGAACACATAGGCCGCACCGGTGTTGGAAGCGGTTCCTGGAGCACCGATGACGATGAAGTTGCCGCTGCCGTCGATCGACGTGCCGAAACGATCCCCGGCCGCGCCGCCGGTGAACGGAAGCGTCGTCGGTCCGGAGGTGACGTTCGACGAGACGTTCTGCGGAAGCGGGCGCAGGCCGTAAATGTACACCGCCCCGGCGCCGCTATTCGCTCCTGGCGCACCCACGAAGAGCGTGGTCGGATCGATGGAGAGCGAGCTGCCGAATTCGTTGCCGGATTGCGGCGTCGTGATCGTGGCATCTGCGGACCAGGTTCCCGCGAGCTTTCGATAAACGTAGACCGCGGCGCTCGAGACGCCCGGCGCGCCGATGGCGGCGTACGAATCGCCGATGGCGACGGACGTGCCGCGGCGTTCGTTGGTGATGGTTCCGGTAATCTCGCTTTGCAGCGTCCATTGGCCATCCAGCCGGTGGAAGATGTACGCGCCGCCTTTTCCGCCGTTCATTCCTGGTGCGCCGACGATCAGATCATCGCCATTGAGAGCGATACTGGCGCCGAAATCCGAATTGGTCTGGAAACCCGGCGCATCGATCTGGGCTTCCAAGTTCCAGATCGGATCGAGGCCCGGCGTGGAATTCGGCGTTTGCTTGAAGATGAAGACGGCGCCGTATTTTCCGAAATCCGGAGCGCCGAGAATCGCCGTATCGCCGGCAAGAACGACGCTGCTTCCCAGCTTTGCCGTTTCGAGCGGCGCCGGCGAAGTTAGCGAACCTGCGCTCCAGGCTGGCCCGCGCTGGCGGAAATCGTAGAGTTTGTTCGAGTTACTGCCGGCAACGTAGAACCCGTCACTGATGATCGACGGCGCCGTACCAAATTGTACTGCGGCGGTTTCCACGACAGTCGAGCCGCCCTGGAATTTGAATGGCCTGAGCTGGATGCCCTGATACGTCCCGGCAAGAGTATAGAGGTTGGCGGCGCCGACAGTCGCGCCAGCGGTCCCGGGTTCGCCGACCAGCATCCGATTGCCGAGCATGGCAATCGTGTTGACATCGCCGAATTTGGACTGCGGAGCGGGTGAGCCGACATTAACCTGATAGGCCAAAGTGCTTCCGTCGAAGGTGTACTTAAAGAGGACGCCGTTCGAATCATCGGGAGCTCCGCCGTACGCAAGGGAGCTGCTCGCCAGGGCAACTTCACGTCCCAAACCGACGCCTGTGTACGTGTCGTAGCTCTCGCTCCGGAACGTCGTGTAGTAGGGGGTGGCGCCGGCAAAGACGGTCCAATTCAAGGCACGGCTGTAGTAGTCGTCCAGGTTATAGGCTGCCACGCGCTCTTTACCTGGCGCCCCGACGACAACGGTGCCGCCAATGATATCGACGCTCGAACCCCAGCCGGCATAATCCAGGCCCGCGAATGTATTCGCCGTGTACGTGGTGGAGTAATTGGCGCCTTGAGCCGCAAAGTTCAGGCGTCCGTCAAGGACACCATCGGTCCATTGGGTAAGTTGAACGACGTCATAGGCTGCACGCCAGGGTGTATGAAGGTTCGGATGGCTCGCGATCTCCACGTAAGCCCAATCCGACGTATTGCCGTCCCACGTGTGCCAGCCGAAGGTGGTTGCCGAAGACCACCAAATCGTGTTGTCGCTGTCATATTGGGCAAAAGCTCCCAGAGCCGTCGTCGAATAATACGACTCCGGCAATGCTGCGTCGTCGGGCATCAGCAGGGCCGGCGAAGACCATCCGTAATAGTAGCTGTTGTAGTAAACGAAAGCCGCCCCGCTCTGAGTGAGCGTCACCTTGCTCGTCAGTGAGGATGGCTGAGTGTAGGAAACATAGCTGACGTCGAGCGTGGGCGCTCCGATGACCAGCCTGTCGCCGCTGATCGCCACCGAGGCGCCGAAACTTCCTCCGATTGCCGTGCCGTTGATGGCCTGAAGTCGGCCATATGCATCGGTATGCGCGGCCCAGGTTCCGTTGGACTGTCGCTGGAACACATAGACATAATTGGCATTCGTCCCAACGGCCAACCGACCGTATCCGATGTCCAGATCCATGTCGGTGCCGAAGCCCGCCGTCGCGCCGCCCACCCATCCCACGAGCGTGGTCGAAGGCCGCCAGTAGAGGCCCTCGTTCACGTAGGTGTAGATGCTGTTGGTGCCTGGGCTTGATACGAACAGCGTACGAGACGTGGGATCGTACAAGGTCTGCTTGGCCGTGGCGGGGAGTTGTAGGATCTCCGCATATAACGGGTAACTCGATGCCGACGGAACGGCTCCCGTGGTGGTGAAGGTTTGCACGGCGCCGAGGTCCGTTCTCGCCAGGCCGCCTGATTCGTTTCGACCTGGAATGCCGACGACGATGCGGTTGCCCGCGATGGCAACCGACGTACCGAATTTGTCATCCGCCGCCGAGCCGGCAGCCTCCAGGCGACCCGTGCCGGACGTGCCCGAGGAGCGCGTCCAACTCGAATAGCCTGTCGAGGAGTCGTAGAGTTCGTAGAAGGCGTAGGCGGATCCGGTATTCAGACTGCCGCCGTTGGTATGGCCGGGCGCACCGACGACCACATAAGAGCCTCCGAGCGCGACGGAGGCGCCGAAATGATCGCCGGTTCTTGCTTCCGTCGCCGCGTCGGCCTGCGGCAATCCGGCGTCCGCGGTAAGGCGTGCTGTTCGGGTCCAGCTGGAGTTTACGTAGTCGAATACGAACGCGCGTCCCTGCTGGGAATGAGCCGCATCTCCGCTGTAGGCGTAATTCGTGGGACTGTTCCACATCGGCGCGCCGACCACGATGCGGTTCGATGTCGCCGCGACGGCTGCTCCAAATTGTTCGTTCGCCTGCGGATCTGATGCCGTCAAGAATCCGGAAGGTAAGACATAATAAGGCGAGACGATATAGGTGAAGGCTGCGCCGTTGCCGCCGAAAAACGGCATGCCGACGACGGCCGTTCCGTTGCCGAGCGCGACGGCTCGGCCGAAATCGCCGGTTCCCGTTTGTTTTGACTGTAGCGCCCAGTTCCCGCCATTGCGGCGGAAGAAGTAGGCCGCCTCGCCGGCGTCCGCACCAGCCGCTCCGGGCGCTCCGACGAGGATCCCGTCGCCGAAAATCGCCACCGACGCGCCGAAGTACTGATTTGCACCCGCGTTCGCAGCGCCGGCGAGGATTTTTTGCGTCTCGATCCAGGCAGCGCCAGGACCTGTGCGTTCAAAGACATAGGCGGCGCCATAATTCGACCCGGAAAGACCCGTGGGCGTGTCGCCCGGAGCACCGATGACGATGCGGTTGCCATCGATGGCGACGGATGCGCCGAAATCGAGGCCCAGTGTATTGCCGAGGCGTAGATCGCTCGGCTGCAACCGGGCCTGTTCGATCCACGCGCTGCCGTTCCACTGGTAGACGATCGCCATGCCATTGGTCAGGCCGGTGGATGTGCCGTCGGACGTGGCCCTGGCGCCCGCGACCATCGTCAGACCATCCGCACTGATCGCAACGGCTCGGCCGACCTCGCGCGGGTCGTACGCCTGGCTTGGCAGAATGAAATTCTTCTTCTGCGTCCAGGTGACCTGTCCTTCCACGGTCAGTGTGTGCAGTTGCAATTGCTGCCGGGCGACGCTATCGAGCTGGGCGCTATCGATGGTCAGGGCCGCAGCCAGGTCGGGCGTGATCATTTTGAAATCGGGCAGGCCATGGACGATCAACGGCTCGATGCCGCTGAACGTGAATTGATTCCCAAGCACCGAAACCGTGCCGCCGCCGGAAATGGTGCCGCTGGGCAGATACTGCGCTCCCGTGGCTTGCCCGTCGCCGGCGATCCGGAACGTATCGCCCACGCCGTCGGTCGTCTGGGTACCGCCATTGAAGCTCAGAGATAGCTGCGTGTCGGGAATGCCGAGCAGGAGTTGGGTCGCGGTGAGCGTCGTCTTGTTGCCAGCCAGGTACTCGGCGCCGAACGTGATGACCAGGCCGGCGCCCGAATGGTACACACGGCTGCCGCCGGTGGACGGCGCGATCGCCCGAATATTCTGCCAGCCGGTGGTGAATCCCGCGGCATCAACCCTCGCGATCGACACGGCCGTGTTCGCTGTGTTGTCCCACACGCGGAACTGCCAGTTCTTGGTCGTGTCGTCCCACTGCGTTTGCACATAGTAAGTGTGGGTGGGATTGAGCAGGTGCGAAGAATCGGCCACATCGGCTGCGGAAAACACCACGCTGGTGACCGTTTGACCGAGAATGCCATGCTTGGCCACGGTAACTGAATAGGCGCTCAGCGGCGTAAAAGCGTCCTGGGAGCCGGCACTGGCTGTCGGCGCGGACAATGTAATAAAGACGGGCGTCGCGTTCTGGGCGTTGGCGAGCGAGGTCGCCAGGCGAATCGTATTGTCGTTGACCTTGATGACGTAATAGATCTGCCCGTCGGTCAGGCCTATCGAGGCATTGCCGCTGCCTTTGTGGTAAACCACCGCCTGGCCCGTGGTCAGCTTGTGGTTCGACGCGAAGATGACCTGACTGTTCAAAATCGTTGTCGGCGACGGCGTGACGGCGTTCGACGCGCCCACGGCCATGTCGAGCCGGACCGCTCCAACAATGGAATCGCCCGTCGGCCGGTATTGGCTGCTAAAATCAATGATGAAGCCGCGATGCGAATCGAAGCGAGAAACCAGCGGATTCTTCGGATCCGGCGTCTGCACAATCGGCAACTGACTGATGTTCTGCCAGTTAGCCAACAACCCAACTCCCGAAGTGTCGGCCAAATTCGAGACCGGAACGGCGGAGCCGTCTGGGCCAACCAGACGGAACTGCCATTGCGTCCCGTTCCATCGAGTCTCAACGTAATAGGTTCCCGACGCGAGCGGGGTATGGCCTTCGAGTCCGGAATCGGCGTCGGCGGGCGAGTACGTCACCTTGGTTACCGTCTGGCCCAAGTTGCCGCGATCAAGGATCGATACGCCGTTGAAATCAACGTACGTCGAGTCGTCGCCGCCGTTGCCATTGATTTGCAGCGTGTGGCCGTATTGCGTTCGCACCCCGTTCTCGACGTTGACGATGTCGTTGCCATCGCCGAGGTTGATCGCGACGTCGCTCTCGAGGGCGGCGCTGGTCAATTGCACGACGTTGCCCACCGGCGTGAACCGATCGAATTCCGCGGCAGCTGACGATGGCGACGTCAGCGGGACGAAAACCGGCGTCGTGTTCTGGGCGTTGGCAAGCGAGGATGCCAGCTTGATTACTGTGTCGCTGATCTTGATGACGTAGTAGATTTGGCCGTCAACCAAGCCGATGGACGGATTGCCGTCGCCCTGGTGATAGACGACCGCCTGGCCAGTGCTCAGGCCGTGATTCGCTCCGAACGTGATTTGGTTGCTCAGCACGCTGGTCGGCGAGGCAGTGAACGATGGGCTGCTGGCGTTGACGGTTCCCAGCGACACGGTGAGCAGCAGATTCTGACTCGCGAAGCGTTTCGCCTGATCTGCCGTTTCGCGGATGCTGATATTGACGGGCCGCTGTGGATCCTGCGCCAGTACGACGCTGGTGAATGGCCTGCTGAGTGGATCTTCGCCGAAGATCGCGCGGAAGACATCCGCCGAGTCGAAAGCTGCGTCCAGATCGACGGGGAACAGATCGCGGAACAGAGTCTGGGTGAGCGCCAGGCTGGCGGACGTCGTGCTGGCGGTGTCGCGAATCGAAACCGAATCGTTGCCTCCCTGGCCGTTGATGATCACAGGGACGCCGCGCCGGCTTGGTTCCGGACCTGAGAAGATCGGCGCGACCACATCTTGCTGGAAGCCGTCCATCGTGAAAACACCGGTGGAGCCGACCTCCTTGCCGAGGGTGACGATGTCACTGCCCGAGCCGGTGTTGAACGTGAAGGTCGAACTGGTGCTGCCGTCGGTGCTTTGCTCGCGGTGGGTTTGCTGGATGTCGATCGTGTTGCCGCCCTGGCCGCCGCTGAGAGCGACGATTTCCTCGTGGATGAACTGAACGATCACCACGCCGCCGCGCTTAATGGTAGTCGTGTCGATTGTCGAGGAAGTGTTGGCGGAATTCCAGTCGTAGTCGTTGGTCACGGTGTAATTTTGCGCTGTCGTCGTGGCCTGATCGTTGATGAAGATCGAGTTGATGCCGCTCAACAGCGATCCGCCATCGATGAACAAACTGCCCAGCATGCCGTCAAGCGATCCCGTTTGTTCCAGGCCCTGGCGCGTGCCGAGGTAGATGGTGTCGAAACCGCCGCCGCCCTCGACGGTCACGGATTGGCCCGTTGCCGTGGCTGGGACATAGAAAGTGTCGTCATTGGCGCCGAGTTTGATCGTGAGGGATGGCGTGCCCAGGAACGTCGCCGTTCCGGGCATCAGGCCGGAGATCTGATTGCCTTCGAGGGTTCCCGTCGTCCGCTGGTCGTTGCCTGAATCGTCAACGATGATGGTTTTCGCCGTCAACGTCACCGTGCCATCGATGAAACCGGCGCGATTCGGTGTCTCCGTGTGCAGGCCGGTGAAAGAACTTCCGAGCGTGAGGGTGGTGTCCGTGCCGCCATCGACCGTGGTATTGCCGGCAAAGGTGCTGTCGATCCGCAAGGAATTCGTGCCGCCGGAGAGATGGATATTCACATTCTCCACGGTGCTGACGACCTGCTGATCGCCGTTGCCCTGGATGAACCGCTGGCCGTAGTAGACCGCTGCAGGCAGGTCGGGCGTCAAACTCGCGATGCGGGGCAAGCCATCGGGATACGCATCTTCGAGCAGCAGGCGATTGATGACGCTGTTGCCTTCTGGATATTGGGAAATCAACTGAATCGTTTCCGGACGCAGAGCGACGCCCGCAAAGCGCTCGGCCGTGTAGAGCGACGGTCCCGAAATCAGCGCGTTGAAATCCCGCGCAGCGAGGAATGCCATCGTGACCACAGGCAGAAGCTGGGCGGTCATGTGGCTATCGAGCTGGAGCGCCGCTCCGCCGGGTGTCTTTGACAGCTTGATTGTAGTGGCGTTCACGTTGATGACGTAATAGACCTGACCCGCGATCAGGTTGCCGATCGGCGTATTGCCGGCGCCGGTCTGGTAGATCACCTTCTGTCCATCGACCAAGTTGTGATTGCCGGTAAAGGTGATCTGGTCACCGCTCACGTGCAGCGACGAAGGATCGAACGTCGCGGCAGGCGTCAGCGTGTCGGCAGCCACGCTCCCGCCTGGAACCGTGCCCGAGAGCGTGACCGCACTTCCGCCTGGCGTCAGCGCGAGCTGGATCGCATTCGGATTCCCGCCAACCAATTTGACATAGTAGATCTGGCCGTCGGTCAGCCCGATCGACGTGCTGCCGCTGCCTCGCTTGTAGACCACTGCCTGCCCGTCGGCGAAGCCAGGGTTGCTCGTGAAGACCAGCTTGCTATTGGCGATATCCAATGAGGATTGCGCGAACGAACGAATCGTCGTGAGCGAATCGCTGCTGGTCGTCGCGAATCCGATCGGCGTAAGCGAGAGGCCCGTGCCGGCGTTGGCGTTGGTGAGCGAAGACGCGAGCTTGATCGTCGTGTCGTTGATCTTGATTACGTAGTAAACCTGGCCGTTCGTCAGGCCGCCAACGCTCGTCACCGTGCCCGTGCCGCTGTTGTTGACGACGTTGCTGGCATGGTAAACCACCGATTGGCCGGTGACCAAATTGTGGTTGCCCGTGAATACGATTTGATTGCTCTGAATCCCCGTATTGGCGTTGAAGAGAGCCGTGCCCTGCGTAACTACCGAATCCGGCGTGCCGGCGCTTGGAGACGTCAACGGCACGGGAACCGGGGTCGAGGCCGTGGCGTTGGCCAGCGACGACGCCAGCTTGATGGAAGTGTCGTCGATCTTGATGACATAGTAGACTTTCCCTTCCGTCAACCCGCCGATCGGGGCGTTGCCGCTCGCTACGTGGTATACGACCGCTTGCCCGGTGACCAGGCCATGATTGCTGTCGAAGGTGAGTTTGTCACCCGTGATCGTCGGGGAATCAGCGATGACGGCTGGATTGTCAGTATCGAGGTAAGCAAGCGTCACCTGGTTGCTCGCGTCGCCAATCGACGAGCGCGGCACGGTTACGGGATTGCTGAGGTCGTTCAGGCTGGCGACAAGGTATACGTTTGCCGCGTCGGTGCTGCTCACGTAATAGACGGTGTCGTTCGTCAAGCCAGCGATCGGCGTGGAGCCGTTGACGCGATAAACGACTTGGTTGCCCTGCTGGTAACCGAATATCGCAGTCTTGGTCACGGGCGCCAGGCTGTTGGAGATGTAGGAGTCGATGCTGCGCGTCGGCGTCTGCAACTGGCTGGCGAGAGCCTGGAAATTGGCCAGCGTGAGTTCGGTCTGTTCCAGCGAGGACGCGACCAAGTTGATGGACGGAATCGTGTACCCGGCGCCGAACTGCTCGTTGTGGGTGGAGATGAGTTTGTTCTGGCCCGAGCCGAGACCCGTGACGGCGATCGCAGTCAACTGGTTGGGGTTCTCTTCGCCCAGCGCCGGCGGCGTGGCGACGCCATACACATTGAGCGTGTCGCTGGAACCGCCTTCGCCGAAGAATGCAACAATGCCGTCGAGCGTGTTCAACGAACTGCCCGACGTGCCGACGTTGACGGTATCGTTTCCATCGCCGGCAAAGACAAAGGTCCTCGTGTTCGCATTGGCGCCGGTGACCTGAAGCTGATCGGCCTGGGCGCTTAATTTCACCAGCAGGCTCGTGCCGCCGTTCGTGGTCGTGGTGTAGTGGATTGTTCCGGTGTTGCCGAGGCCGGTCACTTGATCGGGCGCGATGATCCCGCTGGTCAACGCAGTCGTGCTGCCGGCGGCGCTGAGGTAGATGGCGTCCCTGGTCCCGCCGTTGCCCCCGTCGCCCGTGTTGATCGTGAGAGAAGCCGTGATCGTGGCGAGGGTCCCCGTCGACAGATGGGAATCGGAGAACGGGAAGGCGAGGTCTTCGCCGCGATCGTCATAAACGCCGTTCGTTACGAACATCGAGCGCGAGGCATTGCTGGAGACATAGTATCGGTTGGCCCCGTCGCCGCCGTCCACGACCATGGTCGCGGCAACCACAGGGATGAAGAACCGGTCATCGCCGGCGTTTCCAGTCAGAGTGGTCGGCGCGTTGATTCCGGCGGGATTGGTCAGGTCAAAGTAGTCGAGATTGCTGCCGCCGATTATCGAGACCGCATTGGCCTGAATGGTTCCCGCGACGGTCAGGATCGAGCCGACGGGATCGGGATCTTTCGCAGCCCCGCTGAGCTGGCCGCCGCGAATCGTGACGGTCTTACCCGCAGTCGTGCCGGCCAGGATCGACGTACTTGCAGGCAGGTTGAAATTATCGCCGGCCGAGGCGGTTATGCTACCGCCCGTCGCCGAGATGATGCCGTGAGCGATATTCGAGCCCAGGAAGGTCTGTCCACCAGCTGCGAGCAGGTTGACATCTTCGCCGGCGAGCACCGAGTCATTGACCGACAACGTGACGTCTCCGGTTGCCGTCAGGATCTCCAACACATTGACGGCGCCGCTCATCTCCGTGAGATGGACTCCCGAATTCGCCTCGGCGACCAGGCGTCCCTCGGCGGGAGCGAACCGCTCGATCTCGAAACCGTTATCCGCATATTGGCCTGTCCCCGCGCCGAGGAACTCGATCGGATTGGAAGCATCGCCGATCTTGCTTCCAGTAGCCGTGGCGATCAGGTCGATATTTCGGCCCTGGATGTCCGCCTGTTCGTCAGTGCCCGCTTCCAGAATGGAACCCGACTGCGAGATCAGCACGACATCGGAAATTCGCGAGAGCACCTTGTCGATATTCAGCGCGCCCGCCGTTTCCGTCAGGTAAACGCCATTCTTGGCAAGGACGCTGACCGCGCCGGCGGCCGCGATCGACGAATTGATCTCAAGGAAATCGGTCACCGAGCCAATCCCGCCGTCGCTCGCGCTGAGCGTGATGCTATTGCCGATGACCCACGGCGTGTTCCCGAAAGGCGACGCATCGCTAGCGACATCGACGATTGACCCGCCGGCGCCAAGCGCGGCAAGAGTCACGTCGCCCGCCTCGGACCAGACCTTATCGACCTTGAAATCGCCGGTTCGTTCCAACAGCGTGATGTTGCCGCTGGTATGCGCGAACACCTGCCCGTCGGTGTCGGTATTCGAAATGAAGCCGACCTTGGCCGTTGCGGAGGGCAGGGCGGCGTTGATCGTGAGGTTTCCGCCGTTGATGATGTTGTCGAACTGATAGGTTCCGTCCACTGCGGTCGAGTTCGTGTAGTTCGGGAAGAAGCGCGGATCGAGCGCTGGCCCGGTCGAACTGCTGGTGATCTGCACGGGCGCGCCGCCGTTCTCGACGCGGAAGGCGTGGACCTGACCCGCATTGCCCGACGATTCGGTTTCGCTAACCGTCGGTTGCAAGAGGAGATCGACCTTGTCGGGAGTCTGGATCGTGCCGCCGAGGAAGATCGGATTCGTCACGCCGGTCGAACGCAGGCGTCCGCCGAGATTGAGGTAGACGCTCTTATCGCCCGACAATCCCGAATCCGTGCCGGCGGCGACGTTGAGATCGGTCTGACCGATGGACGAGATGAGGTTGACATTGAGCCGGTTGCTGGTGCTCAGCCCGACGGAGCCGCCCGACGACAAATCGAGCGTTCGCGTCCAGATTGTCGGATCCTGGGCGGGGCCGCCGGAATTCAGGATGCTGCCATGTTCGCTGATGATTGTCGTGGTCCCGATCGGATTGTAGATCGAGTAGCCGAGATTCGTCGAGCCGGGGACGACATTGCTGGATGCCGCGTTCAATTGAACGTTTGAACCCGCGCCGTCGCTGGTGATGAGAATATCGGTCGGTGGAATCGTGCTGCCGACGGAGAAGACGAATCCCGACACGATATCGGCATTGAGATTGATCGTCGGATGAGAGTCGAGATTCACGACCTGAATGCCGTTGATGATCAGGTTCTTGGTGGAGTGATTCGTGATTTCGACGGTCTTGAACGCCGCCGCCGCGCTGACCTTGCCGGAGCCGATGATGGATCCATTGGGCAACTGGCCATCCTTATTCGCCGTGAACGTGACGGCGCCAGTCTGGCTTGCATTGTTCGTGATTGCATCCACGGAGACAGTTGCGGTGGAAATGGTCTGCCCCTGGCCGAGACCGCCGACCGTGACGCCGACTGCCGTGCTGATCGTGCCATCGGCCTCGACCACGAGTTTCGGCGATGGCGCCGACAGCACTGCGATGTCGCCGTTCCAGTCGATCAGCCGCTGGGCATTGAGGGCGCCCGTGTTATCGCCGTCGCTGCCACTGCCGTTCTGCCAGGCATGCTCCGTGGAGCTTCGCGTGACGGTGCCAATATTCTGCGTGGCATTGACGGTGATAGTGCCGGCGGAAACAAGCGATCCAGCCGCGCTGGTGACGCGCGACATGCTTTGATAATCGACTTTCGCCTCGGCATTCGGAATACCGATGACGGCATAAGCGGTGGCCGTGGCTGTCGAGTTGAGATTCACGTTCTCATGAGTCGAGCTGATGTCGACTGTGTCGCCAGTAATTGCCGAATTGGCGGCAAGACTGACCTCGGTCAAGTCATGGATTGTCATCAGCGCATTTGCCGTTGCGCCCGATCCCAGGCCGTCGGCTTCCTCGTCGGCGGTGTCGTTCAGGTTGAACCCGGTGACGCGGGCGCCGACCGTGACCGTGCCGCCCTTCAGCAAAGCGTTCGTCCCGATGTTCGTCGTCGTTGATGCTGGCGCGCTGACGGAGCCCAGGTCGAGCGTCGTCGTGTTGGTCGCGACGGCGATTCCGCCGCCGGCCACTACCGACGAGTAGGCCGTGGCCGTGGTGTCGCTTCGGGACTCGACGAGCAGATTTCCCCTGCTTTGAAGCGTCGCGGCATTGCCAATGGCCACCGACGAATCGTGGGATACCGCAGTTGTCACCGTCGCGCCAACCACCGCCACGAGTCCGCCGCTCACGCCAACGCCGCGTGCCGAGGCGTTGGTGGATGTCGTCGAGATGACGGAGATGTCTCTCTCGGCATTGATCACGGCAAAGGGATTGATCGCGAGAGCGCTGGTTGGCTTGAGCGTGACGGTCGATTCGGAGACGCCGACCGCCACGGCGCCGCCGCCGGTGCCCTCGGATTTGGCCGACGCGCTGCCGATGGCGTTGGACTGGATGCTGACATCGCGGACCGCCGTCAGTCTCGCGCCGCCCTGCACGGTCAGCGAAACCTGCGGCTTTGCCGTCACTGCAGTCGTGATCGTTGAAACCTGAACCGCACCGCCGCCTGTCCCGCTGGCGTCCGACGAGGCGACACCGTCCGCACCCGCAACGACCGGCGTCAACCCGTGAACCGCGCCAATAATGATGTCCCGGCCAGCCGTCAGCCTGGCACTACCGAGCACGCCTGTTGTGACGACCGGCGTGAGATTGACCGTGGCATTCAACGCGGAGACTGAAACCGCGCCGCCGCCCGCACTATCATTCGTGGTGTCGGCGTCGGTCCTCGAATCAGCCTTGACAGTGATGTCGCCAGTGGTCTCGATAGTGCCGCCGATCTTGGCTTTCACGGTTGGCTTCGCGTCGGCGGTGACTGTGGATGCACTGACCGAAACGAGACCGCCGCCGGCAGCTTCAGCGCCGGCCCTGGCGATGTCCGTCGCGTTCGAAAGAACCAGGACGCTCGAAGCCGCGCGATCCGCAGTGTTGACGACATTGCCCAGGATCGACGCTTCCGTGATGCCCTGGGCCACGGCGGTGGGCGTGCTGCTGCTCGCGGAGAGCGCGAGACCGACGCCGATGCTCTTGGTCTTTGCTTCTACGGTGTTGGTCGAGTCGGCACGCACTATGACCGCCGACCCGTCGCCGCGGATATTCGCGCCGGCGCCGACCTGGGCCCGCGTCGTTCCCGAGCTGTACGATTCGACCTTTAACACGGAGATCGTGGCAGCGCCGCCCAGGCCGCCGTTGATTTCGGTGGTCGATTGCGAGTTCGTAGTTGCCTGGAGCGTGAAGGAGGTCGCGTTGCTGTTGGTGTCCTTGTTCAGTTTGAGATCCGCGCTCGCGCTGACTTCCGCGGCAGAGGTGCGCGAGAGTGTCGTCGTCGATTTGCCGCCGGCGCCGGAAATGCCGCCGACCGCGAGGATGTAGGTGATGGGGGTGGCCGAGGAGGTATCGCTCGCCAGTACGTTGAAGTTGGAAGCGATTACCGTGGTCGATCCGCCGACGGTGGCGAGCGTGGCGCCGCCGATCTTGGCATCGGAGAACATCGCTGCGACGGAAACAAGCCCGCCCGAGACGCCGGCGATGGTCGGTGTGGCGGTCGAGATCGAATTTGCCTTGACGATGACATCATTTCCCGGCGCCGTCAACGTCGCGTTGAGCACGTACGCTTGAGTGGTTCCGTCAATTGTCGTATTCGAGGCGCCGCCGGCGCCCGCGCCGCCGACACCGTAGGAAACAGCGCCGACGAGGCCGGTCGTCGTGATCGTCGGCTGCGAGTACGAGAGAACCGAAATGCCGCCATTTTTTGCCGTCCCGGCCGCGGAGGTCAGTGCCGCAGTGGTCGGCTGCGACAGGGTGATAGTCGTGCCGTTGATACTTAGTATCGCCGTGCCGTCGGGGATCCCGGCATAACCATAGAGCGTCATTCCGGGCGACAAACCGGCGGCACTGGATACGGTCGCGGTGCGTGCGTCCTTGGCGGCCGTGATCGCCGGTGTCTGCGAACTATTGCCGTCGGCGATGACCGTCGAGTTGTCGATGTAGGACGTCACATTCGTGTGAATCGCGTTGTCGGTCAGAACGAAGCCGACGGCCAGGCTGACCAGGCCGCCCGATAGCGAGATGGACGCGATCTCGGCGGAGATCGTCGAAGTATCGTTGGCCGACACGAGCACGCTGCCCGCCGAATGGATATTGGCGGAATCCTCGATATAGGCAGAGACATAACTGGCGATGGTGTTCTCTGCAGTCGTCAACGATGCCGATGCCGAGCCGCCGATGCCGATCGCGGCTGCCGCGCTGGCGGCTGCCGTCAACGCGGAGATACTGGCCACTTCGTTCGCCAGTACGACGACACTGCCCGCGGTGGTGGTCAGATTGTGAGCGTCCTTAATATAGGCCGCGACATGGTTGGTGATTGTATTCGTTGCCAATGCCACGCCCACGGAACCGGAGGCGGCGCCCAGACCGACCGAGACTGCGACGGATACCGCGCCGGCGTCAGCGTCGATTGTGGACGAATCAAGCGCATTCACGGACACGCTGCCGGCGGTGATTCCAGGCGTGCCGTCGCCGTCGATGTAAGCGCTGACGTCCGTGCCGATGAGATTAATGGAATTCACGCCCGCGCCGGAAAGCGCGACACCGACAAGGCCGCCCGCGGCGGCAACCGCCCCGGCGAACACCTTGGCGTTGACGGTCTGATTGCTGATCGCATCGATGGTGAGACTGGTCGCCTGCGCGATGCTGGAATCCTTGACATAAGATTCCACGACCTGACCGCGGCGCACCGAATCGATGTCGTAGCCAATGAGGTTCTGGGCCAGGGCGGCGCCGATCGACGCGCCGACTCCCGCATAGGTGCCGATGGCCAGCGAAAAGGCCGCACTGATCACAAAGGCGTTGATGACGGCTGTGTTGAAGGCGGCGAGGCCGACCTTGCCGGCGCTGCTGAGAGCGCTGTTCTGCACGTAAGTCCGGGTACTGGTCAGGATGACGTTGTACGCGTCGGCGCCTGCACCAGCGATACTGACACCCGCCACGCCGCCGAAGCCTGCCGCCACCGACGCCGCCGCCGAGATCGCGTTGATCTTCGCGCTTTCGGTGGCCGAGATGGTTATGCCGTTAGCCGTCGAAATCGTGACACCGTTGTCGGCCGTATTCGTGTCGTCGCCATTCGCGTTGGCGATGTAGGCTTCGACATCGCTGGTGATCGTGTTGCGCGCCAGGGACACGCCGACCGAAACGGAAACTCCCACGGTTCCGCCAAGTGAAGCCGCCAGGGAGACGGCGCCGGCGATCGCGTTGATCTTCGACGTGTCCATCGCACTGACGATCAGCTTGGAGGCCGAGATCCCGGTTGTTCCCGTGCTGCGGTCGCCATCGATATAAGCCTTGACATCGACGCCGATCTTATTTTCCGCCCAGACGCCCGAACCGCTGACAGCCACGCCGACTGTGCCGCCACCCGCAAGCGCCGCCGAACCGGCGACCACGAACGAGTTGATGGTCTGATTCGCTGTCGCGGTCAACGAAAGGTCACGGCCCGCCTGCACGCTGGAGTTCTTGAGGTAGGCCTCGATCGAGGAGCGAGGCTCCGCGCCGTCGGGCGTCCAGCCGATGAAGTTGCGTGCGACGGCAATGCCGATCGACGCCCCGACGCCGACCGTCCCGCCGCCGCCGATTGCAAGAGAGGCAGCCACCACGGCGGAAGAAATCGTGGAGGTGCTGGAGGCGCTTATGGACACATCGCTCGAACTGCCGATGCTGCGGAGAATGCTGTCCTGCCCGTAGGCAGTGGTTTTGGTCAGGATCACGTTCTGAGCCACGGCGCCGGCGCCGCTGATCGCGATGCCTGCCGTCCCGCCGACGCCGACGGCAAGCGACGCCGCCGCCGAGACGGCGTTGACGTTGTTCTGCGAAACGCTGATCTTGCCGCCGACGAATTCGAGCACGAACGCCTTGCCGTCCGGCGCTACGAGCGACCAGCTCTTGCCAGCTTCCAGTGTCGTGAGCTTGAGCTTGTCTACCAGAACCCAGTTCGACGTGACGGTATAGTCCTGCGAGCCAAGCGCGACCGCGTCGGCGTCAGCGCCGATGTAGCGATAGACCCGGCCGCGTAGGCCCCTGGCGTCGTTGTTTCCGTTGTAGTCGTTGGCCAGGCGGACCGTCGTTCCTTCACGCAGGTCTTGCGTTCCGTCGCCCGTCTGGTACTTCGCCGCCGTGGCGACAGTGTCTTGCACGGCAAGCGTGTCGAGGCCTGCCGTGGTCAGGGCGGAATTCATCGCGGTGCGCAGGGCCGTGAGAATCGCCATGTCGCCAATGAGGTCCGTGGTCGCCTCGTTGGCGCCAGACGTGTCCGGATTGTCCTGATCGGCTTTGGCGGCGTCGTCCAGGTTGGCCACGGTGATTTGGCCGCCGAGATTCAGATCGAAGAGATGCCGTCCCTGCGAAAGCGCCGAGATATCGAGACTGCCGCTGTTGGCCCGGACTCCCTCGTCGGCGTTCTTGATGTAGGCCGACACATCGCCGGAAAGCTCGTTGAACGCGATCGACAGGCCGATCGACACGGACACGCCCGCCGTTCCGCCGACGGAACCCGCGAGGGAAGCCGCGCCGGCGATGGCGTTGATGCCCGAGGAATCGATGGCCGAGATGGTAACGCTGGAGGCGGCAATGCCATCGGTCGCTGTATCGGCGCCGTCGCCATCGATGTAGGCCTTGACCCAGGTGTTGATTTTGTTCTCGGCATAGACGCCCGCGCCGCTGACGGCCACTCCCGTCGTGCCGCCGCCGGAAAGCGCCGCGGAACCGGAGATGACGATCGCGTCGATGCTCGCGCTATCCTCGGCGCTAATATTGAGCGCGCCTGTCGCACTTACGCTGGACTGGGAGATATAGGCCTGCACCTGTGCCGGCGCTGCCTGGGCGTTGACGTGTTTCCAGATGCTGCCGTCGCTGTATTTCTGGATGCTCAGGTCGATGGTCTGGTTGCCATCGACATTTGGATCGCCGTCGGTGATCGTATTGCCGAGGTATTCGTAGATGTCGCCGTTCATCGGACCGCCGACGATGCGGATCTTGGTACCCTTGGTGAGCGTCGCCAGTGGAGCGTGGTTGGAATCGTAGTTGGCCGAGACCGAGGAGCCGTGGGGATCCCAGCCGATGAAGTTGCGTGCGACCGCGATACCGATCGACGCGCCGACTCCCGTCGTGCCGCCGCCGCCCAGCGCCACCGATGCGGCGATGACTTTGGCGTCGATGTCGTTGGTCATATGCGCGCCGATGGTGAGGACACCGGCGCTGGTGATCTTGCTCGTATCCACGAACGCATTCGCCTTGGTCAGAATCACGTTCGTCGATTCCGCGCCGGCGCCGCTGAGTGCGATGCCGTTGGTTCCGCCAAAGCCCGCCGCCACGGAAGCAGCGACAGAAATGGCGTTGATGGCGGCACTTTCCGTTGCCGTGATGACAATCCCGCCGGACGACGTCGTGAGATGAGTGTCGGCGCCGGTGATCGACGCCTGGACGTTGTTGGCGATCTGGTTATCCGCGAGCGCCACGCCGATGGAGAGCGAGACGGCGTTGCTGCCCGCCACTGCCACCGCGAGCGACGCGGCGCCGGCGGTGGCGTCGATCGTCGAGGTATCACTGGCGGTCAATGTCACGCTGGCGGCATCGATCCCAGTCGTGCCGTCGCCGTTGATGCGGGCCTGCACGTCGGTGGCGATCTTGTTTCCGGTGTAAACACCCGAAGCGCCGAAGCCAAAACCATTCGATCCAGTGACTCCGACGGCGACCGAGGCCGCTACGACAACCGCGTCGATGTCTTGATTCGCCGTCGCCGTGGCCGAGAGCGCGCCGCCGGCCGTTATATTGGAATTATTGGCGTAGGCCTGAATCTGCGAGACTCTCGGATTGCCGCCTTCATTAACGACATTTCCGTGTTCATCGTAACCGATGAAATTCTGGGCCACCGCAATGCCGATAGCAGCGGCGCCGCCATTGGATCCGCCCGCGCCGATGCCGAGCGCGGCCGAGACCACGTCAGAGTGGATTGTGGAATGGCTGTCGGAAGAAAGCGTCACATCGCCGCCGGCTTTCAGCGTGCTGCCAGTGACGACGGCATTGGCGCGGCTGATGATGCTGTTGATCGAGGCCGCGCCGCCTCCGCTCAGCGCCAGTGCGTTTTCCGAAGACGCCGCAATGCCCACGCTTGCCGCGACAGTGACAGCCTGGATGTTGGCATTTTCCGACGCGGTCACAATTATTTTGCTCAGCGAATTCGACTGATTTGCCGTCGCGGCCGAATTGTTGATCTCGGCAAGGACGTCGTTCTTCACGCTGTTGAACGCTACAGAGATGCCGACGGCGAAAGCGCCAGCGTTCCCGCCCGTGGAAGCGCCGACGGCAATCGCGCCCGCAATGGCTTTAGCGGTAATATTCGAACTGTCTGTCGCCGTCACGTTGATGGAGCCGCTGCCATTGGCCGTCACCGCGCTGTTGCTGCGGATACTCGCGAGAATGTCGATGTCGATGGTGTTGACCGAACCGACGCCGGCGCCGGCGAGCGCGCCTGCCAAGCCCGAACCGCCCGTACCGGACCCGGAACCCGAACCGGCGAGCGCGAGCGTGTCGATCTTGCGATCGGTGGAAGTCGCGCTGACGGTGACGGAACCAGCCGCGGTCACCGTCGAATTATCGATGAAGGCCTGAACGAACGCGCCGGGTCCCGTCCCGATCTCGTTGATCGACACCGACACGCCGATCGCAACTGCCCCCGCGCTGCCGCTGCCAAGGCTCGCGCCCAGGGCGAGCGCGAAGCCGCCGGTGTCGGATCGGATATCCGAATCATCGATTGCGGAAACGATAATGCTGCCCGATGTCGCCGAGACGGATTTCGAGCCGCTGGCATCCTTGATGTAGGCCTTGACCGAGTTGTCGATCTTGTTGCGTGCGCCGGACCCCGCTCCCGCCAGCGCACCCGTCGAGCCGGAGCCTGACGTTCCCGAACCCGAAGCCGCCACGCTGTACGCCAGGGCGTTGATGCGGTAGTCTGTGCCAGGCTCGGTCTTTGCCTCGGCTTTGATATCAACGCTGCCCGCGGTCAGCTTGGAATTGTCCACATAGGCCCAGACGTTGTCCTCGATCGTGTTGAGCGCGACAGCCACGCCCACGGAAACAGACACAGCCGTGCTCGTGGTCGAAAAGGCTGCCGCCAACGCAACGGCGCCGGCATCGGCCGTGATCTGGGAACTGTCCGTCGCGTGAATCGTGGCGGCGCCTGTCGTGGCTTCCACGGTGCTGTTGTTGGAAACGATTGCCGAGACGGTCTGGTGAATCGTGTTCGACGTACCAACGCCGGCGCCAGCGAGCGCGCCGTTGACACCGGTGCCGCCGGAGGTGCTGCCTGCCACCGCGGCTGATCCGCCCGCTGCCAGGGCATAGATACTCGACGTGGAGAGCGCAGTCAGGCTGAGATTGTTTTTCGCGGTTACGATCGAATTGTCGATGTAGACTTTGGTGAATTGTCCGCCGTCCGTGCCGATGTCGTTCAAAACGACCGACACTCCAGCGGCGACGGCACCGGTCGTGCCGGACCCGCCGCTCGTCAGGCCCACGGCAAACGCAATCGTTCCCGCGACGCCAACGATGTCAGCATCGTCGGTTGCCGATAGCGTGATCGAACCTGCCGAGCTCTGGACATGTTTCGTGCCGCCGCTAGCCGTGATGAAGCTCGAAATGCTGTTGTCGACTTCGTTCACGGCCGCGGATCCCGCCCCGGCGATCGCGCCGGTCCCGCCCGTGCCGCGCGCGACCGATGCCGCGATGCCAACGCCGAGCGCCGAGACATCGGCCAATTCGTCGGCTCGCAGCGTGATGTTTCCGCTGGCGTCAACGGTGGAGGCGTTGATGTAGGCCTGGACGGTATTCTTGACGTCGTTCTTCGCGATGCCGACGCCGATCGCGAGTGCACCGGTGTTGCTGCTGGGTTTCTTTGACGCGGCATAGGCGACAGCGATGCCAAACGCATCGGATCGAATCTGCTTCGTCTGATCCACCGCGGCGAACGACACACCGCCCGTGGTTGCACTGATCGTGCTGGCGGCATCGATGTAGGACTGGATCGTGGTAGTGATGACGTTAGAGGCGTAGGAGCCGGCTGCCGCGCCGGCGAGAGCCGTGGTCGAGGTAGGCGATCCGCTGGCGGCCGACACTGACCCGCCGACGCCCAGCGCGAGGAATTCGCCAGAAACCGTGGCGACTGCGTTGACATCTTTAAGAGCGGTCACTGCGGAATTGCTGATATAGGCGAGCACCTTGTTCCCGGCCGTGCCGCCGCCGATTTCATTGATCGCCACCGAGATGCCGACGGATGCGGAAATGGTGCGCGTCGATTCCGGACTGGTGCTGGTCTGTGGCCAGGCGATGGAGACGGCTCCAGATTGAGAATACACATTCGTGGCGTCGTCGGCTTTGAGATAGACGCCGCCCGCCGTCGAATCGACAGTGCTGTTCTTGATGAAGGCTTCCGTGTCGTTGTTGATCGTGTTGGTGGAAGCGGCGCCGGCGAGAGCGACACTGTTTCCATTGCCGCGCGCCATCGATCCGCCGATGGAGAATGCCTCGACGGTCGGCTCCGAGACGGCACTGATCGTGATATTCGTCCCAGCCGACACGTCGGCTGCGAAGATGAAGGCTTTCGCTGTGTCGCTGACAGTGTTATGCGCGAATCCGACTGCGGCGGTGACGGCGGTTTCCTGTTTCTTCTTCTCTTCAGTTGACGGTTTGGTATCGTTGTTATTCGACGCTGTCGCGCCGGCGATGGAGACCGCGCCGAAGATGCCGGATGCGTTCTTCTTCAATTCGCCGGCGTACGCATCTTCCAGCAGCAGGCGATTGAGACGGCGAAGGTCGTCGCCCGTCGGATTCTGCGCGAGAAGCGATTCCGTCTCGGATCGGAGCTTGACGCCCGCGAAGCGTGAGGCATCGTATATCGATTGACCGAAGAGGAGATTGTTCAGGTCGCCAACCAGCGCCGATTCCAGTGCTGCCTTGGTGGCATTGGTTTGAGCGTTCTGGTACGCCGTCAAGGCGAGATTCGTGTCGGCTGATAGCTGCGACTTGAGCCAGGCATCGACGGGCCGTTGTCCGGTGGTCGTTTGGAGTTTCCTGGTGAGTTCGCCGAGGTCGGCAATATTTTGCTCGGAAAACGTGGGATCGGCGCCGTTGACCGCGCTGATGCGAAGCCTTCCACCTGTGTCGAACGAGCCGGCGGGCGAATATGGCGTGGCGTTGGTCGTTGCGTTGCCAATGTAGGCCTGGGTGTCGCGCTCGATGGCGTTGTAGGCGACCGAAGCGCCGATGCCGACCCGCTCGGACCGCGACAGCGAACCGGCGACGCTGAAGACGTTGCTCGTGTCCAGGGCGGACACCGTCGTGTCGCCCGCGATATTCACGACCGCGCCGCCGCCGATTCTTGCCAGTGTCGTATTGTTGACTCCATTGTAGATACCGACGCCGATGAAGGTGAAATCGGAAGATTGCCCGCCGGAAGCGCCGACAGTGACGGCTAACACGCCGTTCCGCGCCGTGACGTCGAGCGAATCGCCGTATAGATGCACGCCGTCCTGGATCTCGGCAGTGACCTTGTTCGTGTAGAGGTAGACAAGCACAGTCGCGCCGGCCGCGCCCTTGGTGTCCTTTCCGCCAGCGCCGACGGGAACCGCGGAGAATTTGCCTTTCAGGTCCTTGCCCCAACTCTTGGGATTCTTGAGATCATCAAGACCTGGGATCAGATCATTAACTCCCAAGGTCTGGAAATTTCCGCCGAGATCGATGGTGTCGTTCTCGCTGACTGCGTTAACCACGACGGCTTGCGTCTGGTCGGCCCGGAAATCGATGGCGACGTTGGTGCTTCCTACGGTGAAGCTCGTATTCAAGAGCTGATTAATCCTCGCACCATTGTCGATCTGAGCGAACGCATGGTGATTGAGCCGAAGCACGGCGACGGAAGCGGCGATGGAAGCCTTCTTCTGCCCGGATGCGCTGGCCTGAGTCCACGACTGAGCGAGGTTGTTGTCCAATCCCATATTGTCGTCGAAATAGTCGGCCAGGGTGCTAAGAAAACTGAAGGCCGCTTTGGTTCCGAGACTGATTTTCTCCCAACGGTCAGTGTTGCTGTAATCTTCTCGACTGAGGTCTGCCTGGTACCCGTCCAATCCGACATACTTGTAGATCGTCTCATCCTGACCGCCAAAAGCGTAGCCCTTCGGCACTTCGACGGTGTCATCTTTGTTGAGAGTTTGAGTGCCATCGGAGGTCTTATAAGTGGACTTCAGGTTCTCGTTAAGAAACGGCGCAGCGAGGTTCGAGCCCCAAAGGCTTTTCGGGTCGATGGCGTTTTGCGTCTGAGAATCAACCGTGAGCGGGCCCTTGGCATCGACGCTTGCATTTCCGGCGATGAAGGCGTCGGCGTTGTCGTAATATCCTCCCGAAACGACAGATATCGATATTCCCGATTTGACTTCGCCGCTGAGCGTGACGTCGTCCACGGAATCGCCGGTGCTCTTTCGCTCGGCATCAAATTCCGTGGAAGACGTGGCGGAGATATCCGGCACATTGGTGACATTCGCGGTGACGTTGACGAACCCGCCGGCCTGGACATTGGCAATCTGGCTGCCGTTGCCAAGCGCTCGATCGCCGATGCGCGCGGTGACGTTGTTCGTGTCCTCGATTGCCGCCACGCTGACTGCGCCTTGGTTACTTGCCCATTTTCCGAGATTCTGAGGGCCGCTCGCCTTTTCTTCGGTCGCGGCCGAGATTTTTTCCGTGATATCTCCGAGAAAAGTGATAAGTAATGGCGTCAGCAATTTTTGGGGATTCTGGCCCTCATTGTTGATGTCCTCGAGAAGCGATACCGCGAGATTGCTATCCGGATCGTCGCCGCCAACCTCGGACGCGGCCTTGATCGACGATTCCGTGCTCTCCTGCTTGGCTGTCACATTGACGTTGCGCGCCACCTTCGCCTGGCCGTCGATGCTGGCAGTGGTATTGCCCTTCTCGACGGCGACCGCGATGGCAATCCCCAAAGGGCCACGCGGATCGACGACGGCTGATTCGGCTGAGTTGCTGTCGAGGTCGGTCGTATTGGCCTGTACGGTAAGGTCATTGCCGACCAGAAGGCGCGCGGCCGGTCCGACTGACGCAGTCACGGTCGAGTCGATCACGCTAACGCTGACGGCAACAGCGGGAAACGACTCAAGGCCCTTCAGTTTATTGTTCGCCTTGGCCTCCACGTTCATTCCTTGATCCGCCGAGGAGTGAATGCTGAGGTCGCCGGTCGTGGTGATGGCCGCGTTGTCGATCTGGATGACGGCTGCCGTCTTCGCAATTCCAACCGCGATGGCGAGATTGGTGTCTTCACCAAATCCTAACAAGCCGACGGGCGAAGCCTGGATGTAGACGACTGCCTTGGCATCGACGGTCAGGTTGTCGGCATTGATTACGGTCGCAGCGTTTTGCGCCACTGTCAGAACCTGGGACGTACCGAGATTGATGTGCGTCGTGGATTGTGCATACGAAACGGAGACGCCAAATGACGTCGATTCAAGAATAGCGGGAATCGAATTGAGGAAATCGGCGCCGACCTGATTTCCGATATCCGTTCCGAATTCGTCCTCATGAACGAACGTAGTGCTGTCGGCCGTGCCAAGTATCTGCACATCGCCGCCGGTGATCGTGGCAGCGCCAATGTTGATGGTCGTGTCAATAATATCGACATTGGCGAGGCCAAGCGCCGTGATCTGGGCGCGGTCCTCGACGGCCTCGAGCTTGATCGCGCCGGACGTGGTTCCCGTACTCGTCGTGTGCGAATCGAGGACGGCGCCGCCGCCGATGTTGATATGCTTGCCCCGGATGGTGATATTGCCGCCGTTGGTATTGGAACTTGTATTGAGCGTATGCCCGATGATGTTTACCGTGCCGGCTTCCAGCGTGATGTTTCGCCCGGCATAAACAAGGTCGGTGGTGACGTTGAGTGCCTCGTCGCGGCTGTGTCCGACATCGAGAATGCTGTTGGTGAGCTTGAGCACGTAATCGGCAGAAGCGTTCAGCGTGCCGGTCAGATCTATCCACCAGAGGTCGGATTGCTTGATATTGGGTCCCGTTCCTACGACCTGGATTGAAGCTTGACGCGATCCGACGTTGATCTTGATCTGGTGTGCTGTATCGGTCGCGGAGGTCGGAACCGAAGCGGGCACGGCCGCGAGCGCGCTGACGTCAACGATGTAGGTGGTGTTCCCCGTGCCGCCAGTGGGGCCGATCAGGTTGTCGAGACCGCCGCCGCTGGCGATGGTGACAGCACCGAGGAAGGCGCTGGCGTTAATCGTATTCGTGCTGGCGCCGCCGGTAAGTTCCGCTTGTTCGATGCCGTCAAACGTTTCGGATTCGGCGCCGATGACGAGGGTGGTCGCGCCGAGCGTGATGTCGGCATCGCGCTGTTCGACGAGCGTGTCGATGCCGCCGCCGCCGTGGATCGTATCGACGCCCGTCCCGCCGGTGATGCGATCATTCCCGGCGCTGCCGGTGATGATGTCAGCGCCGCCACCGCCATCCAAAATCGTGCTTGCCGTCGCGATCAAAGTTCCCGTCAGCGTGGTCCTGTTCCCCGTCGGCGCCGAGCCGAGAATTCCGAGCCGTGATCCCGCCTGGGAGCCATTTCGAGAGGCGATGCTCAGCGTGCCGCCGCTCGCCGTCGAATCGACAACCACGATGGCAGTTCGGCCTGCATTCAGGGACGCGGTCAGGCGAGAATTGGCGGCGTGGATGGAGTCGAATACGTCCTGCAGCGAGAGCGCCTCGGAAAGATCAACGTAGACCTTTGTGCCGTCGGTGAGCGTGATGACCAGATCGCTGGATCCCTCCGTGATTGGCTCGCCAATCAGCTTGTCACCCACGCCGATGCCGAGCAGGCCGAGGTCGGCAGCGGTCAAACTGCCGCCCGCCGCGGTCACGCTGAGATTGCCAGATCCCGGTCCGGAATCGGTCAACACGATTCGAGTCCCGATCAAGTGCGGGTCGGCATCCGTCGTGTTGAGCGCCGCCGTCACCGTGGGCGCGGCCGCGTGAATCGCGGCGAACAGGTCTGCCAGCGTTTGTGCCGTGCTGACATCGACGGGCACGATGGTGCCATTGCGGAGGACGATGTTGAAATCCGCGCCCGTGCCCGTGCGGATTCCCGCACCGTTGTTGAGGACGAAGAGCGGCGTGGTCGCTTCGAGCCGGTTCAGATTGACGGTAACGCCCGACGTAGCGCCGAGGCCGAGTCCGCCATTCAGCGTTGAGACATCGGTATTTACGCTCAACCCCGTGAACGCGGAGACGTCGATTGTGTTGGCGCTGGTGCCGCCGGTAAGCTCGGCGAATTCGAAGCCGTCGATGGAATCGACTTCCGAGCCGGTGATTCCCGCGCCCGTTTCCGTGAGTGTCGTATTGGTCAAGGTGAAATTGACATCGCGCGATTCGACCAGAGTGTCGAGTCCCAGCCCGCCGTCAAGGAGGTCCGCCCCGCCGCCGCCGGTGATGCGATCGTTGCCAAGACCGCCATTCACGGTGTCGGAGTTTGCGGTCCCGATGAGCACGTCGTCACCCAGTCCGCCGGAGAAGATGACCGAACCAGAAAAAAGGTGAGCATCCAGGAAATCCGCGCCTGAAGTGCCAGTGACGTTGACGATCTGAATATTCGCCAGGTTGTTCAACAATTGCGATCCAGAAGCCACGGAAACGTTGATCAATGGAGGTGTACCGCCCACGAGATCGATCGAAGCAGCGGTGATATCGGACTGATCGCGCCCGCCTTCTTTTCCCTTGAAGGTGATGATCCAGGGGCTACTCGTCGTCGCTCGGCTGACACTCACGTCGCCATCATCGATTCCCTTGAGCATGACGAGTGCGTTCTTGACTTCGAAATCCTTGGCGTTCCATGCTATCGCGTTGGTGGTCTGGCCGTTGTAAGTCAACGTGAACGTGCCGCCCGTGACCGTCCCGGCAATCGTGACCGTGACGACTTCGTTGGCGCCCTCAGCGAGATCCAGTGTGGACGAGGCTGCCGAGCCGACGATGAGGGCCCGCGCTCCCGTTTCGACGGCGGTGTTGGTTCCTGCGCCGCCGTCGAGGGTGTCTTGACCGAGACCGCCGGACAGGATGTCGTCGCCGCTGCCGCCTTTGAGCGTGTCGTCGCCGGCGCCGCCGATGAGGGTGACGCTGCCGAGCGTGAAGGCAGACGCGTCGATGGTATTGGCGCTATCGCCGCCGGTGATCTTGGCATGCTGAATATTGGAAATGGTGGCGACGTCGCCCGAACCGTAAGTGAGCGCGGTGTTCGTGAGCGTGAAATTGGTATCCCGCGAGGCGACGATGGTATTGGAACCGCCCCCGCCGTCGATGTTATCGTTGCCGCCCGCACCGATGATCGTGTCGTCGCCGGCGCCGCCTTTGAGTGTGTCACTGTCGAGCCTGCCGTCGAGACGAAGCGTGCCTGATCCGACAATGCTGGCGCCGGTTATCGTGCCGCCCGCGCCAGCCGCGGTGATGCCGAGATCCGCAGCGGCGGTCGAGCCGTTGAGCGAGACCACGGTAAACGCCCCGGTGCCGCCGGACGTGTCGCGAAGAGTGAGTCCGGTGCCGGCGGTATTGATGCGGGCGATAAATCGCGCGTCCACTTCGTTGAGCTTTTGCAGGATGTCGTCAATCGTCGTGGCGCCGGTCAAATCGATGTCGAGGATGTCGCCGTTCGACAGTGTGACGCTCAGATCGGCGGAGAGATCGCTGATGGACTTGCCCGACAGGGCGCGGCCTGTTCCTTTCTTGAGGATACCCAAATCGGACGCGGCCGTGGAACTGTTGAGAGCCGTCACGGTGAGGTCACCGCCGAGATCCATGGAGTCGAGCAGGAGCAGCGAGTTGCCCGTGCCCGCGTTCACGCTTGCGGTAAGCCGTCCTGCCGACGCGGTGTTGATGGCGTCGAGTACGTCCTGGATGGTCAAGGTCGCCGCGGTCAAATCGACGTCGAACGTCGTGCCGTCGGTGAGCGTGACGCGGAAATCGGCCCCGGACACGGTGCGGACTCCCGTGCCTTGATTCAAACTGGCGAGCAGCGTGGTCAGGTGGCCATTCGAGTCGGCAGCGAGCAGATCGATCTGCTCCAGATCCGTGCGGCGAACGCCTGCGCCGTTGTTGAGGAGCGAGGCGAGAATTTTTGAGCCGCCGTCGAGAGTCACGGAGCCCGAGAATGCGCTGGCGTCGATCACATTCGCGCTGGCGCCGCCGATCAGCGTGGCACGCTGGATATTCGTGAGCGTATCGACTTCCGAGCCCGTGATTCCAACGCCTGTCGTAGTGAGAGTGGAGTTGGTGAGCGTGAAATTCACGTCCCTCGACTCGAAAAGCAGGTTGATGCCTTGACCGCCATCGATGATGTCCGCACCGCCGCCGCCGGAGAGGATGTCGTTGCCGATTCCGCCTTGAAGATTGTTGGCGAGGTCGTTGCCGACGATGGTGTCGTCGAATGCCGAGCCGATAACATTGCGAAAACCGGTAAGCGAGGTGAAGTCGGTGGAAAGCCCGCCCGCGAGGTTGACGACGACACCCTTGGTGGCCGCGGAGTAGTCGAGCGTGTTGGTTCCTGAGCCGCCGGCGAGCATCTCGATGCCGGCGAATGCGATGGTGCGCCCGCCGCCCGTCTCGGCGAGTTGGAACGTGCCGTCGGAAAGTTGGCTTACGGTAACGTTCAAGGCAGAGGCGGAGAAATCGATCTTGTCGAGCCCGCCGCCATTCACGCCTCCGGATTCTTCGGAGATGGTGGTGTCGGTCGCCCAGGAACTGCCGATGACGTAGGTGTCGTCGCCGGCGCCGCCGGCGAACGCGTCTTTACCGCCGCCGCCGGTAAGGACGTTATCGAGTTCGTTGCCGGTGAGGCTGTCGTTTCCATAACCGCCTTTCACGTTTTCAAAGACGTTGACAGCCGAGAGTGTGATTTTGAGGTTTGAGCTGACGGTTTGCTCGTCGATTTTCGAGAGATCGATAGTCACGCCGGAGGTGCTTGCGGAGAAGTCGAGGGTATCGACGCCGCCAGCGGATTCGTCGAGGAAGAAGGAGCCTGTCTGGTTGGCGTTGAACCGATAGACGTCGTTGCCCGCGCCGCCGATCAGGATTACCGAACCGAGAGAGAACGCACCGGCGTCGAAGGTGTTGGCGCTGTTGCCGCCGGTGAGCTGGGCCTTTTCGATGCGGGTGAGGGTGTTGTTGACGGTCGAGCCGATGGTCAGGCTGGTATTTCGCAGGGTGAACGTGCCGCTACCGGATTCGACGAGGGTGTCGGTTCCGCCGCCGCCGTCGATTGAATTGACGCCCGTGCTGCCTGTTAGCGTGTTGTCGTTGCCATCGCCGACGATTGTATCGTCAAACGCCGAGCCAACGACATTGCGGAAACCCGAAATCGTCGTGAAGCCCGTGGCCGTGCCGCTGCCGAGGTTGACGTTGACGCCGCTTGCGAATGGCGAATAGTCGAGAACGTCGGCAGTGCTGCCCGCGCGAAGGTTCTCCACGTGCGTGAAGGTAATGTCGAAGGGCCGACCGTCGCGATGGAGTCGGCCGGCGTGGGTGGCGGTGACAATCCAGGAACTGCCCTCGGTCGGACCGGACAGGGTGCTGTCACCCGTGCCGCCGTCGAATGCGATGCCTCCGGCGCCGGTGAAGCTGAGCGCGGTGACGTCGATGGTGAGATTGACCGCTTTGCCATTGGCGTTGATGTGAACGCTGTCGGTGCCCGAGATCTGCTGGTGGGCGAGCACCTGGTTGAAATCGTCGCTGTTGACGACTTGCAGATCGCTTCCCGAGATCCGCAACGTCAACGGCGTCGCGCTCACGGACGCGTACGAAAAATCCGCCGGTGCGATGCGGTCTTCGAGCAACTCCAGTATCAACCGCCGAAATGGCTGTGCTCGACGGATGGGCTGCTTGGGCGCTCGCCGTCCGCGCAAATACGACCGGAGCGATTCGAATTTCCAGAAGTTTGGCATGTACAATCCCGAATCTTTTAGACAAGTTCACGGATAGGATCGTCGTTCGATCCGATGCTGAGATTCACTCGGCCACCGAAAGGCGCTTCACAGCTTTTCGGTCGGCCCGATCGAACACGGGGACTCACCGTGCGGCCTCAACCGGACGCAGCGGCACTCGGTAGGTGAACCACGGGGAAGTGGTCCGGAAGCACCATTTGTCCGAACAAAAGCTGGCACCGACGCCGCGGGGAACGGCGTGTCGCCGGGTAGGGGAAATTGTAGGAGAGTTCGGTGTGGAATAGTAACGAAATTCCGAATAAAACGAGAGAGCGATTAATCCCCGGAATCTCCGCGAGAACCCTTAAAAAACGAAGCGAGAATTGAGGCGATTGCCGACCTATTTGGAATTTCACTGGGGAAGTATCTCCAACAGAATACCGGCCAGGCGAGAAACACGCACGGATTACTACGAACCGTATAAATTTCATTCGACGACAAACCTCCATAAGTAAAGCACTTGCGGCGGTTATTGTCAAGAATCATTTCCCTGTTTGGGCTGAATTTGACGGCTATGTCGAAAATGCCGGATCGGCGCCGATTCGAGTTCGTACAAGGCGTCGATATTTCCGCATCGGCGTTTAATCCGCTCTGTGACAGTCCTGCCGCGAATTCCTTTGTGTCCCGACATTCCTTCCGGGATTTCGCGATGCTCAATACGGCTTCTGCGGGTCGAAGGGCCGATATTACCAACGACGATGGAAAGGATTCGGCAAAGGAATCTGCCGCTGGACGGGGATCGCCGAATCAAGGATTCGGCTTGCTCGAATTTGCGTCGAAGGAACGACGCGATTGCAGACTATTGATGGCACCGTCCCGCGAACACGGAGGTTCAAATGCGGCGACTGTTATTGCTCGTCTTCGTTGGGGCTTCCCTGCATGCGCCGCCGCCCGCAGTGCGGGCGCAGTACGGTTATCCGCCTCCTCCCTATGGGCACCCTGCGCAGTATGTGCCCCCTTCCGCTTACTACCAACCGCGACCAGGAACGGGGCCACAGATCGTTGCGAGCACGCCCAAGGAGCCATTTCACCCTTCGCAGTTTCTGCCGCCCCCGCCAACGCCGATCAATGAGCCGCCGACTGTTCCTCCCACGGTCGAGTCGGCGCCGGTTACGCAGGCTCCGGTGGAGTCGTCGGTGATCATCGCGCAGAGTGAGCCACCGACCATGAATCTCGTGCCGGTGGCTGTCGTCGATACCCGAAAGCGCCCGGGCCTGAACGCAGGTGCGAGCTTTTATCTGCTCAAGCCCTATTTCTCCAGCAACAC
>CAZAFH010000032.1:0-63242 GCA_964484265.1 uncultured Singulisphaera sp.
AGAGCAAAATTCAACTGTAAAGTAAATGTCTCATTCTGAGCCGCGCTGAGTATAAAAAGAAAAATCTCTGCGCGACCGAACTGATCCCATCCCGTGGGTTTCTCCTTTCCATTAACGAACTTTATGATTATGATGATTGAGAATTGATTTTTGCATCGAAAACCCGCCTGGAAAAGCACTTTTTTCGTTCCATTTTGAGGCATCGCATGAAATATCTTTCAGCCAAGTTAGCAATCGGCTCCGTCGTGGTGATCTGCGCCATGAGCCTTGTTGTCGTGAATCCAGGTTGGGGTAAAAAAAAGCCAGCGCCGCCGGCGAAAATTGTCGGGCCCAATCTGGTTGCGACGTCGCCGTCCGGCGCCCAGCGTGGCGTTCCGCTCGAATGCCTGATCACCGGTTCAGCCCTGGCAAACCCGACAGGAATTTCGCTGGGTCTGCCCGCCAAAATCACGATCCCCAATGCCGACAAGAATGGCACGGATCCTTCGAAGTTCAAGGCGAAAATCGAGATTCCAGCGGATGCACCCATCGGCGCTTACCTAATCCGCGTTGCGACCTTGGGTGGGATGTCGAACCTGCGAATCTTCTGCGTGGATGATCTGCCGACGATTAATGCCAGCGGAAAAAATCTCTCCAGGGCCGACGCTCAGGCGGTCCCCGTTCCCACGGTCGTCGCTGGTTCAATCGCAGCTGCAACGGGCGACTACTACAAAGTCACCGTCAAGGCAGGGCAACGGCTTAGCTTCGATTGCCTCGCACGGCGTCTCGGCAGTTCGCTCGATGCGACGCTGACGATCTACGATGCAAAGTCGATGCGCGAGCTTGCCTTCGACAACGATTCGCCAGGTTGCCAATCCGATCCACGCATCAGCTACGTCTTCAAGGACGCTGGCGACTATATCGTGGAATTGAAAGACGTGCTGAACCGTGGCGGAGCCGATTACACCTACCGCCTTCGCATCGGCGATTTTCCGCTCGCGACGGCGGCGGTGCCAATGGCGGCCAAGCGGGGAACCAAAGCGAAGATTGGCTTCGCTGGACTGGCGCTCGAAGGCGTCGCGCCAGCCGAAATCGCCATTCCCGCCGATCCTGCAGCGCGCGTCGTCTGGGCTGCGCCAAAGGGGCCGAGCGGATTGCACGGCTGGCCGGTCCCCGTCGCCATCAGCGATTTCGACGAAGCGACTGAGCAGGAGCCGAACAACGACGCCAAGAAACCGAATCGCATCAGTATACCCGGCGGCGTCACTGGGCGTTTTGAAAAAGCGGACGATTCCGATCTTTACATCTTCTCCGCAAAGAAGGGGCAGAAGCTCACTATCGAGGCCCAGACGCTCGAATACTATTCGCCGACGCTCCTATACATGTCGCTCAAAAACGCCAAGACGCTGGCGGAAGTCGCCAAGACCAACCCGCAAACGCCGCACCCTGGCGATCAGAAAATCGATTTCACTGCGCCAGCCGACGGCGACTACATCCTCGACGTGCAGCATTTGCATTTCGCCTACGGCCCGCACGAATCGTATCGCGTCACGATTCGTCCGACGTCGCCGCGCTTCGATCTTACAGTACCGAGCGAACGCTACGACATCGCGCCGGGCAGCGTCGTTGCCGTTCCCGTGCAAGTCGTCCGCAAAGGCTACACCGGAGCCATCGAACTTGCTGCGACGGGCAATCCGTCACTGACCGGCACGGCGACGATTAAAGCAGGACAGAACGCCGGCATCCTTCTCGTCGCCGCCAAGGGCGATCTTGCGATGGGCGCCTACACCTTCGGCGTGACCGGCAAGGCGACGATCGACGGCGCTACGGTCGTTGAACCCGTCGAGGCGAATGCCGCGGTCTCCAAGGCGCTGGGCGGGATGCCATACCCTCCGATGCACCTCGCTGCGAGCCTGGGATTGGCAGTGAAAGAGAAAGCCCCCTTCAGCCTCGCCATCAAATTGGACTCGGTCGAGATCATGGCGGGTGGCAAAGCGAATGTCACGCTCACCGTAGCGCGCGACGGCGACTTTACCGGCGATATCGCCCTTAACCCGCTCGCAGGGCTGCCGCCGACCGTGCCGTCGCCGAAGGTGACGTCGATTCCCAAGGACAAGAAAGAAATCTCGTTCCCGATTGACATCAACGTCAAGACTCCCGCCGGCGAATACTTCATCATGATTTCGGGCCGAGCGATCCACATGGACCGGGAACTCACCGCCAGCGCGCCGCCGGTGATGCTGCGCGTGAAGGTGAAGGGGAAGTGATAGATCACGGTTGACCTCTTTCATGTTCGGTTTTTTGAAAGGAGCATCGCCATGCTTCAGCGTTTCCTTCTGGCAGCGATTGCGACAGCTATCCCGGTCGCCGTGTCCGACGTGCGTGCGGCTTGTTGCTATTTCTCGGCGAAGAACGCCGACATCCTGCAACCCGCGCAGAAGGTCTTCATCACCTTCGATCCCGAAAAGAAAGTCGAGACCTTCACCGTCCAGCCGAAATTCGAGGGTAACGCACTCGACTTCGGCATGGTCATCCCGACTCCGGCCCAGCCCAAGCTGAGCGAGATGCCAAGAGATTTCTTCAAACATCTCGCGGTTTACACGATCATGAAACGGCGCGAGACGCCGAATTCCAAGCTGCTCTATTCCGGACGCAAGCGCCTCCGCCAGGCCGCTTTCAATGCTTTGGCTGATAACAAAGCCGGCGAAGGCAAAGGCCAGGGTGCGGATCGGCCCAAAGTCATTGTCCTCGAAGCGGGTATCGTCGGCTCGCTGGATTACAAGATCATCTCCGCCGCCCGCGCGGACGATCTTTTCCAGTGGCTCAAGGAGAACAAATATTCTTACTCCGGCGACGAGGCCACGCTCAATTACTACGTGCAAAAGAATTGGCTCTTCACCGTCATGAAGATCGACACCGCCCAAATGAAGCGCAACAAGGACGGCACGTTCGACGGCGAAGTGACGCCGACACGCTTCCAGTTCGCCAGCGATAAGATTGTCTACCCTCTCAAAATCACGCAGATCTCGGTACGGGAAAAGACGGAGGCGCTGTTCTACGTGCAAGCGCCCTACAAGGTCGATCTGCAAGGCGACATGAGCTACCAGTACACGTGGATTCCGATGCTTGACGCCGCGTCGGGTTGCACGCCGGGCGGCCTGCCTGGCCGCGGTGCGGATTGGCTGAACGCGTTCAAGAATCAGATCCCGCCGCTCATGCAGCGAGCGCAACAGCTCAACTTCCGCTTCGTGCCGAATCAGCGGCCACAGCCGAACGCCAAGGGCCATATTCCGACGACGATGGAGTGGGCACGCAAACTCGACAAGACGGACATAGGCGTGTTGACGGGCGCCGCGCCCTACAGCGAGACAGTGCCGAACGTGGACGAGGGCTTCACCGAGGCCGACATGCGCGACGGACCACGCGGTGACGCGATTCGCAAAGTGATCTCGGCTCGCCTGGCGAAAGCCCAGAAAGAACGTCCGTTCGGTTACATGGTTCGGCACGCATCGGCGGAAGACGTCAAGAATTTGCAACAGCTCTCGGGCCACCTGACCCTGAACTGGTTTATCACCAAGTTCCGCAAAATCTTCGCGCGGGATGAGATGAACGAGGATTTGCTGATCGTGCCGGCCCGCTACAACGGCGCGGAAGACAACTCCGAATACGAGGAACTGCTCCCCGTGTCGCCGCCGTGAGCCTATTTTTCCGCTTGCGGCATGGCGCTCAACACAGTGCCATGCCGAGCGCTAAACCCAAGCGGAAAGAACACTACGTATGCACGGCATCATACATCACGAGCGACAGCGGGCCGAAGATGATCACCGGCAGCCATGCAGCGAGTGCGGGGCCGATGAGCGACCGCGTCTCTTCGCTTGTGCCCAAATATTGGCAACCGAACACCGTGGCGAAAAAGATGACTGTAAGCCCCAGGCACATTCCCGCGCTGATGAAGATATTGCGATTCTGATCGCGCAAAATCACCGAAAGTCCCAGCAGAACCAGGATGATCCCGACTACAGGCCGCGTCATGCGCATGTGGAACGCCACGGCGAGCCTTGCATGCTGCGAGGAGTTCGGCCGGCTCATTTCTTCGAGCAAGCTCCAGGTGGAAAGGTAATTCTGCCAATTCTTGACGCGCGTGACCGTCTCGATGGTGACGTCGGTGGTGCGCAGAAAATAGTTGCCATCGCCTACCGATTTCAGAATATCGTCGTCCTGCGTGGCCCAATCTACGGACCCGTGCACGGTCGCGTTTTTCAGCAGCCAGCCGCCCGATCGGCGATCGCCCTCGCGCTCGGGAATATACACCGCTTCATCCGCATAGAGCGTGACCGGCGTGCCGCACACCTGGCGAGGGATGATCGCGGTGAATTCGATGACGAGGGATTCCTTCTTTACCGCCCAGCGTCCTGAGATGTGGATGCCGCGCATGTCGAAGTCGCCTTTGACGTCGGCCTTCTTCGAGCCATCCCAGTTTCCCTTGTTCTCCACCATGAACGTGTCGATCCTGGGCAACGCGAATTCCTGGTTGATCGCGACCAGCCCCATCATCACGAACGCACAAAGCAGAACGGGCTGCACGGCTCGCCGCGTCGAGATGCCCGCGGACAAGAGTGGCACAAGCTCGTTGTTACGCTGCATCCACGCCACCGTGAACATTCCCGCAAGCAGCACGATCGCTTCGCAAAGGCGGTCGAAAATCTGGAATGACTTGTAACCGTAAAGAGTGCCGATGAATTGCAGGAAATCGCCGGTGTCCTGCCGATGCGACATCAGATCGTCGAGATTCAGAAAGAGATCGACGACGATGAACAGTCCCATCAGGCTAATCAGGCAAAATGCGTAAGCCTTGAAGTAGCTGTAGATCATCTGGCGATCATATATCGTGAACATGAACATGGATCAGTTCTCGCGGATCGGCAATCGTGGTTTCGGATCGGATACCGGCAACTATTTACTTCGATCTGCTGGCGGGCGTCGCCGGAACCAGCCGCGGCTCGCCGGCGTAATGTCTTGGACGATAGGGCACGACATATTGCCGAATGTAGGGGTTCGCGAAGTTCGCCTTGAATTCACCGAAACCGTGCGAACGCAATTCGCGCATGGCATCCTCGCGCGACCAGCCGTCGTATTCCATGCGGTAGATCGCTCCCAGAACGCCAGTGCGATGAAGACCCGCCTTGCAATGGAACAGCACCGGCTTGGCGTTCTCGTCGTCCATGACGTCCCAAAACTCTTTCACTGCTTTCGGCGGAAATACGTGATCCACATTGTTGTCATTGATTTTCACAAAAATGAATTTGTAGTTGACGCCAAGTTCCTTACAAAGGTCGGATTCCTTGATGCCTCGGAACGAAAAGCGATCATTCGAAAGGTTGGGATCGGGATCCTCATCCCAAAGCGTCACCACGGTTTTGATCTTGTACTTCTGGATCACCTCGCGGAATCCATCGGCAGTCAGGCAACCGCTGCGGTAGACTTTTCCTTCTTCCACCACACGAAAGCGTTTGTTGTGTTCGCGATAGTAGCGGTAATACTGGTATGGGGCCACCACCATGACCGTGGCGAGCACTCCGCCCATGATCCACTGAGTCCATTCGGATATTTTCAACGTCGCACCTCTAATTTCGCGGACTTTGCCAAAGAAGATCGAGCAAGGCGGATAATGCCCGTTTCGACGAATTGATGCAAGCCCGATTGGCGGATGACCCGTAAAGCCAGGCAAAATGGGATACGTAGAATTGAAAATCGGCGAGCCAGGAGCGTGAGCAACTGGGTAACAGTCACGGTTTCGTTTCTCCAGTTGCTCACGCTCCTGGCTCGCCGATAAAATCGCAATCTCGGTCAACACGAAAACCCTGGCTTGACATGCGTTTGCCCGGCGGTGTACTTTACGCCATTGCAAAGGGCGCGAATGTGAGGGATCACGCGCGCGATGAATCGAATTGGACGACGCCAGGGAGGGCGCGATGGATCTCAACCAATTGCTCAACGACGAAAGACTGCTCGCCAATCTCATCGGCGTTCATGCGGCTATCGGTGTCATTCTCCTTGCATCCGTATTGTTCCGGCGATTAATCAAGCACGGCGGCGAACAGGTGTCGCGCTGGACCGGTTTGGCCTGGCTGGACAATCTGGGCAAAGAAGCCGCCAAGGGAATGCGTGCCGTGCTTTTCTGGGGCACGGTCACGCTGATGATCGTCGGCATCGGGTCGATGGTCGCCTACCACGTCTCGGGCCGCGATATTCGTATCGACGCCAAGACCTGGGCGGGACATCTTTCCGGCGCGACCCTGGCCTCGTTCGGCATCATGGTCGCAAAGCTCGTCGGGTTGGCTTTGGGCATGGCCCTGGCGTATCGCCTTTTGCAAAAGGCCCGCATCTTCGCTGAAACGCACGTCCACCACCAATTGCCCAGGCACGTGCATCCAGAAACGCCGATTCTGACTGGCCAGGCGCCCGCCGTCACGCCGTTCGGCGAAAACAGCCAGCCGGAAACCGATCGCCGACATCAGCTCGAACAGACGATTCGCAAATGGTTCACGCTGCTTGAACGCTTCGGTATCGCCTTGCTCACCCTCGTCGGCTTCTGGCTCGCGGGCAGGATCGTCGGTTTCACTGATTCCGACGGCTGGGCAACGCTTGCACTGCGTATCGCGACCTTCCTGATGGTCGCGAGGCTCCTGACGCTCAGTTGCCGAACGCTCTTTCATCTGTTCGCGAATCTGGGCAACAAATACCTCGACAGCGGCAAGTTCCAGCGGTACTGGGAGCGCATCGTCCGCCTGTTTCCGCTCGGCGAGCGCTGTTTCGAGGCCGCGATCTGGATTTTCGCCGCCTCACAATGCGCCGAATCCTTGAGTTTCATCGCCTTCGTCGCGAAGTTTGGCAACGCGATAGTCCAATGCATCGGCATCTTCTTCGGCACGCGCGTCCTGATTGAAGTTCTGCACGTGTTCATCAACGAAATACTCGGCGTCTATCGCGAAGATCGTGCCGACGATCAAAAGGGCCAGACGCTCGTGCCCTTGCTGGAATCGGTCTCGCAGTATGTTCTGTACTTCGGCTGTGTGCTGATGATGCTTCGCGTCTTCGAAGTGGACACGACGCCGATCCTAGCGGGTGCTGGCGTCGTCGGTCTTGCAGTCGGGCTTGGGGCGCAGAATCTCGTCGCCGATGTCGTGGCTGGGTTCTTCATTTTGTTCGAAAATCAATTTCTCGTCGGCGACATTGTGCAAGTGGGCGACGCGTGCGGACGGGTCGAGGCGATCAATATCCGCAACACGCAGATTCGTGATGAATCTGGCAAGCTCTATTTCATTCCGAACGGGCAGATCAAAACCGTCATCAATTTCTCCAAGGGCTACGTGAATGCCGTCGTCGATATCAAGGTTCCCACGAGTTCGAATCTCGATCAGGTGATGCGCGACATGGCCGAGGCGGGCCGCCGGCTTCGCGAACGCCGGCGCGAGGTCACGGGCGAAACCGTGATCAAAGGACTTGTCGATCTGACGCCTGGCGACATGACCATCCGGGCTGTCACGCGCGTTCAACCAGGAGCACACGTTGTCGTGCAACTGGAATACCGCAAGATTCTCAAGGACGTCTTCGACGAGACCGCTCGCACCACGCACAAATTGGCGGCGTAGGTAAGCCCGAATTCCTCACCACAGAGATCACCGAGAGCAAAGAGAGAGGAATTCCAAGGTAAGAGGGAGGAGCGATGAAAAACACTCCACCTTTTTCTCGATCAGAGGCTCAATTTCATTGATTGCCTCTTCTCAATTCCTTTGCATTTCTCAGTGTCCTCGGTGGTCTTTGTGGTGAGAAATGCGCATTAGCAGGCGAACCGGAAACGATATACAATTACCAGTTGCAATTTCCCCGCCCCCGATTCCGTTTAACCATTACGAGGTACGCTGCCATGAGTCCTTTCGCCAAACCCATTTTCGCGTCGATACTGTTCTTGGCAATTGTCGGGCCCAATGTTCACGCTCAGACCACGCTTCGCTACCAGCACAAGGCGGGCGAATCGCTGAATTATGTCATGGAACAGAAGATGAAGAGCACCGTCACCGTCATGGGGATGGACGTCGAAACGACGATGGAGATGAAGATGGACCTGGCCTGGACGGTCAAGAAGACCGATGACAAGGGCAACGCCGAACTGCTCATCAAAGTCAACCGCGTGAAAATGATGATGGGGCTGCCGACGGGCAATATCGAGCTGGATTCCCAGGCCAAGGAAGACCCAAACGATGAAGTTGGCAAGATCCTGTCCCAACTCGTAAAAGCATTGGCCGCCATGGAAATGTCCGGGACGATTTCAACCACCGGCGACCTCAAGAACTTCAAGATCAACGACGAAGCGATGAAGGCCTTCAAGAACCTGCCTGGAGCCAACGCAGCCGGCGATTCGCTCAGCCCGGATTCGTTCAAGACTCTGATCAGCAACATCGTCTTCCCGGTTACGCCCGTTTCGAAAGGGAAGACCTGGACGCACAAGATCGAAGTCAAAAACGCCATCGGCAAGGCTACCACCGAAAATACCTACACCTACGAAGGGCCAACGAAAAAGGACGGCGCGACCCTCGAAAAAATCGCGATCAAGCCGAACATTAAGATCGAGGCCGACCCGGACGCCAAGGTCAAAGTGAATATCAAAGAGATCAAAGGCAGCGGCTTCACGCTCTTCAACAATGGCACGGGCCAAATGGTGGAAACGACGATCAACCAGCGATCGGAATTTCAGATCACGACCCAAGGAATCAACCTTGACCAGGTCGTGGACCAAACAACGACGATCCGTTTGAAAAAGTGATTCCCAACTCAAACCCAGGGTTGAGCGCCGCGAAACCCTGGGATCATTTCAGTAGAGGCAATCCGAGTCTGTTGGTTGCCGATTCGGCGACGTCGAGATGGTGATCGTCGGCACGGGCATCGGTTTTGAAAGTCGGTGCGCCCGAATTGAGCCTGCCGGCGTCGCGTTCCTCGGCTTCCCAGATGTCGATCTCCTTCATCAACGCATCCACCATTTCGCTTTCCGGAATGGTGTACAGCTTTTCGCCGCGTTTGAAGATCATGCCCTTCCCGCCGCCGGCGGCTATGCCCAGGTCCGCTTCGCGCGCTTCGCCGGGGCCGTTCACGACGCAGCCGAGCACGCTGATTTTGATCGCCGTGGTTCGCCCTTTGAGCCGATCTTCCAGCTGAGCGATAATTTTCTCGAGATCAATCTCCAGTCGTCCGCAGGTCGGGCAGGCGATCAATTCCGGTTTGCGCACGCGTCGTTGAGTCGCCTGGAGGATGTCAAACGCGGCGGCGATTTCGGGCACGGGATCGCCGAGCAGCGAGATGCGAATCGTATCGCCGATGCCGTCGATGAGCAGCGGCGCCAATCCACATGCCGACTTCGTGACGGCATACGGCGCCTTCCCCGCCTCGGTGATGCCTATGTGCGTCGGGTAGTTTGCTTGCTTGGCGTACATGCGATACGCTTCGACCGCGGTGAGCACGTCACTCGATTTCAGCGATACGATTATATCGTGATACCCCTCGGATTCGGCAATTTCGATGTAGCGTAGGGCGCTATCCACCATGGCGGGCGGGCAGGGGTAGCCGTATTTCATGGCGAATTCGCGTTCGAGGCTGCCCGCGTTGACGCCGATTCGCATCGGTACGCCCTTGTCCTTGGCTTTGCGCAGCACCTGGCGGAACCGATCCATCCCGCCGATGTTGCCGGGATTGATGCGGATTTTGTCAATCGGATGATCGAGGGCAGCCAGTGCCATCTTGTGGTCGAAATGAATATCGACGATGAGCGGAATCTTGATCCGCTTCTTGATCTCGCCAAGCACGGCGGCATCCTCCGCCTTGGGCACGGTGACACGCACCAACTCACAGCCGGCTTCTTCGAGGCGGTGAATCTCGGCGACGGTAGCTTCGATGTTGTAGGTGTCGGGAGTGGTCATCGATTGAACGACAATCGGATAGTCGCCGCCGATGGGTACGCCGCCGACGGTGACGACGCGCGTTTTGTGGCGGCTGAACGTGTGTTTGTACATCGCGTGTATCTCCGTAATTTTGTTTAGCCGCTCGCCTCCGGCGAGCGCGAGCCGAACGGCTAAACACACTCTAATTCTACCGCAGCGATCGAGTCAAGCGCAACTCTAGGCGTCCCAGATTTTGCCGTCCCAGGCAATGATGCGATTGAGGAATTTCACGACATCCTCGGAGAAGACGCGAAACAGCGTCTCGCCCTTTTCCGCTGTCGCATGGCGCGGATCGCCGATGTGCCCAGGGGCCGTGCGGTCTTTCGTGATCCACGCCCGATGAGCGGGCGCGAACCCGCCGGAGAACGAAATCTCGCCGACCTTGGTAAGATCGCCGACGAGGTGCGGTGCAATTCGCAGCATCATCGATGTTTCCCATTCGCACGCATGGCCCATCTGTGTCTGTTTGAGCGACGTATCGACCTCGTATGGTTTACCGCCGAGAGTCCAATAGGTGGTGCTGACGAGCAGCAGATCGCTGCGTTCTCTGACCTTTTGGCGAAGTTCGAACATCGCCTGCTGTGCGGGGACAATGTTGCCCCCATGGCCATTGATGAAGACGATGCGTTTGAAGCCATGAAAGATCATGTTCTCGGCCAGGTCGATCAGCATATCCATGTACACGCGCGGCGAGGCCGAGAGCGTGCCGGCGAAATCAAGATGGTGGTGCGAGTTGCCCAACCACATGAGCGGCGTGAACAGCACCTTGTCGGCGAGTTTCTCCTTGGTTCGCCGAATGACTTCCCCGAGCAACATACTATCGGTAAACACCGGCATGTGATGGCCGTGCTGTTCGAGCGCGGCGATGGGAATTACGACGGGCGTATCCTTCGACAATGCCGCCACGCGCGGCCAGGTCATTTCAAACAGTTCCACGACAGATTCCCTTTCCGCATTTCCGCTTGCCGTTTAGCGCTCGCTTCGATCAATCCGAGCGCCAAACGACAAGCAGAAGCTGCAAATTACAAATTGTTCCATCCGGTCACGTGATGAGATGCATCACGCGGAGCGTGATGCCTACGATAATCGCGACAAGCACTACTTCTTCGATGCGGTCACGCCGCTCAGCGGGTGGCTCGTCACCGCGTCCCAGGCGATCTCCTGCAGCATGCGATTCAGATCCTGCGTTGCCGAGGATTTCGCATCGCCAAGACCCGCGGGCACAGGCAATCCGACGGGGCTTTTCCTGTAGATCGCTGCGTAATGGCAATACGCCACTAGCACTCGCAGCGGCGCCTGGGCATGGCCGATCGCGTCGGTGAAGAGGTCGGATTGTTTGGTCAACCCGGGAGCCTTCTTGTTCACGATGCGCTCGCGCAACTCCAGGACCGCCTGCCCGACGGGGACTACGTGGACCGCCTTGGTGTTGTATTTCTTATTCAGCGCGATCACGTGCTCATCCATGCTCTTGAAATAGGGTGCGTGCAGCTTTCGCAGTTCTTCGATTGTCGGCTGGTTGTGATCGACGGACTTGGGCCGCTTGGAGAATGTCGTGTCGTAGATGTCGAACGGCAGCCAAAACTCCTGTACGAGCACGACGACCTTGGGATTGCTAGTCACGGCGAGTTTGACGAAATTCTCGATGCCATCGTCCGGAAGATGAATGGGGGACATAGTGAAGACGTCGATTTTGCCTTCCTTGAGTAGTTCGCGTGCCTGGTTCTTTTCTTCGGATTTGATTTTCGGATCGACCTTGTTCCAGTGCTGAATGACACGCGATCCGCCGATGGCCGACAGACCGACCTGCTTGTGCTCCGTCAGACCGGCTTTCTTGGCGATGTCGGCCAAGATCGGCGGCATGAAGTAATGGAAGCTATGTCCGGAGGAGAACACCCGCAGCCCCTTGGAATCCGGCGGGGCCTGCGCGGCTGCCGTCCCCACGAATGCGAGCAAGGTAAACATCGCAAAAAGACGCTGATGCGAAAGCATGGCAAACTCTCCCGGTGGTATGGTTTATCCTGTCGATAGATAGTCTACGAAACTCGGCCGCGCTCTGGCCCCCTTGACTTCGTCCGTACAATGGTATGAGCGATGGAAATACGCAAACATTCTGAAGGGCTCTTTCCCATGTTCAATATGAACGATCCTTTCCGCTTCGATCCCAAGGCGCAGCGCGGCAGCTACGCTCGGCAACGGCAGATGACGCTGTCTGACCTCCTCATGGAAAACCGCATCATCTTCGTCGGCGCTTCGACCGGGAACGGCGGCATCGAGGAAATCTCCGACGTGACGGCCAATATCACGATCCAGCAGCTTCTTTTCTTGCAGTACGAGAACAAGACCCAAGAAATCCACATGTACATTAATTGCCCGGGCGGTTCGGTGTATGCGACGCTGGCGATCTACGACACGATGCAGTTCGTCGAATGCCCCATCGCCACGTATTGCATGGGCATGGCCGCCTCCGGCGCCGCCGTCCTGCTTGCTGCGGGAACGAAGGGCAAACGATACGCGCTGCCCAATTCCAAGGTCATGATTCATCAGCCCTGGGGCCAGGTCATGGGGCAGATCTCCGACATGGAAATCATGGCCAGGGAATTCGACAAGGACCGCCAACGCCTCAACGAGATTCTCGCCAAGCACTGCGGGCAGACGGTCGAACGCGTCGGCCAAGAAACCGAGCGCGACAAATACTTCACGGCGGCTGAAGCCAAGGAATTTGGCCTGGTCGACGAGGTCGTAGTCAAGAAATAACTACCCAAGCCCCACCATGAGCGCAGCGATTGGTGGGGTTGAAACCCCCAGGAGTCGCTTCGCTCATCCTGGGGCTTGTAATTTCATTTAACTTATCCCCTCCGGTTTGCCGATTTTACGAAATGGGTCCGGAGGTTTTCGGAGAATGCAATGCCTCTGATTCCCTATGTAGTCGAAGGCGGCGGACGCGAAGAACGGGTATTCGACATCTACAGCCGATTGCTGAAAGACCGCATTATCTTTCTGCAAGGCGAGGTCAACGACGATAGCGCAAGCCTCATCGTCGCGCAGATGCTCTACCTGCAATTCGACGAGCCGAAGAAGGACATCAACCTCTACATCAACAGCCCCGGCGGTTCGGTGACCGCTGGCTTGAGCATCTACGACACGATGCAGTTCATCACGTGCGATGTGGCGACCTACTGCATCGGCCAGGCCGCCAGCATGGGAGCCGTGCTGCTGTGTGCTGGCACCAAGGGCAAACGCAACAGCCTGCCTAACTCGCGCATCATGATTCATCAACCGCTCGGCGGGATGCGCGGCACGACGACCGAGATCCTGATTCGCCTGAAGGAAAATCAGCGCCTGAAAAAGGTTCTGAACGATATTCTGGTCAAACACACGGGCAAGACCTACGACCAGATTGAAAAAGATTGCGACCGCGACAACTTCATGTCTTCCGAAGAGGCCAAATCCTACGGCCTGGTGGACAACGTATTGTCGCGGCTGCCGACTCCGTAGCATCACGAATCTGGCGAGCGGGGGGCGTAAGCCCCCTGATTCTTTAGATTCTCAGGAAACAACCAAGGGACAAGATCCATGCGGGCAGGATGCCGAGCTTTGTTCTTGTTCCTTTTGCCGCCGATCCTCCTTTCTGGCACAGGTTGCCGCAATCGCACCGACCTCGTCGAAAGCGAACTCCGCACGCGCGAGACGATGTACCGCGAGGCTCTCGCCGATCAACGCAAATCGGAAGCACGCATTTTCGGCTTGCAGCGCGAGATCGAAACGCTGCGTCAGGGCATCAAACTACCCGCCGAGCAGAGTGCCCAGACCTTTGGCCTTCGACGTGTCACCCTCGGCCGATCGACCGGAGCACTCGATCACGACAACCTTCCCGGCGACGAATTGCTACAAGTGATTCTCGAACCGCGCGACGAAAGCGACCACACGATCAAGGCGCCGGGAACCTTGCATATCACCGCAATGGAAATCCATCCGCAAGGGTCCAAGCTGCCACTGTGCGAATGGAACATCGATGCCGAGAAACTTCGGCAGAGCTGGAAACAAGGCCTGCTGAGTACCGGGTACACGATTACGCTGCCGTGGAAAGTGCTGCCGACGACGGAGATGGTTCGCGTTGCCGTGAAGTTCGTGTCACTTGATCAACGTCTGTTCGAAGCCGACAAGGACATCAAGGTGCGGCTGGTTCCCGGTGCAGCTCAAAAGCGCCCCCAGGTGCCGTTGGAAATGCCTCCGCATCCGCTGCCAAGCTTCGAGACGGCGCCGCCGATTCTCGTTCCAATGAGCCGGGTCACGCCGAGCTCGTGGACACCGTTGCCTTCCGCATCCTGGCGGCGCAATCCCGGCAGCGGCATCACCGTCGGACGGCCATTGCCGCTGCCGTGATTGTGTATTACCGTAGCCATCACGCTCCGCGTGATGGAGATAAAAATTGGCCAAATGCAATCCATCACGCGGAGCGTGATGGCTACGGTGACGATTGCCGGCGATTCTCGATCCACGTCAACGTCTTGCGCAACGCCAGCGGCGCCAACCCCAGTAGCGCGAAAGCAATCAGCATTCCCGGCGAGACGATATCACGCGGCGACTCAATGTCTCCCAGTTCACTGCCTGCATTGACAAACACAAACGTGCCGGGAAGCATGCCGATCATGCTGACCCAAAAGAAAGTCCGCACGCGGATCGGCGTCAATCCCATGCCCAAATTGACGAGAAAAAATGGAAAGAACGGAATCAGGCGAAGCGTGAAGAGGTAGTACGCCCCTTCCCGTTCGACGCCATCCTGGATCGCCTTGAGCCGAGGGCCAATCTTGCGTTCGACCCACTCGCGAAACAGCAGACGGCTGCTCAGAAACGCCAGCGTCGCGCCGCATGTCGCCGCCAGGATCACGACGCCGGTGCCGACCCAGCGGCCAAAGATCGCGCCGCCGATGAGGGATACCGTCGATGCGATCGGCAATGACAACGCCGTAACGGCGACATAGACCACGAAAAAAACGGCCAATGCAAATAGCAGGTTCTCGTCAACCGCTGTGCGAAACTCAGAGAGCTTGCTCCGCAGGACCTCCCACGAAAACGCCTCACGACCACCGAGCAGAAAAAAGCCGAGGATGCCCGCCAGAAAGACGACGACGATACCCAGTCGCATCCAGCGACGCGGCGCCGGCGGTTGGTTAGCGTTAGCGTTCGCGGCCATTCATTTCTCTTTGTTCTTTTCGCGCTCATCCCAGTAAAGAACCATCGTCGCTGCCGGGATTGGATCGCAAATGCTGACGATCGTGGCGGCCGTCAGCACCTTGAGTGAGGGAGGCGGGGGCGGTGTCGGCGTCAGCCAGCGCGATGCGAATACGAGCAACGACATGATCACGAACAGCGCAATGCCGATGCGCAGCGTCTGGTTGCCGTCGCGCCGGCGAAACACCTCGTCCAGGTCCTGCTGCCCGCCGTTTTCCACGGCGCGCTGCAGCGCCATCTCGTAGGCCCCGTCGGGATAATCGGCCGCCTGTTCTTCCGTCGTGTAGCTTTCGAGAACGACTTCATCCAATTTCGGCACCACGAGCACGTCGAAATCCAGATCCTGCGAAAACGCGAAACTCGTCGGCCAAAGGCGATAGCGCGTCATTTCCGGCAACAGCATCCAAAGGCCCGCCACGAGCCGCAAGTCGCCTGCGGGTCGTTCGAAAACCAGCCGCCCGCCATCGACCAGAATCTGCGCCCCGCCGAGCAGTGCTGGGCTTTCCGAGTTTTCCGCGGTCCGCTCGAATTCCGGCGACTCCGGGTCCTCGTCTTCACGCAAGGCGGACGCCTTCACCCGCTTGAGCACCGCTTGCACCTCAGCGAGCGTTCGTGCATGAAACGCCTCCGTCGGCATGGTAATCGTCGGCATCGGGACGGACACATCCCAGGTCGGAGCGATTTTTTCCGCCAGCATGAACGGATCGCAGATCCAGGCTTCGTACAGGCTTCGCTCGACGATCAGAAAATGAAACAGCAAGCCGCGCAATGTCAATCCCGAACCGAGGACCTCTGGCTTTTCGTCGGTCACGCGGACGATTGCGACATGCTTTTTTCCGAGCGGCTTGGCAAACACGGCAAGGGGGCACGCGACACCAACGGGGCGATCGCCGAAGCCGAGCACGAGCGTGGCTGCCTCGCCGGACCACTCGGCACGAAATCCGGGTGACTGCGCTGCAAGGCGTGGTTCGTGCCGATCGGGCCGATGGAACAAGGCTTGTTCAAAACGAATGGATTGCATGAGGGGAATTGTATCGGAACCGTTCGGCGAGCGCGGGCTTCGCAGTCCGCGCTCGCACAACTGCGGATTATTGCACGACGCCGAAGTCGCCTTTGATGCGGCGCCAGCAACTGTGGATATGGTTATTCGGATTGCCGCCCGAATCGCCCTGGATGTTCAGGAACTCGATGACGAACGCTGGGCCATGCACGCGGTAGGTGTAACCCTTGCCGGCGTCGGTGGAACCCGTGAACGCGAAGTGGACGTTATCGTATCCGCCGTCCTTCGCATTTTTCAGCTCGACCTCGGCGACATCGGCAGGCATGCGATCCGTGTAGCTCCGCACGAGTTTGGCGAGGATTTCGCGCTGGTCCTTGGTCATCTTGGCGGCAGCCACGCCGACGGGCGCGCCAAGGTTCGGGTTCTTGGTCTTCTGTCCCGGTTCGCCGAAGTGTTTGGGTTGATAAGCGGCTTTCTTCTGCTCGGCCGTCAGCGATTTGAACAGATCACGGGCCAGATCTTCCGCCGCTGGAAGGATGCGATTGCCCTTGTTCGGACCACTCTTGACCTCGGCAGGATTGGCGCCGAAGAAGAACGGCGTGGCGGCGACGACTTCGGTCCCGCTCATCGTGAAGTTCAGCGAGAGATGATGTCCCTCGACGCGCCAGCCCCATTTCTCGGTTTTTGAGGGGTTGCCGAAGAATGTGAAGAAATACCATTCCGGATCACGGACGTTGACCGGTTTCTTCGATTCCTGATCGCGGAGGATCGCCTCCAGGCTCATGATGGTAATGGCCGTGTCACCGCCCTTCGCGCTGGTTCCCGCTTTGACGAGTGCGAGCGCGGCCTTTTTCTGAGCCGGCGTCATGTCGATGAGCGGCAGGCCCTTGCGTGTCGATTTGCCTTTTTTGTCCTGAAGCGGAATGAAATTCCAGTTGAAACGTTCCTCGCTGCCGAACGCTAGAATCGCCTGCTTTTTCTGATCGGCCGTCAGCGTGCCGACGAATTCCTGAGCCGTGGACAGAATCACTGCCCCGCTAGAACTGGCTTGCTGAGCGACATAAGCAACCCCTGCGACCGCCGCCAAAGCAACGAACGCCGACAGGATACGAAGTGATTTCACGGAATGCCCCCCTTTTTCGCGAATGGGTAGTGGTTTCTCAACATGATAGAGGGGTGAGTGGTGAGGGGCGAGGGGTGAGAGGGGGAAGTGGCACGGGGCGAGTGGCGGCGGATACGTTGTTTGAATCCGATTTCTCGCCTCTCGCCCCATCTCCCTCGTCCCTACAAGTCAATCGCCTCGACCTCGGCAACGAATCGCGAGGAATCGTTGCCGAAGAACGACGCGACAACTTCGAAGACGGCATCGCTGAAGCCGCCCACGTTCAGGATGTCGGATCGTTCCGCAGCCTGAGTCGTGATGTACGGCTGGATGTCGATGCACGCCAGCTTTGGACCGACGCTGTCGCCCTTTTGCATCCGTGCCTGGTTGCGAACGAACGCCTGCCATTCGCTCATGACAGCCGTCGAACCGTAACGTCCCGTGCCGATCCAGCTCTCGTTGTCGCTGACGAGCACGCAACCCGCGAAAGCACGCTGCCGAAGCTGGGTGTTCGCCAGCGCGATCGGCAACGAGCAGTTCGTTCCGCCGCCGCCAAACCGGGCCAGGCGTTCGGCCAGGCTCAGAATGGTGTCGGACGGATCGACATTCGTCGAGTACGTCTTGTCATCGAACGGCACGACAACGCTATCCGGGTTGCGGCGCAGAATCGCCGAGGCGAACAACGCAGCAACATCGACACAGCGCACCTTGCTGGTCGCTCCCTGACCACGCCCGCCGGTGATCGGCGATTGCATGGAACCCGAAACATCCAGCCCGATGACGATCGGACCCGGCAGCGTCGGCACGTTGCCACACGCGATCTCCGCTGCCTCTGCGAGCGCAGCCTTGATCTTGTGCGGAACCTGTGCGTCCGCGTTCAGGTACGCCGACAGGTACTGGTACGGGAACTGCCGCGATTGCGTGATCTCGTCTCGATCGGCGATGCGCTCGGCGACGAAATCAACGATCTCGCGGTCCTCAAACGCGCCGTGGCGAAGCAGCGTGTTGAGGTTCATGCGCAGCGCCTGCGGCCCCATTTGCCGGGCGATCGACTTCCAGACGACCGGAGCGCGAACGCCATCCGCCAACAGGTCCCAGCGGAATTTGTTGCGCTGCAGAATCGAGATCTGCTCGCCTGCATGTTCCGCCGAGCGATACGCTTGCAGAGCGCGGACTTCTTCCGGCAGGTCCGCCATCGTTGCCGGCGCCCACTGCGCGACGGGCTTGTTGGTCAGCCAGCCGAACAGCGCCCGGCGTGCGTTGTCCTTCGGCATTGGCCGAGCGAGACGCAGCACGTCGCGCAGCGTCGGCGCGTTGCCGATCGACGCCGACAACAGGCGACCGACGCTCGCATCGTTGAACCAGCGCTGGAAGGCACGCTGCAACGAGTACGACAGGCTCTTGCGGCCAAACTGGCCGGAGCGGATCATCTGAAACAGCGTGCGCAGAACGCGGCCGTTATCCACGACGCGATCAAACGCCTGGTGAAATAGCGCACGATCACGCTTCGACAGCAGCGCCAACAGCGCGGCCGGCATGTCCTTCATGTACGCCCGTTCGCGGCTATAGACCGCGAGTTTCGCCAGGAAGACGTCATCGTCAACCTGGTCGGCCAACGACAGCAGCGTTTGCAGTTGATCCTTGGCTTGCGCATAGAAGACGCCGTTGAAGCAACCCGTGGCTGCAAGCTGCGCGAGTGCGTGCTTCGGCGCCAGGCTGTAGGCGAGTGCGCCTTCCTCGTTGCGTGCATCCGCACGCGGCAGCGTGCTGGTCGCCGAGTGAAACAGGGTGCTGTTAGCCATGGGAAAACCTCCTGGGGAATTTCAAATTGCAGATTGCAGATTTCAGATTGATGATTGGTCAAGCCCCAGGATGAGCGCAGCGATTCCTGGGGGTGCTTTGGGCAAAAACAAAAGACCGACGAAGTTTTGGCTCAGAGTGTTTAGTTGGATGTACTCCGAACCGGCAGTCGGTCCTTTACGCAAATAATCACAGCGACGAAGTTTTGACCAGAGAATTGCTCTACCATTGAGCTACGTCCCGTTCCAATCGGGACGGTCGGATTCGAACCGACAACACATGTACTCCGCGTCGGCAGTCGCCGTGTTTCAAAGCATTTACCGTAGCCATCACGCTCCGCGTGATGGATTCAGAGAAGAAAATCCATCACGCGGAGCGTGATGGCTACGATGACCCAACGAAGATTGCAGAGAGTTAAAACGTGCTACCGTTACACTACGCGCCCATAAGTTGGCGCGCCAGGAATTGAACCTGGACCGTTCACTTAACAGGTGATGTACTCCCGAGCGTCAGTTGGGTCGGAATAGGGACGAGTGAGGCATCAACAAGGTTCGCATCATTCACCGAAAATCGCGCGCGTGTACGTTGATGCCGCGCAGGGCGTGCGACAGGTCGTCGATGCGCGTCGGGCAGACGTGGATGACGCCGTCGGCACGCTCGACTTTGCCGTCAATGAACAATGCGACGGCGTGGCGTGCAATCTTGCGAAAGCGTTCCCAGGTTCGGCTCCAGATGATGAGGTTGATGAGGCCCGTCTCGTCTTCGAGCGACATGAACACCGTGCCATTCGCCGTCGGCGGGCGTTGTCGTAAGAGCACGAGACCGGCGACGCGGACAGGCGATTTATCGGCGAGCTTTTCGAGCTGGGCGCCGGAAATCGCGCCGAGCCGATCGAGATCGCTTCGCACCAGTCCGATGGGATGCGCTTTCAACGATAGGCCGACGCTCTGATAATCGGCGACGACGTCTTGTGCCGGCGAAAGCGTGGGCAGCGTCGGCGGGGGGATGTCATCGTCAAGCCCGGCGAACAGCGGCAGATCCTCGCCGGTGTCGAGTATCTTCCAAAGTGCCGAGCGGCGATCGAGTCCGAGCGACGCGAATCCATCCGCCGCCGCCAAGCGCGTGAGCAACGCGCGCGACACATCGGACCGGCGTGCGACATCGGCCACCGAGCGGAACGGCGATTCCACGCGGGCGGCCATGAGGCGTTCGACCTGCGTTTGCGAGAAGCCGCGGATCAGGCGAAAGCCGAGGCGTATCGCGGGTCCGGCTCCCCTCGCCCCCGTACTCGGGGGAGAGGGGTCGGGGGTGAGGGGGTTAGGTATCGCAGCGGAATCGTCACCATTCGGCGAGGGATTTCTAAGCCCCTCACCCCCGGTCCCTCTCCCCTTGAGTACAAGGGGTGAGGGGAGGGGATTCGTCAGCGTGCAATCCCACTCACTATGGTTCACATCCACTGGATAAACTTCGACGCCGTGACTGCGGACATCGTAGATAAGCTGCGCTGGAGCGTAAAAGCCCATCGGCTGGCTGTTGAGCAGCGCCGTCGTGAAGGCGGCGGGATGATGGCATTTCAGCCATGCCGACACGTACGCCAACAGCGCGAAGCTGGCGGCGTGCGATTCGGGAAAGCCGTACTCGCTGAAGCCTTTGATCTGTTCGTAAATTTGGTCAGCGAATTCCTCGGTGAAGCCGCGCGCCAGTAATCCATTGCGAAACTTGTCGCGAAACTTTTCCAGTACGCCCGTGCGGCGCCAGGCGCCCATCGCTCGCCTCAGTTGATCCGCTTCACCTGGCGTGAAGCCCGCCGCCACGATCGCGAGCCGCATCACCTGTTCCTGAAACAACGGCACGCCGAGCGTCTTCGACAGCACCTCTTCGACGATCGGATGCGGATACGTCACCTCTTCCTGCCCCATCCGCCGGCGAAGATACGGATGCACCATCCCGCCCTGAATCGGCCCCGGCCTGACGATCGCAACCTCCACGACGAGATCATAAAACGTCCGCGGTTGCAAGCGTGGCAGCATCGACATCTGCGCCCGGCTTTCAATCTGAAACACGCCAACGGTGTCCGCCTTGCAGATCATGTCATACGTGGCGGGGTCTTCTGGAGGAACGTCGGAAATAGTTGTCAGTTGATAGTTGTCAGTTGTCAGTAATGTATCTTTGTTTTCACTATCAACTGACAACTGACAACTATCAACTTTGCTCCGCCAATTGCGAACCATGCGGAAACACTTCTGCAACGCCGTCAGCATGCCCAGTGCCAGGCAATCGACTTTGAGGATGCCAAGCGTGTCGAGATCGTCCTTGTTCCACTGGATGACGGTGCGATCGGGCATCGCGGCGTTTTCGATCGGGACCATTTCCGACAACGGCCCGCCGGTGATGACGAACCCGCCGACGTGCTGCGACAGGTGGCGCGGAAAGCCGATCAACTCGCCCGTGAGCGCGATCAGATGCTGCACGCCCGGCGAGCGCGGATCCAACCCCGCCTCACGGATTCGCCGGGCGATGACCTCGGATTTCTGCGACCACTCGATCGATTTCGCGAGCCGATCGACGGCATCGAGCGACAGCCCCAGTGCCTTGCCGACATCGCGCACCGCCGAGCGAGGCTGATAGGTGATGACCTCGGCGACGATGCCCGCCCGCTCTCGGCCGTACTTGCCGTAGATGTACTGAAACACCTCCTCACGGCGTTCGTGCTCGAAATCGACGTCGATGTCGGGCGGCTCGTTGCGTTCCTTGCTCATGAAACGTTCGAAGAGCAGGTCGCCGCGCTCGGGATCGACACAGGTGATGCCGATGCAATAACAGACCGCCGAGTTCGCCGCCGACCCTCGGCCCTGACAGAGAATATCCCGGCGGCGTGCGAACTCGACGATGTCCCACACGGTGAGGAAAAACGCTTCGTAGCGCAGCTCGGCTATCAGGTCGAGTTCGCGATGCAACAGCGTTCGCACCTTGTCCGGGATGCCTGCGGGATAACGCCGTGCCGCGCCGGCCCAGGTTAGCTCGGCGAGATACGTGGTCGGCGTGTGGCCTGCGGGAACGATCTCCTCGGGGTACTGGTAGCGCAGTTCGTCGAGCGAGAACGTGCAGCGATCCGCCGCCTCGACGGTGCGGGCGACGGCGTCGGGATAACTCGCGAAGAGCCTGGCCATCTCCGCCGGCGATTTGAGATGACGCTGCGAATTGGGAAAACGCAACGCACCCAACTCGGCTACCGTGGTGTGATGTTTCACCGCCGTCAGCACTTCATGCAATGGCCGACGCGCGGGATCGTGATAGTGAACATGGTTCGTCGCGATCATCGGTACACGCAGAGATCGGCTCAGCCGTGCGAGATGCGCGAGAGCGTCGCCATCGCTCGGCCCCAGATGCACGGCAGCGGCGAGGTAAGCGCGATCGCCGAACAGGTCGCGATACGACTGCCAGGATGACGCGACATCGTCGCCGAGCGTTGGCAGAAAGACCGCGAGCAGGTCATCGGTATGCTGGGCGACGTTGTCCAGCGTCAGCGTGCACTGGCCTTTTTCCGCGGCGCGTCGGCCGAGCGTGATGAGCCGAGAGAGCGTGCGATACCCGCGAATCGTCTGCGTGATAAGTGTCAACGGCGGCGTATCGACAGGCGTAATCTCGGCGCCGATGAGCAGCTTGAACCCGATCTCCTTCGCCGCCGCATGAGCGCGAACGACGCCGGCCAGCGAATTGCGATCGCCGATCATGAGCGCATGGCAACCCAGCTCGGCAGCGCGTGCGACCAGCTCTTCCGGTTGCGACGCGCCTTCGAGAAACGAGAAATTCGACTTCGCCCACAGTTCGGCGTAACGCATGATTAGTCATTGGTCATTGGTCATTAGTCATTGGTCACTAGTTGAAGAGGCATTGATCGGGTGCGCTGCTCGGTATCTTGGACTAATGACCAATGACCAATGACTAATGACTAATGACTAATGACCAATGACATCACTCAAAACATCCGTGCAGGAACCAGCGGCCCGTATCGATCCGGCGGAACAGCCACCAGCGGGCGCCGTCGGCGGTTTCGGCGATGTAATAATCGCGGCCGATGTCGTCGCCGCGCCACCAGCCGGTCTCGATGCGTTCCGGCCCGATGCAGCGAGTCACGGCTTGCACGTTGCCGGCGTGCCTGAGCGTCTCCGGTTTACCATCGGGCACGACGGCGATCACATCCACAGCGATCGGCCTGGCGTAGAGCCGCAGGGGACGATTCGCTTGCATCCCTTTCAACGGCGTTTCGGGTTGGTGCAGTGCTGACGCAAATCGACACGCGAACTCCGGTTGCGGGTCGGCGATGAACATCGGCGTCGTCACGGCGTCCTTGCCTAGTTGCGTCGTCAACTGGTCCAGCAGATGCGCCAGCGCTTCGGCCTGATCGTGCGCTTCGCCGTCGAACAGATCGGGGCACGTCGGCTTCAGCGTTTCCGCCGACACCGCTCGCAACTCGATGCCCATGACCGGCGCCGTCAACCGCACCTGCTCGAACCGCACACGCAGCCATTGGCCGATGTATTTGGCGTCGCGCATCGGCCGCGACAGTTGACACTCGATGCGCGGCGATTCGCCATCCTCCTGCCTCAGCACGCATTCAAACAGTCGAGCGCCTTGCCCGCGACGTTCGAGGATCGCTTCGAGACGCACGAGCAAATCGTCCAGTGCCCGAGCCACGACATCATGCCGATCGATGCCGAAATCGAACGCACAACAGGCAACGGTTTCAGGCTGAGCATGATACGGCACGATGACCTCGGCCACATCGCCCAGCGCGCGATCGAGTTGCCTGACGACTTCGGTGCCGAAACGCTGCGCCACTTCCGCACGCGGCAATGCTGCCAGGGTTTCGATGCGGTCGATGCCGAGCTGATGCAACAGCGTGACGGCGGCGGCGCCGAGTCGTAGCAGTGCGACCGGTAGCGAGGCGAGGTGGCGCGGGTGCTCGCCGGGGGCGATGATTGCCGCTTGCAGACTGATGCCGCGATCTTCGCCCTCTCCCCACGGTACTCCGGGGGGAGAGGGTTGGGGTGAGGGGGGCTTAGAATCCCTTGCGGAGTCTTGGACTTTGAGCGGGTTCGCTGCTGCCCCCTCACCCCCGACCCCTCTCCCCCGGAGTACCGAGGGCGAGGGGAGCGGTGTGCGATGCGTCAGCGCCCAGCCCGCGCCGATCGTGTCGGCCAGGGCGACGCGTACATCCCATTTCTCCGCGGCAAACGCTTCGCACACTTTGTGGACCAGCGCTTCTTCGCCGCCGAAACAGGATGCCCCGCCGGTGACGTCGAGAAACAGCGTTGCCGGTTCGAGTGCCTCCTCGATGCCGACGATCGGCGAAAACCGCTCCGCCCACGCCGCCCAGCGCAACAACTCCGCGCGGTCGGCGTCCAAATCCTCCGGCTCGACACGCAGGCTTGGCAACAGCGCCAGCGCTTCCGCCTGGGGCATCCCGGGGCGAACACCGTCGCGCCAGGCCTTCGCACAACAGGCGACGATCTTGCTGCCCTTGCCGGCGACGGGGCGCGAGAGGGCGAGGGCTTTTCCCTCCCTCTCCCCACGGTACTCCGGGGGGAGAGGGCCGGGGTGAGGGGGGCGAGGGGCCTGGGCGGAATCGTGAGGTTTTTGCAAGTTCATCCCCCTCACCCCCGACCCCTCTCCCCCGGAGTACCGGGGGCGAGGGGAGGAAGAGCCGTCACCCCCCGACATTCCGCGCAGCCGCCGCTGAATGCCCCAGTGCGGAAAATAGACGCACAGCACCCGTCGCATCGTCGATCTCCACGATAGCCGCGCGAGCACGCTGATGAATGCCGTCGCCACGCTCGCGCAGAATCTCAATGTGCAGCCGGCGGCACGCATCGACGCTGCGCAACGGTCGAACGTCCCAGCGCACGCCGGCGAACGATGTGCCGTTACGCGCGGATTCGGGCCGTAAAAATAATCCGATCCCGCCATGCGCTTCCGCCGCCAGCTGCAAGCGGCGAAACTCCGGCACAGCAATCGCATCGAACTGCCCGACGACCGCTCCCACCGCGGGACAGCGCAACGCCTGCACCAACCCGGCGAGCGTGTCGCGCGGGTTCGGGCAACGCAGCACGATGACGCGCGAGACGTCGATGCCGAGCCGAGCCAGCGCGCGCGGATAAAAGCTGCGCTGATGATCGGCAACGACGAGCGTCTTGCGTTCGCCGCACGCATGCTTGGCGAGGTGCAAGGCCAGCGTCAAGGCCCCACTGCCCGCACCGGCGGCGAGCAATTCAATCAGCGTGGCACTCGGCAAGCCTTCCCCCGCGAACAACGGCCCCAGCCCGCCCGTGCCGAGAGGAATAATCCGCGCATCGGCCTGGCGCGACGCCGATTCCAGCGAGCGAATCCGCTCCGCCAATTCCCGCGCAATCGCACGATTTCCCAGGTGCATGTGCTTGGCCCCAATTCCGCGATCCTCGTTTAGCGCTCGCGCAATGCCGTGCCGGCAAAGAATTGAGCAAGCGCTAAACAAGGAAACAGGGAACAAAAATCGGCTGGGAAAAAACGTCGTCACGACGGTAAATTGAATATATACGCGCGTACACTACATGTCAAATGCGAATTGAATTTTACCGTAGCCCACGGACGATTTGTTTTTCGCTCCGGATTCCGTCTGCTTGGTGAGTATGTCGATTATGATGATCATCCCTCACCAAGGCGCTCACCCTTTTTTGCATGAGCGTCTTGAGCGTCATGCAAGAATCTTCCGCGTCGCCGAAACAGGAACGTGCCTCAACCTACAGGGGCCAGATAACGGTTCGCCCGCCCGGCAGCGGGTTTACTCCGCGGCCCCGCGGCCAGGCTCGCCGATGTTTCATTTTCAAGATCAATCAAGTTTCCTCTCACCATTGACAGATACAAGAGGAGAGGTATAGTCCGTCCATCCTGTATCGACGGAATATTGCTGATAAACCGCACAACAGCGGCAAGCTGGGGAATCCGCGTGCCTGACGCCAATACCACGCTCGGCGAACTGCGCGAACTGGTCCGCCAATTCGTGGACGAACGCGACTGGCGGCAGTTTCACAGTCCGAAAAATATCGCAATGGGCGTCGCGGTCGAAGCCGCCGAGTTGATGGAATGCTTCCTGTGGGTCGATCTGCCCGGTTCGTACGAGGCGGCAAACGATCCGCAGAAGCGTGAAGCGATCGCCGACGAGATGGCCGACGTGTTCTGCTATCTCCTGGCAATGAGCAACGTCATCGGCCTGGACCTGGGCGACGCGCTGCGAGCGAAGATGGTGAAAAACGCCCGCAAGTACCCGGCGGAAGCGTACAAGGGGAAGTATCGGCTGGAAAACCAGTCCGGATTTCTCACCACAGAGAGCACAGAGAGCACAGAGAGAGGAAAACAAAGAACATAGGGAGGATCGATGAAAAGCACATCGTCTTTTCCTCGATCAGAGGTTCAATGCTGCTATTTGCTGAGTGTCAATTACTTCGCATTTCTCCGTGTTCTCCGTGTTCTCCGTGTTCTCTGTGGTGAGAAATGCAGGCTAGGCCCACGGATGAGCAAAGCGAATTCGCGGGTTCCGACCCCGCAGAATCGCCGCGCTCATCTGCGGACTTGAGGAGGCACAACCACACGTGAAGTCAAAGCGGCTGCAACTGGCGATGGTGCTGACGAGCGCGCTCGGATTCTGCGCGTGCTGGGCTGTCGTTGCGCAGGAAGGCGGATCGTTGTGGTCGCAGCCCGTGGTGATTCCCGCGGAAGAAACGACGAAGCCGCCGATGACGGGAGCGGGAACGAAACCGCCGTTGCGGCTGCCCCCGCCCGCAAAGAAGAAAAAAGCCGACCCGACGTTGATCATTCCTCCGGAAGTCTATGAAGTGCCGCAGCCGACGGCGGGGTCGCGCGCGGGTTTTGTGACCGATGGCGGAATCGTGCTGACGGGCGGCGTGACCCAGCCGATGAAGACGACGAGCGACAATAGCATGCCGCCGCCGTTGCCTGTGTTGAAGGTGAAGCAAGACGATAAGGTGGTTCCGCCGCCACTGCCAGCGCCGCCGCAGTTGGACGAGAAGGTGATCAGCGCAACGCCGCCGCCAGCGCCGCTGCCTCCGCCGCTTCCACCGCTCGAGCCCAAGACATCGATTCCGCCGCCGTTGCCAGAACCGACGAAGGCACTTATCGTGGAACCGTTGAGTAAAGAGGTTCCCAAGATCGAACCTGCCAATTCGGGAATGACCACGCCGATCTCGCCGCCAGCCATTTCGGAGCCAAAAAAGACCGTGCCGAACGCGCCGGTGGAACTTGGCTTCCCGCCGCCGGTGATCGCTCCGCCCGCAGCGGCGCCGGAGCCGAAGAAAGATGCCGGATTTTCACCTCCGAAGCTGGAGCCTAAGACCCCGCCGACAATCATCGCCCCGCCAGTGACGGTTCCCGAGCCGACCTTTACGACGCCCGTTAGCGAGCCGCAAGCAGCGACCACCACGCCGCGGATCAAGTCGTTCGTGCCAGTGCGTTCGAATCCGCTACCGGCAACGCCGCTATTGCAACCGCCGCCGATTCCGCAGGAAAAAAGTGATCCGCCGCTGAATCCCGAGCCTCTGCCGATCAACAAGGCGATGGTTCCGCCGATCGGTCCGACCTCCGTCGCGCCAGTCGCCAGCAATGGCCGAATCGTGACTCCGACGATCGTCGTCGAAAAACGGGGAGCGCCTCAACTGCAAGCCGGCGAGACGCAAGCGTACCAAATAGTTGTTCGCAACGTCGGCAGCGTCGTCGCCCAGCAGGTTCGTATCGAGGATGAGATCGCGCCGGAAGTTCGCGCGACGGCCGCCGAGCCGCTGCCACAGGTTCATGGTTCGAAGGCGGTTTGGACGTTGCCCACTCTAGCGCCCGGCGCGGAGCAGACCTTGCGGATTTCCTTGCAGGCGATCCGTGCGGTCCAGTTGGCTCCGGGTACGAGCGTCCACGTCAGCGCGTCAAATATTGCCTCCGAATCGACGCTGGTGCTTCGGCCACAAAACCCGGTCAATACCATCGCGGTCCAGCTTATCGCGCCGACGGGCCTGCATGTCGGAATGTCCACCGCCTTTGACATTCGCGTGACCAATATTGGCAAACAACCCGTCAACGGCTTGACCCTTCGCGGCCTTCTCGGCGACGGGTTCAACACGAAGCAAGGCAACGAGATCGTCGGCAAAATCAACGTTACACTCCAACCCGGGGAGACTCGCACGCTCAAAATGCCTGCGGACGTGATCAAGCCCGGCCGGCATGGCGTCAGCGTCCGAGTCACTCCGGGCTCGGGCGTTGAAGTCGCCGCCTCGACGAGCGTCGAAGTGGACGGCGGCAGCGGAGCCGTGCGCATTCAGACTGCGCCGATAACCAAGCTGCAGATCGGTCGAACGGGCGAGGTGCGTATCGACATCACGAACCAGTCAGGCCGGGCGATGCGGAACGTCGATATCGCCTGCCGACTGCCCGACGGCGTGGAATTCGTCGCCGCCAGCGAGCGAGGCCTCTATCAAGCGAATAGCCGAACCGTATTCTGGCATGTCGAGAACCTGTCGCCCGAGCAGCCATTGACGCTAACGATGCGGCTCCACGGAGATAAGGCGGGGCAATACACGCCGGCGATCTTCGTCAGAGCCGACGGCGTTCCCGAGGTTAAGAACAACGGTACAGTAGCCGTCGAAGGCGTCGCCGACTTGACCCTGCGCGTGATCGAGCGAGATAATCCCCTCGAGATCGGCAAGGACGCTGTTTACGAGATCCAGGTCGTCAATCCCGGCACTTCACCGGCGCGCGACGTGAAGATTCGCGTGGAATTTCCTCCCGGCATGCAGCCGAAGCAGGCACAAGGCGGCGCGAATTACAGCATCGAAGGCCAAACGGTGACCTTCGACGCGATTCCGCTGCTGCAATCGCAGGCCCAACAGGTGCTCCGCGTGTCCGCGACGGCAAAATCGCCGGGCGATCAGCGCGTACGCTTCGCCGTCTTCTGCGACCAGATCCGAACGCCTGTGCAGCGCGAAATCAGCACGCTGGTCTATCGCGATTGACGACCGCTACGCCGAGAATAATCTCGAAACTACAATTTGAAACGGCGTTTTTTTCGCCGACGACGCAGCTGAAAACGGGAAAAGAATACTGGCGTTGCTCCGATGAAATGAGTTGTTATAAGGGTTCGATCTTCACTGAAAAACGTAGAAGAATAAGCGGGGGACAGGGAATTTCAGTCGTTCAAACTGTCCATTGAAAATCGTTGACAGATGTAAAAAGTTTGCCTAATTGGAATTTTTTCTTTGCCTCGTGATCGCGAAGTCGGTATTTATTTTTTTTGTTGAGTGTTTGCGAAGCAACCGACTTTCACGCCGGACAGCCAAGGAGGCTGGTTATAGGGGAAGGGAATCCCCCTTTCTCATTCCATTCTTCTTGTCTCCCCACCACGAGCAAAGCGGACGCGAAGTCGGTTGGCCTTGAGCCGATTTTGAAGCGATGTTAATATTCGCTTCACAATGATCGGAACGCCTCAAGAAAGCGTGAGCGGTTCACGCATTGCTTTCCCGTCATGCCGACCCCGCGGACGAATACGACAAACGGAACGGAAACGCACGGAGCGCGGCGCACCCAGGGAGGGGCACTTGCTCGCCGTGTCATGGGGAGGTGTGCAAGATGAATACGGGCCGGACAGAGAAGGAACAGATCCGGGTTCATATCCGCTGGATGATTCGCCGCGATATGCCCGAAGTCATTCAGACCGAGCAGACGAGCTTCGAATTCGCGTGGACCGAGGAAGACTTTCTCCGCTGCTTGCGCCAGCGCAACTGCATCGGCATGGTGGCCGAGCATGGGGAAAAGGTCATCGGGTTCATGATCTACGAACTGCACAAGAACAAACTGCACATCCTCAACTTCGCGGTGCACCCGGCCTGGCGGCGCAGCGGCGTCGGGGCGCAAATGATTGCCAAGCTTATCAGCAAACTCTCCAGCCACCGCCGAACGCGCATCACGCTGGAAGTTCGCGAGACGAACCTCGCCGCCCAACTCTTCTTCCGCCACGAGGAATTCCGTGCCGTACGCGTCATGCGGTCCTTCTACGAGGACAGCGGCGAAGACGCGTTTCTGATGGAATACCGCTTTGGCGACGACATCGGCGACGAGTTCGACGAAACCGTCAACCGCATCGCCCAGTACGAAGAGAATTAGGCAGCAAGCAATTTCATGGTCCCATGAATGTGCCCAGGTTTCGCCCTGGGCACAAGCTTTTTTCCGTCCAACATTTCGACATTTCGGCTTTTTTTTTCCGGATCGTTGCTTTATACCGTGGTGGGGTCCGCCCAGGATGCCCTTGAACCCAAAGTACGTTCGCACACGGTGCTTGAGCCATGGTCGACTATACAACATCTTCACCGCATGCTGATTCCCGCTCGGCGAAGCGCCGACGACGATCTTCAACGCTGTTTTGGCTTGTCGTCGCCGGTTCCAGCGTGCTGTCGCTTGGTCTGATGACGTGGGGCGCCTCGGTCGCGATGGCGAAAAAAGGCGGTGAGAAACTTCTGCGCGCCGAGGTGCTCTTTCCGAAACTCCAGGGTGTGGTCAAATTTCGCAAAGAGTCGTCGCCCTCGCCGGTCCCGAAGGAAATCCCCCCAGCGAAAAAAGAGTCGGCCCCGCCACCGCCGTTGTTTCCCACGAGAACCGAAGCGCCAAAGCCGCAGGCCCTGGAACTATTGCCGCCAATTGTACAGAGCAAGGAACCTCCTGCGCTATCGATTCCCGTTCCGGCGCCCTCGTTTACTCACGAACCGATCAAGACCATGATCCCGAAATTCGATTCGACCCCGCCGCCTATTGTCGAAACCTGCGTTGATCCCATAATCTATCTACATCCGTGCACCATTCACCGTGGAGATAGCCCTATGATTCGCAACTGGAAAACCCTGACGATGTATACGGCCCTCTCGGCGGCGACTATTCTCATCGCACCGCAACCGGTCGTGCTGGCGCAGACACAAACCCCGTCCGACGAACTTCTCAAATCGCTCCAGGACATTTCCAAGCGTCTCGAAACGCTGGAGAAAAAGAAGGCGCCAGTCCTCGATACCGATGCCATCACCGACGTGCTCCGGGCCGAGATTCGCAAGCTCGAAAACGGCGTCCTCTCGGAACTCCAGGGCGACGTCAAGAGCCTGAAGAAGAGTGCGGAAGCCATCAAGACCGATGTCGGCTCGCTTCAAAGCGAACAGCTTCGCCATAAGCTCAAAATCGATCAACTTACCGAGGAAATCGCGTCATTGAAGGAACGCCTGAAAAACCCCGCCACGGTCGGCTCGGCGACACCGGCAATGGACAAGACGATGTTCGAGGAACTCGGCAAATCCCTCAAGGCGATCCACGAGGCGATCACCAAGCTCGGCCCGACCGAAAAGCGGATGATGCTCTCGCCGCCGACGCCAGGCAACATCGCCACGCCTGTCACGCCGAGCTACGGACGCGTCGTTCTCACGAATCTTTATTCCGACGAACTTCTGTTCATCGTCAACGGCACGAATTATCGTATTCCCGCAAAGGCGTCGAAGGTTCTCGAAATCCCCGCCGGCACGATGAATTACGAGGTGTTCTCCGCACGCTGGGGGTTGCTGGAACGAAACGCCACCTCGATCACCGCAGGCGACACCTTCACGCTCGCCGCCAACACGCGATAGTGATTTGACAGTCTACAAACAGCAGGTTGAAAACGTTGCTTTCAACCTGCTGTATTTTCCAGCCCTTCTGTTTTGCAATCCCCGCACATGCCATGATCGTAACCATCGACGGCCCCGCTGGCGCAGGAAAGAGCAGCGCGGCACGCCTCCTGGCGCGTCGGCTGGGTTTCGATTTTCTCGACACGGGCGCCATGTACCGGGCTGTCACGCTTCTTGGATTGCGCACCCAGTGTGATTTCGCCGATGAAGCTCAAGCCTCCGCAGTTCTTCAAGATCTGTGTCTCGATTTGGCGGGTGATCGAGTCATCCTCAACGGGGAAGACATCGCTGCGTTGATTCGTACGCCAGAGGTTACAGCCGCGTCGGGAAAGGTCGCCAGCAGCAAGGTAGTGCGTCGCAAACTCGTCGAATTGCAGCGTAAGATCGCGGCGGGTCGCGATATCGTGTGTGAAGGGCGTGACCAGGGAACCATCGCATTTCCGGAGGCCAGAGGCAAATTTTTTCTGTTCGCCGATCCTGTCGAGCGCGCCCGCCGCCGGCATCGCGAGCTTGAAGCAAAAGGACTCGAGGTCTCGTTCGACGAAATCCTGAACGCACAGCAGGCGCGTGACGCACGTGACGCCGCGCGAGACATCGCACCGATGATTCCCGCTGTGGACGCCATCGTTCTCGATAGCACTCAGTTGACGCTCGACGAGGTCGTGGACACAATGGAGCGCATCGTGCGCGAACGACTGCAGGAACGTCTCCCGAATTGACCTGGCGCTCGGCTGAATAAATATGAACGAACCCCCCTCTCCGCCGATCGATACTCTCGCCCAGATGGACTCGAGATGGAATTGCCTCTGGAATTCTGTCATCTATTTCACCTCATTCACGAGTTTCACCCTTGGCTCCAGCCTACGAATGAGCGGCGCTAGCAACATGCCGACAACGGGTCCGGCGCTCTTAATCGCCAACCATCAGAGTTTTTTCGACCCGCCGCTGGTCGGGCTGGTGGCGAAAAGGCCGCTGGTGTATCTGGCGCGAAAAACGCTTTTTCGCAATCGTTTTTTTTCGGCCTTCATCAGAAGCCTCAATGCCGTTCCAATCGATCAAGAGGGAGTTGGAAAAGAAGGAATTCGCACCATCGCCGAACAGTTGCAACTCGGTAGGCCGGTGCTAGTCTTTCCGGAAGGGGAGCGGACCCACAACGGGTCGCTCGGTCCGTTGAAGCCTGGGATCCACTTGCTGATAAAACGCGTGCAGGCGCCCATAGTTCCCGTCGGCATCGCTGGCGCGTTTGATGCCTGGCCCCGCTCGCGGCGTCTGCCGAGCTTCGCGCCGCTCTGCTTTCCCGCCATGCCAGGAACCATCGCGGTCTCGATGGGGAAGCCAGTCCATTCAGCGGATTTCGCGGAAAAACCTCGCCAGCAAGTGCTGTCGGAGCTATTTGAATTGATTCGTGCCGAGCACGAAAGAGCGGAAAAAATTCGGCGAAAATAGCATATCATGCCAGGTCGGGCTGGACCAATTTTTCCGGACGACCAACGCTCTTCAGCACCGCCTCGGCGGCGAGATAGCCGCTGCGAACGGCGCCTTCCATTGTCGCCGGCCAACCGGTCCGAGTCCAATCGCCGGCAACGAAGAGATTCGCGATCGGCGAGACTTGGGGCGGCCGCCAGCGGTCCACGCCCGGCACGGCACTGAATGTCGCAGCGTGTTCCGTCACCACACGGGCGCGTATCAACTTCGCATCCGCCAGCACAGGCAGGAGACGGCGCAATTCCGCGACCACCTGGCGTTCGACTTCGTCGTGTCCCAGTCCCCGAAACTGCCTGGCAGCGCTTACCACCACCTGCAAGTACCATTCACCCGGCGACGTCTCGCCGCGATTGAACACCCATTGACCGATGCAATCCAAGAGCACGATGTGAGGCAATTTCGTTGCCTCGCGATCAAACCAGCAATGCACGCCCGTGATTGGCGACGTCTCAAGTTTTCGCAAATTGCTGAAATAGTCGTGACGCTCGACAATCTCGATCGGCAGGAGGTCCAGCAATCGATCAAACGGAACCGTCGCGATGTAATGGTCCGCCAGCAGCGAGTCCCCTTGCCGAAGCTCCAGCGCCGCCACACGATCCTCGGTGACGACGAATCGCCGGCCGGCACAGGATAATTGCACGTCCACTTGGTGTTCGCGCAGCCATCCCAACAACTCCTCGCCGTACAACCGACCCAATGGCACGTTGGGCACCTCCACCTCGAACCCACGGCGATGCGTAAGAAACCCGTCCACGAACACCTTCCTCGCGTAGCGCAAACCGATGCGGTCGGGCGATTCATTGAGCGCGCTCACAAGCACCAGGCCCCAGAAGCGATCGATCATTCGCTGCGTCTGTCCGTACTTGTTCAGCCATTCGAGAAACGGCGGATCGGCATCAGAAACCGGCGCGGATTTCAGCTTCATCAAGGCCCACGCGATCCGCATTTTTTCTCGCAGCGTCAGGTAATGCGCGAAGGCGAAGCTGCGGAAAAGATGCAGCGGCGCGGGCAGCGGATCGGCACGGAATCGGCTCACGCGCCGATCGGGCGTCATGAAATACAGCATCGGCTGTGGCTGGAGAAAATGGGCCACGCCAATGGTCCGGCTGAAATGGGCGAGGTTCGTGCAACAGCCCATGCTGACGTGCTGGCAGGTATCGACAAGTTGACCGGTTGCCGAGTCGTGAAACGAGCTGGCGCGTCCGCCCAGCCTGCCGCGTGCTTCTAGGATGCGCACGCGGAACCCGCGCGGTGCCAACGCTGTCGCCGCCGCCAGCCCTGCCAAACCGCCGCCAATGATAAGAACGCTCGGCTGCATCGATCAGACCCACCCAAATCGCGTCGGCAGAGCGCATGCCGCGAAAAATACCTTCTTCCAACTCGGCACGCGCACGCGCCCTTGAAACACATCGAAATCACGCCGTTCAATTTCGCGCAACAGCTCGCGATAGGTGGCCGACATCATCTGGAACACCGCCCGCCCCGCCGAGGACAGCCGCCGCTGCACCCTCGCTCCGCTGTCGTAATAGGCATGCGCCCGCGCCGCTTGGAAACGCATCATTGCCAGATAAGCAGGATCCCGCACGCCGCGGCGGAGTCGATCGGCGTCGTAACCGAACTGGGCCAATTCGTCACCGGGCAGATAGACTCGGCCACGTGCTGCATCTTCCGCCACATCGCGGAGGATATTCGTGAGTTGAAACGCGATCCCCGCATCTTCGGCATAGCGCAGCGTCGAGGTCCCGTCGAATCCCCACACATGGACGCACGATAATCCAACGACCGACGCCACGTGATAGCAATAGTTGTGCAATTCGCGAAAACTCTTGTAGGCGACCGGTTCAAGGTCCATCTCCACGCCATCGATCACGGCTTCGAGATATCGGATTGGCACGTGAAATTGACGAATCGTATGCGCCAGTGCCGCATGCATCGGATGCGTGGTATCACCCGCGAGCACGCTGTGGAGACTTCGGCGTAAACCCGCGAGTAGCTGGCACTTCTCGCCGTTCGGCCTCGGTTCGTCGGAAAGATCGTCTGCAAGGCGCATGAACGTGTAGAGAGCGCACATTCCAAGCCGACGCGGCGGCGGCAGCAACAGGAACGCCGGGTAGAAATTGCCCGCCTCGCGCCGCGCCACCTCTTCACAGTAGCTGTAGGATCGCAGCAGCGACGCATTCATGGTGTAATCGACCGCCTGGGCCAAAGTCGCCGAAACCAGTTCCGCGCAAAGACTTTCCCGACCAGTACGAGCTTCTCCCATTTCTTCAAAACGGGACGCGTGCGCCAGACGTCATAGCCGACCTGTTCGATCTTGCGGAGAATGCCCTGCCCGCCGCGCGCGAAAAGCTCGATGTCCGCTTGTACATCACCGGGCACGCGAGCGATCAACGGCATTCCCGCATCGAATAATGTGCGCGTTCGCTCCACTTCGAATTTCATCAAGTCGGCAAAGCCCGGCGTGAACCGACGCGCTTCCAGGTCGGCATCCGTGTAGCCGAAGCGCGCCCGATCCTCGGCTGGTAGATACACTCGGCCAATGTCGAAATCGCGAGCGACGTCCTGCCAAAAGTTCGTCAATTGCAGGGCCGTGCAGATCGAATCGGATAACTTCGCGTTGGTTTCGTCAAAGCATTCACAAAGATAAAGCACAAGATGCCCGACCGGGTTCGCGGAGTTTTTGCAATAGCCGACGAGTTGCTCGAACGTGTCGTAGCGCTTGACGCGTTGGTCCTGCTCGAAGGCCAGGATCAGGTCAAGGAACGGCGTCGGCGGAATGGCAAATCGCTGTATCGTGCCTCGTAACGCAATCATCACCGGATGGCGCGGCGACTCGTCATAAACGCGAAGCAGTTCCTCGCGCCACCATTGCAATAGATCCAGCGCGCGTTGCCCTCCGCCCGTCTCGTCGCCGAGGTCGTCCGCCCAGCGACAGTAGGCGTAGATGTTATGAAAGTGCTGCACCAACCGGCGCGGCAGCAGCATCGTGGCGACCGAGAAATTCTCGTAGTGCGTCCGCGCGAGTTCCGCACAGTAGGCATGCGCACTCGCCTCGGGCATCGCCTCATAGCGGGCTTCCGGTCCCCAACGCGATAACTCGGTCGCAAATGCAGTCATGTGGGGATTATAGTATACTACGCACGGCTGGGTTTGATGCATTGTCCGAGCCGCGCACGCAGCGCAGCGGAGTAAGCGCCGGCCAGCCAAACCGCTTACTCCGCTGCGCTGCGTGCGCGGCTCGGGAACGTCAAATTCGTCCGCGTGAAGTATCGTTCGGCGAGCCAGGAGCGTGAGCGACTGGAGATGGACGCTGCATACCTCCAGTCGCTCACGCTTCTGGCTCGACTGAGATCAATCCATTGATAGCGAGAAATTCACGCGACCAGCGATAATGGTCGAGCAAACCGCCGGTCGGCCGACCCAGAATGTGATACGCGATGAAGATCGCTTCGAGCGAAGCCAGGCCGTTGTCAGGATCTGTACCCAGCTTGGACACGCGCGGATAGGCGGTTTTCCAGCCCGTCAGCGAACGCGATTCCACATGCGTGAAGTGCCCGAGCATTTTACTCGCCGATCGCCAGCTGCCGTCTAGCAGCAGGATACCAAATTCGCGATCCGCCTCGGACAACGGCGGTCCGTCGGCGGCGAGCTGGACGTAGCCAGTTAAATCAAGCGGCTGCTGAACGGGATAGGTAAAGAATCGTATGTCCGCACGGCCATCCAGCGGAAGCACGGAGCATTTCTTGGGATTTTCGCGCGGATGCCTCACGATGATCGTCGGCGGATAGGTTAGCGTCATGCCTTGTGTTCCGCGGGAAGCTGTTCGAGAAAGTTGCCGCCGTTCTCGAAAAGATCGTCGCCGACGGCACAGGTCCACAAGATGCGAACCAATAGTCGGCAAGGCGGTTGATCGGTGCCGGACGGCAGCGTGAGTTGTATCTTGTGCCCGAGCAGACGCCTGGTTCCGAGCAAGCGCACGCCCGTCGTGGAAAGGTCTCGGCTCATCAGCGTATGTTCCGCGCCGTCCTCGGTGCGTATCTTCACCGGCTGAATGAAATCAATCCGAACCTGTCCACGGCGTTCATCGCTTTTAGCGCGTTCCTTGTGCAAGCGAATCAGCCGGCGAATCACCTTCTGAATCGCCAGTTGCTGAGCATGTTCTTTCTGAACACGCGGATTGTACGCTTCCTTGTGATAGTATCGCCCCTGGCGAAGCACAAGCGACGACCGAACGAGTGCAAGCGCGTCCTTCCATGCCGTTTCCTCAAGGCCGGCCAAACGCACCTCGGAGCGAATCTCACGAGCCGTGACATGTCCCTGGCGTTTCGCGAGACGGAGGATCGAGTCGGCAACATCTTGCAGGGATTGGGATGACATAGAACTTTCTTTACGGAAATAGGCCCAGCATGTCCCATTCTACGATAACGCTCGCAAACCGCAAGGAATACGCCGTCGGCAGCGGGCAACGCAGCCTGGCTAAAATGGGAGGCGTGGACAACGCCCTTGTCTCCGAACTTGCCTTTTCTGATTTCGCCCGGCGCGGTACAAGCATGGCATGGGTTACCTTCTGAACGCGATCTACATCGCTGCCTGGTTCGCCATTTTACCCTGGCTTTGTTGGAAAGCCTGGGTGCGAAAAAAACCGGTGCGAGGTTTATTTGCCAAATGGCTCGGCAAGGCCGATGATTCGCGCCTCGCGGATTTTCGGGGAAAGCCGGTCGCCTGGTTTCATGGTGTCAGCGTGGGCGAGATTCATCTGCTTCGGCAGGTGGTGGCACGCTTTCGCTCGCGCTTTCCCGGCTGGCAGATCGTCGTCTCCACGACGACGAGTACGGGGCATGATGAAGCCCGCAAACATTTTCCCGATCTGCCGGTTGTCTATTGGCCTTTCGATTTCACCTGGGCGGTCGCGAATGCGTTGAAGACGATTCAGCCCACGCTCGTCGTACTCTCCGAGGGGGAGATATGGCCGAACTTTATTCGTGCCGCGAAGAGGAACAATGTCGTTGTCGCGATCCTCAACGGGCGCATGAGTCCGCGAAGCGCTCGGCGGTTTCAATCGTTTCGCTGGCTGCTGGCAAGGCTGTTTGGCCAAGTCGATTGGATCGGAGCGCAGAACGACGAATACCGCGACCAATACCTTCAGCTCGGGGCCAAAAACGTCGTCGTTACGGGCAATATCAAGTACGACGGCGTCAACACGGATCGTGATAACGCCCGGACACGTGCCATGCGCGCGTTGCTGGGCATCGCAGCAGACGACTTGGTGTGGGTAGTCGGCAGCAGTCAGGATCCCGAGGAGTCGCTTGCCATCGAAATCTACCGCAAGGCGAAGAGTCTGTTTCCGCGCTTGCGGCTTGTCGTCGTGCCAAGACATCCGGAACGATTCGATGAGGTCGCGGACCTGCTTCAGCGGAGCGGAATGCCAACGGTGCGCCGATCCGCGATTGGAAAGGCAGCGACGGGCGATCTTGAAACGCCTATTTTTCTGATCGACACGATCGGCGAACTCGGCGCGATTTGGGGTTTGGCGGACGTCGCCTACGTCGGCGGAAGCCTCGACGGCAAACGCGGCGGGCAGAACATGATCGAACCATCCGCATACGGAGCGGCGGTCTGTTTCGGCCCGCACACCTGGAACTTCAAGCAAACCGTCGCAGATCTGTTGGCGAACGCTGCCGCCATTCAGGTGCGCGATTGTGACGAGTTGGAAGCGACGGTCCTGCGCTTGCTCGCCGACGCCAAGGAACGCCAACGATTGGGCGAGGCGGCCCGGCGATTCGTGCTCTCGCAGCAAGGCGCAACGGAGCGGACGCTGGATCAGTTAGCAAACCTCCTGGGATTGTCCGAGCGAGCGACTACAGCGAAACAGCCACCCGTCGCGGCATAGTCGTCGCGTCGCCAACTATTCCTTGCGATTCTTCTTGCGGTTCTTCAAATACCCCGCTTCCAGCGCCTTGGTAATGTCCTCCATGCCATCCATCAGTCGTTTATGCTGACGTGGCTTGTGGTTCGCCAGCGCATAGACCGTGAAGATTGGAAGAAACACGGTCGAATCGACATAGCATGTCACGGTGTCTGGCAGCTGATTCGGATCGACTTTGCCCCACGTCATCGCCTCTTGCGGAGTCGCGCCGGAAAGTCCGCCGGTGTCCGGGCGAGCGTCGGTCACCTGCAAGAAGTAGTCATGGCCGGCTTCGTCGAGTCCGAGCACTTCCTGAATTTGCGGCTCCGTTTGCAGCATGAAATTCTTCGGCGATCCGCCGCCAAGGATGAACACGCCGCTATGACCCTTCGATTTTTTCGCGTTCCAGACGATGCCCGCAGACTGGTTCACATCACGCAACGGGTCGATCCTGAGCTGCGAACCTTCGAGTTGCAATGCGGCGAGATTCATGCCGATCGAGCTATCGCCAGGAGACGACGTGAAGATCGGTACGCCCGCGCGATACGCGGCAGCGACGAAGCTGCGGTGCTTGGCCTTCTGGTCGTCCTCGCGCGCCGCCAGATATTTGCCGACGAGATAGTGAAACTCCGCCGTGCTGAAGGTCTTCTGAAACGGCTCGCTGCGGCACAATTGGCGATAAAAGCGATCGGTGCCAAGCAGGTTTTCGTAGTCGAAGACGATGTCGTAAATGCGGATAACCTGGTTTTCGCGCAGATCGAGATCGTTGAGACCAGGCCGAGACTGGTGCAGATCCATGCCAAGAGCAAAGTGCGTGTCGTGGTAAAGATTGGCGCCGGTGGAGATGATCCAGTCGATGAACCCCGCCTCGATCAACGGAACCAGACACGACATTCCGAGGCCCGCCGGCGTCAGTGCTCCGGAGAGCGACAGACCAACGGTGACGTTTTCGTCAAGCATCTTCGTCGTGAAGAGCCGGCATGCTTCGCGGATTCGGCCAGCGTTGTAGGAGAGAAACAACTCCTCGACGAGTTGCGTGGCATTCGTCGAGCCCGTCGCCGCCGGCGGATCGATCCGCTTGTGGCTGATCTTGTGAAGATATTTTTTCTGCGCGCTGTGTTTTTTCATGCGGAATAGTTATGGGAGTAATTCCTTTCGGCAAGGCGCGTGCGTTGAGATTGGCGAACGAGCCGTCGGCGCGTCGGTAACGCCGGTGAGAAACTGACGACGCGTTTGGTTGCGTCACGCCCCCTTCTTCAACTCCGTTGGCAATGAACCGAGGTACTCGCGAATCTCAAGTTGCATCCGGTCGATCTCGGCAATTAAACCGGATGAGGATAAACGAAACGCGGTCACGTTCGTTTCGACGGTGCGCAGGTGCGCGAGTTGCTGTTGAAACCGAGCGACGCGTTCCTGTGTCGCCCGCAGTTCGATGTCGTTCTGAATCATGTTGCGTCTCCGACTGCAAGGCTCGAATCGCAACTATTATTCGAATAACCGCCGATATCGTTCGTGCTGTCGCGTTGTGATGGATTTTATCACGATGCTCAGCAGCACGCCAGTAACGGCAATGTTGAAACTGGCCAGGTGGTAAGGCAACAAGGGGTAGAGCAAGAGTGTGAGCCCAGCAAGGCAAGCAGAGGTTAACATGCTGGCTCCCCAAGTCTGAACTATCCAACCGGAATCGGATTCCTTCCACGATTCGGGTTCGTCGATGTTGTCTGGGTTGCTCGCTTGCCACAATTCTTTCAGATTGCGCTGGAAAATGATCAGGATGAATACTGGAATCGCCGCAAAATAGAACGGAAACAGAAACTTCGCCGATGCGGGAATCCACGAACACTGTAGGTCTACCGCGATCCGTCGCGCGTTCCGAACGGCTGAAAGATACCAGATGCCGACCGCGAGAATCGCTGGCGCGGTGGTCAGCAGCACCCAGAATGTAACGAATTCTTCAAAAAATCCCCGTCCACGTCTACCTCCGTCAAAACCAAATACGAGTGGCGGATCAACCCAATTATCGTAAACCAAGCAAGCCGTCGGAAAGAGAAACGTCGCGACACTTGCAGCCAATAGAAGTCGTGCTGCCAAGGCGAACCAACTACTGCAAAGTTTTCCGTTTGGGCGAGGGTGAATCTGCACTTTTGGTTCCTTTCGCATCGCCGAGCTCCGCAGGATCGATTTTAGCGCGGCTTGCATTTCACCCGCGTTGTCGGCGTGGCGATTGCGGACTGGCAACCAGGGCAGTTTATCGTTTCGTTCATGAGGTTCGCTGGTCTCGCCAGATGTATATCTCGCACTGAACCGTGGTCAGGGCTTTCCGAGCAACTCCCGCCACGTCGCCACATCCAGAATCCGCTCGCTTAGTTCCAGCAATCGTTCCACGCTGGTGATGGCGGTCACCTCGCGCTGCACCTTTGCGCTAGGTTTCCCGAATTTCTTCGTGCCCATGCGCAAAATTATCTCACGCAAACTCTTGACCTCGCCTTTTGCGACGATTTTCTGATACGACGGTGAGTGTTCGAGATTGAGCATGCTGTCCATCTCCTGCAAAATAATACTGAGTATTGGATCTCTGTAGCCCAAGCCTACCAACTCGTCGGTGACGGTCCAAAGAGTCTTGGCCTCGGCCTGATCGGGATACTCACGGATCAGGCGTTCGCCCATCCGCTGGATCAGCCCGGGCATCAGTGCTTTCGCATCATCGCACAACGGTGCCAGCGGGAACAGGCCCCAGCTGCCCATCGCCAATTGTTCCGCGTGCAGTTCCCAGACGCGCACGACCTGATAGCGAAGATATCGGTACGGCTTTTCACCCTCAAACTTCCGAAGCCATTCGCCGGTCAGACCTGGCGTTTCCGCTTCGCGATTGAGAAGCACAACCAGGCTGTGAACCAGGCATTTATGCTTGTACTCCAAAATGCCATTATACCATGGTACGCGCCATTCCAGCGAGGGATCGCGATTCGATTGGAACTCTGTGTGCAAAATCCATGGCAGCGGATCGTCCACGAACACGACCTTGTCAGCTAATGCCGTCACCGTTGCCAAATCCGAATCGATAATTCGCACCTAACCGCGCGGCTTCCGCGGGACCAGCGCCAGCCAATCGGGCAGGTGCTTGTCAAACGTGACTTTTGAGCTGACATCGTACGGCTTGCTCATGCTATATAGCCCGCGATTTATGGCGCGTTCGACCGCCAACCCGCCATAAATGGCGGGCTATATGGGAAACGATCGTGACACCCTATTTCTTTGACCACGCTTTCTCGAAGAAGCGTAGCCAGTTCGTGTGCATGATGCCTTCGATGTCGGCATCAGAGTAGCCGCGTTTTTTGAGGTAGCCGGGGATGCGCTGCAAGTCGGCGATCGTATCGAGGTCGGCGGGGGATTGCTCGCGGCCGAAACCGCCGTCGAGGTCGGTGCCGATGGCGGCGTGCTTGGCGTTGCCTGCGAGCTGACAGACGCGGTCGATGTGGTCGCAGATTTTTTCGAGAGGCACAGCCGTCTTGGTTTCGCCGCGAACCCAGTTCGGGATCATCATCCAGGTATCGAGCGCATGGCCGATGACGGCGCCGCGTTCGATCAGGCGTTTCGTTTGTTCATCTGTGAGCTGGCGTTGGTTCGGCGTCAGCGTGCGATTGTTGTGATGGCTGGCGAGCACTGGGCCGTGGTAAATGTCGAGCGATTCGTCAAAGCATTGATCGGAGAGATGGGTGACATCGAGAATCATGCCGACGCGTTCCATCTCGCGGAGCAGGGCCGGGCCGCGTTCGAACAGGCCGCCTTCCGTGCCCGTGCCATGCGCGTAGGGACTGACGCCGTAATGCGCGGGGCCGACGATGCGCAAGCCGGCATCGAACCATTCCTGCACCTGATCGGGCCGCAAGATCGAGTCGGCGCCTTCCATGCTCAGGATGAAGCCGATCGGCAACGTCTTCGAGTCCTCGTCCGCCTTCCACTCTTTGATATGCGCATCGAGTTCCGGATAGTTCTTGATCCAACGCATGTAACCCGATTGGCACATGCCGCGGTAGTAGCCCATCTGCCCCATGGAGCAACCGTAGGCGGCTTCCATGTGTGCGTAGCGTTGAATGGCAGGCATCGCGCCAATGCGCAGCAAACGAGGCAGTAGCGTCGCGATGACGATGATGACTTTTCCTCGCCGAAGGTCGGGCAGCGAGACGGTATTGCACCCTCGCCCTTTATCGGTCATGCCGGCGTCGTTTTCCGTCTGACGAATTTCTTCACACGACTTTGTCAGGTCGCGGTTCCAGTCAATGGCGTTCCAGGCGAGGTCAAGGTGTGCATCGAATACAATCATGGTGCGCGTCCAGGTAAATTGAGGAATGCGGCAGGAATAGGTCCACGATGTACGTTTTACGCGATGGGAGGTGAATCGGCATGCTTGTTTGGCCGTCTGTCGAAAACACGCGCCGTCGAATCGAAATGCGGATGTGGTTCCTTACGAATGAGTTTGGAGCTGAATGACGAATCGTGGCGACTTTTTACAGAGACCCGAGATCGACGGACTCGCCGCGTGATTTCGTGACTAGGCTGATAAGGATCGTGGGAGTGACACTCTGCGCGATCGGCCGCACCGTGCCGTCGCCGAATAGCGCATGGGCTATGCCCGTGTGATAGGAATACATCTCGTTCTCGTTCGAGCAGTTGATGAGGCACGACTGCACATTGGCGGAACTCGTGGCGACAATGCCTGTTGCCGGATCGGCGCCGTCAATGTCGAACGCTGCGTAGCGTGAGGCCCAACCGCCGCCGGAGACGGTGAACGAGGAAGTCGTCGCCAGCGCTCCCAGCCGGATGCGATTCGGGCGATTGGCATCCTCGACGACGAGAATCGTATTGCTCAACCCATCACTGACCTGAGCGATCGGCGTGTAAGCGTCGGTCGCCATGACACCGCGCCGCTCGGATGTCGGGAAAGTCGTCGTGGTGAAGCCGAGGTTCACGCAGAGGTGATCGGCGATGCCCGATATTGGCGCGTAATCGCTGACGGCAAACGGCGACGTGGTGGACGTCGTGTCAGCCGTGGAGTCGAAGCGTGCATTTCCGGCCGCGGGACAGATGAACGCGGCGATCGGCACACTGCGTACAGGTTGGTTCACGACTGCGGTGTCATTCGACGTCCAAACATATTGAGTCGCCAGCGGAATCTGATCGATATTCGGCAAAATGTAAACAGCCCACCCGTGATAGACTGTAGTACCGCTATTGCGAGGATAAATCGTGGTTTGGCCCGGCGGGAAGTATTTGTTCGTGTCATGAAAGCCGTGCAGGGCCAAGCCGATCTGCCTGAGATTATTGCCACACTGTGTCTTCGCTGCTGCCGCCCGCACTTTCTGAACTGCTGGCACGAGCAAGGCTATGAGAATGGCGATGATCGCAATTACCACTAGCAACTCAATCAGCGTAAAACCTCTACGGTTGAAACCCATTGCAAGTATCTCTAGGAGGCCACACCAAACGAAGTAGGCGCGCGGAAATGATCCGCGCGCGTTTATGAAGTCCGATGAGCGACCGTAAGGGAGAGGAAATTGCGAGGAAGGTGCTCTATACGATACTTTATCTTAGGCCCGGCAAGCCTGCAATGGGTGAAGCGCGAAAATCGAGCGATTTGCGAGCAATCCGGCGAAACTCCGGAAGCGTCTCGTCCACGATCTGTACCGTCAGCTGGTACGTTCCCGCCGGCAGATTTGGCACGTAGAAGCTGTAGTTGCTGTAGAAATCGGTCAAACGGGCCGCGCGGCGGTGCGTCGTCTCGTTGCGGTCAAAATGATGCGACCAAACCTTGCGGTTATTCGTGTCGTGTAGCTCTATCGCACACGAGAGCTTCGTCACGTATTCGTTCGTTTTCGATGGTTCGCTCACGAAATTTTTCAGCTCAACGTAAAGCTGCACCAACTCCCCAGGACGATTCTCCACGCCCGTCAAGAACGTGTGGTTGTCCGGCAGCGAGTCGTAAGAGCCAAACCCGCGGATGCGTTTGCAATAGGCCATCTGCGAAATTTGGAGTTCGCTTCGTGGCCGAATCTTTTGCAACAACCCATTGAGCTGTTGATCGATGACCGCGATCTCCTGCGGCGACATTTCGTCAAGCGATTTGCGCACGAAGATCGTCAACGGCGGCAACAGACGCAGGAAGATCTCCTGCGTGTCCTTGTCATAAACTTGAAGATACTTGATCGCCTCGCGTGGCCTGTCGGTGAACATCAGTTCGAGTGCCCGGAGAAGGGCAACGTGGTCGCGCTTGGCGTCAATCGCTTGCACCGGCACGACGGGTGACTGCGGTTCAACCTGCGTTTTCTCGCCAGGCTCCGGTTCGACGCGTACTACTCCTGCGACACCAGGATTCGGAGGCTTTGGAATATACTCAGTTTGATTTTGCTTTTCTAGTCTGGGTAATCCCGTTGGTTTGCCAACCACGGAATCCGAGAGACGCGGGCCAACAGGCATCTTGGCTTCGATCTTGGTTTCAGCGGGCTTTTCGATTGTGATCGTGGACGGCGATTGATCCTGAACCTTGAATTGGCTGTCCGCAGGGCGTTGTGGTCTGGCCGTGCCTTCGTGAATTTTCGGCGGACCTTCAGGCGGCGGTTGCGAAAAGGAAAAATGTCGGCAGCCCGGCAGTATTGCCAGTTGTGCCACGCTGATCAGCATCATGCCTGCGAACATCCGGGTCATCGCATCCTCGCCCGCGATTTCCGACGCCATGCCCGTAGGCGCGGAGGTTCGGCGTGATACCGAAATCCTACAAGCCGGTCAAGCCCGGAGAGTTTCACGAGGGAAGGCGATCCTTGCGTTTCTCCTCCACGCCCTGGCGTAGAATCTCGTCCTTTTCCTCGATTTCCTCGCCATCCAAAACAGTGTCATCGATGTAAACTTCCGCATCGAGGTGGTCGTACTTGGGGCCAACCACCTCAACTACCGTCGGCTTCGACGGCGGTTGCTCGTAGGGCAGAAAATAGCCCTCGACGACCACGGCCTGCGAGCGGTATTCCTCGCATTTCGCTAACAGCTCATGCAATTCCTTCAGCCGATAGTGCGGCACGCTCGCAAAGATATGGTGAGGCAGATGGTAATCCTGTCCCATCGGAAAGACGGCAAAGTTGATCAGCGGATTGACAAAAAACACGCGAGTATTTGTCAGCCAGCCGCGCCCGCCGTTGCCATGCTGCACGAGTTGACGCAAGATCATGAAGAACGAAAACGACGTAAAGATCGGCATGACCCAGAGCACCAGGTAATAAGCCGCGGCATAAGGCGTCACGTACAGGCTCAGCCAGGCCAAACCGTTGAAGAGCGCCGACGCATACGTCATGCGCATCAGCGTCATCGCTCGCATCGAGATGACCGGATGCATTCGGCTCTGGTGATACATCGTATCGGGAATCATCGTATAAAACGCCATGATCGCGGCATACAATCCCGCAGGCACGACGGCGAGCATCAGCGCGTTGGCCTCGATGACGCACCAGGTCAAAACGCCGACCAGCGACAGCAGGTACAGGATACCGACGCGCACCGTCGTCTTGTTTGGCTTCCATCCCTTCTTTAGGTAAGGGTTCTTGTCCGTCGGGATCGCGTTATAAGCTGCCCGAATGCGCATGAAGCGGAACAGGTTCGGTAGCCAAAGCTGTTTGAGCAAGGTGGTAACGAACGTACGCTCGTCAACCGGGAAGTTCAGCCAATGGCCGCTCGTCTTCAGTTGCGACACGTCAGGGTCACGATCAGGATCGTTGACAAACTGATGATGAGCAATGTGCTGCAGACGGTAATGCTGCGTTGAACTGAAGAGCGGAAACATACAAAACCAGTCCGAAAGCAGATCATTCCAGACGCGGTTGCGCAGAAGTATGTGGTGCGACGCCTCATGCGCGAGCCCCGTCAGCTGATGCTGGCCAGCGCCCACCGACACGATGGCGAAAATCGCGACAGGCACGTTCCACCACCATCCCCAGTCGTTGTAAATGTGAAACGCGATTGCGCCGCCGATCACAGCAATGAGAAACACGTAGGTTCGTGCGAGATAGAGCAGATTGGTGAAATTGTCGGTCCGACGCAATTCCTGGATGCGTTCCTTGATGCGCGGATCGTTCATCGTCTCATAAACAGCGGGTGTTGCTGCAATCGCGGACATGGATCTTCTCGCTCGTCAGCCGGCGTCCTTTCGTCATTCCTCTCAGGCTCTCGTCCTTGCGATTCAAGTGCCAGTTCTTAGTAATTATACAGACTGCGCAAACCGCGCACAATTCCACGCAAGGCCATCGTGGTAAAGTGACTCTATGCTTCGTTCAGGATTCGCGGGTTTTGCCGATTCTACAAGCGAACAAACGTGGTCTTGTTTCGACCGAGCGGATCCAAAAGAAAAAGGCATCCATCGGTTGATGAATGCCTTTTGACAATTCAATTGCCACGCGAGGCTATTACACGAGTTCAGAAATCACGCGGCCGTTGTCGATCATCGGCGTAGGACGACCCGTCGGGTCGTTGTAGTGGAGACCTTGCGGGATGCCGAGGACGTGGAACACCGTCGCCATCAGGTGTTGCGGAGTGATCGGCGTGGTGCGCGGCACTTCGGCGCGGGCGTTCGAGTCGCCGACGATTTGGCCCATGCGGAGACCGCCGCCAGCCAAGGCGAGCGTCGAGAGCGGCGCCCAATGGTCGCGGCCCATGCTGCCGTTGACACGTGGCGTACGGCCAAACTCGCCGGAGATGACGAGAAGGATGTCGTTGTCGAGACCGCGCTGGTTGATGTCGGTGACGAACGCGCTGACAGCGTGATCGAGAGCCGGCGCGGTGTTGCGCATCGACTGTGCGATATTGCCGTGCATGTCCCAACCGCCGTAGTTCAGGGTCACGAAGCCGACGCCGGATTCGCACAGACGGCGAGCCATGAGCAGCTGGCGAGCGAGCGTTGTGTTGCCGTAGAGGTCGAGCGTGCGGGGATCTTCGCGGGTGATATCGAACACTTCGCGAGCCCGGCTCTGGAGCAATTCAAACGCCTGGCGTTCGAAGCTGTCGAGACCCTGCATGAGGCCCGAGCGATCGACATTGCGATCGACGGTGTCGAACGTGCGAAGCAGGTTACGGCGATCGCCGAGGCGATCCATCGGCACTTGGAGGTTCATGTTGTTGCGTGCATTGCCGGCGGTGTCGAACGGAGCGTAGGCGGAACCAAGCCAAGAGGGGCCGTCGCCGAGAATGCCGCCCATGCGAACGTAGGTCGGCAGGCCCGTTTGCGGGTTGTTGGCGCCGCGATGGCGCGACAGGATGGAGCCGAAGCCGGGCTTCACCTGGCCCTGACCGTTGTCAGCGGGCGGGAAGTTGTAGCCGGTCATAACCCAGTGCGTTCCGCCGCCGTGGCCCGAGTTCGTGTGTGCGAACGAGCGGACGAACGCCATCTTGTCGGCAACGCGAGCCATTTTCGGGAAGACGCCGCCGATTTCGATGCCGGGAACGTTGGTCTGGACTGAGCCGACTGTCGAGCGGAATTCCGACGGAGCCGACATTTTCGGGTCAAACGTCTCGACGTGCGTCGGCCCGCCGCCAAGCCACAGCCACACAACGGAGGTGTTGCGGGTCGGTTGTCCATTCGCTGACGCCTGAGCGCGAGCGCGGAACAAGTCGGCCAGAGCGAGACCGCCCATGCCGAGAACGCCAGCCTTCAGGAAGTCACGACGATTCGTGCCATCACATTGGCCAGCAATACGACTAGAAAGAACGTCGAACATCAAATAGCCCCCCAGGGTAGGAATAGCGAGGATTCACGCCGCGAAGGTAGGAATAGGGAGCGGCGCAACTTCCACGCAAAAAAGTCAAATTATCTTCCTCTGAAAGACTAAACGAATCTTTCCGGAATGTCAATGATTTTTTTCCCAAATCGCGGCATTATTCCGCATTCCACGAGAATCGGTAAATTTGCATTAGTGCCGAGCCGCGAGCGTCAGCGGTCGGAGAAAAAAAACGCGACCTCTATTCTAACCTCCAGTCGCTTACGCTCCTGGTTCGCCAAAAAAACGCTCTGGCTTTTTTCGCGTTGCTCCGCTACTGTCCGCACGGTTTGCCATGGAGGGTTGCGCGATGATGAAGCTAGTGCGAAAATTGAAACGCTGGTTCAAGGGCCGTGACAAGTCTTTTCTGGAAGCGACTCCATCTGGCACGCCGCCGACAGCGGAGCATGTGTTCTCTTACATCTACTCCAACAATGTGTGGGGCGACGCCGAGTCGGCGTCAGGCGTCGGGTCGAATCTGAATCAAACGCGCGTCGTGCGTGCTCATCTACCCGGGTTGTTGAAAGAACTCAAAATCCGCACCATGCTCGATATCCCGTGCGGCGATTTTCACTGGCTTAGTCAAACCGAATTGCCCGTCGAGTCCTATCTCGGCGCCGACATCGTCAAAGCGATCATCGAAGCGAACCAAGCGAGGCATACCAAGGTTAGCGGCACCAGCAGCATCCGCTTCACCCACTTGAATCTGCTCGAGTCGGACCTGCCTCGCGTCGATTTGATCTTCTGCCGCGACTGCCTCGTGCATTTTTCGACGGCCGACGTATGGCGTGCCCTGCGCAATATCCAGCGCAGCGGCTCGACCTACCTGCTGACGACCACCTGGCCGGAACAGGCCAACGACCGCGAAATTCGCACGGGAGAATGGCGCCCTCTGAATCTGGAATCCTCGCCGTTTTCGTTGCCGAAGCCGCGGCTGACGATTCCGGAAGGCCGCATGGAGCGTACGATTCGTTTCGGGGAAAAATCGCTGGCGCTATGGGCGATCGCCGACCTTGCACTGGATGACTGCAAATGAATCAACGCCTCGACTTGATTGAGAGCGCCTTGCTCGTGGTGGACGTTCAGCAAGGATTCACGACGCTCTGTCCGCTCGAGCTGCCTGTGCCAGGCGGTCTCGAGATTGTGCCGAGCGTGAATCGGCTGCTGGCCCGGAACTGGAAACGCATCGACGCCTCGCAGGATTGGCACCCGCGCGATCACAGGAGTTTTCTCGGACAGGAAGACAGCTTCTACCCGCCGCACTGCATCCAGGGGACTTTGGGCGCGGAATTCGTGCCTGGCCTGGATGCGCATCGCTTTCACACGATCTGGCGAAAAGGCTATCAGCGTGATTTCGAGGCTTATGCCGTCACCGCTCAGCATCCGTCGATGATCGCGCTCTACCGAGGCGCTGGCGTCACGACCGTGGTTGTGTGCGGAATCGCGACGAATATTTGCTGTTATTTCGCCGCCCGGGATTTTCGCCAGACCGGTTTCCGCGTGCTGATAGTCGAGGACGCGAGTGCAGGCATCGACATTCCCGCCGCCGGTTTGTTGCAGGAGACGAGCAAAAACTCTGGCCTCGCCCTGGGAATCGAATACGTCACGCTGCAAGATCTCGGCTTGTGACACGCTTCTCTGTTCGACACACTTTTGGATTGACTCGTCCGCATCGAATATCGTCGCTATCATGATAAATGGAGATACTTGACACTGGGAAGGGTTCATTCATGACTCGGCGATCGCGAGGACGCGAGGTTGCGTTGCAGCTGTTGTTTCAACGCGACCACAATGCAAAGCTCAATCGAGCGGCGATGGAACAGTTCGTGCGCGACCGCCTGGCCGACTCGACGATCCGTGAATTCTGTCTTTCGCTATACGACGGCGTGGTCGCGCATCTCCGCGAGATCGATACGAAGCTCTCCGCCGCCACCGAAAATTGGCGGCTCGCTCGCATGACCACGGTGGACCGCAACGTTCTCCGCATGGGCGCGTTCGAGCTGCTGCACATGAAGGACACGCCTGCCGCCGTCGCTTTCGACGAAGCGATCGAACTGGCCCGTCGCTACGGCACGGCGGATTCGTCGGCGTTTGTCAACGGCGTGCTCGATCGTCTGAAACGCGAAGAAGCAGTCATCACCGGCACGTAGGAACGTCTCTTGCCAACTCGCCAACCTTTCACCCAGATTTGTGCAGCACTGCATCGCCCCCGGAACCATGGCCGAGTCGATCTGCACATGCACTCGACCTACAGCGATGGCCGATACTCGCCGGCGCAGATCGTTGACCTTGCCAAACGGAGCGGACTCACTGCCATTGCCATCACCGATCACGACACTCTCGGCGCCATCGCCCCTGCGAGAAACCTGGCGGTTTCGACGCTTGAAATTATCTCCGGTGTCGAGATCACCGCGGAATTCCTCGGCAAGGAATTGCACCTGCTCGGCTATTTCTTCGATGAGACGGACCTGGCGTTGAATGCGTCGCTCGACAAATTGCGAACGGACCGCGTCGGGCGATTTCACGAAATGGTCGAGAGACTGCGCAAGCTCGGCGTCCCTATTGCGGAAGCCGACGTCGCCGCCTTGCCAGCGGACACGACGCTAGGCCGACGGCATCTGGCCGAATTGATCGTGCGCGTGAAAGGCGCGAGCACCCTCCGCGAGGCGTTTCAGCGTTGGCTGAGCGATCACGGGCGTGCGGCCGTCCCGAAGTCGCGCCTGCCCGTCGCGGTAGCGATCGAGCGTGTCCGGTCGGCGGGCGGCGTTGCTTCGTGGGCGCATCCGCCTTATGATTCCACCAGAGAGAATCTGGCGGAACTGAAGACCATGGGGCTCGGCGCCGTCGAAGTCGAATACCCGACGATCAAGACAAATCGCGCCAGGCAACTGCGAATGTGGGCAGGCGAACTTGGCCTCGCAGTATCGGGCGGTAGCGACTGCCACGGCCCGGATGAACCGCATCGTGCGATCGGCGCCTCCAGCATTCATCGCGACGAGCTGGAGCACCTGCGGTCGATGACAGGTTGCTGATAAAATGAGCCACGGATGGAACACAGATGAAACACGGATTTCGAATACCGGGACCTTTCTTTTTCCGTGTTTAATCCGCGTTCCATCCGTGGCCAAGTTTTTCTTGAAAACCCGACCCGAGTTATTCGTGGTCAGATTGGTAAAGGGAAAGAGAAATGGTATTCGGCGCCATCATCAGCAAGATTCGGGCAGGGCTGGCCAAGACGCGCAGCCTCTTTAGCAGCATCGCGCAGCTCTTTAGCCTCAAGGGACGCGTCGATCAGAAGTTCCTTGACGAACTCGAAAAACGCCTGTATCTCGCAGACGTCGGCACCTTTGCCACGCAAGAGATCGTCAACCGCGTGAAGCAGGCGTATCTCGACAAGGAAGTCAGCGGCGAAATGATCGCTTTCGTCAAGGATCAACTTCGATCGCTGCTCACTGCCCCGTCGCAGGGCATCGCCTTCGCACCGACTGGGCCGACCGTCATCATGGTCGCCGGGGTCAATGGCGCGGGCAAAACGACGTCGATCGCCAAGCTCGCGAAATACTGCCAAAACCAGGGCAAGACGGTCTGCGTCGCTGCTTGCGATACGTTCCGCGCCGCGGCGGTCGAGCAGCTCACGATCTGGAGCCAACGGCTCGGCTGCGAGATCGTCAAAAATCAGCAAGGCAGCGACCCGGCGAGCGTGGCGCATGACGCCTGCGAAAAAACTAAGGCTCGCAATTTCGACGTGCTGATCGTTGACACCGCTGGCCGGCTGCACACGCAAACCCACCTGATGAAGGAACTCGAAAAGATTCGCCGAATCGTCATCAAGCAGATTCCTGGCGCGCCTCACGAAGTGTTGCTCGTGCTCGATGCGACGGCAGGCCAAAACGCCATCCTGCAAGCCGAGAACTTCAAGAAGACCATCGATTGCACCGGCATCATCCTTGCGAAGCTCGACGGCACCGCCAAGGGCGGCGCGATCTTCGGTGTCAAGCAGAAGCTCAATCTTCCGGTGAAATTCGTCGGCCTCGGCGAAGGAATCGACGATCTGGAAGTGTTCAATCCGGCGGAATATGTTGAGAAGCTGTTTGAAGATTGATCGATTCGATTTGCTTGCCGTTTAGCGCTCGCGCGAAATAATCCAAGTTCTAAACCAACGGCAGAGGATTATTGCGAAGTGCCACCCTCAGCAGCGCAACACACGTCGGCCCGTGTGTGATTTCGCCGGCAGTCAATCGCGTGACGGCTTCCGCCAATGGCATCGGCACGCATCGAATTTGTTCCGTTCCCTCGTGGCTCGTTTCGCCGAACGACAGGCCTTCCGCGAGAAACAGGCGTGTCGGCGACAGCACATTCGCCGTGAACGGATCGACGCAGCCGAGTTCCGTCCAGCGCGTGGCGATGATGCCGAGTTCCTCGCGCAACTCACGCTTCCCTGCTTGCAACGGATCCTCGCCCTTATCAATACCTCCGGACACGCCTTCGAGCGTCACGCGGCCTACAGCGTAATGGAACTCCTCCGTCAGATAGACGTTTCCAGAGTCATCGAGCGCGATGACGCAGACGCCGGGTTTCAGATGGATGATGCTGTGGATGCCCGGCTTGCCGTCCGGGCGTATCACATCGTCGATCTGGACGGCGATCCAGGAATCGCGGTAGACCTCGCGCGATTCGATTACCTTCCACGGCCCGCGGTCGTGCATGATCGGTTGCCCTGCTCTGGATTCGCCCGTCATTTTTCAATTTTCGGTTCGTGCGCCTTCTGCACATTTCGAATTCGTTCGACGGTCTGAGCCACCGCCGTCTGACTGGTAAGCAGCGTGAAATCCATGCGCATCGTGTGGCTCGCGCCACCGGCGAGCGTCGGGACCCGGCCGGCCTTGCGTTCGACTTTGCGGGCGTTCGGAAAGCTCACGCCAGGCTCGATGCCGATTACGTAGCCGTCGTCATCGGCGCCGGTGTTTTTCCATAGCGTCAGAAACGGTAGCTGCTTCTTCGCGTATTCCATGACGACGCCGCGTTCCGCTTTCGGGTCATGCAGCAGCACAGACACGACGTCCGTCTTATCCGCCAGCGGGTGCATCAAGTAGACCTGTTCGACGTACCCCGGTTTCGGAGCCGCGAAGGTATTCCACGTGCTCACGTCGCGCGCGGCATTGGCGTTGTAGGGCTTCACGCTTTCGACAGGAACGTGCAGCTTCGCGCCGTCGCCGAGCAACGGTCGGCCAAAATTGTAGTGGTAAAGCACCTGATACTCTTGCGGCTGCGACCCCTTGTTCGTCACCTTGTCCTCGATGCGGAACGAGTTCGAGCCAGGTTCCGTGGAAAGCTCGGTGACCAATTCCAGCTTCGGGCCGAACAGCATCTTTTCGTGAACGATTCCGCGAATGGTAATGCGGTGTGGCGGCCTGGCATCGACGAGCACGACGACTTCGGACGCAGGAATGTTCGCGATCTTACCATGGAGGGTGAGATCGACGGTTGCCTTGTCGCCGACGTTATTGATGATTTCGTCCTGCCCCGCCTGGCCGGTGTTTTCCAGACCGCAGCGGGCGAGCCATTCGTTGAAGCCTTCGAGCCAGCCGAGACCGCCCCGCAGCTGAAGATTCATGAATTTGGGATGCACGATCTCGGTGACGGGCGATTTCCAGCCAAGATGCAGGTCGCCCATGACGACGTTGAGCACGCCCATGCCGCGTGTCGGGATCAGTGTGATTTGCATCTTGCCGTTGTCGAGCTTGAGCAGCCGCACGCCTTCCTGTTTTCCGCCGTGCAGTTTTTTCAGCGTAATCGACCAGGGCGTGGCACAGTCGGGTGTGAGCGTTTTGCCGAGCAGTTGACCTTCGCCAACGTCGATATTCTTGGTTGAGCTGATAAGCGTTCGCGTGAGAGTCTGGGCGGCAACCGCACCGTGTGTCGCAATTATGACTGCAATGACCAATCCAAGTCGTGGCATGACGCGCTCCGCAAAAAAGTGGAAGGGAAAGGGGCAGACGCCGCGATTCTCCGAATTGTACGGAAACGCGAGTGCCACTCAATCGCGCTCCAGCACGAGTACGCGACAGTACATGACAGGCATCTCGCGATTTTCGGGCGGGACGCTGTGGAGTGAATTCTCGGTGATGCGCCACCCCGCGAGCGGCATCGACGTTCGGACATTCTCCAAGGGCGGCTCGTTGCTGCCGCACGCCAGCACTCGGCAGCGCTTAAAGCCGGGCGCCAGCTCGGCGAAATCCCGGCGCCAGCGCAGATCGATTGGCCGCACGCGCAGATACCACAAGAATTCAGCGAGCAATTCCACATCGCGATCGTGCATGAGAAACGTGGGCAAGTCAGCGGGAGCGGCACTGGCAATGTCGTTTGCCAGGATGCGAATCTGCCGATCGTGTTCCGTCTTGAACGGCTTCACGATGTCGCGGATCATGCCGACGGCGCCAAGCACCGCGAGCACGGCAAAAACTCCGATCCGCAAGCGATCGCGCAGACCCCCCGAACGGATCCAAAGCCCGAGATGGGCAAGGCCGTGCGCCATCAAGATGCAAATGAACGGCGCGAGGTGGAGCGTGATGCGCGCACTGTCGCCGAATGGGTATTTTTTGAGAATCGCCGCGACGAGATTGAAGGCGAACGGCAACCAGCAAAGCCCGAGCAGGGACCAGTTCCGCGACTTCATCATGGAATAGGAGCCGAGCAGCACGAGCAGGAACGTGCCCGTGCTGCCGCCGTGGTTTCCGCCGACGGGATAGGCGAGCATATTGCCCGTGAGCACTTTAATCAGCCAGATAGGCCAAAGATAGATCGCGTCGGGCGGGAAGGCGTCCTTCCAGTAAGTACGCAAGAATTCGCGCGTTCGCTGAGCCTCCTCGGCATCGATCTGCTGTTGGCCAACAATGCCGTAGTGAACGAGAAAAGACCCGAGCAGGGCGAGATTAAACAAGGCGAATAGAATCCGATCGCGCCAATGCGCGCGCACCATCGCCGGCAGCAATACCAGGCTCACCGCGCCGCCGACGAACACCGACGGATACGACGAAAAGACGGCGATTGGCGTCATCGCCAATATTCCCACCAGCCAGCGCGTCTGCTCCGGTGAGCGCAATCGTCCCAGCGTCAGACCGGCGTAAGCGGCGGCGAAGAATAGATCGAACGCGTACGGCTTCACCTCGGCGCCGTGCCGCATCGGATAATACGATACAGCCAAGATCGCGACGGCTAGACCGGCGACGGCCGGCGCGAAACTGCGACGTACGGAAAGGCCAAAGACGATCAGCGACGCGATCCCCGCCAAGAACGGGAACAGGTGCAGTGACGCTTCGGATGTGCCAAATACCAGAATGGCTGTACGTTCGAGCCACAAAAAAAGCAATGGCGCGACCTGGGCGTAATGGAGGTGTCGAGTAAGTCCAGCATAATCCCGATCGAGGATATTCAGAAGCAGCATCGCCTCGTCGCCCCAGATGGGGAAATTCCCGAGGTAGCGAACGACACGCCAACAGACACCGATGGCAAGAACTCCAAGCAACGCCACGGTTAGCCAGCGCTCGAAGGTCGCGTTCGGCTTATCGCCGGCGCCTTCGAATTTGGAAGATGTGGACAACGGTTCGGCCAGACAGGCATCCATGCCAGTGACTCCGTTTGGGGTGTTCGTTTAGCCGCGACGCGCTATCGGAACGCGTGATACGGGCCACGCGCTCCGCTAGCGCGTCGCGGCTAACCATGTCATTAGTCAATTCGCCCTGGAAACGGCGGCGCAATCTGGGGCGGAAGGGGCCTACCGAACGGACGGCCGCGGCCGCCGAACGTCACGGTGCGGAGCAATTCCTCGTGCTCCGACGTGTCCTCGATGTCGCCGATCTTTGCCTGCGTGAGCACGAGATCCTCGTTCATCTCATCGCGGGTGAAGGTGTGGTAAAACTTCGTCAGCATTTGTCCTTGTTGCAGGTGGCCTTTCAACACGCCGAGCGTCTTGAGGTCGTCCTTCGACGCTTCGCGCACCAGATAACCACGTGGACGATCCGTGCGGGACTTGTTGAGCCGATGCTGGATCACCTTCATCACGGCGGCGGCGCGCCTCGGGTCATTCAGATCCTGACGCGTAAAGCCGAAATCCGGATCGGGAACGGTCTCGCTGTAGGGCCGATCGCTGGACAGAATCGCGATGTCGTCGGCCGTCAGCCGTTTCGCCCATTCCAGCCGCGACGGCCGATGGCCCTTATTGTTCGCGGGAGGTTCCTGGCCGAGCGGGAACGAGAAGCCGAGCATGTTCGAACGCCCGAAGATCTGGGCCTGAGCTTGTTGCGCGGTTCGCAGCCATTTGCGGTTCGGCTCGATCAGGTCGTTTTCGCCAATCGATTGCGCGACCTGCTGAAGTGTCGATGCCCAGTGGTACTGATAAGTGAAATCGCCCGACAGATCGACCTTGTACGGCGCCTGGACATAGAACATGGCATCGGTTTTGTCCTTGACGGAAACCTGCGTGATCTTCAGCGGATAAACAAGCTTCTCGGAGTTGAACGTGAAGCGCGTCGGCGTGACGTCGCCCGTGAACGTGCCGTCCTTGTTGCGTTTCATTTGCAGCGTGTCGATCTTCATGACCGTGAAGACATAGTTCTTCTGCACGTAAAAGTTGAGCGTCGCCTCGTCGCCGGAATAGCTGTACTTGTTGTCTTTTAGCCATTTGAACAGATCATCCGCGCGGCCGGCCTTGATGATCTTGTAGTCGAGATTGCCGACCTGGCCGACTTCGAGCACCGTCACGGTATTTGGACGAACGTCTTCCTGAACCCCCTTGGCCCCGCCACCGCCCGCCATCGCCGGCATTGCCCGCTCCGCGCCGAAACGAGGCGCGAATATCTGCGGCATCAGCTTCGACTCGGCGAAAGCACGCCGTTTCGGCTGCGTCACGAGGCCCAGCGCCTTAAAGAAATCGCGCGGCATTTCGTGCAGTTTCGGCTGGCTGGGCGTCGGGATGACCATGCCGAAATCCTCGGCACTGCCCTCGAATCGCGGTTGAACCGTGACGGTCTCGGTCTTTGTTACCGGATCCCACGTAATGAACGCAATCTGCGACGGCTGCAACACTGACGGCTGCTTGACATCGCTGATGATGGGCCGCGAGAAATAACCGCACATCGCCTGAACCAACGGCGCAAACACGAGCAGCGCAATGGTCAGTAGGGCGAAGCGAGCAGCAAGAGAGCCGCGCATAAAAAGACTCCGAGAGGAAAGTAGTTGTCTATTTTCTCTATTATGACGAATGAAAAGCTACCAGAGATTGCTCTCTGGGTAAAGAGAAAAATGTCACCCGTCACTTACAGGTCAACCAGGAAATGGCACAGGAATCGGAACCGCGAAATCCCATTTATCTTCTGATGCTCATTGTTGGCTTGATCTTCATCGTCACGGTGCTGGCCTATGCGGTAATCCCGGTGCTTGAGGAAAAAGCCAAGGACGCAGGCCAAATGCCCCCGCCATCGCCTTTCCGCGATTCGCTGCGGCAACATGGGTGGATTTGGGTGCTGAGCGAAGTGGGGGTGCTTGTCGTTCTCGGTTTGGCGAGCATGGGGCTGGACCGCTGGCGACGTTTTCGCAAAGAATCAGCGACGCCCGCCGAAAAAAACGCCGCTCCGCCGACGGCTCACAGCAGTCCATGACCGATCAATGCTGCCAGGCCCTGGACATGTTTGCATTGGCCATGGCGCAAGAAGCCAAGGCATTCGCACGTCGAATCCCGTTCCAGGCCGACGCGCACGTGATAGAGGTCGGCGAGGCCGAGACGATGCACCGCGAAGCCGCGTCCGCCAATGTCGCAGCGAATTTCGCGGAAGACGTAGTACTGCGTTCGGCGGTCCTTGGTAATCGAGAACACGCCCACGCCGCGATCATCGGGTCGCCGAACCAGCCGAATCAACCGCGGCGAACGCTCAGCCATGGCGTGGCCTCTCGGCTTTGATGGATCACATCGCCGCCAGCGCCGCGACCGCTCCGCGCAGGATGGCGCCGATTCGCACGGCATCGTGGACCTGGTCCTCGGACAGACCGTGCTGAAGGATGCTCGCCTCGTGGTTCTTGATGCATACCTCGCATCCAGCAAGGGCGGCGATGGCGACGCTCATCAGTTCATACGTCGCCTTGCTCGTTTTCGGCCTCGCCATGTACGACATGCGTAAACGAGCCGGCCTCTCCGAATACGAATCTTTGCCTACCAGATGGCGGAAGCGATAGTACACCGTGTTCATCGCCATCAGCACGGCCGCGGCTTTGGCGTCGTCGATCAACGCCTCGGAAGCGCCGCCCGCCTTGGCGTCGGCAGCAAGCGCTTCGGTCAGTTTTCCGTTATCCAGAAAGTACGCTGCCGCGAGGGAAACGCCCCAGATTTGCTCTTCGTCGAGAAAATCGCTGGAGGCGATCGAGCCAAGGTTCAGCCTCATGTCCTTCGCGAATTCGCCGAAGGAATCGCGCAGGGCGTCGATTTTCGGCATGTTGACCTGTGCCATGGGAATGCCTCGAAATAATGAATTTGTTTAGCCGCTCGCTTTTGGCGAGGGCGTGGATGTCGCGATCGTATTTCGCCATGCCCGAGCTCGCCAAAGGCGAACGGCTAAACAAGGGGATGATTACTTGAGCGTCGGCTGCCCCGGTTTCCAGTCGCACGGGCAGAGTTCCTTCGACTGGATCGCGTCCAGCATGCGGAGGACTTCCGCGACGCTGCGGCCAACCGGAAGCGGATTGGCGCAGGCCCACTGGATCGTGCCTTCCGGATCGACGAGGAACGTCGCCCGCAAGCAAGCGTTGGCGGCGGGATGCACGATGCCGAGATCGAACGCCAGCTTGGAGGCGTTGATCATCGCATAAGGGAGGTCTTTCAGGTCGGCGTGTGCGAGACGCCAGGCTTGATGGCAGTATTCGTTATCGGTGCTGCCGGAGACGAGAACGCAATCGCGATCCGTGAATTCCTTGACCTTCTTGCCAAATTCGACAAGTTCGGTGGGGCAAACGAACGTGAAATCCTTGGGGTAGAAGAAATAGCAGACCCACTTGCCCTTGTAAGTGTCGTTGCTGACTTTCGTCAAGCCAGCCTTATCCAAACCGGTGCAAGCCGCGACGTTGAATTGGGGAAACTTATCGCCGACGGTCAACATGAATAGAACCCTTTCGTGGAAAAACCAGGTTTCGTAATAGATAGTCTTCAGTGCTATTTTAGACACGGGTTCCGCTAGATCAAGTCGCCTGGGTGTGAAGGTTGGACGATGAAGGCGGACGGACGTAGTTTAAGTAACAGGATCCCAACGGTTTGCTGCGCTCACCATTGGGCGTTGAAGTTACTTATCACAGGAGCAGAATCTGATGTCCGAACGACAAGTTAAGTTCAAAGACAAGATGTTCCCGCTGGTCGGTCCACAACTCAAGGCTGGCGATGCGGCGCCCGATTTCGCGTGTGCCGCCCCGACGCTCGAAACGATTACGTTGGCCGCCACGCCGAAGAAGGCCCGGCTATTCAGTGTCGTGCCGTCGCTTGACACGGGCGTGTGCAGCGCACAGACGAAGAAGTTCGACGAAGCCGTCGCGAGCATGAAGGACAAGGTGGCTTGCTACACCGTGAGCCTCGACATGCCGTTCGCGCAGAAGCGATTCTGCACCGCGGAGAACGTGACCAACATGCAGAATCTTTCCGATCTGCACAATGGCTCGTTCGGCAAGAACTATGGTGTGCTTATCCAGGGCCTGGTAATTCCGCTGCTTTCGCGTTCGATCTTCGTCGTCGATGCCAACAACAAAATCACCTACTGCGAATACGTGCCCGAAGTTGGCGTGCATCCGAATTACGACAACGCCATTGCCGCGCTCAAAGCCGTGGCGGGGTAGTCGCCGATTTTCGTCCCTCTCCGCGGGTGAGGCATTCCGAACGCACGAGACGCAGTTTCAGGATTTGAGAATGCTTCGCCCGCCGGGCTTTTCAATGTCACCATGGCCACTTTTTCTTGCTCTATCGATGAAGCCTTTCCAGACTCCTGCCAAGGCGGCGTCTTGACCATTGGCAACTTCGATGGCGTCCATCTTGGCCATCAGTCGCTCTTGTCCGAGGCCGCGCGCCAGGCGCGAGCCGCCGAAACCTCCGCGATCGCCGTCACGCTTGACCCGCATCCATCGCAGCTGTTGCGGCCGCACAAGATTGGGCCGCCGCTCTGCACGCTCGCGGACCGGGTCGCCTGCTTGCAGCAGTACGGGGCGGATAACGTCCTCATCCTTCGGACGACGATGGAACTCCTGCAACTCAGCGCACGCGATTTTTTCGAGCAGATCATCGTCAGGCAGTTACGCGCTGTTGCCATGGTCGAGGGGTTCAATTTCGGCTTCGGTCGAAACCGCGAAGGCACGATCGAGGTGCTCAGGCAGCTCTGCGGCGAGGTGAAATGTCCGGTCACGCTGCTTCCTCCGCGCGATGTGCAAGGCGTGGCGGTGTCCAGCAGCCGGGTGCGGTCGGAACTCCTGGCTGGGCAGGTGGACGTCGTGGCGGCGCTTCTGGGCCGGGAGTATTCGATCTCGGGCCGGGTCGCCGTCGGCCAGCGTCGCGGCGCGACTATCGGCTTTCCGACGGCGAATCTGCACGATGTGCCGACGCTCCTGCCCGGCGACGGCGTCTATGCGATGCGAGCTAGCGTTGAAGGCACGGTGCTGCCCGCGGCCGCCAATGTCGGACCGAATCCGACGTTTGGCGAGAAGGCCCGCAAGATCGAATTGCACCTGCTGGACTACGCCGGCGACCTCTACGGAAAAACATTGTCCGCAAGTTTCGTTAAGAAAATTCGCGATACGAAGAAATTCGCAAACGCGGAGGAACTAAAGTCACAGATCCAACGTGACATCGCGTTCGTTCGCCAAACGCTATCTCTTACTCCTTACTCCTGACCCCGAGGCCCGCATTCCTTTGCTGACCATCAATAACGTTCTGATCGAAGACACCTTCGCCGAAGCGTTTCCGATGACCGCCGCTCGGCTCGTCATTACCGCTGAGACGCCAGCCTGGGCATGCACGGCCGGGCAGGTGGTGACAGGCTATGCATCGTCGGTCATTGGCTGCGATGTCGAGGCCGCGATCGAACGCACGCTCTCCGCCGACGAAACGATCGACGATCGGCCGGGCGTGAGCGTCCTGATGTTCGCCTTCAATCGCGACGCCCTGCAAAAGGCCGTCATCAGCCGAGTGGGTCAGTGCGTGCTCACCTGCCCGACGACTGCGTGCTATAACGGGTTGCCCATCGTCAAAGGCAAAACCATCCGCGTCGGGGGAAACCTGAGATTCTTCGGTGACGGCCATCAGGTAAGCAAAAAATTGAACGACCGGCGCTACTGGCGTCTGCCCGTGATGGACGGCGAATTCGTCTGCGAGGATGTCTTTGGCACGATCAAGGGCGTCGGCGGCGGGAATTTTCTTATTCTGGCCGAGAATCAAAAGGCCGGGCTTGCAGCCGCCGAGGCAGCTGTCCGCGCTATCGCCGACGTGCCTGGCGTCATTCTGCCTTTCCCCGGCGGAATCGTGCGAAGCGGCAGCAAGGTCGGCAGCAAGTACAAAAAACTCCGCGCAAGTACGAACGACGCCTACTGCCCGACGCTTCGTACCGCCACCGCCTCCAAACTGCCCGAGAATGTCAATGCTGTTTACGAACTCGTCATCGACGGCATCGATCAGTCGGCCGTCGAGCAGGCCAGCCGCGTCGGCATTCGTGCCGCATGCCTGCCCGGAGTCGTCGCGATCACCGCAGGCAACTACGGCGGCAACCTGGGGCCTGTGCATTTGCATCTGCATCAGCTGCTGAAGGAATAGCTATCAGCTATCAGCTTTAGGCTGTCAGCTATCAGCTTTAAGCTGTCAGCTATCAGCTTTAAGCTATCAGCTATCAGCTATCAGCTATCAGCCAAACTAGATGACCGTTTCATAAATCGCTGCACAGTTCGGTGTAGCGGAATTCGCCAGAGTTCCGGCATGGCGCAATCGGAAGTTTGGCGATTTCAGCTACGAATACTGACTGAACGTCAACGAAGGGTTACGCGGCGCCCTTCGCTGACGCTCAGGCTCGGAAATTGCTGCAAACTGTTGTTGCCGGGAGTATTGCTGATAGCTGATAGCTGATAGCTGATAGCTGATAGCTTAAAGATGTTTGTAGTTGCAAAAAGGGAAAAATGGGCCGCCGACAATCCCCTCTCTGTCGGTCGGCCCC
>CAZAFH010000033.1:0-62243 GCA_964484265.1 uncultured Singulisphaera sp.
TGTCTTTTTCGGCTGCTTCCCCCTCACCCCCAGCCCCTCTCCCCCCGGGAGAGGGGAGCGGACCACTTTGCCGCCGCGCAAACCATTCGCGCAGTAGATCCAGCCGTCGGGGCCGATGTTCGGATGGCTGACGCGCAGTTGCGGGTTCTGCTCGGCGAAACCGGTGTATAGGATATTTTCCGTATCGGCCTTGCCCGTGCCCTTGGTGTCGCGCAGGTGTGTGATCTTCGGGGCCATGGTGATGATCGCGCCGTCTTTCCACAGCAGCAAGCCGTTGGCGAACAGCAGGTTGTCGGCCCAGATCGTCGAGGTCTCGAAGAAGCCGTCGCCGTCTTTGTCTTCGAGGATGCGGATGCGTCCCGCGGGTTTCTCGCCTTTGCCTGGACCGTTCGGGTAATCGCGCATCTCGACGACCCAGAGCCGACCGTCGGGATCGAACTGCATGGCGACCGGGCTTTCGATTTGAGGCTCGCAGGCGACGAGTTCGATACGCAGGCCGTCATCGAGCTTGAAAAGCTTTTGTGCTTCTTGCGGCGAAAGCGGCTTGCCTGGCCCGGCGCCTTTTTGCGGCAACGCCGGCGGCGGTTGCTGGGCGTAAGTAAAAATACTGATGCCGATGATAGTCAACGTGAGTGCCGCGATTGCTCTGCGCATGAAAGCCTCCGCCATGAATGATGCGTGCAGGAAGAATCCTGATGCTATTATGGCGGAACGAGCGGAGAAGGGTATTACTTTCGCCGATACCAGATGCGCCACTCGGTGCGATCGCTGACGGTGGTGGTGTCGCGCTGATTTTCTTGCACGTCGAGCACCACACCTTTGACGAGCGGCACTTCTTTCGTGTTGCGTTCACGGTTGCGCGTCGTTGTCTGACCGACGACGACTTCTTCCTGTTTGAAGATTTCGTAATCGCCGGGGCATTGTTTCTTGATCAGTTCATGCGCCTTGCTGATGTTGTAGCTCGGCCAAACGTCGGAGTTGTCGGCGACGGCGACACAGCCGCCGTTGGCATCCATGCTGATCATTCGCGCCGACGAACAGCCGAGAAGGGTAAGCGCAACGGGGCAAAGCAGCCAGGCGAAACGACGCATGGAATCCTCCAGGCGGGCGACGCGGAATGATGGATAATTTCGGCGTGGAATAGCGTCGAATGGGAATCTTGTCAACAGGTGTTTCACGATCGATTCGACCGCATACAATGCCAGCGAAGCCGACGCTGCGGCGCGTCGGCAGTGAACCTCTCCGCAGCGGGTTGCCAACATGAAATTGCGCATGGCTTTCGCGATCTGGTTTTTCGTTGCATCCATCTCCCCAATCAATGCCCAAGGCGGCGCGAAGAACCTCGGCTTTTCCGTGCCCGCCGGCTTCGAGGTTTCCCTTTATGCGGACGACACCCTGGCGACGGACATTCACTCGATGACCGTTGATGCGAAAGGGCGATTAGTCGTCGCGAGCCGGGGCTGGGTCAAGATCTTGCACGACACGAAGGGTATCGGCAAGGCCGACAAGGCGACGCTCTTTTCCGATCGTCCGAAGAGCGGCGCGCACGGCATGTACTTCGATGGTAACGACCTGATCTGCAACGGCGACCAGGGCGTCCGCCGGCTGATCGATACCGATGGCGACGGACAGGCCGACGAGGTATCGCCGCTCTGGTTTCCCACCAAAAACGACGGCGAGCACGCCGCCAATGGCATCGTCAAAGGCCCGGACGGGTGGTACTACATGATCACGGGCAATGACGCCGGCATCACCTCGGAGCACGCCAATACGCCCACCTCGCCGATCAAGCAGCCAAACTCCGGCGTCGTGATCCGGTTTTCTCCCGATGGCAAACAGCGCGAAATCGTGGCGCACGGATTCCGCAATCCCTACGATCTCGCCTTCACCGCCAACGGCGAGATCGTAACCGTCGATGCCGACGGCGAGCGCATCCACTACATGCCGTACTACGCACCCACCAGGCTCTTTGACATCGGGCAGGGCATGCACCACGGCTGGATCCTGCCCGGGTGGATGGGCGGCTGGTCGCGTCCGCCGATTTGGCCCGACAACACCGCTCGCGCCTGGGAGATAGGCCGAGGTTCGCCGACGGGGATTCTTACCTATCGCCATCGCCAATTTCCCGAGCGCTATCGCGGCGGCATTTTCAGCGCTTGCTGGACCTTTGGCAAAATCTATTTCTTCCCGTACGAGCGCGATGGTTCGACGTTCAAGACGAAGATGGAAGTCTTCATGCAGACGACGGGCGACGTCGGCTTCGCCCCGACCGACATGGTCGTCGGACCGGACGGCGATCTGTTCGTCGCCATCGGCGGCCGCGGCACGCGCGGCAGCGTCTTTCGCGTATCGTACAAAGGCCCGAAGAAGCTCGATGTGCCTGCTCCCACGCCCCTCAGCCAGGTGCTCAATGCGGACGAACCGCTTTCAAGCTGGTCGCGTGCAATATGGATTCCCCAAGCGAAAAAAATCGGCAAGGTGGAAATCGTCGCGGCAGCGGCTAACGCCAATTTGCAGCAACGAGAGCGTATTCGTGCTATAGAAATCATCACAGAGCTATTTCCCGACAGTGTCGAACGTATGGCTAATTGGATCTGCTCCAAAGTAGGCGATGATCCCGAAATTATCGCGCGAGTGCTTTGGGCCATGTCTCGCACGAGTAAATCCGATTATTCGCGGAGGCTATACGCGGAGAATACGTTCTCGAAAAACCCGCGAGTCGCCCGGGCGGCATGGGAAGCGCTGCAGGCAGTACCGTATCTGATTACCGGAAAGTTGGCGTGCGACTGGACGGGAGGTCTGACGAGTTCGGATCGCCGCGTGCGCGCCGCCGCCTTGGCCGCCGCCCAGGGTAAGGGTCATTTGAGTTTTTCGAGCGCCTACCCGAATGGAGCCTCGGGGCCGGCAGGGGTTCGACTCGCGCACGGTTGGCGCGCCGTCGACAAGAACACCGTCATGTCCATTGGCGCTCAAGTCTTCAACACCGAGAAAAGCGTGACCTGGCGACTCGAGGCTCTTCGACTCATGCAGATCGCGCTTGGCGATGTGAAGGTCGATCCCGGCGCCACCAAGCCGTTCGTCGGCTACATGGCGGGCAAGCTAGATGGCGTGACCGAAGGCCATCGACTTATGGCCGTGGACGCCATCAGGAAGCAGTTCCCAACAGGCAACCCTGATCTCGACCGTGAGTGCGCTCGCGTGCTGGGCATGCTGGCCGTCAGCTGGGATGATTTCCCGAAACGCATCGCCAGCCTGTGGACCAAAACGAGCACGCCGGAAGACGACATTCACTACTTGCTCGCCTTCTCGCGCATAACCGGCAAACGTGATGCGGAGGTCACTCGGCAGACGGCTTTCGCTTTGAACAGCATCCAGGTCAAACTCGCACAGCGCGGAGCGAAGCCGACCGATCAGGTTCCGGGCATCCTCGAAGCGCTGCTTGATCGCCTGCTCGAACTCGATCCGGCACTGGCGAAGGCACTGGTGGACGATCCAAATTTCGGCCTGTCCGATCATGCCATTTACGCACGCCATCTGCCTGATGCCGAGCGGCAGGCGGGCACGCGAAAGATGCTTGCACGCATCGCCAAGCTCGACGAAGACGACGCCCGCGCCGCCTGGACGCCGGAGTTGATCACGCTCGCTGGAACTCTGCCCGATGCCGAGGCACTGCCACTCTTGCGAGCGCAATTTGCCGATCCGCGCTTGAGCGATTCTGTCGCGCTGTTGCTGGCGAAGAAGGGTGACGTCCGCGATCGGCCCCTATTTCTCGACGCACTCGTTTCGCCCCAGGCGTCGGTCGTCGTCGCCGCCGGCGCGGCTTTGACGAATATGCCAGGCAAGAACGTCGATCCGCTCGAAATCGGCAAAGTCGTGCGAGCCTATCGGCGGCTGGAAACGCAGAAGCCCGACCCAAAATCGCGGCAGATTCTGTTGGGCTTGCTCGAAAAATGGACCGACCAGAAACTGAAGGACTCGGCTGCCCAGACCTGGGTCGCTTGGTATACCGAACGATATCCGAAGCAGGCATCGCAACTTCCGGGACTTGCCAGCGCCAGTTTCGCCACGTGGAAAAAACGCCTCGCGGCACTTGATTCAACGGACGGCGACGCCAAGCGCGGCGAAGCCGTGTTCCAGCGCAAGAGTTGCTTCCGCTGCCACGGCGAGGCACGCCGGCTTGGGCCAGATCTCACCGGCATCGCGCAGCGATTCTCGCGGGAAGATCTCTTTGTCGCCATTATCGACCCGAGCAAGGACATCGCGCCGGCCTACCGCCCGACGACGATCGTCACCAAATCGGGCAAGACGTACAACGGCATGCTGATCTACGATTCGCCGGCGCTGACGCTCTTGCAGACGACGCCCGATACTACGGTCCGCATCCCGCGCGAGGACCTCCAGCTTCGCCAGCCGAGCAACATCTCGTTCATGCCCGCCGGCCTCCTCGACGACCTGACCGACACCGACCTGCGCGACCTTTATGCTTACATGAAAGGCTTGCGAAAGAAATGATGAAATTCGGAGCAACAAAGTAATTTGACAAACTCTGAGCATGACGTAGGGTTGAATACCAGTACCGCCCTGGGAGAGGTCATGTCATGCTTGCTCTGAAACCCGCGCCGGGCGACCCGGCCATTGATTGCCGCGTGTTCGAACGCCAGGTGTGTGAACTGCCAACGGTCTGTCATCCGGCTTCCTTGCAAGAAATGGCCGAGCACCGCTGGCAGGGCGTCATCACCGATATTTCGCGCGGCGGCATCTGCTTGAGGCTGGTTCGCCGATTCGAGAAAGGCGCCGCGTTGGCCGTCGAGATACCCGGCGACGGCGTTCGCGAACCCTACGTCGTCTTCGTCAAAGTCATGAACGTCACCCGCGACGAAGACCGCTGGATCCTCGGCTGCAAGTTCGTCAGCGAAATGGGCGACGATGAAATGCAGCGCCTGCTGACCGCCACGCAGTACGTGCTCTCGGCGCCAAAAGAATCCGCACCAAAAGATGCGGAATAACAAGCCCAGCGGGTGAGCGCAGCGAACCCCTGGGATTCCGGGTTGTTGATCCCAGGGGTTCGCTGCGCTCACCCGCTGGGCTTGTTCAAACATCATCCCACAATTCGCCGATTTCTTTCTCGGTCTTTTTGCGCGAGCGCGATCGGCTAATGCGTTTCGGTTTATCCGCCGATTCGTCATCGTCGTCCGTCGTCTGAGTCGCCCGGGCGCGAAGGTAGAGCTTGATCGCGATGTCCGGAAAGCCGAAATGATCGCGCAGCGTCTTTACCAAATAACGCTGATACGTCTTGTCAAAAAGTTCCGGCCCGTTCGTAAATAGCACCACCGTTGGCGGGAAGGTCGAGACCTGCGTGGCGTAGTAGATCTTCGGCAGCCGATTCGAGCGGATCGCCGGCGACTGGTCGAGCATCGCCTGCTTCAGCACCCGGTTGAGGTCGCCCGTCGTGATGCGCGTGCCAGCCTGCTTGTGTAGGTTCTGCGCGAGGTCGAGCAGGCTTTGCACGTTCTTGCCATCCTTCGCCGTGATGAACGCGATCGGCACAAAATCGAGGCTTGGAAACGTCTTTCTAAGGTAATCGCCATATTCACTGGTGGCAATTTGGCCCTTGAGCAGGTCCCACTTGTTGATGACGAAGATCGCCGGCTTATAGTTCTCGAGCACATAGCCCGCCAGCTGCTTGTCCACCATGCTGATGTCTTTGACCGAATCGAGAAAATGCAGCACCACGTCGGCCCGGCGTATCGACCGCTCGGCACGCGCGAGGCTGTAGAACTCGACATCGCTGCGCATGCTGCCGCGATGCCGCACGCCCGCGGTGTCGATGGCGAGAATCGTCTTGCCATCCTTCTCGAAACGCACGTCCACGCTGTCGCGCGTCGTGCCCTCGACTTCGCTGACGATGGTGCGTTCTTCCTGTGCCAGGCAGTTGATGAACGTGCTCTTGCCGGTATTGCGCTTGCCGACGATCGCCAGCTTGATGGTGTCCTCGCCAGGCGCTGCACTATCGAGGCTTTCGTCCGGCAGACGTTTGGCGATCTGGGCGAGCAGTTCGTCCTTGCCTCGGTTATTCTTGGCACTGACGCAGGTGACGTTGCCCAGGCCGAACTTGTAGAACTCGCCGACGTGATCCTCCAGACCGGGATGGTCGCATTTGTTGGCAACGAGGAGGATCGGCTTGTCGATGCTGCGCAATCGCGAAACGACTTCGTCATCGAGCGGCACCGGTCCAGTGCGGACATCGACGAGGAAAAGCACGACGTCGGCCCTTTCGATGGCCAGCGAAATCTGGCGTTCCACCTCTTCGGTGAGGTTGTCGATATCCTCGATGCCCATGCCGCCGGTGTCGGTGATTTCGACGTAGCGGTCGCCAATGGTGATCGGCGCGGTGATCCGGTCGCGCGTCACGCCAGGCGTGGGATCGACAATGGAGATGCGTCGGCCAGCAAGCCAGTTGAAAAGTGACGACTTGCCGACGTTCGGCCGACCGACAATCGCCACATGCGGAACAGGCACAGGATATTCCTCGGAATACACACGGAGGGTAACAGATAGATTATACGGTAATCGGCGGGAGGTGATGGAATGAATGTGCGAAACGACGGGCGAATGCCGGCGCCTTACAACACGAAGCGACCCAGCGCGACGCCGACAACCAGAGCGAGAATCGAAGCGATACCGATGAGCCAGTAGGCCCGCGTCGGCAGCGGGTCGGGTTCGCCATCGCGTGGCAGGCGTGCGTGGCTTTTGGTGCCCGGCGGAATCGGTTCGGAATCGCAGTCGAAAACGTATGAGGTTGATTTCCGCTTAGTGCTTTCGGTAGCCATGGTTTAATCCTCCTGGCGAAGAGTGAGGGGCCGTTCGCAAACCAACTTGCTTTCATGATAGAGTTGAACGTAGTATATCCCTGGCGCTGGGAAAACACAATTCCTCATGCGAAAGACCACGGGAACAACGATCGTTGGCTGATCGAATACGATACGCCTGGCCGGTGTTTGGTAAATGAGTTCATCCGTCTCGAACTGCGTAATACAGGCGAGAATCGAGCCTTCGCCTGCGTGTGCGGTCATTTGCGAAAAGACACAGAGTCGCGGACGAAGGGCTGGAAACGTCAGCGCATCAATGACTGTTCGCAATCCCGACAACGCGAATACGCCAGGCTCGTCGTCGCTTTCCTTTATGCCATCGCACAAGAGCAGCGAATGGACTCGCGGCAGAACCAAGTTGGGCATGATTTCACCTATCCATTAAACGGCTTCGACTCCAGAGCCTATCGCTCATTATGATAGGCTCGGAAGACTGAACCTAGATGGCCATTTCATAAGTTGCCGCACAGTTCGATGTAGCGGAATTCGCCAGAATTCCGGCATGGCGCAATCGGAAGTCTGGCGACTTCCGCTACGATTACTGCGTAGAGACTTTTGAAACGGTCATCTAGAAATGCGATTCACGCCCACTCTGTGAGAAATTCACAATGCCCCAGGATATCAAGTATCACAAACGTACGCTAGAGGTGCTGGACCGTCCGCCAGTTTTTTCGCCGGAAGCAATCGAGAAGATCGCAACATTTCAATCGGCAACCGGGATTCAGCTGCCAGCGGCCGTTAGCGAATGGTATTCGCTTGAAGGCACGGACGTGCTCCTCAACAATAATCGCTATCAATCGACTTGCATGAGTCTTGACGAGTTGTTGCCAATAGTCGAACAACAAACGAAGAGTCTGGCCAAACCGCGAATCCTTGACTGGTACATCGATCCGGTCTGGGATAAGGTGGATCTGATTCTCGACGGAAACGATGATCCGGGTATTGAATCGACATTGGTTCGGAACATCAAAGGCTGGCGTTTCTCAAAGTTCTTGCTCGAGCAAATATGGGTCCTAACGTGGCATCGGCCTTTTTATTTGATCGAACTGAATCGCCTGATAGGCAGATTCGGCCCCGCTCATCTTGATTTCTTACTTGATGCTTTCATCGAGTTGGATCGCTCTGGGCCAAGTACGGGTCGTGATCCAAAAACAGGTGAACCAGGCACTTTCACCAGATTTCGTTTGTTTGAATCAGGCCTGCGGATTTCGGTCTATTGCTTCGGCGATGCGTCCCGTGGAGAATACGAGGCGGATTGGCTAGTGTCAGCGAATACAATTGCTAGCCTGCAGGATTTCCTTCGCCGCTTATTCTCGACCTTCGGATACATGGATTTCTACTATACATGCTCCATATTGCCGGCGCACGATGACGCGCCGCTGATCGACAGAATGCTAGAACAATTCAAAGCAGAATTCGCTCGACCTTCCAGGCGTTTCAACAATCAGCGATAAAAATGGAGTAACTTTTTCATGCGTTCGCCTGGTTACCTTGTACAGTAGTGTAAGATTTTACGATTGCGACTCGCCTATAGTATTTGCGATCAGGAGTAACCCGTGGAACGTGCGATTCGGCTTGCGATCCTCGTATCGCTATTCTCGACCCTTCCTTGCCCCGCCCAACCGCCCGGCACTCCGCGCTTTACCGACGTCACCGCCGGTAGCGGCCTATTTATCGCCGAGAAGACGGGCGTCGGCGGGACGAATCCGCATGCGGTTGCTGTCGAGGATTTCAATGGCGATGGGTTGCCCGACATCATCATCCCGACTTTTGGCAAGCCGCATGTGCGCTATTTCAAGAACCTCGGCAAACTCAAGTTCGAAGATGTGACCAAGGGATCCGGCCTGGAGGCGTTCGAAGGCGATGGCACGGGCGTCGCCGTCGCCGACTTCGATCGCGATGGCAAGCTCGATATCTACATGACCAGCCTGCGCAAAGGCGCGAGCCGACTCTTCAAAGGCAAGGGCGATGGCACATTCACTGATATTAGCGAGAAGGCCGGTGTGCTCCTCAAATCGCCTGCGCGATCGTGCTCCTGGTGCGATATCGACGGCGATGGCTGGGTCGATCTGTTCGTCACCAGCCCGACGGGGCAGTGCTTTCTCTTCAAAAACAAAGGCGACGGAACCTTCCTGGACATCACCAAGGACTCGGGCATTGATAACGCGCTCGCGGGTCGGCATTGTCTCGGCTGTGTCTTCGGCGACGTGGACGGCGATGGCCGGGACGATCTGTTCGTCACATGTTATCAGTCGCAGTCGAGCGCTCTCTTCAAGAACCTCGGCGGCGGGAAGTTTCAAGAGATCACGCCGGCGAAAGTTGCACGCAAGGCGTCCAGCGTCGGTTGCGTCTTCGCGGACATCTTCAACAAGGGCCGGCTCGATCTCTACGTCACGACCGATTCCTGGCTGTCCGGCGCCAATTATTCCGAAGCGCAGCTCCTCAAAATGAAGCACACCGTCGAACCGAACGCGCTCTACACGGGCGATGGCAAGGGAAAGTTCGCATTCGTGGATTCACCTATACTCGCACTGAAGACTCTCGGCCATGACGTGATCTGCGAGGACCTCGACCACGACGGCCTGCTCGATATCTACGTCGGCGTGGATGCACAGGCGGGCAATCGCTTCGCCACCAGCAAGGGCGGCAACCCGCTCTACACCCGTCGAGCCGGGGAATGGAAGGAACTCGCCAAGGAGTGGGGCATCAAGCACGAGGCGAATTGCGTCTGCGTGCCCGCCGTCGATTTCGACAACGACGGCGATCTCGATCTGCTGCTCGTCAATTTCTATTCCAACGTCGTTCTCTATCGCAACGACACCGACGACAAGAATTGGCTGCGCGTCAAGGCCGTCGGCACGAAGAGCAATCCCGATGGCATCGGCGCGAAGGTCCGCGTCTACGCCGGCGACAAGCTCGTCGGTTACCGCCAAATTCACTCCGGCGCGGGTTACTGCCGGAACTCGCCGCTCGAAGCGCACTTCGGCCTGGGGCAAGCGGCGAAATCGTATCGCGTCGAAGTCACCTTCAGCGGTTCCAATTCGCGTGTCGTGCGCGACAACGTCGCGCCCGGTCAGCGCATTGTCGTGCGGGAGGAATAGGTAAGGGCATCCGGATTTTTCGGCATGACATTCGGCCGCGCTGTATAATGATATTTATCCTACCCTACCGCCCGCACTCCTGCATCTTGGTTTGTACTCGGGAGACTCACCGATGTTTCGATCCCAACTTCCTGCGTCGCTCGTGGCACTTTTGATAGCAAGCGCTCCACTCACCGCGCAGACACCGCTGCATGCGCGGATCGACCAACATATCCAGAAAGGTCTCAAGACTGCACCTGCCGGGCGATCGAGCGATGACGAGTTTCTTCGCCGGATCTATCTGAGTCTGACGGGAGTGATTCCGCCGACGCCGGAAGCGCGAGCGTTTCTCGAAGATAAATCTCCCGACAAGCGAGCAAAACTGGTGGACGCCTTGTTGGCGAGCGATGGCTACGCCCGGCACATGACGAATCTCTTCGACGCGCTCCTCATGGATCGCCGGGCCGACAAGCACGTCAAACGTCCGGAATGGCATGGTTTCCTTCAAACGTCATTCGCGAGCAATAAGCCGTACGATCAGTTCGTGCGTGAAATCCTCTCGGCGGACGGCAGCGATCCGAAGACGCGCTCGGCCGCCAGATTCTACCTCGACCGCGACGGGGAACCCAACCTGCTGACGAAAGACATTAGCCGATTGTTTCTCGGCATGAATTTGCACTGCGCTCAGTGCCATGACCATCCGCTCGTGGATGCGTATAAGCAAGATCATTATTACGGTCTGATGGCGTTCCTCAATCGAAGCTACGTATTCACCGACCCGAAAACCAAGAAGGCCGTGTTCGCGGAGAAAGCGGAAGGCGATGTATCCTATGAATCGGTATTCGTGGCCAAGGTGAAGAAGAGCACTGGCCCGCGCCTGCCAGACGGCAAGCCGATCGCGGAGCCGAAGTTCGAGAAGGGCAAGGAATATACCACCGCCGTGAAGAAAGGCGAACGTGCGATTCCGAAATTCAGCCGGCGAGCGCTTCTCGCGGAGCAAATCGCGAGCAGCGACAACACGCGTTTCGCACGTTCGGCCGTGAATCGGCTGTGGTACTTCATGATGGGCCGCGGAATCGTCGATCCCGTGGAGTACGATCACCCCGCGAATCCGGCCTCGCATCCGGAACTCCTGCAGATGCTGACCGACGAGTTCATCGCATCGAAATACGACGTCAAGAAGATGCTTCGCGCGATCGCCTTGAGCGAAGCATTTCAGCGTTCCAGCGTTCCGCCGCAGGGCGTTGAGGTCGATCCGAAGATATATAACGTTGCCGTATTGAAGCCGCAAACGCCTGAGCAGTTTGCCTGGAGTCTGATGGAAGCGGCAGGTGTTTTGGCGGCTGAGCGCAAGGCCCAGGGCGCCAAGCGAAACGAGGCGGCGGTCTACACCAAACTCGCGGCGACGGCGGCGAACATCGTCAAGCTCTTTGGCACGCAAGCCGGCGAACCGGCCTACGGGCAGGACTTCGAAGCGACACTCGACCAGACGTTATTTCTGCTCAATGGCGCCACGCTTCGCGATTGGCTGGCAGTAAGGCCGGGCAATCTGATCGATCGCCTGAACGCGGAGAAAAACAGCGACCGCCTGGCCGATGAGCTGTACCTCAGCGTGCTAACGCGAGCGCCGACCGCGGAGGAACGCAAAGAGGTGATCGACTACCTGGCCCGCCGAGGCGAGAACCGCGTCGCTGCCCTGCAAGATTTCGCCTGGGCACTTTTGACCTCGGCAGAGTTCCGGTTCAACCATTAATTCGTAAGTGGCGAGTGGGGGGCGTTAGCCCGCTGATTCCTTTTATTTCCGGAGGCCTGTTAGAATAGATCGTCGTCGTCTTCGAAGTCCTCGTCGAAGCCGCCGTCGAAACTATCGAACATTTCTGAAAAGACGTCGATGAATCCAGGATTTTGCGCGTCGATTTCCTGGATGATCTTTTCCTTTTCCTTGAGTTGGTCGAGAAACTGCTCCTGCATTTCGCCGCGAGGCAATTGCTCGATGAGGCGTCGTGCGTCATCGATATGTTCCTGGGCCAAATGGGTCTTGATGTCGCGCGTTTTCTCGGCAAGGTAGTAATCTGCATACGACAGGCGGAAGAACGGATTCTTCAGGAAATGCTTTCGGGCATAGCCGAGACAATTGAACCACGGCTTGCGTGCCTCGATCGTGGCGAGACCCGAGGTCAAGCGTTCAAGTTGCGATTCCGTGAAGGCAGGGTAAGGGATCTTTTCGAGGAACTTGAGGATCGTTTTCTCTTGGGTTTTCTGCCCATGAAAGGCGTCGTCGTGCGTCGTGCGTTGCTGGGCGGCGCTTTCGATCAACACGAGGATCTCCGCAGCGGTCGGCGTCTGCTCCAGCGCGGTTTTGAGATCGCTCGCATAATGCTTTTTTTGCGCCGGCGTCATCTTGGCACGCACGCTCTCGCCGACGAGCGCATAGCGAACCGCGAGACGCTGGTCTGGATCTGTCAGCGCCTGCTGGATCAATTCGGCTGCACGGTCTTCGTTCTTGGCCTTGGCTTCGAGGACGGCCCACTGCGCCAGGAGTTGCGTCTTCGAGCCTTCCCAGATTTGCAGGGCGCGTTCGTACTGCGTTCGAGCCTCGGCAATTTTTCCCGTGGACGCCAGGTGTAGGCCCCATTTCTGGCGGATGCGCGCCAGCATCCGGCGCAGGCCAAGCTCCAGCGGGTTCGCCTGCATCGCCTTCTCGCAGTATTCCTCGGCTTTTCTGAACTCCTTGCGATCCAGGCAAAGCTCGCTCAGCGCCTCGAGTGTCTGGGCGTGATCGGGGAAACGTTCCAGAAGTTCTTGGCCGATCTTTTTCGCCTTGGGCAGCTTGTCGGCTTCACGATAAAGCTCGAAGAGCACCAGGTAATTCGCCAGGCGGTCAGGAGCAAGTTCAATCGCCTTTTCGAGGCATTCCTCCGCCGTCGGCTTGATCGGTTTCCGAGCATTGAACAAGTGAGCGAGCGGATTCATCGATCGGCCGCGGCTGGAGCGTTTGTGATTGGCGTTGATCGCCATGCGCGACCAGATCATGGCCTGTACGGCCTTGCGCTGTTTTTCAGGCCAAAGATTCGGATCGGTTTCGACGTCCCGAAGGTAAAGTTGCCAGCCTTGATTGGCGGCAGGGAAAAGGCCTCGCGCCTCGAGCGCCAATGCCTGCATGCGGTTGAGGTCCCGGTCAAAAGCAGGCCTGCCGAAGATGCGAGAATAGCGATTCCCGTCATCGGGTTCGCCGTTTTCGATGATTGCCCAATAGAAACAGTTGGCGAGCCGGCTCAGAACGTCCGGATAATCCTGGCGAAGTGTTGGAACGATCGCTTCCGCCTTGCGAAACGCCGGGGCGAGAGTTTCCTGGTGCAGCATCGGCCCCAGATCGCGCAGAAACGTGACGAACGGCAGCCGCTGCTGATCAAGAACGCGAGCCTGAATTTTCTTTTGAATTTCCGGAGGCTGAGACTTCACGAATTCTGGATCGATGTTCGCCCGCAGAGCAATCGCGAGCTGATAGGGCATCCGGGTCGAGTCCAGACGCTGCCAATTCTCCAGCGCTTTCGCGTCATCGTTATTGAAATAGGCGATGAGGCCGCGCAGCAGCACCTTCCATTCGAGGAACGGCGATTGCAATCCGATCGCTTGCAATGCGTTGCGAGCTTCGTCGTCGCGCCCCGCCTCGTAGTGCGCGAAGGCATCCAGCGTGGCGTCGAAGCCGGCGTGCTGTTCCGTCGGCAGGTGCTTCTTGCCGCTCTTGCCCTGGGCTACGGCTGCGTCGATGCAGCCATTGAACATGCTTGCCCGCAGCGCGGGATCGGTGATCGTCGGCAGCATCGCCAAAACCTGGGCCGCGGCGCCGCATTCGGTCAGCCCTTGCAGAACCTGGACGAGCAGTTCGGGCGAACAATTCATGGTCAGCAGGTTCGTGTACACCGTGACGGCGTCAATCGTTTGACCGTCACTTTGAAGATGCTTCGCGCGCTCCAGCGTCACTTGGCGAAGAAGCTCGCGATTCGCTTCGTTCTGATCTGCCTTGTAGAACTGGCGAGCAAGGTCCAACGCCTGCTGGGATCGGCCTTCGTTTCGAGCCTTGGCGATGCGGTCGCGCAGATTTAGAGACGGTTCCGGCTTGTTGTGCTTCTTGGACATGCGTCGATCCTTCGATGATTGCGGTTTCCAATGAGTTATGCCATTCATGCTCGAAAGTCCAGATCGAACCACGTTCCAGCCTTCTGGTTTTCGTTTAGGGTGGCTTGAAAAATAACTTCCGTATCTGCCGCTTGCGGCTTAGCGCTCAGCATGGTGCCCTGTTGAGCGCTAAGCCGCAAGCGGCAAACGCAAATCGGGAAGTTATTCTTCGCACGATACTTAGCATTCGCTCGAGAAGATGCCGTTGGCGAGAATTTCGCGCACGCCAATCACAACGTACAATATTCCCATCGCGCTCGAAACTCGTTGAAGGAACTCGTGCCGTGGTGAATTCGTTGCGTTCTTGTCTTGCTGGGTCGATTCTCGTCATTACCGGCTGCTTTCCGGTCGAACTGGATGTGAACGGCAAGGGCGAGATTCTCGCACCCCGCCAGGAGGGATTTTTTGTCTACAACTCCGCGACGCGGACCGCCAATCTTCTCGACACGCCGCGCGGCGGACGGCCTGTGTTCGCGCGATTCATGCCTGACGGGCGAAAGGCGCTGCTCGTCACCAAATTACCGGGCGAGCAGTATCGCTTTGATCTTGCCGGGAATGATAACAACACGCCAAAGACGATCTACACCGGCCGAAATACGGCGTATGCATTGTTCTCGCCCGACGGAAAATACTTGGCTGTTTCGCGCGTCACGGAGAATGAACGCAAGACCCCGGCCAAGGGCCGAATCCCCGAGATCCTGATCATCGATCTCCTAACCGAGAAAGCGACGACATTGGTGGAGGACGCGCATCTCGCATTCCGCTGGTTTCGCGATTCCAGGCGAATTGTCTGCTTCAAAATCGAATCGGGGGATAAAGACGGGAACTCAACCGGCCAACTCGTTGAAATCGATATTGCGTCCAAAAAGCAAAAACGTCTGGCAGCGGTTGTGGCTGGGCAGAAGATGTGCATCGAACTCGCGCCCGATCAGCAGGCCGTCGTCTTCTCGGCTTCCAGCGCGGGCAAGCCTGGGATAGCACTGGAAAGCCCGATGGCGCGAAACAGGCTCTGGCGCTGGAGCGCGAAGGACGGCAGCGTCAGCGAGTTCCATGACTCGGCCGAGTTTGCTCGCTATTCGCCATCTGGCGGCAAGGTGCTTCTCGCTCGCATGAACGCGCTTGGCGCTGGAGAGCTTCGCATCGCCGACGCGGAGGGCAAAGCCGAGAAACCATTGCCGGCGAACGCCGCCTTGTCCGTCGGCGCCGATCTGACCCTGCCCGGCTGGCTTGATGACGATACCGTCTTCTACTTCGCGACCAGGAACACCTACGGCGGCGGCGCCCCCTCTCTATGCCTGAATACGATCCGAACCGACGGCAAAGCCGCGACGAACCTTCAGCCGGCACTCGACTACGCCGTTTACCAAATCGCCAAGGACCTGCCCGAAGTGGAACCCGACCGCGTCGCCGGCCTGCTCGACGGACCGGACCTCGAACCTGGCAAGGTTGTCGTGGAACCGGCGCAAACCGAACCGAGTTGGCTCGCCACGCTCTTGAGCCGGCAGGGCCTGCTCGTGTTCGGCACGACCGCGGTGCTCGTGGTCATCCCGGCGTACATTATCATCCGTCGGCTGAGCCGGCGACGAAACCGCGCGGACGAATGAATACGCGCGGAAAGACTTCGCGGTATGGGTCGGGGCAATAGTGGCACAGACTGGGCTGATGAAGATCAATCGATGCGTCCATCCGAATAGTGATTTGCATTTTCTCCCCTCTCCCTCCGGGAAAGGGTCGGGGGTGAGGGTCGCAGGTTGTCTGCGATGCTGATATTTGCTTGGCATTGCCATCGTCAAGCGGCCCTCACCCCAGCCCTCTCCCGGTGGGAGAGGGAGCACTTCACGCACCGATTTCATGCGTTGGATACTGTCGCATTAGTGCGAATTTTCAGTGGTTTTCATCAGCCCAGGCACTGACAAAAATAATTGTGCCACAGATGCTATTTCTCTCGATGCATCCCACGTGAAGTATAATGCCACGAGCACGACCAAAAACCTTCGGAATGACCGACATGACCTACCGCTCCTATCGCGATTTGCCGTCGCTCGCCGGACTCGCTTCCATCGACGATGCCGCTCGGCCCGGCCTTGGCGTCGAGGCGTGCGTGGCGAGGCTCAAGCTGTACCATTACGCGTTCCATCGGCTGCACGAAATTCTGACGGCGCGCATCACCGCCGAGCCGATCTACGAACTCAAGACGGCATTCGCCCACCACGCATATCTTTGTGCCGAGCATGTGTCGGCGCTTCGGCAGCGCGTCAGCGAAATGCGCGAACCGCCGCTGGGGTTGGAGGAGACGCCGCACGCCGCATTGCAAATCGCGTTTGACGAAATCCTGGCAGCGCCGACGACCGATGCGCTGCTGCTCGGGCTTTACGCGGTTGCATTGCCGCAACTTGATGAGGCAACCGCACGCTACCTGCGCGAAACCAATCCGCTGACCGATGCACCTTCGGTGCGCGTCCTTCGCTTCGCGCGTCTGGAACTCGACGACATGCTCAGTTTCGGAAAACACGCTCTCGAATGCGTCGTCACTGATGAGGCCTCGGCCAAATATCGCGATTGGGTGGCGTATCTTGATGCGTTGTTCCAATCGGGATCAACGGCGTCGGGCGGGGAGGAGTATGAGCGCCGATTCTCGGCCACGCCTTACGTGTACGATCGCATTCCGAAGCGCGACGAGCGATTTCAGGACGTCTGGAACCAGGGCGTCAACGCGGAGTCGTTTCTCTACAATCCGGAACTGCCCGCGAAACCGAAGACGCTGATGATGCTGTACAAACGCCTGCGCGAAATCGATGTGCCCGAAATGATGGCGAGCATCATCAGCGAGACCAAGGGCAAGCCATGGGAGTATTATCGCGACATGTCCCGGCAACTCTGGGACGAAGCACGCCACGCAATGATGGGCGAGGTCGGCTTCGTCGCTCTTGGCGTCGATTGGACCAAGGCGTGCATCACCGTCAACTGGTCGCATCGGCTCAACACGGAATGCACGCCGATCGAGCGCCATGCCGTGCTCTATTTCATCGAACAGGGACTGATGACCAAGACGGGCAAGCGCTACGAATGGGAGGTCGGCGTGGAATCGGGATTGCCATTGATCGCGACGATTCAGGATTTCGACTGGGCGGACGAAGTGCTTCACGCACAGCTTGGCCGCCAGTGGTACATCCCGGAGATCGGCGACCTGAAAGGTGCGCTTGCGTACGGCGATCAGTGTTGGTCGCGGATCTTGAGCAACTGGCAAGCGGTAAAAGACCAGGGTCTGACCCAACACGCGAACTGGTGGCCGAGCGTGTACCAGGCGGCGTGCGCATCATGGGGCGAGATGCCGGATGCGACGGTGCTGGCGTTCGCGGAGACGTATGAGGGAGCGCGTGCGGATTTGAAGAATGTGGTCGGGAGTGCGTGAGGATTATCATGGCAAAGGTACCTAAGAAAAAGAAACCACAGGCAGCCGTTCGATTAATTTCTCAAGAGGAGCTCCTGCTCACCGACCTCCGGACAATGATTGCGTCGGCTCGCGATGGCATGGCGCGAACGGTGAACGCGGGACTGGTGCATCTGCACTGGCAGATCGGTGCGAGGATTCGGCAGGAAACGCTCAAAGAAGCACGCGCGGACTATGGAGAGGAAATTGTCGCGACACTGTCGCGACAATTGACTGCGGAGTTCGGCAGCGGATTTTCGGTGAAGCCGCTTTGGCGGATGATTCAGTTTGTTGAATTGTTCCCGGATTTCTCGATTGTCGCGGCGCTGTCGCGACAATTGGGATGGAGTCATTTCGTCGAGATAATGCCTCTTAAAGACCAATTGCAGCGAGATTTCTACGCTGCAATGTGTCGCCACGAGGGGTGGAGCGTTCGCACGCTGCGTCAGAAAATTCAAAGTATGCTTTACGAGCGTTCGGTGCTTTCACGCAAGCCAAAGAAACTTGCCGCTCAGGAATTGGAAGCCCTGCGCAACGAGGACAAGCTGACGCCTGACCTGGTTTTTCGCGATCCGTATCTTCTTCATTTTCTGGGTCTGAAGGACGTATACAGCGAGAAGGATTTGGAATCCGCGATTCTTGCCGACATCCAGGGGTTCATACTCGAACTCGGCATCGGATTCTCTTTCGTCGCCAGGCAAAAACGGATCGTCATTGATGGACGTGATTTCTGGATCGACCTTCTGTTCTTTCACCGCGGCTTGAAGCGTCTTGTCGCAGTCGATCTGAAACTCGGAATGCTCGAAGCGGCCGACAAAGGCCAAATGGAACTTTATTTGCGTTGGCTTGACAAGCACGAACGACAAAAAGGCGAAGGATTGCCCTTGGGTCTGATCTTGTGCGCGGAAACGTCGAACTGCTGGAACTCGGCAAAAGCGGCATCCACGTTGGAACCTACTTGACGGATTTGCCGTCGCCTGAAATACTTCGAAAACGACTTCACACGGCGTTGGCCGCGGCCCAAAATCGGCTTGAGCCTGTGGAATCCGACACCAAAAAAAGCAAGCAATAGCTGTATGCCAATTGTCGCGACACTGTCGCGACAATTCAGAAGCACGCTGCTATCGGACGCCACAGAAAAAAAAAGCCCGCAAGCCTGAAAGCTTGCGAGCTTTTTGTAACCGTGGTCGGTTTACTTGTGAGCGCTGTGGCAGCCCTTGCAGTCGGCAGCCTTCTTGAGGGCCTTGCCGTCGCCGGACTTGGCGGCGTCGAGAAGAGCCTTCGTCTTGGCGGTCCAACTCGCTTCGTCACCCTTCGGGCATTTGGCGGCTGCGAGGTCGGTGAACAGAGCGACGAGCTTTGCCTTTTCTTCGTCGCTGGCTTTGCCGCTGGCGACTTTGCTGCACAGGCCGCCCTTCATGGCCTTCTGCATGACAACCTTGATGCTGGCCTTTTCCTTGCCGGCGTCCACGCTGCTGTCCATCCCGAGAACGAGAGCGAAAACAGCGACGCCTGCGATGATCATACCACGAAACATGAGTACATCCCCACCTTTGTTAAATTGGCCCGCCCACGGTGGGCAGGCAACGTATCGCATCTTTTCCCGTTCCTGTGCGAAAACGAACGCCGTTTTCCCTGGAAAAGATCAATGCCCGAGAGAATCCCACTGACGATTTGGACGCCGTTTCCGGGCGATTTATTCACCAAAAACCGTCCAATCTCTGCCGAAAGTTCGGGACTTTCGACAAGGCTAAGTATTGATAATGGCCCATCCCGTCAGCGTCAATGCACTCGGACGGAATTCTTGCAAAATTGTCCACAACGCCCAGATTCCGCACTCTCGAAAACGGCAAAGGCGAACTTTATGACTTCCACCGGTTCGCCTCGGGATCTTCGGTGCTGAATCCGACGGCATCGAGCAACAACCAGACAGGATTGGGAATGGGAGTATGAGCGAGTTCGATCGTTTGGTGCAGCCGCTCGATTCTCGATAGTCCGACGATGGTGGACGTGATGCGCGGATCACGCATGGAAAACTGCAGCGCCGCAGCCGCGAGCGGAACTTGGTACTTTCGGCAAATCTCGTCCATCTTCCGAACACGATCCAAAGTCAGAGCGTCAGCCTCTTGGTACGCATAGCGCGGGTAGGCGACAGGTCCCTTGACGAGGATGCCGCTGCCATACGGAGCCGCGTTCAAGATCGCGATCCCCATCTTGCTCGCCTTGACCAGTAATGGCTCGGCCGAGCGGTTGATGAGCGTGTAGCGGTTATGGGAAATAACCGCCTCGAACACGCCTTCATCGAGGTAGCGCATCATCAACTGTGTAGGCCCGCCGGCCAGGCCGATGTGTTGTATGATGCCTTGCTCCTTCAGCCGGACCAGTACATCGACTGGTCCGCCTTTCGCCATGATTTTTTCGAAGGGCGCGTGTTCGGGGTCATGCAGGTGCATGATCGGAATCGTGTCAACGCCGAGCAGTTTGAGGCTGCGTTCCACGGACCGCTTGATCTGCTCGCCGGAAAAGTCGCCGGTCTTGAGGCACCGGTCGGCCTTGGTTGCGAGAATGTATCCTTCTGGGACGCCGCCTAGTTCGCGCAGCACCGTGCCGATGCGGCGTTCGCTTTCGCCATCGCCATAGGACGCGGCAGTATCGAAAAAATTGATCGGCGCCTGGAAGCACGCACGAAGCGTCGTCAGCGCCTGGTCCTCGGCAACTTCGTAGGTGAACGTTTCCGGCATGTTGCCAAGCGGTGCGCAGCCGATGCACAATGGCGTGACGCGCAATGGTGTTTTGCCAAACGTGCGCAAAGGCAAAAACGTCGGCATGCCGAGAAACTCCCGAAAAACTACAGACGAGGCGACGAGCCTCGTGTTACGCGCGGAACCTCCCCGTGATTTCAGCGAAGCGCGCGGAGCTTCGCTCCTCTTGTTATACTCCGCGTGGCTTGGATCGTCATTTGCTATCGCCGCTTGCGGCTTGGCGCTCAACAGGGCAACCATGCTGAGTGCCAAGCCGCAAGCGGCAGATACGGAAGTTTTTTTCAACCCGCTCTACACTCTTTGGCTCGCCAAGAATCGGATAATAACTGCCTCTCGGCCATAACATAACATCAGCGGCCTCAATCTATATTTCGACACTGGCGCGAGACCTTGAATGAAAGCGGAACTGATTTCGATCGGCAGCGAACTCACCACCGGACAAAATCTCGATACGAACACGCAGTGGCTGAGCTTGCGTCTTGCGGAGATCGGCATTCCCGTCGTTTGGCATACGACCATCGCCGACGATCTGGACGAAAATATTGCCGCGTTCCGCATCGCCTGTGGCCGAGCGCAGCTGATAATCGCGACTGGCGGGCTTGGTCCGACACTCGACGACCTGACGCGCGAAGTCGTGGCGAAGGTCGCCGGCGTGGACCTGGTATTCGATCCGGCTTCGCTCGAGCATATCCAGCAGCTATTCGCTCGCAGAAAGCGAGACATGCCCGAGCGCAATCGCGTGCAGGCCTATTTCCCGAGCGGCGCCGACATCCTCCCGAATCCAAACGGGACTGCGCCGGGCTTCTGCCTGCGCGTACCAACCCGAGATTCCACTTCGCTCGTCGTCGCCATGCCGGGCGTTCCCAGCGAAATGTTTGCCATGTACGAGGAGCAGCTGAAGCCGCGATTGCTGGCCCTGGGCCTCGGCGGCGGCGTGCAGATCCAACGCAAAATCAATACCTTCGGCACGGGTGAGTCGCACATCGAGGAGAAGCTCTTCGATCTCACCCGCCGCGGCCATGTCCCCGAGGTCGGCATCACCGCGAGCGATGCCACGATATCGTTGCGCATCTTCGCCCGCGCGCCAAGCGTTGCCGACGCACAGGCGCAGATCGCGCCCATCGAAGCGACAATTCGCGAACGGCTCGGCAAGCTCGTCTTCGGCGTTGACGACGAGGAACTCCAGACCGCCGTCATCCGTTTGCTCCACGAAAAACGAAAATCACTCGCGACGGCCGAGAGTATCACCGGCGGACTCGTCGCGCATCGGCTGGCACAGGTTCCAGGCGCGAGCGACTGGTTTCGCGGCGGCATCGTCGCGTATGTCAATGACGTCAAGCACGATCAACTCGGCGTGCCAAACGAACTCCTCGAAACTCACGGGGCCGTCAGCGCGCCCGTGGCCGAGGCGATGGCGGCAGGCTGCCGGGCGCGACTGCGGTCCGACATCGCCGTCAGCACGACCGGCCTGGCCGGCCCAGGCGGCGCCGAACCTAACAAGCCCGTCGGACTCGTTTACGTCGGCCTGGCCTGGGCCGGCGGTGTCGCATCGTTTCCCTTCAACTGGACCGGCACTCGCATCGAAATTCAAAGCCGAACCGCCAAGCAAGCGCTCAATGCGGTGAGGTTGAAATTACTCGAGCTTCCTTGAACCCGATTCACGGCATCTTCAAACTCGCAACATTGCAAATTGCTCCGTGCCCGGTACGATACCTTCAATCTCATTCCGAGCGGAGTCGAAAATGAAGCGATTGATCCTCGCGGCCATTTCGTTGGTTGGCATCGGCGTCGCCGTCGTGTTGTCCGGCGTTGCCGCGAACACGGGCGTCCTGCGAACCGCTTTTTCGTTGGAGGACCGCAACCCCGTCACGCATCTCCGTTGGAACGACTCAGCCGCTGAATTTCAGTTCGCCATCGTCAGCGACCGCACCGGCGGGCATCGCGCGCAGATCTTTTCGCAGGCCGTCGAGAAGCTCAATCTGATGCAGCCCGCCTTCGTGCTCTCCGTCGGCGATCTCATCGAAGGCGGCAAAAAGACAGACAAACAGCTCAGTGCCGAATGGAAGGAATTCGACGGCTTCATCAACAAGCTCACGATGCCGTTCTTCTACGTCGCCGGCAACCACGATGCCCAAGCCAAGGAAGCCGCCAAGGTCTGGGACGCGAAACTGGGCCGCAAGCACTATCACTTCGTTTACCGCAACGTGCTGTTCCTTATTCTGGATTCCGATGACCCCGCAGGCGGGGCGGGCGGGATCAGCAAGAAACAACACGAATACGTTCGCAAGACCCTCGCCGACAACGCCAGCGTGCGCTGGACAGTCGTCTTGGTCCATCGGCCGCTCTGGGCAGTCGCCAACGGCAACAAGAACGGCTGGGTGCAAGTCGAAGACGCGCTAAAGGGCAGACCGTACACCGTCTTCGCCGGGCATCTGCATCGCTACAAGAAATATGTCCGCAACGGCATGAACTACTACCAACTCGCCACGACGGGCGGCTCGAGCAAGGTTCGGGGCGCGGAGTTTGCCGAGATCGACCATTTCACCTGGGTGACGATGAAATCAGACGGGCCGCTGCTCGCGAATATCCTCATCGATTCCGTGCACTCCGAGAATTTGCAGAAAGTGCAGACTGTCGAGCCGGGCACCTCTACTGCCAAGCGATTGAAGACGTATCCCGTCAAGGGCCGAGCATACTTCGAGGGAGTGCCAATGGTTGGCGCGACCGTCACCTTCGCAAGCGACAAGGCGCCCGCCAAGGGTGTAAAAGCGATCGGCAAAGTCGAAGGCGATGGATCGTTCGTACTCTCAACTTACATGGCGTTCGACGGTGCACCCGCCGGCGAATACGCCGTCACATTCACCTGGCCTGAGGGCAGTCTACCCGCTCGCTACGCCGCCGCCGCCAAATCCGGCCTGTTCGCGACCGTGCGACCCGAACCAACCGACATCGTGCTCGACCTGCGGAAGTAGGAGCTCGGCGAGCACGGGCTAGCGATCAGGGCTGATCGAGTAACCGAGCATCGTCCACAGTGTCAGGGTGTGTGGTCTATTCACCTGGTGATCGCCAAACAAGGACTGAGCCAATCCGAAGCGTCACGCTATGTACAATGCTACTCCTGACGACATTTCCAAATTCGGACAATTCCCTTGTCGCCGCTCGCAGCACCAGTGACCAACAGCTCTCCGTTCGGCGAGAACGCCAGACCAGACAAAGCTTCGGTGTGAGCCTTGACGTACGCGATTTCTTTCTTCGCGGTCACGTCCCAAAGATGGACGACGCCGGTCTTATCGCCAATGGCCAGCGTACGCCCGTCCGGGGCGAAAACCAGCGGCGACTTGGCGTTAAGCTCTGCAGGGATTGTCCAGAGCACATTTTCCGTCTTAAGGTTCAGGAGTACAACCCCCCTCTTCTTTTCCACGTAGATTGCAAGCGTTGTTTCGTCGCCGGCCAAACAGCAGCGGAAACCGATGCCGCCGAGCGTTTCCAGAGCGAAGCGTTTCTCCTCTTGGCCTGTCGCGACGTTCCATTGAATAAGCACAATGGAATCGGTGCCGATCAGGCTCTTTCCCGTGTAGAACAATGAGTTGAAAAAGAAATCGTGGCCCCGGAGTGTGAGGGTCGGCTGTTGGGTGACGGTACTCCAGATCTGGACACAGCCCGGTTGCTGTTTCATGTTTGGGTTCAGGGCGAGCTTGAAGTCATAGGAGCCTGCTGCAATCTGAGTCCCATCGTGGGAGAACGCCACCGCTTCAACGCCAGCAGGGGTAAGTTCCCAGGTCGCGCGGCACGCTCCTGTCTGTGCGTCGAACCATTTCACCGCCCCGTAACGGCCGAGGCCGTCCCAGCTCGCCGTAGCGACGGTCTTGGAATCAGGGGCGATGTCCACGCAGGTCACGTGCCCCGTGTGGCCAGTGAATTTTTGCAGCGCCTTGCCTGTCTTTGTATCCCAGCACTGAGCTTGGCCGCCTAGGCCGGGTTTGCCGGAGCCCGCGAGCACGAAAGTACCGTCGGGTGAGACGGCTATGCCGCGCACGGGATCGTCTGTATCGAGCGAAAAAAGTTCCTTTTCTGCGACTCCTTTGATCGTGCGCGCGATGCTCTTCGGTTTAGTGACCGGGCCGTCTGGGGGCTTGGGAAGTGTTCCCGAGTCGGTCTTCTTGGGTGGGTTGCTCAAACCAGCACCGTGTAACTTCTTCAGGTCTTCATTGGTAGCGAGGGCCTCCTTGAGCCTCACGTCCGCGGCGGCCAGTTGTTTGGTCAGTTCTGCGTTCTTGGCAGCCTGTTCCAGGAGCTTCGAGTCATTTTTTGCCGACGGGTTCTCTCCTTTGCCGGCGATCAGGACTGCCAGAAAGTACCCGCCGACGGCGCCCGCAAACAGCATCACCAACATGCCGGCAAGCCATGGCCAGACCGCCCGCGACCGCTGCGCTGGAGCTGCCGTTCGCCCGGCTGCCACGTCGGGTTCGGACGCGGGTGGGTCGGTCGGTTTAGCGACTGCCTTCCCCCGCTTTGGTGGCGGGACCGTGAGGCGCGTCCCACACTCTGGGCATTTGACTGACTTTCCTGCGACTTCGTCGCGAACCCGGCATGGTTTGCCACAATCGGGGTTAGGGCAGCGGACGCTGATTGCCATTGTAGAGCCTCTTGTATGCCATCCAAAGGAAATACCCACCGGAGGCAGCAATAGGTGGGACAGAAAACCTCGAAGAATGCGTCGCTGCCGCAGCCGAACCCTTCTGCGCCAGGTTCACCACGGTAACGTCAGGGTTGGCGGGTTGACGAAGCGGCGCATCGGCAGCACCAACCGCGTGCCACAACCGGGTTCGAGCCGGATTGTGAAACGGTTCGCGTTTATGGCGAGCTTTGTCTCGGCCGTGCGAGCTTCGAGGAACTGGTGCTCGCCGTAACCGCCGGCTTGGAGCGTCACGGCTCGGGCGTCCACCGGGCTCGTGTTGACCAGCGTGACCTCGACGCCTTCCGGCGTGATGCGGTCGATGAGCGCAGCCACGCCTTCGGGCAGCCCGGCTCGGCGATGAATCGGATCGAAGTAGCGCAGCTGGCAGAAGAGGAGCTTGCCGCGGTTTTTCGGCGGCAGTCCGCCCATGGCGAGTTCGATGAGCGAATCGACGCTGGCAGGATTTAGCCGCAGCGGGTCGTCGGCGAGACGGGTGTCAGGCGTGGTTTTGTCGTTGCGCATGGCCTCGACGCGTTTGCGCAGGCGTTCGAGATCGCCGCGCAGGGCGGACTCGGCATGGGCGGGATTTTTCCCGGCGAGGTATTCAAGCCAGGCGTTCTTGGCGACGCGCTTGCGGTCCTCGGCTTTGAGTGAGAGAGCGTAGATTTCGAGAGCGCCGTGCTGGTACGGCTTTGGCGCGTATTCGTACCAGCCCTTGTCGCCGAACATGGTGGGGTATTGCGGTTGGCCGTCGATGGTTTTTTTCTGGGAGTTGATTTTGTCGATCTGTTTGCGCCAGCCGTCGAGGTATTTGTCGTCGCCGGTGAGGAGATAGGCGTTCATGAAGCCTGCGAGACCGAGGTGGTGCGTGTTGCGATGGGCAAGTTTGCCTGTCTGCGGCACGGTAATGGAGAAGCCCCAGCCGTAGACGCCGCCGAACCATTTCCCGCCGACGGCGGAACCTATCTTGCCATCGAGGCCGATATTGGTGGGGATGATGCCGCCGTTGGCCTTCATGCGTTCGAGCCAGGCGTCCACGTATTCGAGCAGCCAGGCCTTGTATTTAGGTTCATGGGCGAGCATGTAGGCGTTGGCGGCGAGGACGGTGGAAAGCAGGTTCTGCGGGTGATCGCCGACGATGTCGTTGTAGTCTTTGAAGTGATCGAGGCATTCTTGATAGGTGCGTTCGCCGTGGCCGAGCTTGAAGCGATTGCCGACTTCGAAGGGATCGCCGGCCCAGTCGAGCGCGGTGGCCTTGCGAAGGAGCGGACCGCGCGAGCCATTGAACATGCTTTTGATGATTTTGTGTTTCGCGTCGTAGTTCGGAGCATCGGGGTCTTCGTTGAGGTAAAAGCCCGCGAAGCGCCGAACGCGATTTTGAAACGCGCGATCATTGGGGTCGCTCAGCCCTTGCAGATTGAAAACGACCAGGCCCTCGCCGTTGTGAAGCCAGTCGAACATGACGGGGAATTCCTTGTAGTACATCCCGTCGCGCGCGAATGGCACGTCCTTGGTCTTGGCGAGCGTGTATTGCCTCAGGTGGCCTTCCCAGGCTTTCTTGTACATTTTGAGGATATTGTCATGCCCGCCGAGAGCGTGGAGGATAGGCCAATCGGTGAGGTTCTCGATGGCGTCGTCAGGACCGTCATCGCCGCCCCAGCGTTCGACGCAGAGGAGCCAGCCGCGTTCGTCGAAGTACTTGGCAAAGAATTCGCGACACGCCGAGGAATGAGAGCGCAAGAGCTGGCGTTGCAGCAGCGCCCACGCGGGCGGCGACATCGGCGTGGCGACGGTCAGCGGCTTGGCGGGAGTGTCGGCGCGAAGGGGGCACGATGCCGAGAGCAAGGCAATACCTAGAGCAATCATCGAGCGCATCGTTTTATTCCTTCAAAAATGGGAGGCGTGGTGCTTGGCGAACAATAGCGATTTCAGAGGAACGACACGGAGCTATTTCGTGATAGAATAAGGCAGTGCTATTCTACGACTATGGATTTCTCACATGATCAAATTCATCGAGTTCTCCAATTACAAGGCTCTACGAAATACAAAACTCGAGCTTTCAGCATTTACGCTTCTCCTGGGTCCAAACGGGTCCGGAAAAACATCCGTATTGCAAGCTCTAAGTGGTCTAGCGTTGGTGGCTGGACTAAATGCTCAAGAGAACGGCCTCATCGGGCATAATACTTGGGTTCCGGTATGGAGCGTTGCAAATCGCGACCAGGGACAGCCTGTCGAAATCAAGATCGAAGTGGAACTCGACGAAGGCATGTTCTCGGTCAATTTTCGCTGGCTCCGCAAGGGTAACGCAGTGGAAGCGCGCCGAACAGTTACAACCTCTGCTGGGGACAAAGCTGATGCAGCGATTGCGTCAAAGATCCTGCAATGGCTGTCGCGACTCCAAACGTTTTCTCTGGATGCTGTTGAAATTGCAGCTCCCGCACCGATAACACGTCCAGCGTTGCTTGGTTCGACGGGCAAGAATTTAGCGGCCGTCCTGGATGATTTGCGCGATAACCACCCGGATCGCTGGGAACTTTTGATTGCCGAGATGCGAGCTTGGTTGCCGGAATATGACTTTATTTTCTTCGATACGAGTAACAGCCAAAAGGCTATCGCGCTACGAACAAAAAAAGGCGGACACCGGATTCCAGCGCGAGAACTTTCGCAGGGCACTCTTGTGGCGTTAGCCCTATTAACACTTGCGTACCTTCCAGAACCGCCATCACTTGTCGGCCTCGAAGAAATCGATCGCGGGTTGCATCCGCGGCTGCTGCGCCATTTACAGGATTCTCTTTATCGGCTCAGCTATCCAAAAAGCTGCGGTGAATCTCGACCTGCCATCCAGGTGATTGCGACAACCCATTCTCCCTACCTGCTGGATTTATACCGCGACCATCCGGAGGAAATCGTTATTTCAGAGAAAGCTGGGCTGGACGTTCAGATGCGCCGATTGGCCGATGTAGAACATTTCGACGAGATCCTTGGCGAATCTCCGCTCAGCGACGTTTGGTACAGCGGCATTTTGGGCGGGGTCGCAGTGAAACCATGAAAATCGCCTATTTCAGTGAATCGCAAGCCGATCAAGCAGCATTGGCTATCTTTGCCGAAGCACTTCTTGGCGCGACACCCGAACCTGTACAAGGGCCGGGTCCCGTGCTTGAAGCCCATGGAGTTGGCGGTGTTTTCTCTGCTCTCGACGGTGTTATTCGTGGTCTTCATTATCAATCGGATGCCGAGGGCCTGATCGTCGTTGTTGACTCCGATGACACGACGCCCCATGACAAAGAGCACGACGAACCTGGAAAGACCTCCGAAAAATGCCGCTATTGCCGATTGAAAACAATCACCGCCCGAGCGCTCGCTCAGCTCAAGCCTATTGCCACGAAGCCCAAGTTAAGGGTCGCACTTGGCCTTGCTGTTCCTGCTATCGAGGCCTGGTATCTGTCTGGAAAAAATCATCAGGTCGGCGAGGCGCATGAAGGATATCAAACGCTCGACCGCCGTAGACTGAAAACTGAAGTGTACGGAACGGACCGCCCCTCTCTCGAATTAGAGGAAGCAAGAGCAAAGGAAGAAGTGACGAGAATCGTCGCCAATCTGGCACGCTTTGAATCCGAATTTCCGATCGGTTTTGGTTTGATGGCGAACGAAATACGAACGTGGCGAACATTAATTTAATCCGATTCGGTCCCCGTTCGGAGCATCGCCATCAGGCGGTCGACGTCGTCCTGGACCATCGGCGTTTCGAACTCGCAGCCGATGAACCAGCCCTCGGCGGCGGGCTGCGGAGTGTTCAATCGGAATAGCGTGCGGAAAAAGGCCGATACGTTCGCCGCCGGCGGTTGCCACGGCGCGTACTCCGGCGCTTTGCACTTTCGGCAATGGCGGACCTTCGCCATTCGACTCAGGCCAGGGCCGCCCGGACTGGCAAGCACTTCGAAAACGACGCGCGTGCCCGCAGGAAGTGCTTCCTCCAGCACCACGCCGATGCCGCCGGTCGATACGTCCATCAGTAAGCCGCGTCGGCAGCGGAACTCGGGGCAGACCGAGAGCTTCAGCCGCGTTCCATCCAGGCAGGCGAAGCGCGCTTGACGTCGCTTGTCGCTTGCCGAATTCGGCGATGGCTCGGAAGCACCAGGTTCTGATGCGGGATCAGGCATGAACAAAGGTTCCGTTGGCAGGAGGCTTCTCATGAAGAAGTTTAAGCTGCCGAGCCTGACTTGTCAAAAAGAATCCGCGCGAAGCGGGCCGCCCATTCGCCGATAATTCGGGCGGTGAATACCATACCAGAGCCGAAACCCCGCCTTTTGCTGATTGCAGATCGCATTTTTTCAGGAGATCGAATCGACCATGAGTCAACGCCATCACGTCGTCGTCACCGACTATCTCGCCGAAGCGGGACCGGAGACGGCGATTCTGGGTGAAATCGCCGATATCACGCTGTTGAAGACGCACGACGAAATGGATGTCGTTCGCCGCGGCTCGAACGCCGACGTGCTCCTGGTTTATCACGACATCAAGCTCACCGAGCGATCGATTTCGCAGCTGCCGCGCTGCCGGGGAATCATCCGATGTGGCGTCGGGTACGACAACGTCGATATCCAGGCGGCGGGGCAACGCGGCATCGTCGTGTGCAACGTACCCGATTACGGCACCGAGGAAGTCGCCGACCATGCCCTCATGATGCTCATCGCCATCGCCCGACGCTTCCTCCAGGCCGACAAGGCGATCCGCGGCGGCGCCTGGGACCCCTCGCTCGTTTTCGGCACGCCGCGCTTGCGAGGCCGAACGCTTGGCATCATCGGCAGCGGACGCATCGGCTCGGCGATGGTCCTGCGTGCAAAAGTCCTCGGCATGCGCGTCGTCATCTACGATCCCTATCAACCCGATGGCCTTGAAAAAGCACTCGGCGTCGAGCGCGTCCACAAGCTCGATGAACTTTTGAAACAATCCGAGTTCGTCAGTCTGCACTGCCCGCTGACGTCGGAAACGAAGCACATTCTGAACGCTCGCACTCTGGCGATGTTGCCCAAGGGCGCTTATGTCATCAACACCGCTCGTGGCCCGTGTATCGATGGCGACGCCCTGCTGGCGGCTTTGGAGTCGGGTCAGGTCGCCTACGCGGGGCTGGACGTCGTCGAATCCGAACCGCTCGCGGACGATCGCATCCGCCAGCATCCGAAGATCGCGCTGACGCCGCACTCGGCTTTTTACTCGGTGGAAGGCTACAACGAAATGCGTTCCAAAGGCGCGATGGAAGCTCGCCGAATCCTGACCGGTGAACGCGTGCGCAACCTCGTCAACCGCGAGAAACTCAAGGAACCACGCGCGGCGATTTAACGTTGTATTCGTTTAGCCGCTCGCCTCTGGCGAGCAGCTGAACAATATCGAACGGAGATACAGATGTTTCGCAAATTGGTATTGGTACTCGCCTTCGCCGCCGCCCTTCCCTCCGCGACGTATGCGCAACCGAAGAAGGAGAAGGCGCCGTCCGTCGAAAAGCTCACGGCCGACGCGAAGGACTCCATCGTCGTCATCGCTTACACCGGGCGCGACGGTAAGCAGCAGGGGCTGGGTACGGGTTTCGTCATCTCCGAAGACGGCCTGATCGCGACGAACTACCACGTCATCGGCGAAGCGCGACCGATCACCGTGCAGCTGTCCGACGGGTCGAAGCATGAAGCGACCGCCGTGCAGGCGTCCGATCGCAAGCTCGATCTTGCCATCGTCAAAATCGATGCGAAGCGCAAGCTGAAGGCGCTGCCGCTCGGCGATTCGCACGCACTGCGGGTTGGGCAGCCAATCGTCGCCATCGGCCATCCGCAGGGGCTTGAGTACAGCGTCGTCGCCGGCGTGCTGTCGGGCACGCGCGATCTTGAGGGCGTCACCATGCTTCAGCTCGCCATTCCGATCGAGCAAGGTAACTCGGGCGGCCCCGTGCTCGACGCCAATGGCCGAGTCGTCGGCATCGTCACCATGAAGTCGCTGGTGACGGCGAACCTCGGCTTTGCCGTGCCCGTGCATGCTCTCAAGCAGATTTTCGATCGGCCGAATCCTGTCGCCATGGATCAGTGGCTCACTATCGGCGCCCTCGACAAGACGGAATGGAAAACGCTCTACGGCGCTCGCTGGAGGCAACGCGCAGGGCGCATTCTCGCCGACGGCGCCGGCACGGGATTCGGCGGCCGCACGCTCTGCCTGTCCGAACGCAAACCGCCGGCGTTTCCGTTCGACCTCGTCGTTACCCTCAAGCTCGATGACGAATCCGGCGCCGGCGGCTTGATCTTCGGCGGCGATGGTGACGACAAACACTACGGCTTTTACCCGACCGGCGGGAAGCTTCGCCTCACTCGCTTCGATGGACCAACCGTATTCTCCTGGAAGATCCTCCACGACAAAAAGGCAGACGCCTATCGGCCAGGCGAATGGAACACTCTGCGTGTCCGTGTCGAGAAAGAAAAGTTTACGTGCTACGTCAACGACGAAAAAATCATCGAGTGGACCGACCCGGAATACTATGGCACGACGATCGGCCTGGCGAAATTCCGCGCCACCGTGGCTGAGTTCAAGCGCTTCCAGGCGGCGCCGGAGATCGCCAGCACAGGCGTCTCGCCGGCGTTTCGCACCGCATTCGAGAAAGCGCTGCCGGGCATTCCGCTCGACAAGAATGCGACCACCGCCGATTTGGCGCCGCTATTGAAGAACCCCACCGCCAGCGCGACGCTGTTGAGGGACAAGGCACGCCTCCTCGAGCAGCAAGCCGCCGCTATGAGGCAGCTCGCGAAAACCGTGTTCCACGAGCGCTGCATCGCCGACCTGGCGGAACTCTCCAAGATTCCCGATGAAAAAATCGACCTCACCCGCGCCGCCCTACTCATCGCCCGGCTCGACAACGAAGAACTGGATATCGACTTCTACCGTGCCGAGATTCAACGCCTGGCCCGGCTCGCGGCGGAATATTTTCCGAAGAATGCCAAGCCTGCCGACAAGATCCTCGCGCTGAACAAATTCCTCTTCAAAGAACGCGGCTTTCACGGCAGCCACACCGAATACTATGCGAAATCCAACAGCTACCTGAACGAAGTGATCGACGATCGTGAAGGTCTGCCGATCACGCTCTCGGTGCTCTACATGGAGATCGCACGCGAACTGAAACTGAAAGTGGTCGGCGTGCCCCTGCCCGGACATTTCATGGTCCGCCATGAGAACAAGGGCGCCGAGCCTCAGCTCATCGACGTTTTCGAGGGAAAGCTGATCTCACGCGCCGACGCGGACGCCAAGGTGAGAAAGGTCACGGGCCGAGCGCCGAAAGATGCAGACTTCGCCCCGGCGGCGAAACGGACGATCCTCGTGCGGATGCTGCATAACCTGATCAATGTCGCCGAGTCGGAGAAGGACGTGCCCACGATGCTGCGGTACATCGATGGCATCGTGGCGGTGAAGGAGGATGCGCACGAAGAACGCTGGGCTCGCGCGGTCTTCCGCTTCCAGACCGGGCAACGCGCCGGTTCGTTGGAGGATTGCGAGTATCTGCTCAAACACGCTCCGCCGGAAGTCGATCTCGACCGCGTCCGCGAACTTCGGCGAATCCTTCAGAAGGCGAAGTGAAGTGACGAGATGGTAGCGAGATGGAGAACCGAATCATGCGATCTTTTCCCTCACTTGTGATTCTGCTGGTATTCGTCGCGCCGTTGCATGCGCAATCGCTTGCGGAGGCGGCGAAGAAGGTCAAGCACATCGTCGGGCATCGCGGGTCGTGCTCGGATCGGCCAGAGAATACGTTGGCCAGCTATCGTCGCGCCATCGAGGCCGGCGCGACGATGATGGAAATGGACGTCAGGCTTTCCAGGGACAACGTCCTCATCAGCCTGCACGATGCCGACGTCAAACGCACGACGAATGGCAAGGGCCTGGCCAGGAATTTTACCTTCGACGAGCTGCGCAGACTCGACGCGGGATCGTGGTTCGACAAGAAATACGCCGGCGAAACGATTCCCACCATGCGCGAAATATTGGAACTTGGCAAAGGCAAGATCGACATCCTGCTCGACCTCCAACAGAAGGACGAGGACTACGCCCAGCGCATCGTTGCCGAGGTGCGCCAGTTTGGCGAACCGAAGCGCATCTGGGTCGGCGTGCGGACCCTCGATCATGCCAGGCAGTTTCGCAAGTTGCTTCCCGAAGCCAAGCAGATCGGGCTGATTCCGTCACCTGACTCGATCGACGCTTTCGCCGATGCCAAGGTTGACATGATCCGCCTGTGGACAAAGTGGCTGGGCGACAAGACGCTCGTCCCGCGCGTGCGCCAGCGCGGCTTGTTGCTGCACCTCAACGGCACGTTTGGCGCCGAAGACGAAACGCGCATGCTCCTCGCACACGCCCCCGATTCGATCGCCAGCGACGACCCGGCCCGGCTCGTTGCCTCTTTGAAAAAAATCGCGACGAGCGGGAAATAAAATGGCTGTCCGATTTAGCAGCACGATGCAGCTGGCGGCGATCGCAATATAACTACTCTCAACAGACAACTTCATTACACTCTCGGAGATCCTCTCATGCTACGCTTTGGTCTCGCGCTTGTAGTTCTGATTCCCGCATTCAGCGTTCCCTACCTGCCAGCAAACGCCGGTGACAAGAAGTCGGAATGGATCCAGCTGTTCAATGGCAAGGACCTCACCGGTTGGAAGACCTTTGATCCCAAACAGCTCGAATCTTCCTGGTTCGTCAAGGACGGCATCCTTTACTCCAAGGGCAAGGCGGCAAGCCATCTGTTCAGCGCCAAGGACGATTACGAAAATTTCCACTATCGCATCGAAGTCAAAATCAGCGACAAGGGCAATTCAGGCCAATATTTCCGCACCAAGTTCGGCGGCGGCTATCCCAAGGGATACGAAGCCCAGATCAATAGCAACTTCCCCGATCCGCAAAAGACCGGCAGCCTGTACAACTTCGTCAAAATCAACGAAATGCTCGTCCCGCCCGATACCTGGTTCACCCAAGAAGTCATCGCCAATGGCAACCACATCCAGATCCTCGTTAACGGCAAAAAGACCGTTGACTTCAAGGACCAGAAAAACACCCACACCCGCGGCCATTTCGCAATCCAGCAGCACGGCCCCGCGAAAGGCGGCCCCGACGTGCAGGTGTCGCTAAAGAAGATCGAAGTCAAACTCCTGCCAGCGAGCAAGTAATTTCCCACCAAGCCCGCAGGCGAGCCAAGCGAGCCTGCGGGGTACGGGCTTGTTGTCGCATCCCATGAAAAAACGCGAGCAATACCTGCGGCCCGAAGTGATCCGCCAAGTCGCTCGGCTTGATTTGCGCGCCAAGTTCATCGTCGAAGGATTCTTGCAAGGTTTGCACGCCAGCCCGTTTCATGGCTTCTCCGTCGAGTTTTCCGAGCATCGCAAGTATGCCGAGGGCGACGATCTCAAGGACCTCGACTGGGGCGTCTACGCCAAGACCGACAAATACTACATTCGAAAATTTCAAGCCGAGACCAACGTCACCGGCTACCTTGCGATGGATCTGTCCGCCTCGATGGGTTACACCTATCGGCAGGAGCTTTCGAAGTTCGACTACGCCATCTGCCTCGCGGCTGCGCTGGGTTACATGATGGTGCACCAGCAAGACCCAGTCGGACTCGTCGCGTTCGACACGCAGATCCGCCAGGCCCTGCCGCCGAGGAGCAAGCGCACGCAATTGGCCTCGATTCTCGCGCTGCTCGCCAATCTCAAGCCGACGGGCAAGACCGATGTCGCGCAGAGCCTGAGCCAGCTGGCGGCGATGGTGCGAGGCAAGAGCCTGATCATGCTCTTCAGCGACTTGCTCGCCGACCCCGAACCGATCCTGCAGAGCCTGCACATGCTGAGGCATCGCGGGCATGACGTGATCGTGTTTCACATCCTCGACGAGGCCGAGGTGCATTTCCCGTTTGAGGGCGTCGTCGAGTTCAAGGACGTTGAAGAGAATCGCCGAATGACGGTCGATGCACCGGGAATGAAACCGGACTATCTCGACGCGGTAAAGCAGTTCCGCGATCGCTATAAAGAGGATTGCACGCGCGCCGGCATCGACTACCTGGCAACCGATACGAGCATCGGCTTCGATAAAGCACTCATGGAATATCTGCTCCAGCGGCAACGACGATTTTAGGCGTGAATCCTTTTTGACCACGGATGACACGGATGGACACGGATAAATGCAGAAGAATAGTTGATATTACATCTCTCCCATCCGTGGCATTTCGTGTTATCCGTGGTCAGGTTGGAAGCCTTGGTCAGGTCGAATTTTGATTCAAATTGCGGGGTCTTTTTTTAGGCGAAAACATGTCTCATCGCGTCATTATCGGTCTCGAAGTTCATGTGCAGCTTCTCACGAAGACCAAGCTTTTCTGCGGATGCTCCACGCAGTTCGGTCTGCCGCCGAACTCGGCGACATGCCCGGTCTGCTGCGGAATGCCAGGCACTTTGCCGGTCATGAATCGGCAAGCGTTTCGGCTGGCTCTCGAAGCTGCGGTGGCGCTCAATTGCGCGATTGCACCGTTCACGAAATGGGATCGCAAGAACTACTACTATCCTGATCTGCCCAAGAACTATCAGATCAGCCAGTACGATTTGCCGTTCAGCGCGAATGGTTCGCTCGAAATCGAGACGTCCACGGGCACGCGCAAGATCGGCATCATCCGCGCGCATCTTGAAGAAGACGCGGGCAAGATGCTGCACGACGAAAACACGGGCCGAAATGACTCGCTGGTGGATTTGAACCGCACGGGCACGCCGCTGCTGGAGATCGTCTCGCAGCCGGAGATGGAAACCGCGGAGGAGGCCAAGGCGTACCTCGAAGCGATTCGGCTACTGCTTCGCGAGATCGGCGTCTCCGATTGCGAGATGCAAGAAGGCAGCTTGCGCTGCGACGCCAACATCAATCTGCATATCCCGCAGTCCGATGGAAGATTCATTGCCACGCCGATCATCGAAGTCAAAAATCTCAACACCATCCGCGGCGTCGAGCGTGCCTTGAATTACGAGGTCGATCGGCAAAAGGCAGAACTCGAACGCCACCTCGAGAGCAGCCACTGGCAGGTCGATTCGTCGCGCCCCGGCAAGTTTCGCGATTACACAACTCTGCCCGTTGCCGAGCGCCGGGCGGATGGCACGCTGCGTCCCGTCAGCAAGGCGACGGCGGGATGGGATGAACGCATTGGCCGAACCGACGTGCAGCGGCGCAAGGAAGAGGCGTCGGACTATCGCTATTTCCCGGAACCCGATCTCGTGCCGGTGACGGTGGACGAGACGCTCTTGGAGCAAATCCGCAGGGAGCTGGGCGAGCTGCCGGCGGCGCAGAAGGCGCGGCTGCAATCGCAGTACGCCTTGACGGCGTACGACGCCGGCGTGCTGTCGCGCCAGGGCCGAGCGTTTGTCGCCTACTATGAAACCGTCGCCAACCGCTGCGGCGATGCCAAGGAAGCATGCAACTGGACGATCAACGATTTGCTGTCAACCCTGAATGAGCGCAAGCTCGACATCAAATCCTGCCCGCTGCTCGCAGAGAATCTCGGCGACATGATTCGCGAGATCAAAACCATTGGGCTGAACAAACAACGTGCGCGCGAAGTCTATGCCGAGATGGTCGAGACCGGCGACTCGGCGAGGCAGGTGATCGAGCGAAGAGGCTTCAAACCGGTGACCGACGATGGCCAACTCCTGGAACTGGTGCGCAAGGCAATTGCCGCCAATCCGAAAGCGGTCGCCGATTTCAAGAAGGGCAAGACAAAAGCCGCCGACGCGATCAAGGGCTTCGTGATGCGCGAAACCAAAGGCATGGCCAACACCGAAACCGTGCAGCGGCTGCTGCTGGAGGAGTTGGCGAGGATATGATTCGGATCACGTTTTTTTTGAGTGCCAATTTCCCGGACATAGCATTTCCAAGGTATAGCGGAATAGCTTATTCCTGCGATCCTCCGCAAGGAAAACATATTTCTCGCCTCGTTCGACGACAAAATGGAAGACGACCGGTTCCGTTCGCCTCGATAGGTGAATTGTCAGCGTATCGCCTGGCTTTGCGTCCGCGAGGATCTGCCAGCGGGCGCGATCATCACCAGTCGCGGAAACCAATTCCTTCTTCGCGCGGGCTCGACCTGTCAGTACGCGCAGATCGTCTATCGCTGGCAGCACCGGCATGTGTTTCGCCAAATTCTCCGCTTGCGCTATGTCCAGCGTGGACATCGTCTCGCCTAGTTTTTGCATCTGATCGTCGCGAAGCCAAAAGTACTTTTGGCTCTTCAAACTGATGCATTGATAGCCGGTATTTTCAATGCTTAGCACAAGCAGACAATCAAATGCCATCTCCGGATCGGTAATGCAGATGTCACCGGGTTTGAACTGCATTGCATTCTCTCCTGGCCATGGAAGAACGGCATCAACTTACCGCTACGTCGTGATAGTCCAGCGCCCACTCCTTCATGAAGCGAACTCGCGTCGGATTGATGCGGTAGACGATCAGCATCGGGTTGTCCAGGCTTCCGAGGTACTGGCGCAACAGCGGATTGGCGTCCCAGATTTGCTGCAAGATCGCGCGATCGGTCACGACCTCGGCCACGCCCGTGATGCGCACCTGGTCGTGCTTGTCGTCGAGGTAGCAAAGCTCGACTTTCGGATTGGCGGCGATCTCCACGGTCTTGTGGTAGCTTCGTAGATTGGCGACGTAGACCGTGAATTCATCGGTCCGCACCGGCGACACGGGCCGTAGCCGCGGTTGATCGCCGTCCATCGTTGCGAGATGCGGAAACCGATCCGCCCGCACCACGGCGAGTGCCAGTTCGCGCAACCTCGCGGGGTCGATCGGTTCGGGAGTCGGCTTCGACATGGCATGCCCTTTCAAGAATAAATCAAGCGCTTACTTTTTTTCTGCCGCGGGCACGCTCACGACCTGGCGGATCGGGCCGAGGTAGGAGTGGCTTTTGGCGAAATCGTCGATCAGCTTTCGGATCACGTCGTCTTGCCCTTTCGGAACGAACGGCACGACGATGTAGCAGGCGCCTTTGGCGTCGAAGCCGATCTGCGTGAAGACCGCGCCGCCGATGCCTGCGTCGTTCGCTTGCTTTTGCATGTCGGCCGACGGATTCTTTTTGCGATCGACGCCAGCGATGTTGATCTCGAATCCCTCGACCTGGTGGGCTTCCAACCGCTTTCTCAGCATTTCGGTGATGGCGGTCGTCCGCGCGTCGTCCGCGAGCGTCTTGCCGGAAAAGATACAGATACCGTGCACGTGAACGATCGGCTTCATCTTGACCTCGTCGATCGTGTAGTAGACGCGATCGATGCGCGTCTGGCGGAACAGCGCATTCTTGTCGCCCGCGAAATTCGATCGAATGTCGGCTAACAGCGGCAGCCAGGGCGTCGGCTTTAGGCGCTCCAGGCCGGCAACACCCGCAGGAGCGATCGGTTTGCGGTCCTTGTCGTTGACGATGCGGTCGATCATTGTCGAGATGGTCTTCAGTTGCTCGTCGTTGCCTCGCATGCCATCGAAAACCAATTTGCCTGCCTTATCGAACGACGCTTCGAGAAAGAGCAGTCCATCGCTTTTGTTGGCGACGGCGGTCTGTTGCAGTTCGTAGATCGGCGATTCGATCACCGTGACTTCGCCCTCCACCGGCGCCAGGGCCGACTCGGGCAGCAGGCGTTTGCAGGTGTTCTGAATCGTGCGCGAAAGGTCTTTCGGATCGGTCTTTTGCCCACGCTTGGCAAGGTAGGTTCCCTGCCAGCGAAGGACCAGCTGCCGTCTTTCGGCGCTGCCCTCATAGCGAAAATACGAACGCTGCACGCAGGTTCGCCGAAGCGTCAGCTCCTCAGCCTCGGCGAAATCGGTCTGGAAAGCGCGGAGCAGATCGGTCCACGCCAGCGTGGTTTTTTCGCGCGGGTACGGCGACAGACCCGCAATGGACCAACCCGCGTTCGGCTTGCGGTCGTTCGAAGGCCGAGCGGCGCCCGGCATCGTTTCGAGACGCTCGGCGATTAATTTCTCCAGCTTCGGCTTTTGGCCCGGTTCACCGAGATAACCGTCGAATCGCAGTTCGCCGGCGGCGGTGTAGCCGAGGCTCGTGAGCAGAATGCCGTCGAGTTCGCTTCGCTCGGTGGCGCGGTTCTGCAGTTCGACGAGTGGATTGACGAACGCCTTCACCTTTCCAGCATCCACCGCGAGCTTGTCTCGACTGACGATGGTGGCGTCAATGGCCGAGGTGAGCGCGAGAACCGGCGATTCTTTCGGCCCGTCAGCGAGAAAGGCGCCGTCGGCTTGCAGAACGAGTTTGCGGTTGACGAACTGGAAGTACAGACGATCGAGCCGAACGCGCCGGGCCTCGGTATTCGTTTCCGCGAGTTGCCGTTGAGCGCCGGCCACGACCTCGCTCCATGCTGGAATAGGTTCCTTTCGCGCCTTCCATTCGTGCGGCGCCAGCGTATCGATGCTCCAGGTAGGCACATCGGTGAGCACGTCCTTGACCACGGCATCGAGCGCGGGTTTCGCTTCTGGCATTGGCGCATGGGTTCGCCCGAGCAACTCGAGACGGCCGGTCTCATCGAAGCGGACATCAGTGACGAAGGCGCCATCCAACCCGCGTTCGACGATGCGCGCCTGCAGCGCCGCCATCGGCGGATCGTTTGCCGTCACTGCCAACCGCGCTGGCATGGGCGAAAGATTGAAATCGACGACGCTGGGCAGCACCGTCGGCAGCCAGACAGCGAGGTCGGCCTCGATCAGCGCGCGCTCACCTGCGGTGGCGAACATTCTTGCTGCAACCTGAAAGACGTGGCTGGCGTTTCCGGTGCTCGCGGTGTCGCCGCTGTCTTTCTTCAGTACGGTCTTGGGCGTGACCTCTTGAATCACCGCTCGGCGAAGGAGCGGTTTGTTCGCCTTGATCGCGTATTGCACAAGCAGCTTTTGCAGTGCAGCCGTCCTCGGCGCGGGATCGAACAGCGTCACGCGCAGCGACACTTGCGGCTTGGCGTTTTTGTCGGCTGGTTTGGCCACGATGCCGCGTGTCAACGCGTCCTTGGCGAGCGCATCGACGGCGTTTTCCACGGTTTTTCGTTGTTCTTCTTTCGCGATCAAGGCATCGAGTCGAAGCACGCCTTTGGCGTCATACCAGGCGCCGACGACATGAATTCCGCGATTCGTCTCGTCGGCTGCGAGAGCCTTCATGAGCGGGCGAGCGGGATTATCGAACCCCTCGACCTTGACCACGATCTCGGGCAGGTCGGCCGCGGTCATTTCCGGCGACTCTAGCCGATTGCGCAGTGCGTCGGCGATCTTGGTTGCGACGGTGTCGCGTGCCTCGGTCGAGCCGACACTCACAACGCGAACGGTTAGCCTCGCCTGGTCGTCGAAGGCAGCACTGTCGATGCGTGTGCGTCTCAGCAGCAAGCGGTAGGTAGGATCTTGCTCGAAGCCGCGCCCGGCGTCGAAGTCGTTCTGCAGTTTCGGCAGTTGCTCTGCGATCGGCAGGACCTTGACGGTATCCAGGGAGATCCCGGCATCGCATTCCTTCGCCAGAGCGGGCGAAGCTGACATGAGCGTCCGCGCCTTCGCCTCCAGCAGCGCAATTTGCTCCTTGCGTGCAACCCAGCCGCGGAGGAGCAGTCTGCCCTCGTCGATACGCACGGTGTGGATCGCGGCGCCTTTCAGGTCGTCGCCCTCGCTGCACGATTTGCGAAGCTGGGCCGTGGTGTCGGCGACGGCGAGTTCGATCGCTTCGAGGTCTTTGAACGGATTGAATCGCTTCCAGTTCAGGCCGACATAAAGCCCGCCCGCGCCAAGACCGGCGCCGAATATGAGCACGAAGCAGAAGAGCACGAAGCGTTTCATGGGATCGAAACTCGAAGATGTTCGATTACCGTAGGCATCGCGCTCCGCGTGATGCATTTGGCGGAGCGATTCGTCCCGAACGGGCGCTACTACTTTTCGCCGATGCAGTAGATCGCGCGGTCGGAGCGGAGAAAGATGCGGCCATCGACAATCGCCGGGCTGGCGTTGAAGATGCTGCGATCCGCGGCAAAAGTGTTATGCGCCACTTGTTTGAAGGTCGGGCTTGCCTCCACGACGAAGGTGCCGGCCTCGCGGCTTACATAGTAGATCTTTCCATCCGCCAAGATTGCCGAGGCGTAGATTCGACCCGACTGAGGGATGAGCTGTTTTTCGTAGACGACGTCTCCCGTCTTGGCGTTAAGGCAGTAGACTGTGCCTCGGCTTTCGTGCGACCAGTAGATATGGCCTTCATGATAAACGGGCGAGGTGACATTCGAGCCTTTGCGTGCTGTCCAGACCTGGTTCTTGGCGGTGACGTCGCCGGCGCCGCCGAGCTTGAGCGCGATGGCGGTGTTCGAGCGTCCGCCAATGGCGTAGCCAACGCCATCGTTGACGACGATGCTCGGGCAGACGTAATCCTGAACGCCGTTGCAGGCCCAGGCGACGGCGCCGGTCTTGGGATTGAGGCCGACGATCGAAGACCGAGCCGAGGAGATGAGTTCGATGCCATTGCTGGTTTTCGCGAGGACCGGCGTGCTCCACGATGCGGAGGTCCCTGATTTTTGCGACCAGACTTTCGCCCCGTCGGATTTTTTCAGGGCGACGATGGCGCCCGATTCGACGGAGGCATTGACGATGACGAGGTCGTCATGCAGCACGACGGAGGTGCCGGAACCCCAGTCGGAGGTCTTCGTTCCGACACTGGTGCGCCAGAGTTCTTTGCCGTCGAGATCGAAGGCAACGACGCCAGCGACGCCGAAGAAGCAGTAGATATTCTTGCCATCCGAGGCAGGCGTGCTCGACGCGAAGCCGTGCAGCGCCTGGAAGCTGCGGAAAGCGTAGTCGGCGGAGTCCGCCTTGATGTCGCGCGTCCACAGAATTTTGCCAGCTCGGGTCAAGCAAACAAGATGCCGCTTGAGGTTTTCGGTCGTTGGATTTTCCTTGCCCGCGCCGGTGTAACACGTCACGAAGACGCGATCGCCGACGACAATCGGGCTGGACGACCCTGGCCCGGGCAGTTCCGTTTTCCACAGCAGATTCTTCGTGTCGCTCCACTCGGCTGGCGCTTTCGTCGCCTGGGCAACTCCCGAAGCCTCCGGGCCGCGAAATTGAAGCCAATCTGTGGCGTGGACGGCAGTAACCGAGAGGAAGACGCCCAGCATCGACAAATAGATCTTACGCATGTGTTGATGACTCTTGGGTTGGTGAATCGAAGCAGGCAAGGTCGGCTTTGGCCCGAGCCGCGCATTGACTATATGCAGTCTATCCAACAGGCCCAATCGGTTCAACGGCTTGGCCATAGCGCAGGTAGACGTCGTCGTCGCAGCGTTCGACCGATTCGAGCCGAAGGCGCGGGCAGTCGGCAATGCGGTCCCAACCTTGTCCCGCGATCGGCGACTTGGCATCGCCCTGGCCGATAAGCAGCGGCCCGACGAAGACGTGAGCCTCATCGACGGCGCCGACATCGAACAGCGAGCCAAGCAGCAGGCCGCCGCCTTCCACGAGGAGGTTCGTCCAGCCGCGCGAACCGAACTCGACGAGGAGCGCCAGAGCGTCAACACGCCCAGTCCCAGATTGGTCGGGCGGGATACCAAGAACCTCGCAACCTGCCGAACGAAGCGGATCCAGAACGGCCTCGTTCGTGGAGCAGGTTGCGATCAGCGTCGGGATTTGCTTCGCGGTTTGCACGAGCTGTGACGTGAGCGGAAGCCGGGCGCGGGAATCGACGACGACGCGTGTTGGCGTGCGCGGGCCAGGCGGACGCGCGGTGAGAAGCGGGTCGTCGGCGAGGGCCGTGCCGACGCCGACCATGATGCCGTCCATTCGGCCGCGAAGCGAGTGCACGCGCTGTCGCGAAGATTCGCCGCTGATCCAGCGTGAATCACCAGTGCGGGTGGCGATCTTGCCATCGAGAGACATGGCCCATTTTGCATGGACCCACGGAAGACCCGTTGCGAGGCGTTTGAGGTACGGCGCATTCTGGCGGCGTGCGTCGGCTTCGCCCGGGCCGAACTCGACGCCGACGCCCGCGGCCTGTAACAACACCGCCCCCTGGCCAGCCACTTTCGGAAACGGATCGCGCAGGGCGGCCACGACTCGGCCGATGCCGGCGCGGAGCACAGCGTCGGTGCACGGCGGCGTCTTGCCGTGGTGGCAGCACGGCTCCAGCGTCACGTACAAGGTGGCGCCGCGTGCAGCCTCGCCGGCTTTCGCCAGCGCGTTGACTTCAGCATGCGCCTGGCCGAAGCGCTCATGCCAGCCTTCGCCGACACACACGCCATCGCGCACGATCACGGCCCCGACGAGCGGATTCGGCTCGACGCAACCGCGCCCGCGCTCCGCCAGCGCGATTGCTCGGCTCATCCAATAATCGTCATCGTGCGGCATGATGAAATTCGCAATTTCGTTTAGCCGCGACGCGCCAGCGGAGCGCGGGGTAATGACCACGCGCTCCGCTGGCGCGTCGCGGCTAAACCTCAGAGGCGTTCAACGGTAAGTGTATGGTCGCGCAGGAACTGTTCGCATTCGCTTCGCGTGAAGACGCCGGGCGTCGTGCCGACGGCGCGAACGCAACTAGCGCCAAGAGCGCTGGCGATCCGCAGACAGTCTTCCGGACCTTTGCCCTGGAGCAGGCCGCAGATGAAGCCGGCGTCGAACGCGTCGCCGCTGCCGCTGCCATCGACAAACGGAATATCGAACGCTCCGGCACGCAAGCGCAGGTCGCCGCTTGCCAGCACCGATCCGCCTCCGCCGAGCGTGATGACGCACGTTGCCGCGCCCATGCGTAGAAACGCTTCGGCTTGCTTGAGCGGATCGCTTTCGCCGAGGATCAATTCACCTTCGTCGCGGTTAGGCAGGAATAGATCGACGTGAGGCAGCAATCGCTCGAATCGGCTACGGCATTCGCTGTTGGCGGGTACGACGATATCGAGCACCGTCTTGACGCCTCTGGCGCGTGCCTTCTCGAAAAGCGGCACGAGGTCGTCCTGCGTCACCGCCGGCATGAGCAGGTAACCGCCGAGGTAGAGAATCTTGACGGAATCAAGAAGTGACAACGGAACGTCGGCGGCGCGAAATGCCGAGTTCGCGCCAAACGTGTGGACGAAACGGCGATCATCCCCGCGAACATTGACGATGAGCGTCTGGCTCGTGTCGTATCCCGGCGTCGATTGGATCGCCGAGACATCGACGCCACTGTCGCGAAGCATCTCGGTCACGACTCGGCCAAACACGTCGGCTCCGACGCGACCGGCGACGGCGACGCTCACGCCCATTTTCGCCAGGTCGACGGCTGCATTGGCGGCGCAACCGCCGATCGTGAGCAACATCCCGTCGGTCATGACGAGTTCGCCGGCGGCGGGAAGATGCGAGATCGGTTGGCAGACATGATCCGCGACGATGATACCAGCACAAAGAACATCAGGCATAATTCAGTCCATGGTCGTTGGCCTGTAGTTCGTTGTAGGCTGGATTCCGCCGACCGCCAATCGCGATCATGCCGCCCGGCGTAAACGCAGGCTGGCGATCTCGTAGCGAATCAGTTCCTGCACGAGTTTATCGCTGCGCGGCCGATCCTCGGGTTTTCGCGATAGCATCGCATCGACGATTTCCGTGAGTCCGGCAGGCGCGTCGCGGAGGTGGTCGGTTAGTAGCTTCGGATCGTCGGAGCGGTGTCGGCGCATCGTTTCGAGCTGATTGCCCTGTGGATAAGGCAATTCGCCCGTAAGCATCTCGAACAGTGTCACCCCGAGACTGAAGATATCGGAGCGGTGCTCATCCGTCGGCTCTTTCCCGCACAGTTCCGGCGCGAGGTAATTCGCGGTGCCAAGCACGTAGCCTTTTTCCTGGAACGATGCATTCTCGCCGGGCCGATGGGCGAAGCCAAGATCGAGCAGCACGACTTTGCCTGCGTCGATGAGGCGGATGTTTTCCGGTTTGACGTCGGCGTGGATGAAGCCCTTGCGGTGGAGCGCCGCCAGGGCTTCGGCAGTCTGCCGGGCGATCCAGAGCGCGGTGGGCATGGGCACCTGATAATCGCGCCGCAGTCGGCGCCGGAGCGATTCGCCGGGCAGGAGATCCATTACCAGATAATGGGGAGCCGTCATGACGTGCGCTTCGCGCAGACTGATCAAATGGGGATGCCGAACTGCCAGGCATGCCCGGGCTTCGCGCTGGAGCAATTTGACGGCGACGGGCTGATCTTCCCAATCAGGCCGAAGCACCTTGACCGCGCACGCAGAATCGTTGCGACAGTCGCGCGCGGAATAAACCGACGTAATCATGCCGCCGCCGAGGCATGTCAAAAGCTCGTATCCGGGTATTTTGGGAAGAACCTTCATGAGTATTCGCGATTCCGTACCGAAAGATATGGGGTAGATTCGCAACATATGCATCGGCAAACGGGTTGGTAAACCTTGAGCGAATCTTGCGACCAGGACATGAGGGTAAGCTGGCGGGATTGGAGAAACCTTCAGCGAGCCCCACCACGTAAATTCTCCCCGCAGCATGGGTTGGGACATTGGTCGCACAGACATTCTTGCTGAGCGCCCGCACAGAAGGGAATGTTTGTGCCACCGTTCCCAAGACCCTCTTCCGCCCGATTGAAGTATAATATCCACCAAACGCTTTTCCTTCGTGAGATTACGGATGCCTCCTGCCACGCACTACTCGATCGAATTGACGGCTGATTCAGCCGAAGAGAACGTTAATCGGCTCCTGCAATTCGCCGCGGAACTTCAGGTAAGTGATCTGTTCTTCCTGTCCGGAGAGGACAAGGTCAACGTTCTGGTTCGGCATCTTGGAGTCATGCAAAGTGTGATTGAGCTGGCGCCCGCGCTCGGCAAGCGCTGTATGGCGCATGTCAAGGCGATGGCAGGCATGGACGTTGCCGAGCATCGCCGCCCGCAGGATGGACGATGGATTCAGGAACTCGATGGAAGCCATATTGACCTGCGCATCAGCACGATACCAACGCTCTTCGGCGAGGATTTCACGATCCGACTGCTGGCACGCGAATCGGTACTTACGCGGCTCGACGGCTTGGGAATGGTGCCTCGCGAATACAACGATCTGCTCAAATTGCTCGAGAGCCCGAGCGGCTTGATCCTCGTCACCGGACCGACCGGCGCCGGTAAAACGACGACGCTCTACGCCTGCTTGAGCCAGCTCAACAACGGACGGCGGAAAATCAACACGATCGAGGACCCCATCGAGTACACGCTCGCCGGCGTACGCCAATCGCAGGTCAACCACCGCCTCGACTTGAATTTTCCAGAGTTGCTGCGCGGCGTCTTGCGCCAGGCGCCCGATGTCATCATGATCGGCGAAATTCGCGACGCCCAGACTGCGGAGACTGCCGTGCGTGCCGCCAACAGCGGACATCTCGTCCTGGCGACGCTGCACGCTCCGATCGCCGCCGGCGCCGTGCAAAGCATGCTCGGCCTCGGCGTGCACTCGCACTTCCTGGCAAGCTCCTTACGCGGCGCCGTCGCACAGCGGCTTCTCCGCACGCTTTGTCCGCGCTGCAAAGCGGAACTCGATCCAGGTTTGATACCGCATTCACTCGTGGAGTTACAAAATCGCCTGCAGCCGGCCCAGGAGCCAAAATTTTTCGCCAAGCGCGGTTGTGACCAGTGTCGTCAAACGGGATATGTGGCACGCACGGGGGTTTTCGAGGTCATGAACGTGAGCCGCGAGGCTCGCAAGCTTGTCATGCAGAATCAGCCGACGCAGGCCTTGCGCGAGCAAGCGATTCGCGATGGCATGATCGACATTCGCCAGGCGGCGATGCTGTGCGTAATGCGCGGCGAGACGACGCTGGAGGAAGTCACGCACGTCATACCGCCCGAGTACTTGACTCTCAATCATTAACCTCGGCCGAGCGCGGCGCGAATCGCCGCGCCATTTTCAATCCAAGGTTGGCCCGGGTTTACGATACATTGCTTGCATGGGCGTGATCCTCATATTTGCATCGCAACGCCCGAAATCGTCGCTCATGCGAATGCGAAAGAGCGTCTAGCGGCTGTCTTCCGATTGCTCGCGCCGGCTGTCGGCATCGTCACGCGTCTCGGTGCCCGCCCACTCTTGAATGGAAGAACCTTCATGGGTATTTGCGGGTCCGTACCGAAGATATGGGATACACTCCCAAATTAAGGATCGGCTATCGAGTAGGCAAAACTTGAACGAGTTTCGCGACCAGGAGACAGAGACAAGATGGTCTGGATGGAGAGCGCGTTGATGAGCTGTTTCCCGTTTAGCCGGTGAGTTGTGTCAATCTGATTCGCGTGTAAAATAATTCCGCTTGCGGCTTAGCGCTCAACATGGCGTCTTGCGGAATCGCTTGACACCATCAAAAGAACACGCGGAGATTTCCAATTTGTCATGCCTTTTTTCAGCCACGCCTTCATAGAATCTTAACGAGGGACGGGATAAAAACGTTGTAGGTTTTTCGCTCCATTATCATTGATGGCTCAGCGCATCTATCCCATCAGGAGTCACCTCATGAAGGCGTTTTCGATCGTTTTCTCGTTCGCGCTTTTCGGACTAACAGCGCCGACTCCGGTTTGGGCACAGCCGAAGCCGGCGGAAAAAAAATCGCCGATGCTGAAGCGCGACGACGTATTTGTACCCGGAAAAATCTGGGACCTGCACCTACGCATTGGGGCGAAGGACTATCCCGCGATGAATCCTTCGGGCGGGGCGATGTTCGGATTCGGTTTCCCGAAAAAAGAAATCGCTCAGCAAAAAAAAGACGAAAAAAACGCCAATACCGACGTGCATAAAAGCAACGGCTTCGGCATGGAATACCCCTGGGTCAAAGGTGATATCGAATTTGACGGAGTGCTAGTCAAGGAAATTGGCATCCGCTACAAGGGTAACTCAACCTATAAGGCGTCGGAAGTCGGGCCGAAACGTCCTTTCAAGATCGATATCAATCATTACCACGACGAACAAAAGCTCCACGGTCTGTCCGGCTTTGGCCTGGGCAATAACGTCATGGATTCGTCGCGAATTCGCGAAACCCTTGCTTATTCCATTTTCCACTCCGCAGGCGTCCCCGCTCCGCGCACTGCCTTCGCCAAGGTGCATCTCAGCGTACCCGGAAAATATGACCGCAGCTACATCGGCCTCTACACGTTGATCGAGCCTGTTGACAAGCCGTTCTTGCGAAAACACTTCAAAACCGACAAGGGCATGCTGCTGAAACCCGAGCGGGTACAAGGCATCATGTACCTGGGCGAAAACTGGAGCGCTTACAAGGACAAGTACAATCCGAAACGCGAGCCGACCGAGGCCCAGAAAAAGCGGTTCATCGAATTCGCCAGGCTCGTCAATCTCGCCGACAACGCGACCTTCCAGGCCAAGATCGGCGATATCCTCGACGTGGACGGTTTCCTCCGCTTCGCCGCAGCCAACAGTATGATCGTCAACATCGATAGCTTCTTTGGACTCGGGCATAACTACTTCTTGTATCTTCATCCCAAGACCAACAAGTTCCATTTCATTCCGTGGGACATGGACCTCGCGTTCGGCGGGTTCTTCTTCGCCGGCGCGGACCAGGCCGATTGGAGCATCGCCAAGCCCTACACGGGAAATAACAAACTCACCGAACGAATCCTGGCGAACAAGACCCACGGCGATGCCTATCGCAGCTACTTGAAGAAACTGACGGAAACGATCTTCAACGAAAAAGTCATATCTGATAGGATTGGAAAATTGGAGGCGATTGTTAAAGATGCGATTGCCAAGGAGCCCGCCAGCAAGGGATTCGGCTTCGGCCCGCCGGGTGGGATGGGCAAGCAGAACCTGCGTGAGTTCATCGCCAAGCGATCAACGTCCGTAATCGCCCAACTCGAAGGTAAATCGCAGGGCAAGGAACTCGCTGGCATGAATTTCGGGAAAGGCCCGCCAGGCGGATTCGGCAAAGGCCCTCCGGGCGGATTCGGACCGGGGCCGTTCGGGTTTGGGCCAGGGCAGCAATTGGCGAAGCCGTTCCTCCAGTTCGCAGACTCAGATAAGAACGGCAAGCTCTCGCGTGAGGAATTCCGTTTGGCTGCGGATCGATTGTTCAAGGCAGCCGGCGGCGACGAAAAGACGAGCGTCAGCGAGAAGCAGCTCGTGGACCTGCTCGAAAGCGTAATTCCCGCTCCGCCCGCGTTCGGCGGCTTTGGCGGATTCAAGCCGCCGGTCCCCCCAAAAGGCTTCGGCCCAGCCAGGGCGATCGTCGGCACGATGTACAAGCAGATCGGCAGCGACCCGATGCAGAAGATTTCACGAGATCAATTGCTCGCCGGCGCCGAGAAACTCTATACCAGCTGGGATAAGGAAAAAACCGGCGCTCTCGATGAGAAGCGACTCGCCGAGGCGATCAATCAAACCATGCCTCCCCCGCGATTTGGCCCGCCTAATTTTGGTCCCGGACCGGGGCCAATCCAACCAAAGAAAGATTCACCGCCGAAAAATGGCGACAAGGAGTAAAGCCAGATGAGTGACGGTACTGTCGCCTCTGCCGAGGCAGGGGAGGCCGCTACGGTTGAAGCTCCCCCTCGCCCGGCAATCCTCGAGGTTGCCGGCGGCGCCTATTCCTGGCAGCAAGAGGCAGCGGCGCTATCGCCCTCGCTCTGGAAGAATCGCGAGGCGCCGGCCTTTGAGCTCAAGTTCCGGATCGATCACGCCAAGGCCGCCGTGATTCGCTCATGGGCACGCGAGCACCTCACTCCCGATCCGCACGGCATTCCCGAGTTGGGAGACGCTTATCACGTCCATGGCCTGTATTTCGACACGCGAGCGCTGGATGTTTACCAGCGTTCGCCACGCTACAAGCGCCGAAAATTCCGTCTGCGGCGTTATGGCGATGATCCGAAAATCTATCTCGAACAAAAACGCAAGAAGAAGGGCAAGGTCGCCAAACGCCGAGTGCTCGTCCCTGCCGAGGATCTCGCGCGATTGCAAGGCCCGCCCGATCCAAATTGGGATGGGCACTGGTTCCACAATCGGCTCACGCTTCGCGAGCTTGTTCCGACCTGCCTCATCAGCTACTGCCGACAGGCATTTTTCGGACATAACGCCGAAGGGCCGCTGCGATTGACGCTCGACCGCGATCTTTTTGGACAGAACGCAAGGCACTTCACCGTCGATGCCGTGGCAGACGGCACGCCGATGCTGACCGATTCGGTGCTTCTGGAGTTAAAGTATCAGAAGAATCTCCCGGCTCTGTTTCGATCAATGATTCAGGATTTCGGGCTGACACCAGGAGGCGTCTCGAAATATCGATGCGCCATCGCTGTGCTCGGGCTCGCGCCAGCCGGCGGAGGAACGCCCGATGCCGTTTGACGATCTGTTCCCCAAAGCGATGCCGAACGCGACCGATGCCACCATCGAAGAACTGATCAAGCGATTCGTGATGGCGATTGCGCTCGGCGCGATCGTCGCCGTGATCTACCGCTTCACGCAACGAAAGGAAGCAGCGGGTTCGCAGACCTTCGCGGCCACGCTGGTCATGCTGTGCGTGTTGATCTCTATCCTTCCCAACGTCATCGGCGATAGTGCCGCTCGTGCTTTCAGTCTTGTCGGCGTACTGTCGATTGTTCGCTTCCGCACCGTGGTCGAGGATTCGCGCGACACGGCCTTCGTCATCTTCGTCGTCGTGCTCGGCATGGCGTGCGGGCTGGGCAATCGCAATATCGCGCTATTGGGCCTGGCTTTCGTCGGAATGACGGCCGTTGGCTTGTTTCTCGTGCAGCGGCTGACTGTGATTGCCCCCGGCGACGCGGAATGGCTGCTGCAACTACGCGTCGGCATCGCGAAGAACGGCGAACAGCCATGGGAAACGGCCCTCGCGCAACATTGCACGCGGTTCGCCCTTGAAAGCACAGCGACCGCGCGGCAAGGCGCGGCGCTGGACCTCGTCTATCGGCTTCGGCTCAAACCCGGCGTTACGCCGCTCGCGCTGCTCAACGATCTGAATCGTGTCGAGGGCGTGCAGAATCTCGAACTGAAGAAGCAGGCGTGATTGTTTTTCGTTCCTTCGCTTGCGTAGGATAACCTGTGCGATATTCCGCAGGCGAAAAAGCTCGAAGGGCAACGATGATGAACGTGGAAATAAAATACTGCTCGATGTGAGGCTACGAACCCGAAGCCGTCAGTTTGACGAGCAAGGTGATTACCGAATTCAAGCAGCGCATCGGCAACCTGAAATTGATTCCCGCGGGCGGCGGGTGCTTCGAGGTATCGCTTGACGGCGAGTTGGTCTACTCCAAGCTTCGCACGGGCCAATTTCCGGACGCCAAGGCGATCGCTCAGGAAATTCGCAATCGCCTGACGAAGTAGCGGAAACATGCCGTCCGGGAATGTTCGCGGCTCCATTGAGTGGTTCTGGAGGATTGCCTCATGTCTGTTCGCTGCTTCGCCACGCTGCTCTGTCTGTTTGTATCCTTTCACGCCCCGGCAAAAGCGCAAGTCAAAAAGGCTCTCGCGGAGAGCGATGCTTTTTTCCGCACGCCCAAAGTCGTCGATATCGCCATCGAACTTGAAAAGACGGAACTCGACAAGCTCCGCCGGGAACCGCGGAAGTACGCCAAGGCCACGATAAGAGTCGGCGACAAAATCTTCCCCAATGTCGGCATCCACATCAAGGGCGCCGCCGGCAGCTATCGAGGCATCGACGACAAGCCCGGCCTGACGATCAACATGAACAAGTTTGACGAGAAGGCGCTCTTCTTCGGCATGGACAAATGGCACCTCGCAAACTCCGTGCAAGACCCCAGCTACGTTTCCGAATTGATCTGCGGCGAGATGTTCCGCGCCGTCGGCGTGCCCGCTTCGCGCGTCAGCCACGCACTGGTTACGATCAATGGCCGCAAGCGCGGGCTTTATTACATCAAAGAAGGCTATGACAAGTATTTCCTGCGCCACCATTTCAAAGATGCCGACGGCAACTTTTACGACGGCGGATTCTTGCGAGAAATCGATCAGCCGCTGCAACTCGTTTCGAGCCGAAACGACCTCAAGGACCGCTCGGACTTGAAGGCCTTGGCCGCCGCCGCGCGCGAACCGAATCCGCAGATGCGCATGGAGAAGCTTGCCAAGGTGCTCGACATGGACAAGTTCGTCAGTTACTTGGTGCTCGAATCGTTCACCTGGGACTGGGACGGCTATCCGATGAACCGCAACAACTACCGCATCTACCATGACAAGAAAGCGGACAAGCTCGTATTCATTCCATCTGGCATGGACCAGATGTTCGGCCACCCCGGCGGGCCTATCATTCCTGGCTTTCAGGGTATGGTCGCCCGTGCGGTGGTCGATTCTCCGGAAGGTCGAAAGCGCTACTACGCCCGCATGGCGGAATTCAATCGCGAAATCCTCGACGTCGAAAAATCACACAAACGGCTCGACGAAATCTTGGCCGTGATTCAGCCCGCACTCGCGACCGTGGACAAGGGCGCGGCGGGCGGGCTTCCCAATCAAGTCAATCGCCTGAAACAGGCCATCGTTCAGCGGTCGAAATCAATCGAGCAACAGTTGAAGCCGATTCTGGGCGACCGCGGAGTCCGTTTCAATCCGCTCGGCGAGATCAAGGGCGGGGCTGACCTGCTTGTTGACAGTATCCGATTCAACGGTGAAAAAGCAGATGCAGCCGCATCGGGCAAATTCTACTGGCGGAGAAAGGGCGAAACGAAGTTTGCCGACCTGCCTCTGGAGCGGATCGACAAGGAGCGCTTCAAGGTGAACTTGCCCGCGGCTGTCACCAAGTCACCATTTGAATATTACGTCGAAGTCGTCGAGGCCGGGCAAAAGCCGGTCATGGCGCCCGCTCGCGGCTCACAGTCGCCGCTGTTCGTCGTTCCGGACTTGACGCCTCCAACCAGCGTACCCGAATTGTCAGCAACACTGGTGAAGAGCTTCCGCGTCACCATCGCCTGGAAACCTGCAAGCGACGATCGCAAGGTCGTCGAGTATCGCATTTACCGTGGACCGGCGGATCGGTTCCCGCTAGAGCTGAAAACACTGATCGGAAAACTGCCGGCTGATAAGCTAACTTTGACCGACAACGCGCCAACCACCAAACAAACGGCGTGGTATGCCGTGCAGGCGATCGACATCGTCGGACGCGAAGGCGAAGCCCGCTACCTTCGCGTCGATGTCCCGGACCATCGTCTCCCGCCCAACACGCTTCAGGTGCAGGCCCTGCCAGCGTCCAAGGCCGTGCTGGTCACCTGGGCGGGCGAGCTTGAACCGACGGTCGCCGCCATCGAGATTCACCGATCCGAGGGCAAGGATCCGGCGACGAAAAAGATCGGCGAAGTCACCAACCTGAAACAATCCCGCTACCTGGACAAAGACACCAAGCTCGGCGTCGAGTATCGCTATTTCGTGCGCTTTCGCAGTTCGACCGGCGTCGTCGGTGAACCGGGCAAGACCGTATCCGCGTCGCCGCTGCGCTTTGTCAAACGCATCAACTGCGGCGGCCCGGAGATCGTCGGCGACGATGGCGTCCCCTGGGAAGCCGACAACGGCGACGGACACCCTGCCGTGAAGTACGGTGGCACGAATACCTGGACCAGTGGCGACAATCCCAAAAAAGACATCTACCAGACCGAACGCTGGGCCGGCGTCGGCCTGGGCTACTTCTTCAAACTCGATCCGGGCCGATACGAGGTCGTGCTCCACTTCGCCGAGACCAATTCCGATTTCGCCAGCAAAGGCGCGCGGCAATTCGATATCGAGATCAACGAGAAGAAAGTCGCCGAGAAGGTGGACATATTCACCGAGGCGAAAGGGCAAGGCCGACCCTGGCTGTTCCGCCAGACCGTCACGATCAAGGATGGCGGACTGGAGATCGTGTTGCGAGCAAATCCAGTCGGACCCGCCATCAAAGGAATCGAGATCCGCGGCCTGCCGCCGGCGAATTAAACAATTTTCGTTTGCTGACGAGAATAACATGCGACTACGCGCTCGCCATTACCGAACCGGACAACGCATGGACGTTCTCTGCGAGCGTGGCATTATCTTGCGCACGGAGCCGGCGAGCCAAATCCCCGCCGATGTCGAAGCCGAATGGATCGCGCCGGCGTTTTGCGATGTGCAGATCAACGGCTGCGAGGGCATCAGTTTTAACGCGCCAACGTTGACTGCCGAGCAGATTCGCCGAGTCGTGCATGTTTGTCGGCTTCATGGCATCGCCCAGCTTTGTCCGACGCTGGTGACGGCTTCGCGCGAAGCTCTCGAGCATGGCTTTCGCACGCTAGCCGACGCATGCGACGGCGACGTGGAGTTGAACCGCGCGATCGTCGGCATTCATCTGGAAGGGCCGTACATTTCGCCCGAGGATGGCCCGCGCGGCGCACATCCGAAGCAGCACGTTCGGCCTGCGGACTGGGATGAATTTCGCCGATTTCAGGACGCCGCCCGCGGGCGCATCCGCATAGTCACGGTCGCGCCGGAATCGCCAGGCGGCATCGCGTTTATTGAGAAAGCCGCCAAGGCCGGGGTGATCGTCGCCCTGGGTCATACCGCGGCGACGGGCGATTGCATCCGCGACGCGATCGCCGCCGGCGCGCGCATCAGCACGCACCTGGGCAACGGATCGCATGCCGTGCTGCCCCGCCATGGCAACTACATCTGGGAGCAACTTGCCGACGATCGGCTCTGGGCGAGCATCATTGCCGACGGTCATCACCTGCCGGCAAGCGTGATGCGCTGCATCCTGCGTGTAAAGACGCCAGGTCGATTGATCCTGACTTGCGACTCAAGCTCACTGGCGGGATTGCCGGCGGGAACCCACCGCGTGTGGGATCAGGATTTCGAGATTCTCCCGATCGGCAAGATCGTCGTGCCTGGCACGAGCTACCTGGCGGGATCCTGGGCGTTTACCGATCTGTGCGTTGCGAACATGCTCAAACTCGGCGAGACATCGCTAAGCGAAACGATCGACCTTGCCTCGAACGGCCCACGTGCCTTGCTCGGCCTGCCGCCCCGAACCCTGGCCGAAGGCGAACCCGCGGAAGCGATCTTGTTCGCCAGCGGCCCGGAACGCGACTTTCATCTACGGGCGACGGTCGTGGGTAAAATAATCGCGAATTGTCCCGATCCTTCCTGATATTGCATCCTCCGCATATGGCTCGGGAAGCGCTGAGCTGAAGGCGGCGACGCGAGGAATCGGCCATGTCAGCTTTTTGGACGCCGCACTTTCAGGCGCATTTTCAGCGGTACTTTCACAAACCGTTCGATGTCCAACTTTTTCACTCGCCAGACAATTATTCGCTGCGCGTGGCAACGTACGACTGGGGGCTGCCTGGCTTTCGCGTCTATGCATCGATGGGCCTGGCCGACCTGCTGGAACGGCGCGAGCATGACGTGATCGGCGAGGTGATGCTCTGTGTGGACCTCGCGGATCCCGAAGTCCAGCGGATTTTCGCGCACGCGCTGTTCACGATTCTGCAACATGACGTGGCGCTGGATTCGCGATTCGCCATCGGATTTGCCGGCATGAGTCCGGCGTTTGCCCGCCGGTACAATCGCACGGCACTTTTCGTGTCTCGTCCGCGAAAGCTCGATTCTCACTTCGGCGAAATAAAAATCGAAGATGCGTCGGCCCGTGTATTTCAGGCGTTTTTCCTTGCACCCGAGGAGGATGAATTCCTGGCGAACCACGGCGCGTTTCAATTCGAGGAACGATTTTGGCCGCCGTTCGGCGAGGATTTGTTCGACGATGACCTTTCCGCCTTGCCCGAAACGCCCGAAGAGGAAGCAGAGCGGCAGAAAAAAATCCTAGAAAAAAAGAAGCTCGCGAATTACTCGCTGAGCATTCGTCGGCCCAAGTGCGTATGAATCCGGGCGCAATCAGTTCTCGCGCAGCAAGCGCTCGATCACGCTATCCGCGACGCATTTTCCCGCTCGAGTCAGGCGTACGCTCGCACCATCATCCCACAGCAGATCATGACCGCACAATTCGCTGATTGTCGTACCAAGTAACGTATCGAGCGCGAAATCGGTCTGTTCTGCAAACGCCTCTCGCTCGATGCCAATAGCGCGGCGAAGTTGCACGGCGATGGTCTCGAACGCCCGATCGCGCGGCTCTAGACGCTCGGATTGAAATGTCGGTTCTTGGCCGACGCGCAATCGCTCGATGTAGGCGTGTAAGTCGCGCGTATTCAATTCGCGAACACCGTGAATGTATCGTGCCGCTCCGACGCCGAACCCGTAATGGGCGTGATTGGCCCAGTAGACGTGATTATGCCGGCACTGGAAGCCGGGCTTCGCGAAATTGGAGATTTCGTAGTGCTCATACCCGTTTCCCGCCAGCGTGTCCATCGCCTCGGTGTAAAACGCAAGCTCGGTTTCCTCGTCGAGCGCCTGGACCAGCCCCTTTTCGCGCTGCTTCCAGAGGCGAGTGCCTTTCTCGTAGGTCAGGCCGTAGGTTGCGAAGTGCATCGGTGCCAGGGCGATCGCCCGGTTCATGTCGGCTTGCCATTGGTCGAGCGTTTGCGTCGGAACGCCGAAAATCAGGTCAATCGAGTAGTTAGGCACGATCGGTTGCACGATGTCAACGACACGAGCGACTTCGTCTGGCGCGTGGTCGCGCTCCAGGATGCGCAGTAGCGATGGTTGAAAGGACTGCACGCCGAGGCTGAGCCGATTGACGCCGGCATCCGCGAGCAACCGCACCTTGGCGCGGTCCAGCCCCGACGGATTGGCTTCAACCGCAAATTCATGGCCAGCGTTCAACGGCAGCCAGGTATGCACGAGTTGCAGTAAGCGGTCGAGAGCGTGAAGCGGGAGATACGTTGGTGTGCCGCCGCCGAAGAAGAGCGTGTCAACGGGTCGAGGCGTTCCGAGCGAACGAAGCTCGATGGCGAGCGCGTCGAGATACGCGTCCATGCGGTCGTCTTTACCGACGGCAACGGCGAAATCACAATATCCGCAGTGATGCGCACAGAATGGGACGTGGATGTACGCCGAGCGAGGTTCGAGCCACGGCGCCTGTTGATTCGTTTCGATCGCCATGAGGCGATTATAGCTTTAATAGACTGCGAGGGCCGAGTCTTCCTCGGTTTCGTGCACCATCTCGACAAACTGGATGTGATCCTTGTGAATGTCGCAGTCAATGCATTGCTGTTCGAGCCAACCGCGGATCTGAAACTCAAGCGTTTCCTCGCGAATGCCCTGTTCACTCTGGACGAGGAGGTTGAGATCGCAGACGACTTCACCATCCGCCTGGAGTACCTCGATCACGTTCTTCCTCACGGCCTCGAATTGCTCGGGCTTGAGTCTCAGCTGCAGTTCGGCTCGCTTGATGACGTTGTCGGTGATTTTGCGATGCTCTTTCAGATACATCTGCACGCGATACACGTGGTTGATCATGCGGAAGCAACGGCGGAAGATTTCGAGCGAAACCTTCGGTCCCGTGATCGATGCATCCTGGTGTTCGATGACAAGCGTGATGCCGCCGCCGAATAAGTAAGAGTGAAAGCGCGGCCTGTAGAAATAGGCGTTGCCCTGCTGGCCGATGTAGGCGTAGCCCATTTCTTGCAGCACCGTTTTCGCCTTGGAGATGAACTGGTCTCGCTGCGAGAAAGGCATGGTCTGCGTTTCCCGCCGGAGGTGAAAGACTGCGACGAAGAGCCAAACGATCAAGCCGCACACGAAGCCAATCGTAAGGTAGCGAGGTTCATCCCAGCGAGCGTCTTGTGTCCACGCGACGGCCCCGGCGATGAGCAGCGTCGTGCCAACGAGCGTGACCAGTGCCAGTAGCGCGACGAGGATGAAGCGGAAAATCGTCGTTCCGAGCGAGCGCGGTTGCGTTTTCATCGTCCACCTTGCATGCATGTGCGTATTATCACTACATGCAACTGTAGCTCGAAAAATTCGCGCAGGCGGAAAAGTTTCTCATTTTTCGACCCATCGACATGAACGGGCATTCACGATGCACGTGAAGTTCGTAGTATGTGAGCATCCCGCTCCGCTTCCATTTTTAGGTGAATCCCGCCATGCGAACTCTCCTTGGTTTCTGCGTCGCTCTTCTGTGCGTTTCCTCGGCGCCTGCCCAAACGAAGTACGATACACTCGTGCAGGAATACGACGAAGCCGCCACGGCGTTTCGCAAAAGGCTGCAGAAACTCAGCGGTTCGGAAGTCAGCCGAGTCTACCGCGACGAGAATCCTCAGCCGAAATTCGCGCTGCGATTCCTCGATTTTGCCCGAAAGAATCCGAAGGATCCCGCAGCGTACGTCGGCCTGGTTTGGATTGCGGAGAACAGCGAGTTGATCCCAGCCGCCGCCGACCCCTACGCCGAGGCGATGACGCTGCTCGCGGAAAAGTACGCCGACCACAAGGACAACGTGAAGCTATTTGACCGGCTGGCGATCTCGCCGTTTTCTTCCGCGGCGCCTTTTCTCAAGGCCGTTTTCGAGCGTCATCCCAATACCGTCGTTCGTGGCCGGGCGGGCTTTACCCTCGCGATTCACCTGAAAAACTACTGCTTCACGGCGGAGCAGCTTCATTTGCAACCTGCCTGGGCCAAGAATGTCGAGAGTTTTATTGGCCCCAAGCTTTACAAACAAATTTACGCCGCCGACCGGGCTTCTCTATTGCGCCAGGCGGAGGATATGCTCATTCGCGTCCAGAAGGACTATGGGTTCGTCGCTTATAAGCGCACCGTGCTCGGCAAGGCAGCCGAAGGAGAACTCTTCGAGTTGCGTCATCTCATGGTCGGAAAGGTCGCCCCAGACATCGTCGGCGAAGATATCGACGGCACCAAGATCAAACTCAGCGATTTCAGGGGTAAAGTTGTCGTACTCGTCTTCTGGGGCACGTGGTGTCCGCACTGCATGGCCATGTTGCCCCAAGAAAGAGAATTCATGAAGCGATACGAGGGAAAGGCGTTCACGATGCTCGGCGTGAACAGCGACTCCACCAGGGAAAAGCTTAAACCTGTGCTGACGAAAGAGCGCATCACCTGGCGCAACTTCTGGGACGGCGGATCGTCGGATGGGCCGATCGCCACGCGCTGGAACGTGCAGGGTTGGCCGGCCGTGTTCGTCATCGACTCGAAAGGTGTGATCCGCTACAAACATGTCCGCGATGACATGCTCGAGCACGGTGTCGAAACGCTCATGCGAGAAATGAGCAAATGACCAATGTGTAAAATTCGCACAAGTTGCAAATCCAGGTAAGCCGATAAATACGGTGAAACGCGGGATTTCGTAGAACCTGGCAAATCAAGGAGGGCGGCCATGATTTGGAAACTACTGGAGTCGTCGCGGTCGCGTCCCCTGGACAATCATGTGCGTCTGGATTGTGTCACGCTAGAAGCGAGGCTCACGCCGACAGGCGCCGAGGCGGCGCTTATCGTTGCGCCAATCCCGATCGTCGTTACCGTCGCACCGCCGCCAGCGACAGTTTCACCGCCGGCAAGCTCGGCCTCCGAAAGCGACGTACGAACCGACCTGTTCGGGCATGCCGAAGCGCCAGTCGAAGAGGCGGATGTTGACGCTGTGGAGTCCGACGGAACCGTCGATCCGGAGACGATTGACGAGTGGTAAAGCAAAATCCCGCAGACAATGAGCTGCGGGCGTGAGACCTCACTTCTTCTCGTCTTTTTTGACGGCGTCCTTGGGCCAATAATTGAGCTGAACGATCAACGGCCGTGGGCGGGACGGCGCCTTGTTGAGCTTGATGATGTTTTCGTCGCTGACGGCGATTTTTCGCTTGTCTTGATCTTCCAGGAATTCATCGATCGGCAGCACGGCATCGAACACCTTGGTGCCGTAGTGCATGGGGAAGATGTATTCCGTCGGTTTGAGCTGTGCGACGACCTTTTTTGCCTCCGCGCCGTTGATCGTGTAGATCCCGCCGACGGGGATCATGATGACATCGACGGGGCCAATTCGGCGAAGTTGTGCAGGTGTCAGGAGATGCCCGAGATCGCCGAGATGGGCGATCTTCCAGCCGCCGGTTTCGACGATGAAGACCGAGTTCTTGCCTCGCTGCAATCCTTCCTGATCGTCATGATAGACGCCGACGTTACGAATGCGTGCGTCGCCGACGGTTTCATCGATGGTGCTCCAGTCCGATCGCAGAAGCGGGCCTTTTAGCCCTGTGAGGATCTTCAATTTCCGTTTCTTGTCCACGTTCAGAACCTGGTAGCGAGTGTGATCGTTGTGGTTATGACTGATGCACACCACGTCGGCTTCCAGCCCGTCCATTCGACCGTAATCGGGGATGGCGTGCGGGTCAAAGGCGATCTTCGTACCCTTGGGAGTCGTGAGAATGAAAAACGATTGGCCGTGATAGCTGATGGAAATCGGATTCTCGGCCTTGTTGTCCCCCGTCCATGCAGGTGATGTCACCAATCCGAACGCACAGGCAATCAGGAACGAGGCATAGACAATGCGACGCATTTGTGTTCCTCTCGCGACGATTTCGAAGCTGGAGTGATCTCAATAAATAACGAAGCGGATGGCGAATCGTAACGTATTTATCCGTGCGAATCGGTGTTATCGGTGGTCAGAATGCACTATTATTCAGCGTTCTCAATTCATCTGGTTTTCGATTTCACGCAAGCGTGCCCGCAGGAAGCGTGAGCGTTCCGAATTGCGCTCCTCGCTGTCAAGCTGCTTGCCAAGGACTTTCTGAAGGTGCGCCGGTTGCGTGTGGATGAAAAGTTCGTTCAGTTCGCCGATCGTGATTTGATCGACCAGGCCGAGATTCACTCCGAGCCGCACCCAGGAGAGCAGGTCCATGGTTTCTTCGGAGGTCATCATGCTGGCCGACTTGAGCGTGCCAAACGCGCGCGAACAGCGGTCGAGGATGGCATGGCGGTTATCGCGCAGCATGTCCTGGCGGGCCTGGCGTTCGTAGGTGATGATCTGCGGAATGACATCGCGAAGTTCGGTGATGATCTGGGTCTCGCTCTTGCCCAGCGTCACCTGATTAGAAATCTGGTAGAAATCGCCTGAAGCCCGGCTGCCCTCGCCGTACAACCCGCGGACGGCGAGGTTGATCTTCTGCAATGCGCGAAAGACTTTCTCGATATGCTTGGAAAGCACGAGCGCCGGCAGATGGAGCATGACGCTCGCGCGCAATCCCGTCCCGACATTGGTCGGGCATGCCGTGAGGTAGCCGAACTCTTCGCTGAAGGCATAGGGAGCGCGTTCTTCGAGTTTGTCGTCGAGTTGGTCGGCGTCTTGCCAGGCGTCGTCGAGGGCGAATCCACTGCGGATGACCTGCAGGCGGATGTGGTCCTCTTCGTTGACCATGATGCTGACAATTTCGTTCGCCGCCACGCCCACGCCGCGCGGGCCTTCGCTATTGGCGAGTTCCCGGCTGACGAGTTGGCGTTCGACGAGCAGCTGGCGATCCAGAGGCTGAACGTTGGCGAGGTTCAGATATTCGAGTTTCGGAGTGAAGTCGAGTTTCTCGATATAGACTCGAAGTTTGGCCTCGATCTCGGCCTTTTGGTGCGCGCTGGCGCGATTGCTGAATGGGTAGGTGGAGAGATTGCGCGCAAGCCGAATTCGGCTCGAGATGACAATGTCCGCCTCGGGCCCGTTGGCGCGAAGCCATTCGCCGCTGGTAGAGGTTAGACTATCCAGGTTCATCCGCGTCTTCCTTATTTTTGATGAGGTCGCGCAGCCGCGCGGCTTCCTCGTAGGCTTCATTTTCGACGGCTTCACGCAACAGTTTCCGAAGTTCGCGCAACTCCACGAGTACAGCCGCTCGCTCGACGGCGTGGGGCGGGATCTTGCCAACGTGGCGAACGCCGCGGTGAATCCGTTCCAGGAGAGGCAGAAGCGGAGCGCGAAAGACGTCGTAGTCGCGCGGGCAGCCGCAGCGTCCGGCCGCCTTGAATTCCATATACTTTATCCCGCATGAGGGGCATGTCAATCGAGCAAGCTCGTCCACCTGCGCGCCGACGTGCTGCCCGATCACCGATTGCAAGATTGCCGTCAGATTCAGGTCCTGCTGCTTGAGCAGTTGTTGTTTCTCGGCACACTCCTGGCAGAAGTGGTTTTCACGCTTCTTGCCGTTGACAATCTCGGTCAAGTGCACCAATGCGGGTTCCCCGCACGATTGGCATTTCACGGGATGTTCCTGTCCCCAATGTTTGAAACCGTAGTTCGTTTAGTACTACAGCGCTACCTCCCCTCGCCCCTGTACTCAGGGGAGAGGGGTCGGGGGTGAGGGGTTTGGGGCTTGTCGCATTCTGTGGCCTCTCCCCCTCAC
>CAZAFH010000034.1:0-62148 GCA_964484265.1 uncultured Singulisphaera sp.
CTGCGGCCCTCACCCCCGACCCCTCTCCCGGTGGGAGAGGGGAGAAAATGCGCAATCACTATTAAAGGAGAAACACCATGAAACGCCGATCGGGCCTTACGCTGATTGAAGTGCTCGTGGCGATGTTCATCATGAGCATCGGCATGATCGCCCTGCTCACGCTGTTCCCCATTGGCGTCTTGCGCATGGCCCAATCGATCCGCGACGCCCGCTGCGAACAGATGGGCCGAAACGCCTTTGCGACCGCGGTGATGGAGAACGTGGGGGCGGATATCGATGTGGTGACGAATGCTCTCGACAACACCGGCGCGCCGATTCCGGACACTTTCGTTAATCCGAGTCCGAAGACCGCGGCTGGCGCGCCAAATTTTCCGAATGCCGATCCGTATGCCGAGAGCTATCCGATTCTTGTCGATCCCGTTGCGTATTACCAGGGTGGCGGCGAATGGGTTGGCGGCCCAGGCATCGAGGTGCTTCGGCGGCGTCCCGTGGAATTCATCCGCCGGGGCGGCGTAACGGCAGGCGTGCTGACCACGAACTACATGCGTTCGTTCAGCCTGTGGGACGAGATTCGGTTCAATTCGAGCCTCGTCGCCGCGGTTCCGCCTGGCACGCCGCAAAAAATCGGCGCCGCCGTGCTGCGTGATCCGCGATTCACGTCGGCGTATGTGTTGCGTCGTCCGCAATCGGGCGACAAGTCGGTCGTCGATTGCACGGTCGTCGTATACGAGAACCGGGCTGTCTCCGCGCTGGAAGAATACGTCTACCAGGGCAATACGTTTTTCAATCCGGGGAACAGCACTATCGCCATCGACTACACCGCCCCGACCACGATTCTCCCCGAACTTCGGCCTGGCAACTGGATCATGGATGCATCGTTCTACCTGACCTCGCCGCCGGGCGCGCCGGTCCCGACGGGGTCGTCGCGAGCGTTCTTTTATCGCATCGTGGCGGTGGAGGACTTCCTCGTGGCCGGACGCAAGGTGCGCCGCTTTGAAGTGCAAAGTCCGATTCGCGGCGTCGATACGACGCAGCCAATGACCGACCCGCAATTCGGCTGGGCGGGCACGTCGATCGTCATGGTTGGTGTGGCGGAGGTGTTCGAGAAAGGGCTAATGCGGCTGCCGTGATTTGTTTTTTGTCCTACCAGCCCCAAGCGCCAGCGCGGGGAGGATGTTGGGCCGCTCCCGATATCCCGTCGCTGGCGCTCCGGGCTGGTAATACGTGTTCGCCCGCGTTTTTCACCAGCCCCAAGCGCCAGCGCGGGGATACCGAAACGGTTAACGATCCAGATATCCCGTCGCTGGCGCTCCGGGCTGGTAAGTAGGATTGATTTGGAAACGAGTTTTTCCATGAACATGCAAACGAAACGCGCTGCCTTCACGCTTGTCGAATTGATGGTCGCCATGACGCTGACGCTCTTTGTCATGGTCATCCTGTCGCAGGCGTTCGTGCTCTCGCTCGAGACCTTCAGCGGCATGAAGGGCATCGGCGATATGCAGCAAAACCTCCGCGTCGCCTCGGTGCTGCTGCGCGACGATCTCAGCCAGGATCATTTCGAAGGTAAACGGCGACTGAGCGACATCGTGCAGTTGCCAACCGGGCCGGCTGCGGGCATTGTGAATCAACCGCCGCTGCAAGGTTTCTTCGCGATACTGCAAGGTTCGGCCCCGATCAACGAAGGCAACGATGCGAGCAATATGCCGTCCTACCGTGCTACCAACAACTTGCTCTACATGACCGTGAAACGCAAGGGCAATCGCACCGAGAATTTCTTCTCCAACGCGTTGATCGGCGACGCAGCCACCCTTGGAACCTTCTTCAGCCAATCGACTGCGTACAACGTGCCCGCCTCGCCCGATATGCCGAACACGACCTGGGCATCGCCTTATCTGGGCGGGACACAGGGATTTTACAACACGCAATGGGCCGAGGTTCTTTACTACTTGCTTCGCACTGGCACGACAGAGGAGCCCAACAACCAGGGCCCACTTGGCCCAAATGAAACGCCGACGTTCAGTCTGTACCGTGCCCAATTCGGCATGGTTCCCGATGCCACAGGCGTGAACACGAGTTTCGCCAATGTCGGTGCTGCGAACGCCCAGGCCTTAGTAAATGCCCAACCCTGGACGTTCTCATCGTTATCGTGCAACGCAATAGGATCGGGCGTAACTTTTTATTCGCCTGCCGATGCCGCCCTGGGAAATCGATTCTCGCCCAACCTTGCAGCGCTGGCGCCAAATGCCCGGCTGCTGACAGCGTCAACCCTGGTGCTGCCGAACGTGACCTCGTTTCACATTCAGGCGAAGGTACTTAGCTCGGCGGCTGTAGCGCCAAATTTCGCCGATGTTGCCGCGTATGACACGACAAAATTCGGCCAGGCGGGTTATTTGAACAATGGTTTGAAGGGCATCCAAATCACCCTGCGGGTTTGGGATCCCAAGACCCGGCAAACGCGGCAGATCACGGTGATACAGGATTTATGAGTCTTTCACGCCCCACCATGAGCGCAGCGATTGGTGGGGGTCATAGCATCCGCGGATTCTACCCCCAGGAATCGCTGCGCTCATCCTGGGGCTTGCTTCATCTCTTGGAGAGTTCGGCATGCGCATTTTCACATCTCATCGCGCGGTTGCGGATCGTCGGCATGGCGTCGTTTTGCTCGTCGTCATGGCGATGCTTGCGCTGTTTGCGAGCCTTGCGCTCACGTTTGTCTTCTACGCCGACAGCGAGGCCGTCGCCGCGCAGGCGTTTCGCATGGCCGTCACGCGCGATCAACCCGATGTCGATCGCGAGGTGCTGGCGTCGTACTTCCTCAGCCAGTTGCTGTACGACACCGAGAACGTCTATTCCTCGATGCGCGGCTGGAGCCTGGCCCGCTCGCTCTATGGGTACAATCCGAACGCGCTGAACTACACGCCGTTCAACGGCGCGGATCGCGCTACGGCGCTCGGCTATCCCGTGGCGTTTCCGCTCGGGGCCGTGAATAACTTCAACATGGTCAACTACCAGCGCTTCAACGCGCCGATGCTGCCGCCCAATCCCGCCGATCCATACATCGGCACGGAGCGACGGCCAGAGCATTATGGCAAAGTCGGCGATGCCAATTTCCGCTACGTCGGCGGGGCCAATCCGCCCTGGACGGCGTACGACACGAACAACCTGTTTCTCGCACTCGTCGGCGCCGATGGCGCGGTTCACATGCCGTCCTTCTATCGCCCCTGGAGCCCATCGGCGAACGACCCGCGAGGCAAATATCTGACCGTTCGTCCGCATAATTCCTGGCATCCCAATTTCCCGCTGCCCGAGGATGCCGGCGGCGATGTGAAACAGCTCGAATTCGGCCCCGGCACGAAAGTCGGCGCCGCCTACGCCAATAACGACAGCATCTGGATGGACCTCGGTTTCGGCGTCCTCACCGCCAAGGATGGCACGCGCTTCAAACCGCTGTTCGCGCCCCTCGTCATGGATCTCAGCAATCGCCTGCATCTGTGGGCACATGGCAACCGGATCGGCATCAACAATTCGCACGTCTCGAATCTTGGCATGGGCGTCACCGAGGTCAACCTCGGCAAGGTCATCACGAATGCCGCCGACCTGAAAACCATCTTCGACATCAAATACGGCGGCGCAGCCGTGGCGCCGGCGGGAGCGCCGATCACGTTTCCGACGATTTCCGCGAAGCCGTACTCGCTGCTTGATTTCGATGCCTTGGCGCCCGCGGACAGCCCAGCCCCGGCCGGCACGCGCGGCTATGGCAGCAGGCCGATCTTCTTCAATTTTACGATGACATCCACCTCGGTCGTCGGTGCTCCCGGCATTGGCGCCATGCAGGTGAATAACACGTTCGGCCAGTCCTACCGCGGCTTCCGCTGGAGCGTTTACCCGGGCATGCCATTAGATATCGTCGATGTCCCACCAGCACCAGCAGCACCCAGAAGTGAGAAAGTATTTGTAATTAGCGTGGACCATTCGACCAACACCTTCGTGGCGAACTTCGCTAACATGCATCCTGCAGGCGTTCAGGTGACATTCGGCTCGGCCACGCAGGGCTATCCCTATTTCCCGCCTGGTTGGAACAATGTCACCGCCGGCAACCCCGTCGAAAGCACAACGCATCCGATGGGTTTCAATTTCATCGCACCGACGGCGCCGAACATCGCTCCGCTGCCGATGTCGCAGATGGAAGCGCTGCTGCGGTTCGGCGGGACCAACGCGCCAGCGACGTTCTCGGAAATCTTCCGCCGCATGCCGGCGACTTTTGGCAACATCCGCAATCGCAACATGGTGACGCTGGCGAGTTCCCACCTCGATCGCGTCACCGGCTCGCCGGTGCTGCCTTTCGATTCGACGGTGGCGAATCAATACGTCTACGACGACACGCTCATGTATCCGGTGTCGGCCGTCAGCCCGCCGCCAGCAGCGCCGTGGTCGGGTGCAGGTCCGCCGCCGCCGAACAGCGATTTCGGCCCCGACTGGCGCAGCACGCTCAGCAGCCAGTTGAAGGTGGACCTCAACCGCCCGTTGACGACCTTCCCGAACAGCGGAACGTTCCTCACCGCCGCTCAGCAGATCACCGCGCAGGCGGCGATCAACGATCGGCAAGCATTCTCGATGGATATTTACAACGCCCTGGTCCGCGCGACGGGAGCACGCGATCCGAACAAGGTCGCGGGCATGACCGCTGCGTCCAAAGATTATCAAGCCGCCCGCTGGCTGGCGCAGCTCGCGGCGAACATCGTCGATTACATCGACATCGACGAGTACAGCACGGTATTCAAATGGGATAGCGCAAATAACGCCTACGTGTTCGGCGTCGAACTGCCCCAGGCCGTGCTGAACGAGCTATATGTCGAGCTCGACAACGACCCGGCAGACATGATGATCGCCAATCCGGGTAAGGGAATTCTCCCCAAGGCAAGCTACAACAACCTGAATCTCACGATCGAAATCAGCAATCCAATCGTTGGTGGTGCGCCGGCCTACCTCGAGATCAACGACACTCCGATTCATCGCGTGCTGATATACGATACCGATCCCAAACTGACCGCCAGCCTGCGCGATCCGAACAATCCGTTCATCAACGTCGGCGAGCCGGATGCGACGTTCACGCCCAAGATCACGCTGAATACATGGAACCCAACGACCGGTACGACGGTTACCGTACCTGCTGGCGGGTTCCGAGAATATGGCCCCTCGCAGAACACTTTCTTGGCGGGCCACAATCCGAATCTCGCGCCGAATCTACGCTCGCCCGATCTGACACTCAAGATGAACAACCCCAATACCATGCCCGGTCCGGTGACTTTCCTGCTTCAACGGCTTGCTCATCCGCATCTGCCGCCGCAAAATAACCGAGCAGCGGCGTTCTACAATCCCTACATCACGATCGATTATGTGGACAATATCCGCGTCTGGGACAACCGCGAGTATGACGGCAATGGCAAAGTGCCGGCGCCAAACACGCCCACGTCGTTCACCTCGTTCGGCCGACAACAGCCCTTCGTCGCCGGCTTCCAGAACACCGCACAATCAACCCGGCCGGCGGCGAATCAGCCATTCAATACCTTCCGCGCCCAAAATGCTCCGAAGGCGACGTACGAATGGCTCACGCATCTCGACCGCAAGCTCATCAATCCGTTCGAGCTTGTCCATGTTTCCGCAGTTCGGCCTCATGAGTTGACGCAGCAATTCGTAACTGCGGGCGGCGCGTTCAAGCATCTCGCGCCGTGGGGGGATCAGAAGTCGATGCTCTACCGGGCCCTCGAATTGTTCGGCGTGCCCAACCATCTCGCCGGCACCTACATGGGCGGCAGACAGCCGGGCATTCTCAATCTGAACACGCTGACCGAAAAAGAGATATTCCGGGCCTTATGCGACGCACAGGACACAAACCCAACGCAGCCCAATCCGCTTTTCACGACGGCGCAAGTCGATACTGTTTTCGACAACATCATTCGCAGCCGCAATAGCTCCGGTAGCACGAACCTCCTGCCGACGAGCGAAGGCAATCCGTTCCAGCCGTTCAACACCAACGATCTGACGAAGGCACTCGCCTTCCGCCCTGATCCGGTTTCCGGACCTCCTAATGCACTTTTTGCCATCGGGAACAGCGGCGATCATCCCTACCTCCGCGCGGCACTGATGCAGAAGCTGTACAACAACGTGACGACGACGAGCAACGTCTTCGCGATCTGGTGGACGGTCGGCTTCTTCGTCGTCGAAGACGAAACGGTCCGCCCACCGCGATTGGGCGCTGAGATCGGCCGAGCGGAAAACCGCCACATCCGCCACCGGTTTTTCGCAATCGTGGATCGCTCGGGGATGAGTTTGTTCCAGACGAAGTCAACGGCAGCGACCACCGGCTCGACAGCCCAGTGGAATAACCTGCAATCCTACACTGTAGGAACGACCGTGCTCCACAGCGGGCTTACTTACACATGCAAAGTTGCCAACACGGGTAATGCGCCCGCGACGAGTCCGAATTTTTGGACGCCGGTGACGATGACGGTAATCGCTCCGACGGGGACCGCAGGGACCGTACCGATCGCACTGCAACCTGGGATGTTGCTGGAGATCGGAAGCGGCGCGACCGGAGAAGTCGTTCGCGTCGTCAATGTATTTGGGACGACACAATTCCAGGCTGCGTTCACCAAAAACCATGCCGCGAATTCGCCCGTCATCTGCCGAGGCAACCCCGGGCCGCGCCAAGGTTACAACCCGCGGCAAGACAGCCAGGTCGTGCTGCACCTGAGCGTGATTCAGTAGCAGAATTGCCGCTTGCGGCTTAGCGCTCGCTGCACGCCGCGCGAGCGCTAAGCCGCAAGCGGAATGTGTGGCCCCTACCTCCGCTTCCCCGCTCGCGCGAACCAGTCGCGAATCGGCAGCGTGAATCCGGGCAGCACATCGCCGCCGGTTAGCGTTTGCGTTTCGTCCAGCACGGTGACATCGTCCGGCGATGTGTACACGGCAACGGTGCGATCAACGGGATCGACTATCCAGAATAGCTTTGTGCCCGCAGCGAAAAACTCTCGCCGCTTTCTCTCCATCTCCTGATCCGTATTGCTGGGGCTGAGAACTTCGACAACCAAATCGCCCACTTCAGCCAGAATCTGTTCCATCGTCAATTCCCGATTTGGGAAGCGGCTCCACCAATAAAAAGACACGTCGGGAATCCGCATTTGCCCGAAATCGACACGCTGCATACCACCTTCGCCGAGCGTGAAGCCGATGTCGTTTCCATCAAGGTAGGTCTCGATAAAGTACGCCAGCAAAACCGCAAGCCGCGATTCCCAGTAACCCATCGCTTTCTCTACTAACACGCCATCGATCAGTTCGCACAGCGGCCGCGCCAATATCGCATCTTCTTCCGTCGCCTGGCCCGGCGGCGGCTGCAAGCGAATGCGGTGCGGCGGCACGCCCAGGTGCGCGATCAGCTGCTCCACGTTCTCGGTTTCGAGCACCGGCATGTTCTTTCCCTCCAGCGGATTTTCGTTTTATTTAGTCTATCCTGAAACAGACGTTGATCCAGGCGATTGCTCATTCGTGACCTTCTCGCTAAGATCATCCTACCCTACCGTTCGTTTCATTCCTAGAGAATCAACCCCATGAAGCGCATACTCTCAGCAATCCTGTGCATGTTCTTCTTGACCCAAAGCATCCGCGCGGAGATCATCATCGCCGAGGGCGAATCGTTTACGCCGCTCGACAAGAAGGGCTGGAAGATCACGCATCAGCAAGACAGCTACGGCAGCCACACCTACGGCGGCATGTGGATGACGCACGGCGGTTGCCTGGGTGCACCGGCGGATAGCGTCGATTCCGTCGCCACCAAAATGATCGCGGTGAAGGATGCCGGCACGTTTCGCGTCTGGAGCAAGTATCAATCGCCGCCTTACTTCAATTACCTGCACAAAGTCGAAATCGTGCAAAACGGCGCCACCGTGTTTTCGCACGTTTATGGCAAAAAGGGAACCGATCGCCTGTGGAGTTTCAGCGGCGTGTCCGACGAACTCTGGTGGCCCTGGGGCGTCGATCATGACTGTGCGGAATCACCCGCGAAGACCGTCGATCTCAAAGCCGGCACGGCGGAGATTCGGCTCATTACCGTCGCCAACGTCAAACCCGCAGGCGATCGCTTCGTCGATTTTCTCGTCCTCACGACGAATCTCAAGGACGAATACAAAGGCTTCAAGCCATATTCGGTCGGCAGCCCATTCACGCTCGAAGCAATCGATGCCTCGCGGCTCTTTGTCCGCTTCCAGAACACGAGCGACAAGCATGCCTTCTTGAGCATCAGCCGAGCCGGTCACTTTCAGCCGAACTACGGTGGCGCGACGACAAAAATCCCAGACCCTGGAAATCCCAAGGCGCCCTTGACGCCTGGCGTCGCCCCAGGCCAATGGAGCGCCTGGATCAACATCGGCCCGTTCTGCCGGCTTGTGCATGACGAAGGCTTGACCGTCAACCTGCCCGGCGCGAAGGAGTTCGGTCTGCAATTCGCACGCGATGAAGCCGGCAAGGACATTGTTGGCGATATGAAGGCGATCAGCGGTGAACCGGTCGTCGTGCCTATCGATGTCATGTGGAACAAGTCGGCCAAGGTCCGCCTGAGCCGAGACTGGGCACGTGAAATTATCGAAGATAGCAAGAAATGGCGCAAGGCCAACAACGGCAAGCAACCGAAGGAAATCCTCTATTACGGCGCCTTCTCCGGCAAAGAGGATTGGGTCAGCGATCTCAAAGCGGCGCTCGGCTACAACACGATGCTACCCGAAAAATACGAGCAAGTCAAACGCGGCGGCCTGCATGCTCATACGCACAGCATTCCCGAAATTGAAAAATACGCCAAGTCGCTCTCTCCTGCAGACAAAGAGAAACTCCGCGTCCTGAGCTTCGGCGACGAAATCAGCCTTGGCCAAATCAATTACAAAGATCCCAAGAACAACGAAAAGTTTCGTGCCTGGCTCAAAGGCAAAGGCATCACCAAGAAAGAACTCGGCGTCGAAGTCGAGCAAGCATCGCTCGCACCGGCGGGCAACGGTCGGCTTGCCTGGTACTCGCAGACCTTCAACGAGGAAGAGCGTTTCGCCGTCTATCGCGAGATGACAAAGCGTGCCAAGGAACTGATCGGCCCGCACGTGCTCACCGGTGCGAACTACTCGCCGCACCATGGTTGCATGTACTACGGCCATCTCTATCAGTGGATCGATATTTTCAAGCACCAGGGCATGACGATGTTCTGGGCCGAGGATTACATCTTCAGCGTGCCCGAACCGCCGCAGATGATCTCCTGGCATTTCGGCCAAATGCGTTGTGCGGTGAAGTATCACAATTACCCGATTCACTACTACGTCATGCCGCACGCGCCGGGACAAGAGCCAGGTTTCCTGCGGCGAAACATGGTTTTGAGCGTGGGTTTCGGCACTCGGCATATCGACAACTTCTGGGTTGGCCCTGAGGAACGCTTTACGGAAAATTACGTAGCCTGGAATTACAAGGACAACTTCCGCGCGATCTGCGAATCGATCTACGATTCCGCTGAAGTGGAGAAACTTCAGGCCACCGGCAAGGTCCGGCCTGCCGAGGTCGCGATCCTGATGAGCAAGGCGACGGATTACAACGAGACGAAGCTGATGATTCCGCGCGAGCAAGACCCGTTCGCCGCCGTGTGTAAAAACGCGCCGAAGCAGGTCAATCAGACGCTGTGCCGCAAGGAGCAGCAGATGTTGTATCTGACGCTGCGAAACGCCCAGCATGCGGTCGATTGCATCACGGAGGAAGACATTCTCGAAGGTTACTTGAAAAACCTAAAGGTCGTTTACTTCGCCGGCGAATGGATCGATAACCGCGTCATCGCGAAGTTGGAGGATTGGGTGAAGGCGGGCGGCGTCCTCTATTGCTGTGCCGGTTGCGGTCACATGAACCAGTACGGCGAACCCGAACCGGCGATGCTCAAACTGCTCGGCCTGAAGGACATCAAGACGACGAAGAACGCCTACCACATGCGCACGTTGCTCGAACTGCCCTTGTGCGAACCGATTGACGCGATTACGACGCTGGACAAAATCAAGATTCCCGCCCTGGCGATGAAGCAGCAACTTTCCCCAGATCAGGCCAAGGCGACTGCGACCTGGAGCGACGGCAGCGCCGCCATGACCGAGCACACCATCGGCAAGGGCAAGGTCTTCGCCATCGGAACCGTCATCGGCACATCGCACTACAAGACCGCGCTGCGTGCGATTCCATGGGCTCGCGGCGGCAGGCATATGGTCTACAACCCGACCGATTTCTCCGACGCTTCACGCAGCCTCTTCGACAGCGGCACGGGTCTGACATCCATCGCTCGCCCGGCCGTCTGCTCCAATCGACTCGTCGAATCGATCGTCATGGACAGCAAAACAGGAACGCTGCTAACGCTGGTCAACTGGACCAACGGCGACGTGAAGGACCTCGAAGTGCAGGTCCGCATGAAGGACGCGCCCAAGACGGTCCGCACCGTGACCGGCCAGCGCAACTTGCCCTTCACCACCAACAACGGAGTGGTCACGTTCCGCATCGACCTAGCGGAAGCAGATTACGTGATGCTAATGAGGTAGCCTGAATCTACTTTTTTCTCCGCGTGGGTGCGGGTTCCAGCAATCCCTTCAACGGCTTGGGGAAAACATTCCACGCGGATTGGTAGGTTTCCTCAAGCGGCGCGTTGACGTAGATTCCGGGCCGAAGAAAGATCGGCATCTCCGGCAGGGGATCACCGATGCCGACGTTCTCGACATAAGCGACTCGCGGCGGACCAGCATCGTAGGACGCCAGCGTGCGCATTTTCCCGCGTGGAAACGAGAACGCCTCTTCGTCAAATTCATCCCAGATGGCCTTGTGAATTCCATGTGGGTCGCGCTTTGTCGGCGGGAAAAGGTCGATGACGAGCAAGCTAATCCTCGCCTGAATAAAATCCGCAGCCTTGGTGACGAACGCGCGAAATTCGGCCACGCTGCTCTTGTTGCCTGGAGACACCAACTCGATAATCGCGACGACCGTGCCGCGGCGATGCCGAACCGTGATGCGATTCGCTTTGCCGGAATAGTCGATTGCGTCATTTCGACGAACGAGGCGTGTCTTGGGCGCCGCCGTCGCAACGGCGATGCCGCCCCCGATTTCGCTCCCGTCGTCGCCCACTGGGCCGATGTGCAACGCGAGGATATCAGGTTCTTTGTCGGGTACTTTTTGTTCGACGAGAGCGTAATGGTCGGGCGGAAGAGCCTTCGAGTTTAGGCTATCACATAACTTCACAGTCCAGCTTTGGTGGAAATTATGAAACAATCCCGCTTCGACTAGCGTCCAATCATGCACGGGCATGCGATCGCTCCTTTTGGCCATTTTCCACAATAATAACACATCCGCTGGATTATTGCGAACCCGGCGACTCGGCTGCCAATGCCAAGGCAGTGGCGGCCCATCCGCTTGCGGCGATCGAGATGAATTGGTCCTTGGCGTGAGGGAAGCCGGTCTCGTAGTAGGTCTGGAACGGTCGACTCCGCGAAGGCACTTTCCAGGAGCCGTCGGCTTCTTGCGTCATGATGAGGAACGCGATGCCGCGCCGATAGGCCAAATCGTGAACCGACACCTGCCCGGCTTTGTGCAGCGCGACCAGAGCGGATCCAGTGGCGTAGGCGTCGCTTCCCATCTTGTCCGTTTGGCCCCAGCCGCCGTCTTTGCGCTGCGATTGCAACAGCGCGACAACGGTGGGCTTTCGCACGCCCATGCTTTCGCCGATCGCTTGTAGCGCCATGAGGCGGAAGACGCGATCCTCGGTGTCTTTGGCGGGCGTCTTGAGCAGCCACGAGCGCGTCGCGGCCAGGCGTTTTTCGATGCGAGCTTTTTGCGCTTCCGTGCCCCATTTTTGCAGGGCGCGGATGGCGTAAAAGTTCGTCGTGAAGGCGCTGGCCTCGGACGGCGGGCGATTGCTGACGGGCCTCCAGTGGTCGAGTTTCGCATCGCGCTGTAGCAGATACTCGACGACGGCCTCCGTCGTGCTGTCGCCTTTCCACCCGGCAAGTTCCAGGGTAAACAGCGCCTGCCCAGCGGTATCGGCTTGACCGCCCTGCCCTTTGCCTTCCTTGTAGTTGTCGCGGTTTCGGTCAAGAAAATCGGCAATGAACTTCATCTGCTTCTTCAGATCGAAACTCTTGCCATCAACCGCCAACCCGCTCGCCGTCGTGATCGCCAGCATCGGCATCAGTTGATTATGACACGCGAAGCACGTCTTCTTGGCGATGTGCCCTTCCATGCCTTTTCGCAACAAAGGCAGCGCCTTGGCGACAGATGCCTTGGCGTCGTCGTGCCAGGTGCTGCCGTCATTCGCCGAAGTAATATTCAATGTCACCAGTACAAGCGACAATGCGGTTGCAAATCGATGCATGGCTGACCTCGTGAGGTTGTTGAAACGGATAACATAAATCGGAAATTGCCGTGGCTATCACACTCCACGTGATGGATTTGCATCAAGCACTCGATAACTATGGCGATTTTTGTAGTACACAGGACTTCATCATGCGGAGCGTGATGTCTACGGTGGTCGGCCATGGCTGATTGCACTACTTGGACTCCACCGAATCCAGCAGTCCCTTCAGAGCCGACGGGAACAAGTTCCATGCCGTCTGGTACGTCAGTTCAAGAGGCACAAGTACGTATACCTCGGGCTCAAGAAAGAGCGGCATGTCGGGCAGCGGGCTACCGACGGCTACGTTCTCGATATACGCCACCTGAGGCGGACCGGAGTCAAACGAAGCCAGGGTCAATGGATGGTCGGTCGGCAGTGCGTAGTCGTCTTCATCAAATTCATCCCAAATAGCCTTGTAAATTCCTAGCGGGTCGCGCTTGTTTGGTGGAAATAAGTCGATCACAAGTAAATGAATCTTTTGGCGAATCAAGCTGACCGACTTATCGACGAATGCTTTGAACTCGGATCGGCTTCCCTTATTGCCAGGAGATATGATTTCGATCACCGAGACCACATCGCCATGTCGATGACGAACGGAGATCCGATCCGCTTTGTCGGCATACAAGCTGGATTCATTCCGGCGAACGTGCCGTATTTTTGGCGGAGCCGATGCAACCGCGATGCCCCCGCCTGATTCCGGTACATCCCTGGTTGGTGCCGACTTCAGCGTCAATACATCCGGGATCGGACCGCGGATGTTCTGCTCAGGCAGCGCGTAGTATTCACTTGGCAGCACACCCGAATTGAGCGCGTCGCTAAGTGCTGTAATCCAGCGATGATGAAACGCGTGGAACAGGCCTGCATCGACCAGCGTCCAATCGTGTATAGGCATCGGTTTTTTCCTCACACTACATCGCGAAGCTGGACAAGTTTCGACAGCCCGCTGGATGCATTCCCGGCACGGCATCCAGCGAGCGCTAAACAAGGAAATTCGACTACCTGGATTCTAAGCGAATCCTTGGGAAATATCACCCGATTTTCGTCTCACCACCCAATGCAGCACGGACATCCGCGCCCGAGCCAGGGGGTGAATCCGGCGGTCGCGGTTTGGGGTGTGCGTGTGTCCCAGCTTTGGCTGGTCTTTGCGGGCATGGTCAGGCCGTAGTCGAGGTCCATCGGGGGCATGGCGCCGCCGGGGCCTTTGAGGTAGTGCTCGAACCATTGCAGCGTGCGGATGTTGTAGTCCAGCCGTGATGCCGCCCGGCGATTGCCATGGCCTTCGCCCGGATAGAGCACGAGCCGAACGGGAGCCTGATTGCGCACTTTGAGATGGCGATATAGTTCCAGCGATTGCGATGGATGCACGCGAGGGTCGTTTTTGCCATGCGCGATCAAGAGCGGCGTTTTGGCCTTGTCGAGATGCTTGATCGGGCTGGCATTGAGGAAATAATTCCAATCGTCCCACAACCATTTGCGATGATGCACGAGCGTCATCTCTTGCGGAATGTCGGTCGTACCCGCACACGAGACGAGATCGCTCAGGCCCACGAACATGACGCCGGCGGCGAAGCGGTGCGAGTAATAGGTCGCGCCCCAGGCCGTCGCATAACCACCATAAGATCCGCCGGTGATGCCGACTTTCTTTTCATCGACGAGGCCCATCTTGATGAGATGATCGACGCCATCCACGAAATCGTCGAACTCCTTGCCCGCCGCGGCGGCCTGGCCTTTCATCGAGAACTCGACGCCGTAGCCCGTGGACCCGCGATAGTTCGGATAGAACACCGCCATCCCCCGGGCGGCAGCGACCTGGCCGAGCGAGTGATAAGCTGTCAGCCAGCCGTTGGAGTAATGCGCCTCCGGGCCGCCGTGTACGGTGAGGACGAGCGGATAGCGTTTGCCTTTTTCCTCGTTGAGCGGTCGGATCAGCACGCCCTCAAGCTCCAATCCATCGCGAGCTTTGTACTTCACGACCTCCTGCTTGGCAAACGCCATCGTCTTGAGCCAGGGGTTGCTGTCGGTGAGGCGGCGGGGTTTGATTTCCGGCTCAATCTGAATATATACTTCGGGCGGATGATTGGCGGAATGCCCGATGCACGCCCATGCTTTGCCGCCCATGCTCAAGGCGCCGAAACTAACAGGCATCTCAACGACATGATTCTGAAATGCTTCAACTCCGCCTGCGAGCATTGCGTGACTGCCCTTCATCGACTCAACACCAAACGAACCGTAATAAAAAAGAACGGACCCAGCGTCGTTCCAAGCGATCGACTCAACGTGGCCGTGCTTTCCATTTTTCGCGGAGACTCCCTTCGATCCGCCATCCAGTTTGGTCCAGGTATTGGTTTTTGTGAGGTAGGTCCACAAGCAGCTCTCCTTCGGGTCATGCTTGTCCGCGCCGGTGATGATGGCCAGTTTCTTGCCATCCGGCGACCACGCGATTTGGCCGAGCTTGCCAGGATTGTTGAGGTTGGTCGCTTTGCCGGTCTTGAGATCGACGATGTGGACCTTGCGAAACATGAGGTAATCGTCGATGACGGGTGTCGGCGCCAGGGCGACGGCCATCTTGTCTTCCTTTGGGTTAAAGTGCAACTCCGACGCGCTGCCTTTCAGGTCGAGCATCTTCGACGATTTTGCGTCGCCGATCAATGCAACCCACACTCGCGTGAACGGTTGGTCTTCCTCGTAGACCTCCTGGCTAAAGCCTTGTTCCTGCGATTTCTTGCGGGCGGCGCTTGTCGCTTCCGTGGCGAGAAATGCGACTTTCGTGCCGTCGCCGTTGAGGCTGTAGCCCTGGATGTCGGTGGCGTGTTCGAGGACCTTCTTCGATTCGCCTCCCCGGCCTCCGATCATATAGAGGCTGCGCGTTGTGTCCTTTTCTCGTTTGGCCAGGTAGGTGATATGCTTGCCGTCGGGCGTCCAGCCGATGCTGCCGATGTTGACATTGCCCGTGATGAACGGCGTCGAGTTGCCCTTCGTATCGACGACGTGGAGTTCGGTCCAGGCGCCGCCGTCCTTCTCGCGCGGAATATCGCGTGGCACCGCCAGCACGTAGGCGACCTGCGTGCCATCGGGCGAGATTACCGCCTCGGTGACGATGCGCAATTTCGCGACATGGTGCGGCGTGAAGACGTTCTGTTGCGCGTTGGCAACCAGAGGGGAAAGCAAACAGAAGACGATGGCAAAGAATCGCATGGTAGACCTCGTGATCTGAAGATGAAGGGTTGAGTTTATCATAGCAGTCGTTTAGCCGCGACGCGCAGCGGAGCGCGGGAAACTGGCCACGCTCTCCGCTGCCGCGTCGCGGCTAAACGAACGAGTTCCCGCGGCGCAGCGGGTAGCCGCTCGCGCCGGCGGCGGGCTTTACGTAGAGAGTTTGATGCAAGCTGTACACATTATTGAGAAATCCACGCCACGAACCGGAGTAGTGCAAGCGGAACACGCGAACCGTCGCCTCGTCGGTCAGCCGCACCAGTGCTTCGTGATTGGCATCGACATTCTGCAGCCAACGTTGCAAAGTAATGCAATAGTGCTCGCGAATGCCTTCCATGTCGCGCACCTCGAAGCCCGTCTTCTCGGCAACGCCTTGTGTGAATCCCATCGATACCAGTTCGCCATCGGGAAAGATGTAGTGCTGGTTAAACTCCAGCGCCCCAGTCATCTGAGTTAGATCTGCCTGCGTGATTTGCTGGATCAACAACGATCCCTGAGGTCTCAGAAGCCGCCAGCATTTTTGAAAGAAAACGGGAAACTGCTTGGCGCCGAAATGCTCGATCACCTCGACCGTCACGATCTTATCAAACGGTTCGCGCTCGTCCACGTCGCGATAATCGACGAGCTCGATTCGGCAGCGATCCTGCAGCCCCGCGGCGAGGATCTTCGCCCGCGCCCATTCTGCCTGCCGTTCACTGATCGTGATGCCCACCGCTTGCACGCCATAATTTTTGGCAGCGTACATGACCAGCCCGCCCCAGCCGCAACCGATGTCGAGAAAACGTTCGCCTGGCTTGAGCCTGAGCTTTCGGCAAAGTAGATCGAGCTTTCGCGTTTGCGCGACTTGCAGGTCCTCGTCGGGATGGTCGAAGATTGCGCTGGTGTACACCATCTGCTCGCCCAGGACATGCGCGAAAAACTCGTTGGAGAGGTCATAGTGGTAGCTGATTGCCTGCCGATCGCGCTGACGGGAATGGACGGCGCCGTCCAGCTTGGCGGCGTGCCTGCCGACCCGCGGGCGTTCGTCCTTGGGCAGCTTCCACAGGCGATATCCGAGGCCAAGCTGTTGAAAGATCGACAGCGTCGGCTTGAGTGCGTCGAGGTAGTCACAGAGTTTGCCAAAGGCGACCATGTCGCCCTCGATATTGAAGTCGTCGTAAAGATAGGCCTGGGTCAGCGCGAGCACACTGGGTGGAAAAAACATCGTGCGCATCGCGCCGGCGTGGTTCAGCACCAGCGTAAAAAGAGTCGGCTGGCCGGCGTCGGCATCCCAGCTTGTGCCGTCCCAGAAGCGAACGGAGAAATCACGCGGGCCGTATGCACGCGTCAAATCCTGGAGGATGCCGATCTGATCGCGAACCCGTGTATCTGGATTTTGGCTAACCGTGGACAAGATGCTTCTCCCAAGTCAAAAGCCCAGTGGTGAGGTACTCCGAACCGCTGGGATATCCCAACGGTTCGGAGTACCTCACCACTGGGCTTGAGTACTCTTTATCACGGCAGTTTGCGCGTCTTGTTCAGTTCGGCCGCGCGTTTCATTACGCTCTCGATCGTCACCGGAGCGCCGCCCTGGCGCTTGCTTTCGTCGGCGGCCTCCATGAATGCGAAGATTTCGATCGTCTCCGCTTCGCTGATCGGCGATTCGCCGGTGCGGAAAAACTTCGCGATCTCGACGACGAGCGGCTGATACCCGCCGACCGCACCCGAAGTCGTGAGCGTCGATTTCTCACCGAAGAGCACGTTGCCAAAACCTTTCGTTCCGCTCCGCAGACCGCGATACTCACCGATTCGGCCATCGGCCCAGACGCCCACAGCGGTGTCCGTAGTTTTAGTGTGGGTTCGGCTCACGCTCTTGCAACCCGTGCCCATGATCGTGTAGAGCGATTCGACACCGTGAACGCCATACCAGAAGAGGTCGGGCACGTAGGTCTCTATTTCGCACGGCCCAAAGGAGATCGCCCCAACGATCTTGCCCAGCTTCGGATCGGCCTTCGCGGCTCGCAGGTTGGTGGCGTACCGGAGGCTGGAGCTGGAGAACATCGGCGTCTTGTATTCCTTGGCCATCGCGAACATCGCGAGCACGTCGGCGAGAGAACCACCCAGCGGCTTGTCGATGAAGACCTTCTTGCCCGCCTTGAGCACCAGGGCAGCCTGGGCTAGATGGGCACGACCATCGACGCTTTCAATGAGCACGACGTCGCACTTTTTGATGACCTCTTCGACGGAGCCGACGATCTCGACACCGAGCTCTTCTTTCATCTGCTTTGTGAACTTCTCGACGCGGGAATAGCTTGCCTTGACGTCGGGGCTGCCGGCGGGAAAGGCGACGACGACGCGAAAGCCCGCGAGATCGCCGGTCGCCTTCGGGTCGTTGAATAGCTTGGTGAAAGCCGGCACGTGCGACGTATCCAGCCCGATCATGCCGATGCGGATCACTTTTTTCTCCTGAGCCGTTGCGCTCGAAGTTGCGAAAACGACGGCGATGGTGACAGCCAACACAGTCCAGCAAGTCTTCATAGGTTCTCCCGTTTGTGGAAAATCCGCAAGCCCCAGGATGAGCGTAGCGATTCCTGAGGGGTCCCACCCCCGCCAATCGCTTCGCTCATGGCGGGGCTTGGCAGACGAAATACAATCATGTTCTTGAACCTATTTTGGAGAATTCAATTTTTTTCTCAAGTGCGCCGCCCGCATTGTCGATAAAGCCGATACGGCCCGCAGAATTGACCTGCCCTGGGCCGGCATCTACAAGGAATAACCATGAAACGCAAACTGTTCTTCCTGGCGGCGGCATTGCTCAGCTTCGCGAACACCGGTTGCTTCATCAATCAATATTCCAGCGATCCGATGGTCCGCATGGAACAGCAACTGATCGACTCCGAAAACCTGCGGCAAGCCCACGACGAATGGCGCCGCTTCTGGATGAACGATCAACCGTCGCACCTGACGCCCTACCGCATCCACGGCGGCGTCGCACCGGCGTCGTCGAGTATCTAATCGCAGTTGTTAGTTGTTAGTTGTTAGTTGTTAGTTGTCAGTTGTCAGGCGTCGGTCACAGGATCGACGATATTCAAATACGGGCGCTGACAGCTAACAACTGACAACTAACAACTAACAACTAACAACTTTTCCAAAAACTCCCTTTACAAGCGTCGCTTTGTCGGTGAAGATATAGAATGTAGAGGAGACTATTCGTTGAGCCGGCGGAGCATTCCGTCGGCTCAGTGTTCTTTTATGACAGGCCCTGGGACCAGCGTCTCCGGGTGACTCGCTCCGCCAGAAGGGAGTGCCCCATGTCCGATGATCGCGTACCAATGACGAAGGAAGGCTACGAGAAGAAGAAATCCGAATTGGACCGCATGATGGGTTCGGAGATGATCGAGGTGGCCAAGCGAATCGCCGCCGCCCGCGATCTGGGCGATCTCAGCGAAAATGCGGAATATCATGCCGCCCGTGAAGACCAGGGGATGCTCCAGGCGCGAATCGATTCTCTCAAGGACCAGCTGAGCCGGGCGATGATTATCGACAAGGGAAGCTTGCCGACCGACGCCGTCGTCTTCGGCGCACACGTCACGGTCAAGGATCTCGATCTCGGCGAGAAAGAGATTTTCACGCTCGTCGGCCCAGGCGAAGAGGACTACCGTTCGAACAAGATCCTCACCAACAGTCCGATAGGCCAGGGCTTGCTGGGAAAGAAGATCGGCGATGTCGTGGAAATCGAAGTCCCGATGGGCAAGATGCGCTTCGAGATCATGGAAATCACGTTCGAGGATTGAGTCGCGCTTCGACTAAACGATTTTTCCGCACCCATCATGATCCACGTCGAAAATCTCACGAAGTCGTTTCGCGATCTCCGCCGTGGCAATGTCATGGCGGTGGATCACGTCAGCTTCGACGCGCATCCCGGCGAGGTTTTCGGTCTGCTCGGCCCCAACGGCGCCGGCAAGACGACGACGATGCGAATCCTCTGCACCGTCCTCAAGCCGACAGGCGGCATCGCCACGCTCGCCGGCTATGACGTCGCCACGCAGCCCGCGCTTGTCCGCCAAAACATCGGCTTCCTGTCCGCCAATACTGCCATCTACGACCGCATGACGGCCTGGGAAATGGTTGAATACTTCGGCCTGCTTTACGCCATGCCGCCGGAACGTCTGCGCGAACGCATGGAGACCGTGTTCAACGATCTGCAAATGAACGACTTTCGCGATGTGCTCGGCGCCAAGATGTCCACCGGCATGAGGCAGAAGGTATCGATCGCGCGTTCCATCGTCCACGACCCGCCGGTGATGATCTTCGATGAGCCAACGCTCGGCCTCGATGTGCTCGTCGCCCGCGCCGTGTTGCAAAACATCGAACGTCTGCGCGATCAGGGCAAGTGCATCCTCTACTCGACGCACATCATGCGCGAAGTCGAGAAACTCTGCGACCGCGTCGCCATCGTCAGCCAGGGCAAAATCCAGGCGTGCGGCACGCTCGAAGAACTGCGCGACAAACACGGCGAACATGACCTGGAGGAGTTGTTTTTCCGGCTCGTGTCGTGAGGAGGTGGCGGCATCTTTTTGCCAAGATGGATTGAGCTTGCCATGGCTGGTTTTGCGAATTGATCAGGAACCTTTCAAAATATTAATTCCATGTTTGGCGGATTTGCCGATCGCGCAGACTTGCACGAGCGTAGCGAAGGAACATTTCGGATTCGCTAAAGAATCGGATTTACCCATTCGTGCCGATCTGACGGTCCGGTCGATAAATCCCTGGCACAAGTAATTTCCTACCTCAACGCCCTAGACCTTCTGACCCATACGGCGATAGATTCTGGACGGTGATATAATGACCGCGAATTTCCACCGCGTGGCATTTGCAGCTATTTCTCTGCCCCTTGTCGCGATGGGCATCTTCCCGGCTAATGCATCGGCTCAATTGCCTCGCATCGAAGCGATTTCGGCTGCCGATGACGCGATCTGCCGATGTGGTTTTGTTCAGGAGGAACAGCCAGGCCTGTCTGAAATTGTATATTTGGACGAGCCAGCCAGGCACGGCATCTTTCGATTTTTCCAGGAAGGCGAATGGTATTTTTCCTGGGGAGCAAGTCGGCAAACGTGGTCCCCTACCAACATCCATATTTCGCAGCCGTCGCTGGGCAACAGTTTCGCGATCTATGGGGTTCGCGGCGTCGACGACGGCACCTGGACGAGCCTCTTTGGCGGACAATATAACGTTCGGTTCGGGCGATTTATCGATGAAGCGCGAACACTCGCTGTCGAGCTTAACTTCGACCATACGAAATATGCGACAGTCATCGGCCAGTCTGCTCGTGTGGCCGGCACGATAAACGGCAAGCCGACCGATTCGACCGTCAGACTCGACGAGCAGTTTCTCACTTACAAGATGCACAACGGCGCCAATCATATCATGGTCAATCTCGTCAAGCGCGTGCCATTGATAGGCCAACCAAATGAAAGCTGGAGCGTGGCCGCGATCGGTAAGTTCGGTTTCGGCATCATGCTGCCCCATTCCGAAAATATCGTCATGGGCAAAAGCAATGACGTGGGCAACAAAGAGTTTGGCAACCTTTTTGGCACAAAACGCGGCTGGTGGCAACTCGACGGCTGGACCACCGGCATCGAAGTCGGCTTCCGTTTTGGCCTGACGAAACACCTCTACCTGGAACTAACCGATAAAGTCGCTTATGCCTCGTTCTCAGACATTCCTGTTTTTCAAGGCACTGCTCGAAATAACATCTGGATGAATGAAGTCGTTTTGAGTCTCGGCGTGACTTTCGGCGCGCGATAGCATTTAGTACTACAGCGCTACCTCCCCTCGCCCCTGTAATCAGGGGAGAGGGGTCGGGGGTGAGGGGTTTGGGGCTTGGTCGCATTCTGTGGCCTCTCCCCCTCACCCCCAACCCCTCTCCCCCTGAATACAGGGGGAGAGGGGAGTAAATGCCGGCGATTGCTTAATTTTTGAATCGATCACCATATTACTTAGCGCTGTAGTATTAGGCAGCAGAATTTAACGTACCATTCCTAAACAGGTACGGGCCGTTAGGAATTCAATGCAGAAAAGAAAAAACGCCCACCGGACATAGTAGCTCGCAATCAGTGCAATAATCGCGCTGGCCAAGAATCCAACTTGAGCGTACATTCCGAGAATCATCGCATTTGAAACGTGCCCGCCTCCACCAGATGAGCCAGATGTCAATTCGACCGTTAGCAACATCGGGAAAAAGAAATAGAGCAACAACGAGGCGATCACAAGCGTGATTCCGATTCGTCGAGAAGTGGCTGTGGTGTTGTCCGCTCTTTCTCGCCGGAATTCAGCAACGGGATCCGGGTGCGGGAATTCGTCATCATTTGATTTCTCGGGCATTGGGCTCCTCACTCTTTCGAGCCGAGCCGCGTAGGCTCGGCTCACCCATGCTGATAGCTGATAGCTGATAGCTGATAGCTAGCATACTCAACGCCCCGCCGACACGGCTGGCGTATCACACGATTGCAATGCCATGACGGCGAAGGCGGTGCCGACGTGGGTCAGGTAGTGCTTGTTGTCCTTGAACAGCGAGCGCGTGAACCATCGGCCGCTCTCACGCTGGTTGCTCTTGAGCCAGGAGACGCCCTTGGCGATGGCAGGATCGGACGCGGGAACGCCGGCCTGACGCAGGAGGAAGACCGTGAAGCCGGTGCCGTAACCGTCGCTCGTGTTCAACGCTTGCTCAGTTTTGTCGCCGCGTTTCCAGTTGCCCAGGCTTGATGCCGACCAGCCTCCATCGGGCAGTTGCTTGGCGAGCAATTCCTTGATCGCCGCCTGCTGTTGGGCCTTCGTCTGCACGCCATCGAGATGGATTGACGCCCACAGGAGCATCGCCTGGTGATGCGAATTCTCGGGCGGATTCGCCTTCAGCCAGCGGAGCAAACCGGCGACGCCCTTCTGAGCTTGTGGAGTCTTCGCGTATCCTTCGGGGGCGACGCCGACAGCCAACAGCGCGAGCGTGACGCCGTAGTGATCGTCGTTTTCCATCGGAGGCCAGGCGCATTTGAGCCATTTGATGCCGCCGTCTTTTTGTTGCACGGTCCAGATGCGGTCGAGCGCGGTCTTCGTCACGGGATGCAGTTTCTTCGTCGTCAGGCTATCGTTGTACGCCAGCGCTGCCGCCGTCGCGACCACCTCGGCGTCCCAGCGTGGCTTCTTGGCCGGCCAGCGCTTCGTCACCAGCGATTCGAGCGCGGTGCGTATCTCGCCATGGGCCTGCACTTTCGCATCGACCATCGGCCTGACGTACAGAAACGCGTAATTGGTATGGCACGAAAAGCAATCGCGCTTCTTCTGCCAATCGAGCGCGGCGTTATCGAGAAAACTCACTGCCTTGGCGAACGAGAACTGCTTCGCGAGCGGCTCGTCTTTCTTGTTCTCGGCTGGCGGAACATATTTGCCAAGATTCGGCTCATCGGCAAAAACAGTTCGAGCTGCGGCAACCGCGAACAAGGCGAGGAGTGTAGAGAGGTGGTGACGCATGACGGCAACTCCATCTGGTGGGATATTATCGGGGATAATCCAATCCTAACGGAATCGGCCACGATTGCAAACAGATTTCCGGCAAGAATGCATTCGCGCGACGCTCTCGCCGTGACGATCATGAGCGAAAGGTTCGGAGCGTACGATGAAAAAGTTGCTCGGGTGGGTGATGTGCTTTGCCGGTATTGCGTTCGCGAGTTGCCGCACGCCAGACCCGCCGCCGCCCGCGGGCGGCGTGTCGGTTCGCGTCCCCGGCGTGCGAGTCAATGTTAACGATTACGAAACCAGCGTCAGCGTTCCCGGCACGCAGATCCGCGTGCCGCAGTAAAGCCTACTAACCCAGAGCGCGAGCGACGGGATACCGTGGCCCGCAAGATCTGAGTTATCCCGTCGCTGGCGCTCCGGGCTGGTTGAGCCTTTCGGACGGAATTCCGATCCCAGGGGTTCGCTGCGCTCACCCCTGGGCTTGAGTTGCATTTCAATCTGCAATCTGAAATCATCAATCTGCAATTCGTTTACGCGCTCACTGGCATACAGACTTGTTCCAGCAGCTTTTCGCATTTTTCTTGAAGCAGGTCGGCGAGGTTCGGCAGCGCCTGGCCTGGCGGAAGGGCTTCGTTCATCGCCGTCAACCAGCGCGGGAAGGCGTAGAGCACGACGGCGTCGGCCAGGGCGATCGGCTCGAGGCGAGCATGTAGGCCCTTGCGTTCGGATTCCTGCCAGACGGTTTTGCTCTTGCCAGTCAATGATACATCGTCGTCTTGCCGCAACAGGATCAGGTGATCGATCACCGCGGGCGTCGTGTCGAGCGTCGCCAGCTTTGTTTCGAGGTCGCGTGGCTTGCCCGCGCCGCGGCCCAGGAACAGACCGATGCCGACCTTCCACGGTTGGCCGTCCTTGCAAACCCAGTGGGCGATCGACATGACGCCATAGGTGGGGTGATCGCTGAACGTAAACTCCGGCACGACGTGCTGCATCCGCCACGGGCCGACTTTTACGCCATGCTCATGGCACGTTTGCAGGAACGCGCCCAGCCCGGCTTGCAGCTCGCGCGTCGCGCCGGTCAAGGAGCCTTCCGGCTCGAGTTTCGAACGTGCGTCGGCCAACGACTGCTCCCACAATCCCGCGATGTCCAATGCGTCAGCCGAAGCCCGCGGCTTTATGGGATCCGGCGAGGCGACCTCCACAACCATCGCCGACTTTATCGGCAGATTCGGACTCGTCGCCAGGTGCGTCGTCGTGACGACGGCCGGCTCGACGTCGAACGCCGCATGCTGGACTTCGCCGTAGACGATGTGATCGTACAGCCGACGGAATTGCTGGAGCATATCGCGCAGCGTCGGTTCGGTGCGAGCGATCTGCTCGACCTGCTCAGCAGTGAACGGGTACAACGGCGAATCATCGCGACGATCGGTCACGCCCTCCATCACCGATTGCAAACGAACCTCGGCGACTTTGCGCACAAGCTCAACCGGCGGGGCTTCCAGCTTCATCGCCTTGATCGTGCCATGGCCTGGCACGTGCACGGGGTTATTGAGGCGATCCTGGATGTATCCATCGAGCGTCGGCACGAAGCGGTTCCACAAGCCGCGCTCGGCGAACACCAGGAAGCAGATGCCATCGAGCTGATGCATCGCGTGCACCAGGCCGGCAAAGAACGACTCGGCAACGCGATGGCCGTCGTCGGTTCGGCGAGCGAGCAGCAGGTCTTCGAGCTGATCGAAGGCGACCACCACCGGAATCTTCAAGCCGCGGAAAACCTCCATCAGCACTCGGAAGAGCGAAAGGACGAGATCCTGCCGGCTCGGTTTGACTTTGTAATCGATCTCCGCGAAGCCATAGGTGAGGAAGTTCGCGAGCTCGCTTTCGTCGCCGAGCAGTGCCGCGCGAACCAATCCGTGATGGATATGGCGACGCATCATGCCGGCGGTATTGTGCGTTTCCGTGCGGTCGAGGTACTGCCAAACCACGTCGCAGGTCTTCTCAGCATCGAGAGACGCCTCCGCGCAGATGCGGCGCAGCGGCGTCGTACTCGATGCTCGCGTGAGCTGCTCGGTGAGCCATTGCAAACGCTCATTGTCCTGCGAACTGCCCAGGCCAAGCTTGCGGAAGAATTTGCCCAGGCCCGCAGCCGGAAATAGCTCCCGGCGTTCGTCTTCGGTCATATTGCGGACAGCGTCCAGCAGCAGCGATCGGCCCAGTTCCTCGCTGAGGTATTCGAGAGGGCGCCGGCCTTTCAGCTTGCCGCCGCCCAATAGGGTGTCGATGAGCTGGAAGAGCAGATACTCGAGGAAATCGGATTCCTTTTGGTAGGTTCCGGGAGTGACGAGCAGACGCCAGGCGCCTTCCTGCCCGTGCTTGATGCTGTGCAGGAGATGCGTTTTGCCGGCACCTTTGTTGCCGAGGACGGGAATCATCTCGGAATGGGTCGAGGGATTGGCCCGGAAAAGATCGACGACGCCAAGCAGCTGGTCGCGTTCCTTGCTAAACAATTCCGGTACGTGAAAGCGCGCGCAAATGTCGTCGTCGGGATTCCGGGCGAAAAAGTTTCGGAAGGGATTGCCCGCCTGGCGGAGGATTTCGACGGCGGTTTCAGAAAGCATTCGATCGCATGCGACAACAGTCATATTCAAGCCTCATCCTTAAGGTTCGTGATCGTGCCGATTGGGCCGTGCCCGCGCGGCTCTGGTCGCGCGTAAAACAAGTTGGGAGGAGTATACCGTCAAATTCAGATTTGTTGCAAGGTCAGCGTACGACTGCACACTTTACCCAGGCTCCCCTTTTTTAATAACATGTGAAGGGCGGTGCTCAAAAGTTTGCCGAAAATTCGTATTTTCGGCTCAGTTTCTGTGTCCCGCCCGGCCGGGTTTCTCTTACCATAACCACATTGGGCTTGGCTGCGCGAAAGCGCTAGGGTTGCGTCATCGTCGGCCGCCGTGGTTCTCTTGGAGTAATGTTCATGATTCGTTTCCCACGATTGGTATTGGCATGTATCATGGCGGGCGCGGTCGCACTGTTCGCGGCGATCGGCAGCAACGATGCTCAGGAAAAAAAGCCATTCGAAAAGCATGATTCCGCGTCGCTGTACAATTCGCTTCGCGATGTAATCAATACCGGCGCGAAGATGTTCAACGAACAGGGCGATCACGCAGGCTGCTATCGCCTCTACCACGGCTCGCTGCTGGCGGTTCGGCCTTTCCTCGCACCGGATTTGCAGAAGTCCATCGACAAGAGCATCGGCAACGCAGAGAAGATGTCCAGCTTCTCGGACCGCGCGTTCGAACTTCGCAAAGTGCTGGATCAAATTCGTGACAAGACCAAGCCTATCGAAGGCAAGAAGGTCGAAGAAAAGAAGAAGGTCGAGGAGAAGAAAAAAGTAGAAGAGAAAAAGAAGGTAGAGGAAAAGAAAGTCGAGGAAAAGAAAAAGGTAGAGGAAAAGAAAGTTGAAGAGAAGAAGAAGGTTGAAGAGAAGAAGGTTGAAGAAAAAAAGAAAGTCGAGGAAAAGAAGGCGGACGAAAAGAAGAAAGTCGACGACAAAAAGACAGCCGGCGGCGGCAGCACGACAATGGGTCAGCTGACTGGAAAAGTGCAATTCGCAGGCAAGGCGCTTGCAGGCGGATACTCCGTGACGCTCGTCGGCGCGGACCAGAAGAAATACAGCAGCCTGATCCAGAAGGACGGCTCGTTCCAGTTCAAGACGCCGATTCCCGCGGGGAACTATCGCATCGCCGTCGAACCTGTCGCCGGTGCTAGCAAGGCCGTCAACGTGCCCGCCCGCTACCGAAGCGAGGCAACCTCGGGGTTGACCGTTCAGATCGGAGCCGGGAAGAACTCGGTGAATCTGGAGATCGTGAATTGAGGCTAACATGCCACAAATAGAAAGCGTGAATGACGAGGAGCATGCCTCTTGATCACGCTTTCTATTGTCGCCCGCAAACACGGTCGAGCAATTTCTCCACGTCACTTTCCACCATCAACAAATCTCGGTTCTTGGCCTTCACGAAATCCTCGGCGATCGAGCGTTCGATCCAGGCGAGGAGCGGATCGAAGAAGCCATTGACATTCAGCATGCCAATAGGCTTATCGTGAAAGCGGAGTTGCGCCCAGGTGAGAATCTCGAAGAGTTCGTCGAGCGTGCCGAACCCGCCCGGCATGGCGATGAATCCATCGGACAAGGCCGCCATCAACGCTTTGCGGTCGTGCATGGTTTCGACGATCCGCAAGTCCGCTAGAGAGCCATGGGCGAGTTCGCGCTCGACCAGGGATCGCGGAATGACGCCAATCGTTTCGCCGCCCGCCTCGCGAACGGCATCGGCGAGGACTCCCATCAACCCGACATGCCCCGCGCCGAAAACCAGGCCCAACCCGCGAGCGACAAGCGCCCGGCCCAACGCGCGTGCAGTCTCGGCATATTCCGGTTTGTTGCCAACCCGCGAGCCGCAGAAGACACAGATTCGCTTCATCGTCATTTCCCTTTACAATCAACCCCGCGAATGCGTAAAATACACTATCATCCGCGCGTCGCGGCATACTACATTCCAGCGAGAGAAAGCACATTCGCCATGGACAAGAACGAGCTTGCAGCCACGTCGCTTCTCAAGGATCACAGCGGCGAATTGCTGATCTTTGGATTGATCTGCTTGATTCTTATCACGCTCCTGATCGCGTTGCCTCAACTACTCCGGCAGAACCTGCGCAAAGCTGAATATTATCACCTGGAACGGATGAAGGCGATCGAGAAGGGGATGGTTCCATCGCAGGACGACGAAAGAAGCCGATTCGCCGGGCGTGTCGCGGTTCTCGTGCCGATCATCGTCATGATATCGGCGGCGACCGTGACGAGTTTTCTGGTCGTGTACAAATCGGAGAACCTATTCGCGGTCTCGCTGGGCATCTGGGTCGTCGCAGGTGTCGTGTCGCTTTCCGCGATCACAGGAGGCGTCGCGCTCCTGGGCCGGCTTACCAGTCTTGAACTCGACGACGGCGAACCCGCCGAGGAAGAACCGCAGGACTCCAGCTACACGCGCTAGTCAGCGTCTACAACTCGCCGAACTGTTCTCGCGATTGTATTGCCTTCAGCTGCGTTTCATCAGGAAAAGAAGCCACGCGAAAGCGTTGCGGATAATTCTCGTCAGGTTCCATCAGGTTGCCGCAAACTTCAATTACATCGTTCCACGCTCCTCTGGCCACGATGTCGCCTTTTTCTTCGCCTCGGGGTATGTAGAAGAAGATTTCATCCGTCCTCGGCAAGAGCGTGACGACGCCTTTCGACCACACCGAGTAGCTGTGGATGTCGCCGGTCTCGTTGTTCTGTCTCGCCTTGAACGCGGCCACAAAGACGTCGATGTCGGCCTTTTCGTTGGCTTCATTGAGCAGTTCTTTTTGTTCTTCGTAATCCTGTCCGACGCTTCGAATCCAGAGGAGCCGATAGCGTGCGAATTCCGGATGGTCCGCCTCCAGCAGAAAAGGAACCCAGGCGTCGCCCCGAAGCGTGAGCGCCATGCCGTTCATTGGCCGCGGCAGCTGCAACGCTTCCTCTGCCAGCGCAGCGATCGCGCCGAGTCCGGCTTCGTCGTCCGAGCCGGTGAGCAGCAGGGTGTCGCGATTGGGCAGCAAGACAACGGGGTCGCCCTGCACCTTGTGGCGGCGAATAAAATCGGGAAGCAGGATGCGCGCGATGTCGTGATTGTCGCGCCAGGCAGATTGCCAGACCCCTTCGACAATGCATTCAAGGGGCTGAAGCGTGATCTCCCGTAAATTCGCTGTCGCCCTGGCTAATACTTCGTCGAAGCCGACCTGCCATTTCGCAAGACTGGCCTGTTGAATCTGATGGATCGAATCGGGAAGATCGTAAACGATGCAGATCGCGAAATGTTCACCCAGAGTTTGCAAGGGCCAATCGGGACTCGGCATGCCGCGATTCTGAATTTGCAGCTTCGTCAGCTCGTAGTACGACCGATTGCGGATCGCAGGCAAGAGGCGAGCGGCTGCCTCGGAATAGTCGCCGGGCACATCGCGATTGCGCGCGAACCACACGCGCACGAATCGCGCGACGACACTTGCTCGAAGCTCGGCATCGACCGCGCAGAACTCGTTGTAAGCATTGCCGAGGTTGAGCAGATTCGCGTCATCGCCATCGACGGTCAGGCAGAATTGTTCGCGGTCGTATTCGAGCGTTTGTTTTTCTCCGCCGTTGATGATGGAACGCCGCATCAACTCGGCGAATTCGTCCTTCGTCGCGGGCTTCGGATCCTCGAACAGCATGGCGGCATCCCCCTTACTCGGCCGAGCGGGACCGTTCGGCGTGGTTCATTCGGTGGTCATCGGGTAGTTCTTTGCCCGCCAATCGCGCACGCCGCCGTCCATGGAGATGACGTTGGTGTAGCCCATTTTTTGAAGATTATCAGCGGCAAGGACCGAGCGAAATCCGCCGCCGCAGTAAAGCACGAGTTTCGCCGACGTATCCGGCACACGAGTTTCGATGTCGCGCTCGATGACTCCCTTGCCAAGGTGGATGGCGCCGGGCAGGTGATCCCTGGCGTATTCGCTCTCCTCGCGGACGTCGATAAGCAGGAGCGATTCCTTTTTTTCGAGCATCGCCTTCACGTCGTCGATTGTAACCTCTTTGACGCGCTTGCGAGCGTCGTTGACGATGTCGAGAAAGCGCGGGGTGTGTTTCGCCATGGTTATCTCCTTGAAATCGCTGCCAGCCGTCAGCCAATGCAACGGCATTTTAGGAGAATCTCACGCAAAGGCGCAGAGGCGCGAAGAGAGGAAAACGCAACCGAAGCTGAGTTCTGTTCGGCTGAAAGCTGAAAGCTGAAAGCTGAAAGCTGCCGGCTAATAGCTGATGGCTCCTACCCCACCGGCCGTAGCGTGAACGCGGTGACCTCCGGCCTGCACGCGAAACGAACGGGGCGGTTGACGACGCCGATGCCGCGGTTGGTGTAGAGCGTCAGGCCGCGGATCGTGTACAGCCCGCTCGAGTATTTACGCCCGAGTGGTGGGAAGTATATGCCGCCAACGAAAGGCACGCGCACCTGGCCGCCGTGAGAATGGCCGGAGAGTTGGAGTACGACCCGATCATCGCGGGCGATCGAGTCGGCGTAATCGGGTTCATGCGCGAGGCAGACGACTGCGGCGTCGGCGGGAATGCCTCGCAGCGCCGCGGCGAGATCGTGCTTGCCGCACCAAACGTCGTCCACGCCGGCGAGGTGGAGCGTGCCGCCGTCACGCCGGAGCGGAATGTTGGCGTTGCTCAGCATGGTAATGTTGGCTCGCTCCAGGCTTTGCGTGACGAGTGGAGCGTCCTCCCACCAGTCGTGATTGCCGAGCACCGCGAACACGCCATGCGGGGCTTGCAAGCGCGAGAGCGATTGCGTGATCCAGTCTGCCTCGCCGTTCTCCAGGCTCGAGGCGATGTCGCCCGTAATGACGATGGCATCGGCATTGTGGCTGACGACTTCATCGATGACCGATTCAAGATAGTCGGCCGGCAGCTTGTCGCCGAAATGCAGGTCGCTGATTTGCACGATACGGAAGCCTGCGAAGCCATCGGGCAGGCCTCGTAGCGGCATATCGTGATGCACGATGTCGAGCCAGGTGCGCTCGAACCATCGGCCATACACATAAGCCCCGCCGGCGGCGGCGATAGATCCGGCGGCGGCGCCGAGGAAATTGCGGCGAGTGAGAAGAGGCATCGCGAAACTCTGTTTCGATTGCCACGTTTTCGTTTAGCGTTCGCGCGGCGCCGTGCGAACTCTAAACGTGGAAACTCATCACGCTTTCGTCACTGTCCTGCTCTGCAACGCCTCGATCAATTCGGGCGGCGCCTGGCGGGTTCCCTTGCACTTGGGATAGTTGTTGCAACCGAAGAAGTATTTGCCCCATCGGCCGGGACGAAGCTTCATCGGCCCCTCGCAATCGGGGCATTTGATGTCCGCCGGCGCGTCGATCGTTTCGGCTTTCTTCTTTTGCGGCGCGTTTGCCAAGGCGTCTTTCAGCTTTTCCTTCAGTTCGTCGTTCATCGGCTTGGTGCTTCGGCAATTGGGGTAGCCGCTGCAGCCGAGAAACGGGCCGCGCGGGCCGCGTTTGACGTGCATCGGGCTTCCGCATTTCTCGCAATTGACGCCGGTTTCGATCGGCTTGATCGGCTTCCCCTCGACATCGACATCAACGATCGACTTGCACTTGGGATACGCGCTGCAACCCAGAAACGGCCCGCGCGGCCCCTGCCTGAGCACCATCGGGCTTTGGCATTTTTCGCACTGGTACTCCGTCGGCTTGTTGGTGACAACGGCCTTGCCCTCGGCGTCGAAATTCATCGTCGTCTTGCACTCGGGATAACCGGAACAGCCGAGGAACGGCCCGGTCTTGCCCATGCGTTTGATCATCTCTTTGTTGCAGTTCGGGCAATTGATTCCGGTCGGCGCCGGCGCCTCGCCGGGCGCCTGGCCTTCGACGGTTTTCTTTTTGATGTAGGTGCACTTCGGTTCTTCCTTGTACCCCGAACAGCCGAAGAATTTCCCGAACTTGCTGAAGCGCTCTTCGAGAGGCCGACCGCAGAGCGGACATTTCTCGGCGTTCTTGAGCATCTCCGACTCGGCTATTTTCAGCTCGGCGGAAAACGGCGTGTAGAAATCGTTGAGCACCTGATTGCGTTCGAATTTCTTGGTCTCGATCTGGTCGAGTTCTTCCTCCATGCTGCGTGTGAAGTTGAGATCCATGACCTTCGGGAAATGGTGCACGAGGATGTCCGTCACCTTCATGCCCGTTTCGGTCGCGAAGAAGCGGCGTTCGCGCAGCTCCACATAGCCGCGATCCTGAATCTTGCTGATGATCGACGCATACGTGCTCGGGCGGCCGATGCCCTCTTTCTCCAGCGTCTTCACGAGCGACGCTTCGTTGTAGCGTGCGGGCGGTTCGGTGAAGTGCTGGGTCGGCTTGAGCTTGAGCAGATTGAGCGGGTCCAACTCTTTCATCGGCGGCAGGAGCACGTCCTCTTGCTTGCTCGATTGAACGTAAACCTTGCGGTAGCCGTCGAACTTCAGAATCTTGCCTTGGGACTTGAACGTCCCCTTGTCGGCCGTGACTTCGACGTTCGTGACGGCGAAGATCGCGGGGTTCATCTGGCAGGCGACAAATCGCGTGTAGATGAGCGTGTAAAGCTTCAACTGCTCCGGCGGCAGGTACTGTGCAACCGCTTCGGGCGTGTACTTAACGTCCGTCGGGCGTATTGCTTCGTGAGCGCCTTGCGCGTCCTTGGAACTCGCGAAAAAATTCGGTTTCTCGGGCAGGTATTTGTCGCCGAACTCGCTCTTGATGTGATCGCGGCACGCCTTGAGCGCCTCGTCCGAAATGCGCGTGCTATCGGTACGCATGTAGGTGATGAGCGCGACGGAGCCTTCCTTGCCCAGCGGCACGCCCTGATACAGCTTCTGCGCGATCGTCATCGTGCGGCTGGCCGTGTACCGCAACCGAAGCGACGCCTGCTGCTGGAGGGTGCTCGTCGTGAACGGCGCCGGGGCCTTCTCGGAGCGGTCTTTTTGTTCCACCTTGGTGACGACGTATGGCGCGCTTTCCAGCGCTTTTACGATCGGATCGACTTCGTCCTTGCTGCCGGCCTTGAATTTCTTGCCGTCCCAGTCGGCCAACTCGGCGTAGAAGGCGCCTTCCGGCAGCTGCTCCTCCTGCTTAGTTTTTTCTTGATTTTCTTCGTCGTCCAGATCGTCCTCTTCGACTTTCTTTTTCGCCTTGGCGGGTTTCTTTTTGGGCTTTTCGCGCGTGACGTCCTTGCTGCCAAGCGCCGCCGAGCGAAGAACGGCGCCGATCTTCCAGTATTCTTCTGGCTTGAACGCGGCGATTTCGCGCTCGCGCTCCACGATCAACCGCACCGCAACGGACTGCACTCGGCCCGCAGTCAACGGCTCGGCCAGCGAGAGGCTCAGAAGCGGGCTGATCTTGTAGCCGACGATGCGATCGAGGAAGCGCCGCCCCTCTTGCGCGGATACCAGATCCATGTCGATCTGCCGGGCGTTCGCGAAGGCTTTTTGGACCGCGGTCTTGGTGATTTCATTGAACGTGACGCGCTGGATGCGATCGTCCTTGAGGTTGAGCGCCTCCTTCAAATGCCAGGCGATGGCCTCACCTTCGCGGTCCGGGTCAGGCGCGAGGTAGACAAGGTCGGCGCCGGCGGCGCTTTTCTTCAACGCCGTCAGTACTTCCTTGCGATCCTTGAGGTCGCGATAGGTGGGAACCCAGCCGCCCTCGATGTCGATGCCGAAGCGCGATTTGGGCAGATCGCGGACATGCCCCAGGCTGGCGACCACTTCGAACCCCGGGCCGAGGTACTTGTTGATCGTCTTCGCCTTGGCAGGCGACTCAACAATTACGAGGTGTTTATTTTTTGACTTGGCCACTTGGTCGCTCCTTCTGGTATTGCACGCGGGCCGATCGATGGGCGTATTCGACCGGCTCGACTTCTCTCCCTATTGCTTCCGGTTTACGGCTTCATTCGCGGACTGTCCACCGGTGGGGCGAGTTCGGCCCCTTGTTTCCGGAAGGCTTCCACGTACCATTGTGTATAGTAAGTCAAGTGGTTTGACCGTTTTTTTTGCAAAAGTGGAACAACTTTGCGTTGCTCCACCAATTATCTATTGATAGCGCTGCAACGTCGGACCTGAAGGATGGCGGACCTTTCCCAATCCCGCCCCGGCGCGGCATGCGACAGCCTAACTCGAGGGAGCGTATGGCGTTTAACTTTTTGGGCAGCTTTCATAAAAACCAGCGATTCTGGATGGCTGCCATCTTGCTCGTCTGTATCTTCACGTTCGTCTTCTGCACCGGCGGCGTCGATTCCGACCGGCTTATCCGGATGATTGTCAGCCCGCGGGGTACGTCGATCGCAAGCATTGGTGGACGTTCGGTCAGTGAACAGGAACTCGGCCAACTCAAACAGTACCGGAAACTCGCTGATTCCTTTATGCGTGCCAGTGCCGACCATGCTGTTCGCAATTTGTCGGCAAGGATTTTTGAACTGCAGAAAAAAGACGACAATGACAAAAACGCCGAGGCACGGAAGAAAGAACTGCCGCGTTTGACCGGATTCCGCGAATCGATCGCTGCCCGCCGCGCTAAGGCGCGGTACTTCGATCTGGGCGATAAGTTTGACGATCTGCTCGAGTTCAAGATGTGGCAGGCCGTCGCCGATCGACTTGGCATCAATCTCGACGAAGAGCATGTGAGGCAACTCTACATTCAAGAGTTTTACGGCTCGCTCAGCGATCGTGAAATCGCTGACGCCCAACGGCAGGCGATGAACAATGCCGGAACCCGTGAGATCACCAACGCGGCTTTCTTCCGGGCGATCGGGCAGGAATTTCGCGTTCGCATCGCTCAATATGCCGTCGTCGAGGCACAGACTTTCTCGTTCTTTGGCCGCGGCGATCGCAAGGAATATTTGCCGAAGTTCTACTTCCCGGACCTCCCGGACGAAATTCGCGCACCGATGACGCTGGCACAGATTTTTGACGCGTACAAGAAGAATCGCGCCGAGTTCAGCGTGTCGCTTTTGCCGATTCCCGTGGATGCGTTCCTTGGGAAGACGACGGCGCCCAATGAAATCGAGAAAGATGCGTTCTTCACAGCGCACAAATCGAAGCCCGTGGATCCCAATTCGCCGGACTGGGGACTTGTGCTGCCGCAGCAGATTCGTTTTGAATATGTCTACGCCGATCCGAAATCGCCGGCGTACGAAGGAGCTTCGAAGGCGGTGACGTATCTCAGCGTCCTGAGCCCTGCCGAGATCAATCCGCTGCAATCTCCGCTGTTGACGGCGATCCAACTCGCTGCCAACGAAAAAATGGCTGTCCGAAAATTGGCCGCGGAGAATACTTCAGCACTCGTAAAATTTGTCGGCGCCCCGCTTTTCGGCTCGGTCGTCGCCAATCTTCCCGTGATTTTCCACTACGCGGCCGAGAATCCTGAAGCGGGCGCGAGCCTGGTTCTTTCCTGCGGCGCCCTGACAAGTGGCGGGACAGGAACCCTCGGCGCGTTGGCGGGATTCATGGCCTGGGGGCCGCATAAAAACGATGACGCCATCAAAGCTGCCGCTGCCATCGAGGCCGAGCGGCGCGCTCCGGTTTACGCGCGATTCGCGGCTGCCAGTGCCGCTCAGTCTCCGTTTTTGCTACTTGCCCAGATTGAATCCGAACGGAATCACGCCATTGACGACTCGCCTTATGTGTTTCCCATGATGCCTATTCCCGAAGTGGCTCGCGCCGTGAAAGACGCCGAGGCCAAGAAACTGGCCGAGTCCTGGGCCCAGGCCAACATGATCCAGGTTCGCAAGGAGCTTGAAGGTGCTCGCGGCGACATCGAAAAGATTCGCCGTGAACTCAAGCGACTCGTCCCCTTGATGAATCTGACGCATGGCCCTTCCGAGGCCGACAAATACAAGTACTACAGCCGCCAAACCATCAAGGATGCCAAGGGACTCGATTTTCTGAAAGAGACGTTTGCCCGCTACGCCGAGGTCGTGAATCAGTTCGAAAATCTCGACGCGGCTTCGGGGCAGCGCATCAATCCTGACGAATTTTATCGCATGTTCTTCGACAACGCCAAATACTCTGCCAGCGTGAAGGATGTCGTCGTCTCCTGGCCGCCCAAGGTCTCGGCAAACAACAAGCGGATCGGCCTTCGCATGGACGCTCGTACGGCCCGAAACACCAACATGGAAGCGAAAGCGATGTTCGAGGATTACGTCAATCGCCATGATCCCAATCTGCCGATCCCGGATCTCGATCTTTTCACGCGCTCGCCCGATCAGGTTCTTTACTGGCGAACGGCGGAAATGTCGCCTTTGACTCTCTCCAAGTACTCCGATATCGACAATGAAATCGCCAAAGCCGCCAAGGAACAGAAACGGCTCGAGGAGGCGGTCAAGACGACGCAAAATGCGTTCGAGGCCGAGGAACTACGGGCCAAGATCGCGGCCTTTAAGCAGACCGTGACCGATCTCCAGACCGTGAAAGACCGCGTCGATCTCGGCTATCGCATGGAAAAAGCCAAGTTCAATGCCGCACTTCCCAAGGTGCGCGAAATCGCCAAGAAAGTGGCCACGCGGGATCAGACGACACAAGTCAAGGAGATCTTCAACGACGGTACACGCGAAATAAAAGAATTGCTGACCGCCAGGCTCTCGAAGAAGCTATCTGCCGAGGAAACGAAAAAGAGAACCGCGGAGATTGAGCAAGAGTCGGCAGTTGTCGTGGTGACGGACATCAGCGTGATGAATCCGGAGAACCTCGCAACGGGAGAGATCGATTACACCGCCGCGAAATGGCCGAAAGACAAACTGAAAACCGTTCGCGAGGATTATGTCTCTAGCCTGTCGCACCTGGTGGACCTGCAAAAGCCGTTCAAGACCAACAACAAGGACATCGACACCTTGAACAAGGAATTGTTCGATGAAGTGTCCAAAAAGGATAAAGGCTCGCGGGTCTTCGTTCAGGTAATCCCGAATAACGCACAGGATGTCTTCTACATCGCGGCCGTCACCAAGGATCCTGAGTACCACATCCAGAAGGAATTCTTCCGCCGAAGCCTCGCGGACGCCTTCCGCGGTTCGTTCCTGCAAAGCCAGCAGCGTGATCTCCTGATTGATCGCTTGCAGGAGCAACAGGCCAAAGAATATCGCCGACAGCTGGTTATCAGCATCGGTGATATCGTGGGCTATTCGCTTACGGACGAGGGTAAAACGCTCCGTTCCAAATTCGACGAGCGTGGCGACTAGCACAAATGTTCACGACGCGGCGAGCGGCAGGTTGAATTTGCAATCGCACGTTCAATCTGCCGCTTACGCGCCTTGGTTCACACGTGTGAATCTTGACACACCCGAAAAAAGTTCAAATTATCGTAGCCTTCACGCTCCGCGTGGTGGATTTATCGAGTATACAGGGGAAAAATTCGGCCAATTTCACCGGTTTCAGGAAATCCATCACGCGGAGCGTGATGGCTACGGTAAAACAATGCGACATTTGTCAGGCGCATCAATCTTAACATTTCGATTGATTTCTTCCCCTCATCCCGTCTACAAATTGGACAAACGCCAACTTTCGACGTACGCTTCACTCGGGCTGCCATCCGGATGGATGAATGCACAGGTTTCGCGCAACACAGGATCGCGATTACCCGTGCCAGCCAACTCCTTTAGCGGGTGAGACATGACGTGGATGCGTGAGGCGAACACGGAACCCATCTCGGGGTACCGCCTCATAGAACCCCTCGGCAGCGGCGGCTTCGGCGAAGTCTGGAAGTGCGAAGCGCCTGGGGGCCTGTTCAAGGCGATCAAATTCGTCTATGGCAACGTCAACTCCGTTGAAATGGACAACGTACGCGCCGAACAGGAGTGGAAAGCGCTCCAACGCATCCGTGAAGTTCGCCATCCCTTCGTCTGCTCCGTCGAGCGAATGGAGTTCATAAACGGCGAACTGATGATCGTCATGGAGCTTGCCGACCGCACGCTGCATGACCGCTATCAGGAATGCCAGTCCGCAGGCCTGATCGGCATCCCGGGCAATGACCTCATTCGTTACATGCGAGACGCCGCCGAGGCGCTCGATTACATGTACGAAAAGCACCAGCTACAACATCTCGACGTCAAGCCGCGCAATCTGTTTCTCATCGGCGACCGCGTAAAAGTCGCCGACTTCGGGCTTGTCAAGAGCTTCGACAAAACATCAAACTCCGGCGTTCTCGGCGGAGTCACTCCGCTGTACGCTCCACCCGAAACCTTCCACGGCAAGATCTCGCCGCAAAGCGATCAATACAGCCTGGCGATCGTCTATCAAGAACTGATGACCGGCCATCGCCCCTATATCGCGAAGAACATTCGGCAGATGGCCCAGATGCACATGCAGGCCGAACCCGACCTGCGTTCGCTGCCCGAAGTCGAGCGTCCCGTGGTCGCCAAGGCGCTGGCCAAGGACCCCAGCAAACGATTTCCAAACTGCATGGGCTTCATCGCCGCACTTCACAAGGCGCGCTCGGCCGCCCGCCTCGTGGAGATGCGCCCGCAAAAACTTGGAAACGCGACCGGCCAAAAATCAAAGTCCCTCTCGGAAACGATGGAGGACATCTTCCTGCCGGGTTTTGAGGATGCATCCGTCGAAGCGGTCCTGGCACGCAGCATCCCCGGCATCGCTGTCGTGGAGCCTCCGGACGGCGATGACGAAAAGCCCGAAATCGAAGTTTCCGATCTCGGCGTCACGGTGGCACAGCGCGAGACCGGTTCGCTGAAGCCGACGCTGATTATCGGCATCGGCACGTTCGGACGCAAAGCGCTAGCCGAGTTGCGTTGCCGATTCATCGACCGGTTCGGAGATTTAACCAAGGTCCCGATTTTGCGGTTCCTCTATCTCGATGTCGATCCGGAAGCCGGCGCGGTCGCCTGCAACGGGGCGCCGCAGGTGGCGTTGACGCGAGCGGAATATTACCCGATGCCGCTTCAGCCGGTGGGCAATTACCGCCGCCGGAGCCTGGATCAGCTAGCGGAATGGATGCCGCGGGAGAAGTTGTATGCTTTGCCTCGGTCGCTGCAAACGCAGGGATCGCGCGTGCTCGGCAGGCTCGCCTTCGCGGACAATTCGCAACGCTTGATCGCCCGCATTCGGCGAGAATTGCAAGAAATCTCGCATCCGGACACGATCTATAAATCGGTCGAGAACACCGGCCTGGCGCTCGTGAACAACACTCCGCGCGTTTATATTCTTGCAGCGGCGGGAGGCGGCAGCAGCGGCATGCTCGCCGATCTTGGCTATGCCGTGCGCCGCCTGCTCGCCACGCAGCGTCACCCCGACGCCAAGGTGACCGCGATGCTGATGTGCGGCGCCGCCCACGATCCCGCCACGCCGAAATCGGAATTAGCCAATGTGTATGCGACCCTGACGGAGCTGAACCATTTCAGCGATCCATCGATCTCGTTCTCGGCCGACTACGGGCACGAAGGCCAGCGAATCGTGGATCAAGGCACGCCGTTCCACTCGGTCTACATGCTGCCACTCGCACACCGCACGCCGGATTCGTTTGAGCAGACCGTCAACCATCTTGGCAGCTACCTGTTCCACGAAATCACCACGCCGTTGGGGTTGCGGCTTGAGCAACATCGCCAGGAAGACGACCTCGGAGAATCAGGTCCTGCGATGGGTCAGCTCGCGGTTCCGCTGCGCAGCTTCGGGACCTACGCCGTTTGGTTCCCACGCGGGTTGATGCTCAACATCGCCGCCCGTCATGCGTGTCAGCGGATCATCGATCAGTGGGTGACCACCGAGGACGTCGCCCTTTCCTCCGAGATGCACGCGGGCATTGACGATCTGACGCAGAAATATCTGAATCACGCTGATTTGCAAAGCAACCATCTTGCCCACGCGATCGACAACAGCGCCCAGGCCGGCGGACCGGGTGAGGTTAGCATCACGCCGAGCGAAGCGTTGAGCAGCTTGCTCGCCAAGCTCGAGGACCAACTCACCCATTCCTCTGCCCAGGACGATCCGGCGAATTGGTGCAAGCAAGCAATTAGCCGCATCCGCGATTGGATGGGCATCGGCACGGACGACCAGGAATTCGGCGAATGGCGCAAGACCAAGCTCGCTCGGGTGCTGGGCATCGCGGTGCAGAAAAACGCCGAGAAATGGGACGCTCAGATCACCAGCGACGTGCATGGCCTGATGGCAATGGTCGGTCCGCGCGTCGCTGGCGCCGAGATCGCGATGGCGACGCTACACGCTCACTTCGTCAAATCCGGCGAGGCATTGGCGGCATCCGTCACGCAGCAGGCGAATAAAGCCGCCCAGGCCTGGGCGCTCGTGGAACAAGCGTTGCTCGAATGCACGACCGCGAGCGGTGGATTCCGCTTGTTCGGCGGGCGATCCAAAAAGCGCCAGCTGCGTAGCTTCCTCGATTCGCTAGGGCAATACGCACAGGTTCGCCTGGCGGAGGAATTGCTCAGCGCCGCCAAGCAATGCTATCACCAAATCGCGGCCAAGCTTGCCGACCGCGAGCGCGACCTCGGATTTTGCCGTCAACGGCTGCGCCACCTCCAGGAAAATCTGAATCGCGCGGTCTGCGAGGAAGACGAGGATCTCGCTGGTACGCGCACAAGCAATTCCGATCGCACGATGGGTCGATCGCCCATGCCTGCCAACGAATCGTTCTGGGAAATGATTCGCGAATCGGAGACCGCCCGCGTCGTCCTTCCCAACGGCAACGACGATCTCGAACGATCAGCCGCGCAATTTTTGCAGTCGCTCACTCCTGCCCATTGGCAACAGCTGGACCGAGAATTGCAAGAAAAAGTGCTTGAACCGCAAGGCGGTTTACATGGCGCCTGCATGAATGGCGACCTCACCCGACAAATGGCGCTGCCGATGCTCGAAGGCACCTCGATCTTCCTCAACCAGCATCTGCCGCTCATGGATGTCGCGCAAATCATCAAGACCGAAATCGAAGCCAGCGAATCGGCGCTCTCTGAAGTGCCAGCCGGCGGCGAGGCGACCCTGCGCGATCAGACGCAGGACTACCTCCAACGCAGTGAGACGGTCTGGCGCAACAAGCACGGCAAGAAACACCACCAGTTCCTGCTGATCCCGGCAAGCAACGCAGGAAAGGCGTTGAGCGAAGCGATCACCGATCTCTTCCCCGATTTGAAGCTAGTCCGCGTGCCGGGACAATCCGATTTGATGTTCCTGAGCGAGCAAGGCGGACTCGCGTGGGAGGAACTCGGCCAAGTTTTGAAGACCTGCCGAGCCGCTTACGAAGGAGCCGCTTCGTCGCCCGTTACCTCGCCCCACGCACGCTTCGACGTGACCGACTGGCTGCCGCTCGAACCCTGATCGCGTTCATTTCTCGATCACCGCATGCTCCGTGCTGACCACTGCGCCGCGATTATCGATGGCCGTGAGAAAATAGATCACTGGCCTATCCTTCGGCAAATCCACGCTGTAAAAATCAGTCGCATTGCCAACCATTCGCTGGGCGGCCCGCGTCTCCCATTTACGTTTCGACCACTGGCCTTTTGTGTCCGTCGTCCAGTGCACTGCCACCTTCTCGATGCCGTGCGATTGCATGATCGCCAGCTTGATCTCGCTGCCCGATCGAACGATTCGCGCATTGTATTCATCGAATCGGAAGAGCGGCTTGCCCGACCGGAGATGCTGATCGACAAACAAGCCGATCTCCTTCGGCGCCCAGCCCGCCTGATGTCCGTGCGGCATGTTGACCGTCACGCAGAGATTGCGATTCTTCACGAGACGGTAGCTTGCCTGATAGCTATCCAGTGGATACGCGAAGTCATTGGTCCCGTTGACGAAGAGCATCGGCATCTTCGCCTGGCCCAAATAGACAGACGGCTCGAAATTCTCGACCCATGACTTGCGCCAGGCGGGTTCCATTTTCGCAAAGATATTGTTCCAGACGCTATTCTTGTGAATGAACCCGCAGCCGTACACGGGCACCGCAACCTTGAAACGATCATCCAGACCGGCAACCATGCTCGTCAAGTAGCCGCCCCAGCTGATGCCGGTCAAGCCGACGCGGTCAGGATCCACATTCGGCAACGACCGCAACAGGCTATGCCCGCGAATGACGGCAGCGACGGCGTGGTAGGACCACGCATCTTTTAAAGGCTGCTGCTTGAAGCGCGAGGCTTCGTCCTGATTCGGCCCGCCGTCGGCAAGACGCTTCCGCCCTTCGCCATGCCCGGCCAAGTCCATCGCGATGGCGATATAGCCCCGCTTCGCCCAGAGCGTCGCCCATTCGGGAAACGCCGTGCCTCCTCCGCCATGCACGAGCACCATCGCCGGCAGGTTGCCGACGATCTTTTCCGGCTCGGCATAGTAAGCGAAGACGCGCGTCGGCTTGCCTTGATACGGCTCCGATTCGTACAAAAGCCGGCGGAGTTTTCCCGCCTTGTCAAGCCATTCCACCCGCGGCGGCTTTCGCAGGTCCTCAAGGTTCCACGGACCCGTCTGAGCATGCGCGATGGATATCGAAAAAAGAATTCCCGATAAAACGAGCATTTTGCGAAACATGAAAGTCTCCTCCAGATTCATGAGGATAGCTCACGCAAAGGCGCAAAGCCGCAAAGCCGCAAAGCCGCAAAGAGGGATCTTGAAGAACTTCACCCACGGCCAATCTGGGATGTTTCTCTTTGCGGCTCTGCGCCTTTGCGTGAGCTTTGAGTCCGTTACTTCCCGCGCAGCACTTTGTCGAAGAGCTTGTACGACGCCTCGCGCATCTCCGGCGGGAAGTCGTGCGTGCAATCGGGATGCTCGACACGCAGGCGGTCCTCATGCCCGAATAGCTTGAAGATAGGCCGCGCCGAGGCCGCGATGCGATCTACACTGGCGGCGCGAAAGTTCGAGTCTTTCGTCGGAGCGATGATCAACGTGTGCCGCGGCGCCAGCGCGCCAATCATCTCGTGGAAGTCGAACGGAATCTCCTGGAGCCTTCCCTTGTACTTCGCGAGTTTCAGCATGTAGCGCGTTTGGCACCAGCCGCGTTCGGGGTCCCAGTTTTTCGGATTGCCATCGTAATAGTCGAGGTACGAATCAAGCCCACAACTGGTCGCGATCGCCTTGAGCCGATCATCGAACACAGCCGTGTAGACCGAATTGTGCCCGCCGAGCGAATGCCCGATGGTCGCGAATCCCTTGGACGAATCGACGAAGGGCAGCGACGCCAGCAGGTCCAGCCCGCGTGAATTGTCCCAGACCGCCTTGAGCGTGCCGCTCTCCCAGCCGAGCTTTTTCAGATCGGGCTGGTATTTAGCGAGCAGCGGATAGTTTGGCGCGAACGTGACATAGCCGCGCTCTGCAAGTTCCTTGGCGTAGCCGCGATTCGCCTTGCCGAGACCGACGACCGTGCCATGTCCTATGACGTTATCGGTTCCGTGCAAACAAAGAATAGCGGGAGTCTTCTTTTTGCCGTCGAGCACAGACTTCGGGATCAGCAAATAAGCCGGCAGTCGGCCACCCGGTTCTGAGGCGTAGGTGATTAATCGCCGCACATAGCTCCCGCAATCGACTTCCTCTTCGACCTTGACATCGAAGGTACAGTGCTTCTCCTTACCTGGAAATTTGCCCATGACGCTTTCCATGCCGCGAACGATTTCCGCTCGCCGCTTGGCCCAATCCGCAGGCGTCCTTACCGGCGTGAGCTTGCCGTCGGCGCCGCGATAGACCAGAAGGTTATCACGCGGCAAACGAGGCGGCGCGTCCCCCGCGCAGACGACATGCGGAATACAGAGCGCGGCGAAGAAGACAAAGAGGTTAAAACGCGACATCGACTGGCCCCCCGAGAATGAATTGGGAATCGTGATAGGTAGCTTATGCTCAATTCCACTTCAGTCGAGAACGTGTCGCCCAATATTGCTGCGAATCTTCCGCAAGCGACGTGAGACCTGCAAGCGTCGTGGCGTCAAGCGTCATTGTCAGCGCGCGGACGTTGGACTGCACCTGCTCCGGCGTGGCGGCGCCGCTGAGCACGACGTCCGCCCATGGCTGTGCCAGCGCGGCAGCGAGACAGAGCGCGTCGAGCGTCGTTCCATGTTGCTCGGCAATGTGCTCCAATTGGACACGTATATCCGCGAATGCGGCGTCGTTGTTGCGCTGCGTCAGCCGCCCATTCGCCAATGCCTCTTTGACTATCACCATCACGCCCGCCGCGTGTGCTTCCGCGAGAGTTGAGCCGACGGACGGTTCGAGCAAGTTCCACGTGGCTTGCACGCTATCGAACACGCGCTCGCCGTCCACCGTCACCCGCATCGCTTCGCGCAACGTGTCGGCCTGGCGCGACCCCGACAGCGACAGACCGATGCGCAATCCCGTCGTCCGCAACCGAGCCAATTCGCCGAGGACTGCGTGATCGTCAAGTACGCCGCTTTCGATTGTTGCCGAGTGAATCTGGTAGAGCTTGAGATATTGGCCGAGCTGCAATTGGCTTTCCGCAACCTGGCGAAGCAACGTCGGCAGGGTGTGATCCTTGACCTCGTGCTTGTCGGCCTCGACCTGCCAGTTCGCCGTGTAGGTGTAGCCCCACTTCGAGCCGACGGTGACCACATCCGCCCCGATCTTGCGACTCCGAAGCCACGACGCAAGAAACGCCTCCGCCCGGCCATAGGACCGAGCCGCATCGAAATAGCGAACGCCCGCATCCCACGCGGCATCGAGCACGCGATGCGCCGCCGATTCCATCGCGTCCGGCGTGCGGTCATCGCCCAGGTCGGCATCGTGGCAAAGGTTGATATAGCCCGGTCGCCCGATGGCAGCGAGGCCGAGGCCGAAGCGCGAGAAAGGATTCGTCATGCAAATTGCTCTGGCAATCCGTTTAAGATTTGAGCTGTTTCCAAGGTAACGCGTACCACTTGCACGACGAGAAGTACAATGCACTCATCACCAGAATGGTTGGGGCGGAGTGGCTGCCAGTGCGTTTCACCCAGGCGACCTGGCCCGTCTACAAGTGCAGGTGCGAGGGGGCCGTCGCTGTAAAATTAGCATGCCGGTTAATGCGCGACATGACAAGTGTGTACGGGAAAAATGTGTCGATCCGGTTAACGAATCGCCGAATACGGATTGACAGGCGGAATCGGCTCGGTGACGGGGAGGGCGGCGGGCGGGCCTATCTTACCCTTCGATTCGATCGGCTTGCGATTGGCAAACAGAGGATCCGGGCGCAGCCCTTGCCTGCCAAAGAACGACTCGCACCCGCACAAGGCCAGCACGCCCGCCAGGCAACCGATCTGAATCATCCGCCTCGTCATTGCCGATTTCTCTCCTTGTCTCCATCATCGAATCGAAAACGCCTGCAAGATTACCCAGTCTGCAAAATCGATAGCACGAATCAGCTAAAATGGGAGAGACGTAAGGGTGAGGGAAGAAATTCGAAAAACAAAAGAAAATCGAAATCCGAAATGCGAAATACGAGCGAAAATCGAAATCACAAGCACGAAATGCCAAATCGTGTCAGCGTCCTCGCGTTACTCGTCATGGCAATGGTCCCCCTGGGCGCGGAGGCGCAACCGGCGAAGGACGAACTGCACAAGCCGAGCGCCTGGCCGGACCGCGTCGTGTTGACGTGGCGAGGCGATCCTGCGCGATCCCAGGCGTTGACCTGGCGAACTGATGTCAGCGTGCGCGACGCCGTCGCGGAAATCGCGCCTGCCGATGCCGGGCGTGCGTTCGTTGAGAAAGCCGTGACGCACAAGGCCGCGACTTCGCCGCTCACCACCGACCTCGGCGATGCCCATTACCACACCGTGAACTTTCAGGACCTGACGCCGGCGACGCTTTACGCCTACCGCGTCGGCGGTGGCGAGCGGTTCAGCGAATGGCATCAATTTCGCACCGCGAGCACGAAACCCGAGCCGTTCACGTTCCTCTATTTCGGCGACGCGCAGTACGAGATCCGCAGCATCTGGTCCCGCCTGATCCGCGAAGCGTTTGCTCACGCACCGCGGGCTCGCTTCACGCTCCATGCGGGCGATCTCGTCAATATCGCCGGCAGCGATTCGGAATGGGGCGAATGGCACGAGGCGGCGGGGTTCATCAATGCCACGGTTCCCGTCCTGCCCTGCCCGGGAAATCATGAATTCACCGGACGCGATTCCGGCGTGACCGCGCACTGGAAGGCCCAGTTCGCTCTGCCCAACAACGGCCCGGCGGGGTTGGAGCACTGCGTCTACTATGTCGACATCCAGGGCGTGCGAATCGTGTGCATGAACAGCAATGAAAAACGCGCCGAGCAAGCCGCCTGGCTTGATAGCGTCCTCGCCGACAATCCCAATCGCTGGACCGTCGTCGCGTTTCACCATCCCGTGAAATCGTCGGCTCTGAGCCGAGACAACACCGACTTGCGCAAACGCTGGTTGCCCATACTCGACAAACACCGCGTCGATATCGTCCTGCAAGGCCACGACCACAGCTACGCCCGCAGCGGACTCGACGGCTTCCCCGACATCGGCGGGCGCGGCACGATGTATGTCGTTTCGGTAAGCGGGCCAGGCTTCTACAAAGTCGATCAACTCGGCTGGATGCGGCGCTGGGGCGAGGGCAAGCAGCTCTTTCAAGCCATCACCATCGACGGCGACCGCCTGCACTTCGAATCGCGCACCGCCACCGGCGAACTGCACGACAGCTTCGACCTGACCAAACCAAGCGACGGCAAGCAAAACGTGCTGACCGACGGCCCCGCCGCCCCGGAAAGCAAGACTGTCACACCGCGTAATCAATCGTCGAGCTGGGTTCCGTTGCTCGCGGTGCTGACCCTGGTGCTCATCCTCGTCCTGATGCGCGTCCGAAGATAGTTGCAGACCCACCCCAAGCCCAAGGGTGAGCGCAGCGAACCCTTGGGATACTGACCAGGGGCGCTTGGCCATTTGCTGTTGGCCAAGCGCTTTCGCACTTTTTCGGCCTTTTTTTGCACTTTTGGGGGGTGTTGGCCAAATTCCCGAGGGGGAGAGGGGTCTGGCCAGGTTCCGCTTTTTTCAAGAAAATCGCCGCAACCACATTGCGAACACAACGCCAGGCGCGGTACATTGTTGGTGGACCCGTGGCCGGGGTTGTACTCAACCCCGGTGAAGCCGCGACTGCGGCGCGATACATTTTCAGAGTGAGAGCGCCCACTCTTCGCGAGTTCGGCTCAACCCCAGCTACAGATAGCAAGGGACGATGTCGCTGCCGCTTCGCCGGGGTTGAGTACAACCCCGGCCACGGTTCCGGTCCGTCCAGAAGTGCCATATTTTTCAACCAGGATTCGCAGTATTATAATTGGATGTTATTGCCGAACTCGGTAGTAAGATTGCGATAAAATAACCTAACGGAAAAACCCTTGCATCCCAGAAAAACTCCGGGACGTCGATAATTTCGGGCAAAACGCTGTCGACGGTTGAAAACACCATCAGGGAACTCATCATACTCAATATCGGAATTATTTACGACACATCATACTTGATGCTTGATAACTGCGTGACCCTCAAGAAACAGCTAAATTATTTTGAATTTATTCGCGAAGTGAAGGGGTGGTTTAGCCAGAGCTACGAACATTCACTTTTTACCCAACATTTTCAGCCGTTTGAGGTTGTGCCATTGGAAGTCGCAATGGAGATTCGGAGACATTTTTCCAACGGCGAGAAGGAGAGAGCCGCAAGACGCGCGAGAAAGATCGTTGCAAGCTTACTAGACCAAGGTGCTCATGAAATTAGCATTGCAGGGAATGGTAACACCATTAAGACTGATCCAATCCTTGGCGCAGATTCGGATACAGACCGACAGATTCTAGAATTCGCTCTCTCAATGGTCAAAACATGTTGGTCGGTAGCAATTGTAGCTACCGATGATGGTGGCATCTTGTACGACTCAGTAAAGCTCAGGAAGGCTGGCGAACCGCTTTTCTGTCACACAAAGGAAAGGTGGGAGGAAATTGGGCAAATTCACCAGTTCCTTGGCGAGCTAATTGGTTGTACTCCAAGTCCCCCAGTAATGAATTTTCCGATTTCAAAAGATTGGTGGCAGAAACCCTATTCCGGAAAAAGGCCTGACAACCTGTTCAAAAACGATTTTTTCTAAAATCTGGCTCTATAGATTCAAATTCAAAATGATCTGCCGAATTCTCTATTTAACGTACGGAGGAACATTCCGCCTACTCCACCAACTGGGTCGCGTCGGTCACTTTCTCCACGCCGATGACGGACTCGGCCAATTCAACCGCGCGTTGGCGCTGGTCGAGGTTTGCCAGTTTGCCCTTCAGGGTGACTTCGTTGTCCTTGACGATGACCTCCAGCGCGGCATCTTTGAGCGACTTGTCGAATTGGAGGCGGTCGTGGATTTTCTCTTGCAGCGTTGGCTCGCGTCTGCCGCCCGGCCAGCGGAAATCGACCTTGCCGCCGATCTCGGTGAAGTTGCTTTTGGTGTGGCCGGCGATTTTGTTGCCGACGCGCGATAGGCAATCGGCGTCGTTGCGGTTGCAGCCTGGCGCCGCGGCCAATGCAGCGAGAATGAAAATGCGTCGATGGAGCATCGCATGCCTCGGATGATTCTCGGATGATCTTTGCCGCTTGCGACATGGTTGGCTCAGAAACCCAGGCGGAATATTGAATTCTCCGCCGGTCCGCTGAGCCCCTCACCCCCAACCCCTCTCCCCCGGATTACCGGGGGCGAGGGGAGCGGCTTGTACCATGCTGAGCGCTAAGCCGCAAGCGGCAGGTACGGTAGTTCGCGTCGTACCCGACGGCGATTTTTTCGGCAAGTCCAATCGGATTGTTGACAACGAGGTGTTGAGATGGTTAGAATAAATATGGGATGGCATGCCAGCGGAAAACGCCGTCTACCAAGGATGTTTGGGATTTAGTTGGCGTTCCTTTTTTTGGAGGGCATGCGATGCGAAAAAGTACATGGATTGCGCTTGCCGCCGTCGGGCTAATGCACGCGGCTGGCGGGGCGGTCTGGGCGAGCGACACCGTGCGCCTCGGCGGGCCACAAGCCCAAACCGAGATCACGGGCGGAACCAACACCGAACTGGTGCGCGGGTTCCACGGCGGCCATTATGGCTACCGAGGCGGTTATTACGGCGGCGGGTATCGGGGCGGCTATTACGGCGGGAGTTATTATCGCGGCGGCTACGGTGGTTATTACGGCGGCTACGGAGCACGCTACTACTCGCCGTATTTCTCCATCGGCTATTACTCTCGGCCCTATTACGGCTCCTATTATTACCCTCGCAGCTCCTATTATTACTACTCGCCGAGCTACTACAGCACCCCTTATTACAGCTCTTACTACTACCCCTGCGCGGGCGACTCGGCTCCGACGGTAGCGCTGCAAGCTACCTCGAACAGCAACCTGCTGCCAGCGCCGCAGATTTACACACCGGCCCCGACGACACCGGCTCCAGCCCGAGCCGTTCCGCCAATGCCGCCGGCGTTCGACGGATCGTTCCGCTATGATGGCGAACCGCGCAGCATCGTGCCGATGCCCGTGCCGACAAACGCCGATCCGGTGAAGGGTCCGCAGGCGATCGTCCCGCTCGATGGGAAGTTCGTCTCGTTCGGCGGCGTATCGCCGATCCCGACACCGCGCCCGCGCAACATCGTCGGCTCGACAGCGAACACCACGACCGTTCGCGTGGCGTATCCGGCATACGGCGAGGAACCGATCGCACCCGTGCGGCGAAAATAATACGCTACGTCCAAACAACAAAACAGCCGCGATGATGAGTCGCGGCTGTTTGCGTTTTTCGTTTGTGGTTTCGCGCTCGGCATCGCACCAAGTTGAGCGCTAAGCCGCAAGCGGAGAAGGCAGCGTTAGTGTGCCGGGCGGTAATACGGAGCCACGGACGGATTCACGGCGGGCACGTCGAAATGAATCGGCTGGATCGAGAATGGTCCGACGAACGGGAATGGAGCGCTCGGCGGAGGCAGGATCGGCATGCTCGGCGGAACCGGTACCCACTGGACCTGGCGGGCGTTCGTATGCACCGGCAGTGCCATGCGAGCCGTGCTTCGGGCAGCGTCGGAATCGACGGTGAACGTGCCGTCCTTCATGTTCAGGGTCACGCGTTGGGCTTCGATGCAAACGCGTTGGCCGTGCTTCTTGCAATGCAGTTTCACGTCGCCTTCGAGAACGACCAGATCGCCGCGATGGGTGATTCGTTCGCAATGAGCCTCAAGGTCGGGCGTGGCGAAGTGAACGTGTTTCGCAGAGCGAGCGTTGATCGTCGCCGGGGCGGTGATCGCCATCACTTCACGGGCGATCGGGAACGGCGGGGGCGGGGGCATGATCGTCGGGTACGGCGAGCCAGGCACGCGAACCACGGTCAGCGGTTTCGCGCCGCTGCAGGCAGGGGTTGAATTCGTCCGCTGCATCATCGCCTTCAATTCCGAGCACGGCATCGCATCGCCCATCATCATCAGCGCGGCATGGATTTGGCTAGCGCTCGGCAGACGGACGCAGCTCCAGTCGGTGCACGCTTCGCGGCTGGATTCGCTGACCTGAACCGCCGACGCGGGCTGAACGACTTGCGCCGCGCCCGTGCCGACGCCGCGGACCACCGCGAGATCGCACGCCTGGCATGCCGTGGTCTTGACGGTATCGTTCGATGCCATTGGCATGACCTTGACCTGGCTAGTGACGACGACGGGACGCAGCCCGGCGGTCACGCGAATCCGTTCGACGCACTGATTCATGCAGCCCGAACCAAGGAAAACGCCAAGCCAGTCGCTCATCGACGATTCACGCGGCGAAGCGTCATTTGCCGACTTCGTCGGCGAGGTGCGGGTGGAATCGACCTGGCTGTGCGGCGCTTCGCTGTTGCCCCGGGTTGGCGTGCCGGCGTCTTGTGAGGTTGCCGAGGAAGGCGGCGAACCGATTGCTACACTGGTGCTCGCGAGCAAGCTCGCGGCTAACATCATCCTGCGGAAATAGTTCATTGTCACTCCTCCAAAAAAATCCGAGAAGGTTCGGACGTCGGAAGGAAATAACAAACCGCTCTCGGCGTGTCTGCGCCAATACTTGAGTTTTTCTGGGAGGATTTTGATTTTTTTTTTCGCGATGTGAAACGAGCCTGGCCGCGTGAAAGGCAGGTTGAATCCACGATTGCAAATTCAACCCGCCGCTCAAGCGGCCAGGCTCGCCAGGTGTATCTACTTTGGTCATTGTCCGGCTTTGCGTACTACCGGTGCGGCGTTCGGGCCTTTTTGCTGGACTCGCTCCATGACCCAGCCCAAGGGGACTGTCGGTTCGAAGTAGCTGTTCGGTATTTGCACGTCGATTTGCAGCTTCGTGAAATTCCAGGTGATCTCGTTGCCGTTCGGCTGGTGATACCAGATCTGTGCGGGCAAGTTGTTGGATTTGTAAAGAGCCAGGCGTGCCTGAGTGAAATCGGTTTTGTCTTGCAGGGTCTTCGGCTTGATATGGATGTAGTTGTAGGTCTTGTCCGCCGCCGACTCGGGGCCGAGCACCATGTCGTAGCGCTGTTTCGCCTGATTGGCGCCCATGCCGAACAGGAACGACAGGAAGCTCTCCTGCTGCTGTCCGTTCTGCTGAGGCATATTGTGGACGCGGACTTTTTTGTTCACGGGCGCGTATTCGTAGAGATAGACTCCCGTGCAGATGAATTTCTCAAACTGGCTGGGATTGGAAACCTTGGCAAGTTCCAGGCGTGCCCGGCTTGTACCGGCGGCGCCCTCGGCCTTCTTGAACATCGCATAGCCCTTGAACGAATCGTTCGTGCCGATCGACTTGTCGAGCGTTCGGCGATCGACCTCGGCGACGAAAGTGCGCAGGTCGGTCATCGCTTTCTCCCAGCCGCGAAGGACCGTATCCAGTCCGGATTGCTGCGCAGGCGGTTGCGGCGGCTGAACGCCCTGTCCCAAGGCGGAGAAGGCGATGGCGAGGGAAGAAATCAGCGAGAACGAAAAAAGGCGCATGGCACAATCTCCTGGACTGAATGGACGACGGGAGAGAAGTATAGCAACAAATTACGGGAGAATGAAGGGCGTTTTCCAGACCGTCAGTGCTGAATCGCCCCGCTCGCCGCATTGCTCCATTTTACCGCGAGTGCGGTCCACGAAGGCAAGCTGGGGCAGGAAAGAAACGGTGGAAAATGGCAGGGCGTCCGATCCCTGTCGGTATTGTCGGTAATATTGTTATTTCTTGTCAACTTTCCCAGTACGATGGTTCGATGGAACTACTACGTCGAATTGGAAAATGCGATCGCTCATTCAACCAGCCGCTGACGCGGCTTGGCTCGCCTGATGTCTTGAGAATGGAAGCACGGATGCAAAAGAAAGACACAGTTTGGCGCCGGCATTGGCCGATCTGGCGTCTCTGTTGTCTGCTCTTTGTCACCGGCTGCCATTCCGTTCCTCCGGCGGGCGTGTTGAGGCATTCGCACGTGCCCGAAGTCGTGCCGATGACCTACGTCAACGATCTAAGGACGCCCGACGGCAAGCCGATCCCGATCAACCTCGATACCGTCCTGCGATCCGCACAGGACAACAATGGGCAGATCCGCCTCGCCCGCATGCGCCTCGACGATGCCGCCTACGACCAGGAATGGGCCGCCAAGCACTGGATGCCCGACCTCTCCGTCGGCATCGGCACGTGGCGGCATGAAGGCGCCATCCAGGATTTCCAGGGCAACCTCGTTCGCTCGAGTTACGGCTCCGCACTTGGCGGGCTCGAACTCACGGGGAAGTACGACTGGAAAGAAATTCTGTTCCGCCGCGTTGAAGCCGAGCGGCGCGTCTGGCAGCAAAAGGGCGAACTCTCCAAGCTTACCAGCGAGAATCTTCTCGACGCTTCGACAACCTATATCGACCTGCTGGCAACACGCACCGGGGCGGCTGTCTCCCTTGAAACGGAAGGGCGACTCAAGGTACTCCTCGATCAAACGAAGGCCTTGGCCAAAGTCGATCCGGGCATCCGCGTCGAGGTCTCGCGCATCGAGACAGAATTAATGGCGCAGACCGTGCTCACTTCCAAGCTGCGCGAAGCGGGCAAGGCCGCGTCGGCGAAACTGGCGTACCTGCTCGGTCTGAACCCGTGCTGCGAATTTCTCGTCGCCGACAAATACCTGACGCCGATCAGCATTGTGGACGCCGGTCTGCCGGTGGACAAGCTCGTCGATCAAGCTTTGAGCCGTGGTCCGGGAGTTCGCGAGCTTGAAGGTCTTTTGCGTGTTGTTCAAGAAGCGAGGAACACCAACTACGGCGCCTCGCATTGGATGCCCAGCATTGAACTCAACGTTATCGAGGGTGGATATGGCGCTGGGCCAGGCAGGCAGATTGATTGGGCGAACCGCTTCGACGCCGCCGTGCATATGCGCTGGAATCTGAACGAGTTCGTATACGCCAAGCAAAAACGCCACAAGGCCGACATGAACATTCAGCAAGTGCATCTCTCGATCCACGATCTTCGCTCCAAGCTCACGCTCGGCGTTCAGGAAGCACGCGAAGCGACACACTCGGGCCGGGAACAAATCAAACTCGCCGAGCGCCACATCAGCCATGCCGAGGAATCGTACAAACTCAGCGATCAACGGCTCAAGAACAACGTCAAGGGCCGATCGGCCAGCGAAGTTCTGCTGGCACTTCGCTCGCTGGGCGGCGCGCGGCTGGAGTACATCCAGTCCGTGCGCGACCAGAACAAGGCGCAGCTTCGGCTGTTCATCCTGGTAGGCGCCGTCGAGCTTGAATCCGCCGAGCCGCTGCCGAGCGTGCCGGTTCGTGAACTTCCGCGCCGGCTACCGGACTCGATGCCGCGCCGGCGCTAACGAGCCGGGCAAGGTTTGGATGCATTTCTGCCAAAACGGCGATCCGGCCATAAAACAATTCTGTTGCCTACCTCCCTTGCGATGCGGTTCCTCCAGGAGACTCACCCATGGCCAAGAGGAACCAGAGATGACGAGTACAGTCGTGGATGCGGTAGTTCTGGACAAGCGCGAGACGAAGATACGGAGCATGTTCAACAACATCGCTCCGAGCTACGATTTCTTGAATCACCTGCTTAGTTTGAATGTCGATCATTACTGGCGCTGGCGTACGACCCGGCTCGTGCCGCCGATCGCGCCGGCGGAAAACGAGTCGGCGGCGCCGATTCTGGATATGTGCACGGGCACGGGCGATCTGGCCTTGGCATATGATCGAGCGGCGAAGGGCCGCGTGCCGATCTTCGGCGCCGACTTCTGCCACGAGATGCTGGTTCGCGCCGAGGTGAAGGCCAAGCGCAAGGCCGCGTCCGAGCGCATTCGCTTTCTGGAAGCCGATGCCCAGCGATTGCCGTTCCCGAGCGATATGTTTCAGATCACCACCGTCGCCTTTGGTCTGCGCAACGTGACCGACACCGACCGCGGGATTTCCGAGATGGTGCGCGTCACTCAACCCGGCGGGCGCGTCGCGATTCTTGAGTTCTCGCAGCCGCGGGGATTCTTGCTCGGGCCGATGTATCGATTCTACTTCAGGCACATCTTGCCCCGCCTGGGGCAGATGATTTCCCGATCGAAGGACGACGCCTACCGCTACCTTCCCGAAAGCGTGATGCAGTTCCCCGACGGCGAGGCACTCGCGGCACGCCTTCGAGGCCACGGATTGACCGACGTGACGTGGAAATCGATGACGTTTGGCATCGCAACGCTCTACGTGGGAACGAAGCGCGGACTGGCGAGCCAAGCCGCGTAAGCGGCAGATTGAATCTGCTGTCGTGTGTTCAACCTGCCGCTTACGCGGCTTGGCTCGCCAAATACCTATTGAATGCGAAAAATACGGAGTACGCAGATGGATCACTTAATCGTCCGTGCCGCGCGCGGCGAAGTTGTCGAACGGCCGCCGGTGTGGGCGATGCGCCAGGCTGGGCGCTGGGACCCGGAGTTCAACAAGGTACGTTCGGGGCTATCGTTCTTCGAGTTCTCGGAGAACGTGGAGCTATCGGCTCGAGCGTCGTTGTTGCCTCGCCGGTTCGGTGTTGATGCGATCATCCTGTTCTACGACATCACGACGCTGACGGTGTCGATGGGTTTGCCGTTCACGCTTCAGCCAAACCGAGGCCCTGTGCCTGAGCGTGAGATTCGCACGATGGAGGATGTCGAGCGATTGAACCCTGAGCCTGGGCCGGAAACGTTCTCGCACATCGTGGAATTGCTGCGCCGGGTGCGCGAAGAGCTGCGCGGCGAGCTACCGGCGATCGTGTTCGCTGGAGCGCCGTTTACGGTCGCGACCTACTGCATCGGCACGGGAAAAGACCTGACGGCCACGCGGTCGTTCATCGCCGAGCGCCCGGCCGTCTGGCAGGCGCTCAACGAACGCATCGAGTCGGCGACGATCCGCTTCGTCAACACGCTCATTCAGGGCGGCGCCGCTTTATATCAGCTTTTCGATTCCTGGGCGGGCGAGTTGACGCGCGACGAGTACCTGCGTCTAGCGCATCCGTACCACCAGCGCATCTTCGAGGGAACGGCGAGCGTGCCGCGCGTTCTGTTCGTCAAGGAATGCCCGTATCTCGATTTGCTCACGCAGAGCGGGGCCGACGTCATCAGCCTTGGCCGATGCCATGACCTTGCAGCTGCCAGGCGCGATTATCCGCATCTGGTATTTCAAGGAAACGTGGATGAGGAATTGCTAAAAACGGGTACGCCTGCGGAAGTGGTCGCGGCCACGAAGGAGTGCCTGAGGCAAGGCGGCGGACATCGGCATATCGTCAACTTGAACCATGGCTGCGACAAGGCCATGCCCGTCGCGAATTTCGAGGCGTTCATCCGCGCAGCCAAGGGGATGGTATGAGGCAATCACCGTAGCCATCAACCGCAGATATTACCGTAGGCATCACGCTCCGCGTGATGCGTAATGAATCCAATTGAAATGCATCACGCGGAGCGTGATGCCTACGGTGGGGTATTATTTCCCCTGGATCCAGGCCCCTACCTTCTGAATCGGGTTCTTGTCATTCCCTGTCGCGATCGGTTGCGGCGGGGCGTCTTCGCGCATCCAGGCTTCTCGCTGCGACGGCCATTTCATGCCGGTCGCCTGCTCCAGCGAGTCCAGCGTTCGATGGCGAAGAGCGATGTCCTTCTCGGTTCGCATTACGAATTTCAACGCTTCGACGGTCTCCGCATCGCGATACTTTCCCAGGGCGCGGATCGCGATCAGCTTTTCGTCTTGCGTCTGCTGACGGTCGGTGAGATTCGATTCCAGCGACGGTCCGGGCTGGCGCGCCACGGCGACGAGCAGATGGCGGGCATCCTTGTCGCCCGTTTGCTCCAATGCCACCAAAGCCTCCTTGCGGATCATGGCGATCTGGTCCGGCATCGTGATTGGATGCATGTTGCGCTGCCGATACACTTCCTCCAACCGGCGGGCGGCGCGCGGATCCTTGAATTTTCCGAGGGCGCGAATGGCCTGCAACCGGCACAACGGCAACGGATCGCTCTGGGCCGCCGTGCCGAGGATGTTCAGATACGCGTCTTGATCTTGCTGCGTGCCGCCGTTTAGTATCGGTTCCTTGAGCAAACCCAGTGCTTCTGCCCGGCGAGCGCCGTCGGTGCTTCGTTCGACGACCGTCAGCGGGTGCGGCTTGCCGATTCCGGTAACATAGTTCCAGTCGCGTTCCCGGCTTGTCAGTTCTTCCCAGAAGCCCGCGCAGCCGGTCAGGCCGATCGCGCAAAATCCGACGCCAGCTGCCGACCAAACCGTCGCGCGCATCATGTGAACAAATGAGCAAGTGGAATTCGCCACTGCGAGCCTCCTCGGGCATGGGATCGGACGACACAGAGAATCCCCAACGAATCCTAGGCCGCGCGGTATAATAGGAAGTGGGAGAAATTGCAAGGGGATTTTTTCCACATTAGCTTTAACGCTCTAACGAAACGCGAGGCGTGGGAAAGCATGGCTAGTCCGGATGCTGCCGCCGTGGCGAATGCCGCCATGCGACTCGGTTTGGTCACGTCAGACCAGGTCAACGAGGTCTGGGAAGAACTGGGCGTTCGCACCGGCCCGGCTGCGGATTTTCTGCGCTGCATGGAGCGCAAGCAATACCTCACCCCTTTTCAAACCAACAAACTCCTGAAGGGCGAAAAGGACGGCTACATTCTCGGCGGCTACCGGATCCTTTACAAGATCGCTTCAGGCAGCTTCGGGCGTGTTTATCGCGCGTCCGAGCCAGGCACGGGCCGGCAGGTCGCCATCAAAATCCTTCGCAAGAAATGGTCCCTGGATAAACACAAGATTGAATTGTTCATGCGCGAAGGCCGAATGGGCATGACGTTGAAGCATCCCAACGTCGTCGAGACCTTGGCCGTCAGTCACGAAAGCGTGACCAACCAATACTACATCGCGATGGAGTTTATCGAGGGCGGGAACCTGCGCGACATTCTCAATATCCGCAAAAAGCTCGAACCGGTGGAGATGCTTCGCATCCTCGCGGATATCGCCGCCGGACTCGCAGCTGCGTTCGCCCGGGGCAAAACGCACCGCGACATGAAGCTTTCCAACGTACTTTTATCGAGTCAGGGCCAGGCCAAACTCGTCGACTTCGGTCTCGCAGGCGTCCACGCGGGAGTGGCCGCGGTCGTCGGCGCGGATGATGAGAAGGAAGAGGTCGATGTCGATCGCACTGTCGATTACGCCGGTCTGGAGAAGGCGACAGGCGCTCCCCACGGCGATCCGCGCAGCGACTTGTTCTTTGTCGGCTGCGTCGCCTACGAATTGCTCACGGGAAAACCGCCGCTGGAGATGAGGCCTGGCGCCGACGCCAGGATGTCGGCTCAGCGATTCCAGAAGCTCAGCACACTCCGACCGGAACAGATCGAGGCGCCGCCCTGCGTCGCTCGGCTACTCGTCAATCTACTCGCGCTGAACCCCGACCATCGCATCCAGACGCCGTCGCAACTCGTGGAGCGCGTGCGTGAATGCCTTGCCGAACTCGGCCCCACGCAGGCACAGGGTGAACATGCGAAGCCAAAGGCGCAGACGACGATCTTCCTTGCCGAGAGTGATGAAGCGCTTCAAGACGCCTTGCGCGAGAAGCTGAAGAAGCAAGGATTCCGCGTCCTCATCGCCGCCGACCCGACGCGCGCCCTGGATCGTTTCCGCACGCAACCGTTCGACCTGCTCATCATCGACGCCGCCACGACCGGCGATGGCGGGTATTACGTGTTCGAGAGCATCATCGAAACCGCTCGACGGCAGAGCCTGCCGTTCCGCGGCATTCTTATGCTCAGTCCGGAGCAAGTGGGCTTTCAAAAACGGCTCGAAAACACTCCAAACGTCGCTTGCATGATTCAACCGATCAAATACAAACAACTCCTCACCGCGATTCGCCAGCTTCTGGGCGAGAGCGAGGCGGAGCCAGCCTGAAATCGAAATACCTTACCGTAGCCATCACGCTCCGCGTGATGGATTTCAGTTGAACGGCAGGGAATCCGTACAATTTCTGAGGAATAAGCTCGACCATCACGCGGAGCGTGATGGCTACGATGGTCGCTGGAGACTTTTGAGGATGCCGCCGGAGTTGGCCATGACGATCGAATTCAACAACCCGAAGGAACTCTGCCCCACGTTCGGCTGGACCCACATCGTCTCATCGCGCGGCGGCAAGACGATTTACATCTCGGGCCAAGTCAGCGTGAATGAAAAGGGCGAGGTCGTCGGCAAGGGCGACTTCCACGCCCAGGTCACGCAAACCTTCGAGAACTTGAAGCACGCGCTCGCCGCCGTCGGCGCGACGTTCAAGGATGTCGTGAAGTCCAATCTCTACGTCGTGGGCCTGAAGCCGGAGCAAGTCCCCGCACTGCGAGAGGTGCGCGCGCGTTACTTCAACCAGGAAAATCCGCCCGCAAGCACCCTGGTCGGCGTGCAAGCGTTGGTGCACCCCGATTGGCTGATCGAAATCGAACTCGTCGCGGTCGTTGAATAAGCAACCAGTTTAGCTCGACTTTTGCAATTTCTGAGTCCTCACAAGCCAGGAAACCCAAGGAATTTACGGGCCGGGTTATTTCTGGAGCGCCCTGCCAAGTCTTTTATTCACCCTCACAACTTTCAGCTACTTCAATCACTTCGGCGGGATCGACTTGCCGTGGGGATCGTTGGGTGGTTGATGAAGCTCGGTGGCGAGTTCGTCTTGCAATTCAGGGCCGATGTAGTGTTCGATGCGGGCGGCCGTCGCGTGCACGTGGTCGGCGGGGACGTCGAGCACGGCGCCAGCGTATGATTCCCACAGGCGGTGCGAGCGCACCAGGTATTGCGCGGTGCGCCGGCCAGCTTCGGTCAGCGTCGGCAGGCCGTGCTCGTCGGCGGCGAGAAATCCACGTTTGACAAGTTTGCGGTACGCGTAACCAACAACCCATGACGATAGGCCGTGGTCCTTGAGCGCCAGCGAATAGACAGCCACGCCGGCTTCCTCGGCTCGAAAGAGCGTCGCAAGAATTTCTTCCTCGGCAATGCGCACGGAGAGCAGCAGGTTCCGCCACCACCTGGCGATCAAGCCATGCCGCGGCGCGAACAGCACGACAATCGCGAACTGCACGCCAAGCACCACCGCAATCATGCCGGAGATGTCCAGCGAATACCGCCCGCGCGTGGCGGCGAAGTAACCGATGATCGACGCCGACACCGCGAACACCGCCGACCAGATCAGCATTGGCGCGAGCCGATCGGTGAGCATATGCGCCGAGGCGCCAGGTACGATCAATACTGCGAGAACCAGGATCAACCCGACAGCCTCGAACGCCGACACCGTCGTTCCCGCGATCAACGCAATCAGAAGATAATTGACAAGCTTCGGCGAGTATCCCATCGCTTGCGCCAGATTCGGATCGAAGGCGACGAGTTTGAGTTCTTTCCAGAATACCACCAAGAAGGTTAGCGTCAGAATGAGTGTGAAAAACATCGTGGGAACGGCTTCGGGGATTTCAAGACCGAAGAGTTCGACACCGACGATGGTCCTCCTCGGCACGAGCACGAGGTGCCCCATGAAGACGCAGTTGACGTCGAGATCGACATAGCGCGCCAGCGTGGAAATCAAAATCACGCCGAGTGCGAAAAGCGATGTGTACACGACTCCCAGGCTCGAATCCTCGGCAATGACATTGCTCGATGCCAGCGATTCCGACAACGCCGCCGTGAGAATGCCAAACGCCATCGCGCCCAGGAGCGTGGCGAAGCTCGTGAGCTGCCCGGTGAGGAGAAATGCCGCCGCTATGCCCGGGAGAACGCCATGACCGATGGCATCGCCCAGCATGCTCATGCGTTTGAGCAACAGAAAACAGCCGAGTAGCGCGCAGGACACGCTGCAAATCGCGGCCACGGCGATCGTGAGCACGGCACGCTGGATTTCGAGTTCGGTCATTCCGAGGAAACTCATGTCGGCTCCCGTTCGGCGCGAAGGTCTGCCAGCAGCGCGATGCGATCGTTTCGCCGGGCGATCAAGCGAGCGAGCATTCCGCGTTCCGGCGCGAAAAGGAGCGAACCCAGAAAGAAGAAGGCGGCGAAAGAAATAATGCTCGGCCCCAGTGGCAGCGCGACCAGACTACTCAGTACTGCGCCGGCGATGCCCGACACGGCGCCGATCGCCGCGGCCATGAACATCATGCGAGAGAGGCGATACGTCCAGAAGCGCGCAGCCGAGGCGGGGATGATCAGCATCGCCGCCATCAGAAGAACGCCGACGGCAGGCAATCCGGTCACGACCGCCACCAGAAGGAGCAGCATCATGGTGAAGTCAATGGCTCGCGCGGGCCAGCCCTGGGCGTGAGCGAAGGCCGAGTCGAACGCCACGAGCTTGAATTCCTTGTACATCAAGCCGACGACGATTAGCGTTGCCGCGACAAGACCCATGATCCATTGGACATCTTCCCAGATGATGCCGGTCGCCTGGCCGTAGATGAAGGTCTCCCATCCCGCCTGTCCGCTGCCGCCTCGTGACTGGATGACCGTCGCCAGCACGATGCCGCCGCCGTAGAAAGTGCTGAGGACGATGGCGATGCTGGCATCCTCGCGAATGCGTGTGAATCTTCTCAGGATGGAGAGAACGCCGATACCGAGCAGTCCGGAAACAAAGGCGCCGGCGAGCATCCATGCGAAATGCTTCTGTCCACCTGCCAACAGATACGCAACGCCAACGCCCGGCAGCGCGGCATGCGAAAGGGCATCGCCGACGAGCGCACGCCTGCCCAGGACCGCGAAGCAGCCGATCACGCCCGAACAGGCGCCAAGAAGCGTGACGCCGACGAGAACGACCTGTGTGTTGTAGGGAAGCCAGTCAGGCATTTTGCTCTTCCAAGGCGTGGCCAACCGTAGGCATCACGCTCCGCGTGATGCATTTCAGCGTGTGGAGAACGTGGCCTTTTTCGGCGAGCCAGGAGCGTATGCGACTGGCGGAACGATACGAACGGTTTATTCCCTCCGGTCGCTCACGCTCCCGGCTCGCCGAAAATCCAAAAAATCCCATCTACCGCGTTCGTGTTTGCGCCTCGACGGCCTGGCTGAGTTTGTCCAGAATCGCCAGTCGGCCGCCGTAGGTCTTGTGGAGATTTTCGTCCGTGAATGTGGATTCCGTCGGACCAGCCGCGACGAGGCGGACGTTGAGCAGCGCGACCTGATCGAAATAAACCGGCACGGTCCGCAGATCGTGATGCACCACCAACACCGACTTCCCCTGCTCGCGCAACTTGCGAAGAAGCGAAATGATGGCATCTTCTGTCGCGGCATCGACACCGGCGAACGGCTCGTCCATGAAATAAACATCCGCCTGCTGCGCCAGGGCGCGGGCCAAAAAGGTGCGCTGCTGCTGTCCGCCGGAAAGCTGGCCAATCTGCCGATCGGCGAAGTCGCTCAGGCCGACCATCTCCAGGCACTGCCTCGCCCATGCCTTTTCCGTTTCGCCCGGCCGTTGGAACCAGCCGAGATTGCCGTACGTGCCCATGAGGACGACATCGAACACACTGACGGGAAAATCCCAGTCCACGCTTTCCCGTTGAGGCACGTAGCCGATGGATTTGCGCTGGCTCGCGACAGGTTGTCCGAAGATCTGCACGGAGCCGCTCACCAAAGGCACGAGTCCGAGAATCGCCTTGATGAGCGTGCTTTTCCCGGCGCCATTAGGGCCGATGATTCCCAGCAGGCATGGTTCGGTGATCGTCAGATCCACGTCCCAAAGCACCGGTTTGCGGTGATAGGCCACCGTGACGTCGTGAACATCAAGAATCGATATCTTGCTTGCAAGTTTCATAGTAGTTGTTAGTTGTCAGTTGATAGTTGTCAGTCGTTAGTTGATAGGTATTCTGCCGCGTGCGGCTTAACGCTCAGTATGGCGCCGTGCTAAGCGCAAAGCCGCAAGCGGAAAAGGCAAATTGCTTTTTTTTCGCAAGTATTTCAACTATCAACTAACAACCATCAACGAATACTACAGCGCTAACTCAAATAACGATCAATCCATAACCGCAGCAATAGCCGG
>CAZAFH010000035.1:0-61362 GCA_964484265.1 uncultured Singulisphaera sp.
GTCGCCGTAGCGAACGACATCCAGCCAATGCCGGCCCCAGCGTTCGCCATAATGCGGCGAGGCAAGAAGACGCTCGACGATCGCCGCGTACGCCTTGTCGGTGGGATCCGCGGCGAACGCTTCGGATTGCTCGTAGGTGGGTCGTAGGCCAGTCAGATCAAGAGTGACGCGCTGAATCAGCGTGCGTGCGTCCGCGCGAGGTGACGGCGTGAGTTGTTTAGTCTCGAGTTCGCGCAGCACGAAAAAGTCATGTTGCTTCGTCGGCCAGCCCGATTGCTTCACGCCAGGCACGACATGTTGTTGCACCGGCTGAAACGCCCACCAGGCGCGGCCTGCTTTGATGTCGGGCGCCGTCCCCGATCTCGGCGTGTCGGCACTGCTCACTTCGCGCGGATCGGGAGCACCCATCTTGATCCATTGCTCAAACCGAGCAATCTGAATCGCCGAGAGCTTGCCCTTGGGCGGCATTGCAAAGTCCGCATCGGTCCAGCGAATGGCATGGATCAGCCGACTTTTCTCGGCATCTCCCGCCACGATCACCGGCCCGCCGACGCCGCCTTTTGCGATTCCCGCACGTGAATCGAGCAGCAGTCCGCCCTTGGACTTTTTCGCTTGGGTCGAATGGCATTCGTAGCAGCGCTGAACAAGGACTGGTCGAATGTGCTTCTCGAAGAAAGCGTCGCCCTCCTTGGAAATGGCTGGCGGCGTTTTCGTGTTCTCGCCGGAGTAGCCAACGCTGGCGAGGATCATCGAGATCAGAATCGCTGCCGATCGGTGCATGGTTCGCGCTCGTTTCTGGTTTATACTACGCGCGGCCGGGTTTGACCCTTCGTCCGAGCCGCGCACACAGCGCAGCGGAGTAAGCGGTTTGGCTGGCAGGCGCTTACTCCGCTGCGCTGCGTGCGCGGCTCGGAAACGTCAACTTCACCCGTGCGACGAATATTGAATCTCGCAAAGTTCCTTTTATTATCAGCGAAAGTTGGTCAATTAACAACGGATTCAAATATACTTCAAACAATGGAATTCATTCGGCGAGCCGACCGCTCTCGGCTGAATCATATGTAGCGCGGAGAAGTACATGCGTCCCACGTTGACTGCAATCGTGATGGCGGGAATTTTGTTGGCGGCGTGCGAGAATTCACCGATCACGCGCGCCCAGGACCTGGGACCGCCGCCGCCTGAGTTGGCGAGCTTTTTTCAGCCGCCAGAGCAATTCCGCAACGATTTCGGGTCGTACCGCTCGCCGCTCAAGTTCGCAGATGGCAGCATGGCCAAGTCCGCGAAGGATTGGCCACGCCGGCGCGCCGAGATACTACAAACCTGGCATGGCGCCATGGGACGCTGGCCGGCGCTCATCGAAAAACCCCAGGTGGAGACGGTCCAGGTCACTCGCCGCGACAACGTGACCCAGCAGCAGCTTCGTCTCGGCATCGCCCTGGGCGGTGAAATGGTCGATGCGTTCTTGCTGATTCCCGATGGCAAAGGCCCGTTCCCGGCTGTCGTCGTCGTGTACTACGACGCGCAGACCGGCGTAGGTCTCGGAACCAAGAACCGCGACTATGGCTGGCACTTGGCCAAGCGCGGCTTTATCGTGCTTTCTCTCGGCAGGCCGAGCGCGAGCGTCAACCTTAAGGATTCCAACAAGGCCAAGGGCGGCTCGTATCTCGGCCCGGCAGGAAAAGCCGTGCGCGTGCAACCGCTCTCCGCGCTCGCCTACCTCGCCGCCAACGCGCACGCCTTTCTCGCCCAGCGTGCCGACGTTATCGCCGCACGCATCGGCATCGTTGGCCATTCGTTCGGCGGCAAGTGGTCGCTCTTCGCGTCCTGTCTTCACGATGGCTACGCCTGCGCGGTCTGGTCGGATCCCGGCATCGTTTTCGACGAGCGAAACCGTCGCAAGGAAAACCCGGGCGGCAGCGTGAACTACTGGGATGTCTGGTACCTCGGTTTTCCGCGCGGACAGATCGCCGACCCGAAGAATCCCGGTCCGTTCCGCAAGTTGCCGAGCGAAGGCCAAGAGCGCACAGGGGCGTACAAGGAACTCGTCGAGGCGGGCCATGACCTCGTCGAGTTGCAAGCATTGATGGCGCCGCGGCCGTTTCTGGTCTCAGGCGGCACCGCCGACATGCCCGAACGCTGGGCCGCGCTGAATCACACGATCGCCGTCAATCGCTTGCTCGGGTTCGAAAACCGTGTGGCCATGACGAATCGCAAGGAGCACGGACCATCAGAAAAAGACAACGAACAGGTCTACCAGTTCTTTGAATGGTGTCTGAAAAAGCCCGCCGATCCTAATCAGGCACGCACGCCAAGGCAGGTGGCCGAACAGCTAGCGGCGGTTTATGGGCATAAACTCAACCAGGTCGCTTACATCCCCGCACTGCCGCTTGTCGCCAAGTTGCGTTTAAGCGAGTTGACGCGCCAGCCGAAGTATGCCGAGGAAGTCCACGCATTGGCGGCGCCGTTCTTACGAGGCGAAAAATCACCGATACCGAAGTCCGGAAGCGAGCAGGCGGGACATTTGATCTTTGCCGAATTGGCCTCGCACGCCAAGGGGAAAGACCGCGAACGCTGGATTCAATTGTGCCGCAACGCTGCCGACCAGATTTTCGGCAAAGGCGGCAAGTCGCTGCCGATCATGCCGTTTCACAGCGAAATGAGCGACGCCGTCTTCATGGCGGGCCCAATTCTCGCCGCGACGGGAAAGCTGACCGGCGATAAGCGCTATTTCGACGCGGCCGCCACGCACTTCGCCTCGATGCGCAAACTCTGCCTGCGCAAAGACGGCATCTACCGCCATTCGCCCTTGTGCGAAGCCGCGTGGGGAAGAGGCAATGGCTTCCCTGCCCTTGGCCTCGCCCTGGCGCTGAGCGATTGGCCGGAAGATCATCCCGCCCGCAAAGAATTGCTCGCCGAATTTCAGAAGCACCTGGCCGCCCTCAAACCGCACCAGGATGCCAAGACCGGCTGCTGGCACCAGGTCATCGATCATCCCGAAAGCTATGACGAATACTCCTGTACCTGCATGATCGGCTTCGCCATGCAACGCGGCATCCAGCGCGGTTGGTTGGCCAAGGAGGATTACCAGCCAAGCGTCGATCGCGCCTGGCGGGCCATCAAGGAACGAACCAGTACGGATGGCAAGCTCGTCAACGTTTGTGCGGGCACGGGCAAACAGAAAACGATTCGCGATTACTTCAACCGCCCCGCCATCAACGGGCGCGACGACCGTGGCGGAGCAATGGGGCTGCTCTTCGCCACGGAATTGCTTGCCTCGGAAAAGGGAGACCGCAAGTAACGATTATCCGGTGGCCAAATCGTGGGCATGGTTCGATGGTGCGAAAACGCACACTATTCGTTCTTGACACGCCAATAATGATAGGTTAGGATATTTGGGAACAATAGACCGTCTCCGAATTGCCCCGCACGTTCGGAACTCGTCCGTTTATCCTTGGCTGCCAAATGCGACTCGTCTTTTCGGTCTCGCTCGCTGTCACCTTGGTTTTGTGCCTTTCGGGCTGTCGGCGCAGCAGTTCGCCGCCCCTTGCGACGCCGACTGTCGTAATCTCCGTCTCACCCGCAACTTGCGGCGGCGGGCCTGCGGCATCGCCTGCAAGCATGAATGCCAAGGCAACTCTCCTGGCGAACCGAATCAATAATTTCCGCAATCTATCGCAACTCAATCCGTTGTCAGCCGATACTGCGGTTGTTGGCGCTGCCGCATATCACGCGGCCGAGATCAGCAAGAATCAAGAGATCACCATGGTAGCCAGCGACGGCGAAGACTTATTACGCCGCATCGTTTGCTCCGGCGGCACGGCTGGAACGCTTACGGGGGTTATTGTCGTAGGCTATAGCACCGACCCGAACGAAGTCTTTTCCCTCTTGGAGACCGATTATGGCGCATTCGGCGTCATCAACAACTCCAATTTTTCGCTGAATCTCTCCATCGCGTATGACAACGGCTACTGGGTGATCGTTCTGCAATAACGCCCGATACTTGCCCGGGTTTCGACGATGAACCAACCCGCACATTCCCGACGACACGGCGCGACCCTGATCGAGACTCTGCTCACGATCACGCTTATCGTCATGATGACGGGCCTTACGGCCGTCGCCATCGGCAAGGTGCGTGAACGCGCCAATCGTACGCTTTGCCATATCCATCTCAAGGATCTGGTGCTGGCGATTCACAGCCATCAAACGTCCCTAAAGAAAATGCCTCCCTACGCATCCGGTCGCCCCAAGGAGATGCACGGCGGGTGGTACATGCACCTCCTGCCATTCGTTGGCCGAGGCGATTTGTACGACTTTCTTCGCGCCAATCAGCGCAAGAAACACGGAAATATCACCGTATTCACGACGGGCGAATTCATGCCAGAAACGCGCAACGCTGTCTTCGCGGACCTCGCCTGCGCTTCCGACCCGACACGGAGCGGCTGGGGCGGCAACAATCGCACCAACTACCTCGCCAACTGGTACGCGCTCACAGACGGAGTGCGCGGAACCTATCGCCAGGCTCAACGATTGGATTCATTGACCAACGGCCTCTCGAACGTCGTGCTTCTCGCAGAGGCGTATAGCGAATGCAACAAGCTTTCGCGCGTCGCACTCTATTCCGCGAACTATCACAACTTCGGCATCACGCAGGAGGGATTGCCGAGCGACGACAAGTGGTACGCGCCGAAGGACTATTTGATGTTCCAAGATCGCCCGGCCAAATGCGATCGATGGCGCACGCAGATGATCCACGACGTGATGCACGTCGCCCTGGCCGACGGCAGCGTGCGAAATGTCGCGCCGTCGATCTCGCCGGCCACGTGGAAGCATGTCGTCAAGGCTCGCACCGACGGCCAACCCGGCGCGGACTGGTGAAGCCTGATACAATAGCTGAATGCTCTCGCGCATTCTCGAACCTGAAGTCATGGACACCGCCGAGGAGGCGCGCGACTATGACAGCATGGACCATTCCCACGTCAATCAACTCTTCGTGGACGACTTCCTGAAACTGCATCCGAAAGCGATCGTCGCGCTCGACGTCGGCACGGGTACGGCCCAAATTCCCATTGCCTTGTGCCAGAGCCATCCAACCGTTCGCGTCGTCGGCATCGATCTCGCCAAAGAGATGCTCGCCGTTGGCCAGCGAAACGTTGCGAAAGCAGCGTTGCCTGCGAGAATCGAGCTGCAACTCGTGGACGCGAAAGCGATGCCCTTTGCGGACGGCTCATTCGACGCGGTCATTTCCAACAGCATCGTGCATCACATCCCCGAACCGTTTGCCGTCTTCGCGGAGATGACGCGCGTGGTCACCAATGGCGGCGTCTTGTTCGTTCGCGACTTGCTTCGGCCCTCCACGTCGGCGGAACTCGATTGGATCGTGCAGACCTATGCCGGTGACGCAAACGCGCACCAGAAAAAAATGTTTGCCGAGTCGCTACATGCCGCACTGACGCTGGCTGAGGTGCGTGAGATGGTAAGTCGAGTTGGACATGACCCTGCAAAGGTGTCGCAAACAAGCGATCGGCACTGGACCTGGATCGGGAAGTGCATCTGACCACAGATAACACCGACGACAATCCACGCGCGGGTGAAAATGGCGTTTCCGAGCCGCGCACGGAGCGCAGCGGAGTAAGCCGTTTGGCTGGCGCTTACTCCGCTGCGCTCCGTGCGCGGCTCGGACGATGCGTCAAACCCGGCCGCGCGAAGTATATCCGTGTTTGGATCAATGAACCTACTCCAGTGACACAGTTTCATTTCCGTTGGGCGTGATCAGAGCGCGAAAATTGGCGAGCGAGATCGACGTGGTAAACCCGCGTACGGTAGCGTCGCCCATGAGGATGCTCATCGCTTCATGGCCCGACGATGTTTGCAAGCGTGACGCCGTGATGGAGGCAGGCTTCACCTGCGTCAAGAACACACTGGTGACATTCGCTGCGACCCAGGCCGCACCGGGCACGCCGGCGGTGGTACCGGTTTCAATCGGGTTAGTGCAGCTGGCGCCATTCGGACAGGCGAAGTAAACAACTTCGGCGTGGCACGAGTACCCAGCGCCGTTGCCCCAGGTTCGCACATCGCCGCTGGGGCCCTGGATCGCGTATCGCTCAAACGCGACGGCGGTGTTTGAAGTGCCATCGGGAAATGTGCTGGCGAACTTCGGCGGCGTGCAGGTGTTGCCGAATATTTGTCCATTGAAACTGTAACTTGTGATCGCGAAACCCGCGCCTGAGGCCGCGACGCCGCTGCGCGATTTCGTATTGGTCGTCGTGTCGGGCGTCATCGATGGATCGCTCGGGCAGACAAACACCGTGGGTGTCGGAATCTGGTTGGCCCCGTTCCATTGGTTGGAGGCGCTTTTTCCGTTCCAGGCTTGCATCAACGACGCCTGATCGATGAAAGGCAAGAGGAAAAAGTTAATGGTGCCGTCGAATGTTGCCGGGTTCGCCGGGCTGAAGGCGCCGACAGTCGGAAAGCCCGGTTCGTGAAAACGCGGCATGCGTTTGCAGGAATCGCACGAGTTATGCAGGCCCAGCCCGATTTGTTTCAGATTGTTTATGCATTGCGTGCGTGCCGCCGACTCGCGCACACGCTGAACCGCGGGAACCAAAAGCGCGATCAATATCGCCAGGATCGCAATGACCACCAGCAATTCAATCAGCGTAAAGCCGCTGCGACTGGATTGGCGCATCCGAAGACTCCTCATTCAAGTGAACGGCACAAAAGAAAATGAAGGCTTTGCCGCGCACCAGGAAAAAAATCGACTGAACCAATGAGAAAATAAATCACAAGATTGGAGATTTATTAAAATGATCCTAACAAATGTCTCATAAGATTGCAAACACAAAAACGGTTCTACGCCAATGATGTGGAAATAGATGCCAAGCCCAAGGGTGAGATACTCCGAACCCTTGGGATCCCAGAGGTTCGGAGTAAGAAGCCTCTAGGCTTTCGTCTATATCCACACAAAAGGGGGAAATTCAGAAAAGTGAAACATCGACGCGAGAGAAGCATATTTTTCGCGGAAAATTGATGAGAGCATGGCAATGATGCCGGCGTCACTGCTTTTTCTTCGCCAAATGCAGATCCATGAAGTCGATGACCGACTCGCAAATCACCGCACGGTCCAAACCGCGGAAGTAATGGTCTGTTTCGAACCAGACGACTTTCGCGCCCTTGCCGGCGGCGCGATGCAGCGATTCGGCCCAGGATTTCAAGATCAGCTGATCCTTGGTCACGTTGACAAACAGCAACGGTCTCGGCGCGATGCGGGCGACATGATAAACAGGGTCGCTTGATTTGGACCCTTCTTTCGCAAGCTTCTCGGCAAGCCTTGGCGACCACAGTCCGACGAAGTTTCCACCTGCGACCATCGCCCCGACGGCCTTGATGCGCGAATCGTAAGCACAGTAAGTGATGCCCGTAATGCCGCCCCAGCTTATGCCGACGTAGCCGATGGCGTCCATATTGACGTCTTTGCGCGAGCAGAGATAATCGATCGCCCGGCTATAATCGCCGCAGTAGTGCATGACCTGCTCCGCGCTCAACATGCCGAGCGGGCTTGTGTTGCGATCTTTGTCGCGCCGCTCGCCGCAATTGGGCGAATCAATCGTGAGCACGACAAAACCGCGATTGACGAATTGCTTGCCAATGGAGACGATATAGTCGGATTTCTTGTTCCCGCCGCTACCGTACTGGAGTAGTATCGCGGGCAAAGGATTATCCGCCTTTCGCCTGGGAACGTAAAGAAACGCTGGCACGCGGTCGCCCTTGATACCATCGAATTCCACGCGATATTGGATGTAGGTGTCGGCCTGGCTGACGATCTCCGTCTTTACGTCAAGCGGCTTCGTAGGCGCGGTCTGATAGGGACGCTTGACCTCCGCTTTTGGGGTATTCGAAGGCGAGTTCTGTGTCGGAACCAAAACGGCCAGGATGGCTGTCAATGCAAGCGACATTGGTACGCTCCCTGTTGCGTTTGTTAATTATCGATTTTAAATAACTTGCGAATAATAACCTCCCGATTTGCGTTTGCCGCTTGCGGCTTAGCGCACAACAGGGCACCATGCTGAGCGCTAAGCCGCAAGCGGCAAAAAGCCGCAAGCGGGAACTGCTTTCGTTAGGATAACCAACACAGGCCGATGCGCCAACCGACGAATTGGCGAATGCATCGGAAGCTTGAAAGAATCTGACCGATTGCCGGGCAACACCTATAAAGAACCTTGGATAATCGCAATCCATCGATAAGGTTCAGGCATAAATTCGAGGCCGCGTCATGCTCCGAAAGCTCGTCGTGTTAGCAGGGCCCGATGAAGGCCGAACGTTTCCTCTGGGCGACGAACCGGTTCTGTGCGGGCGCAGCCGGGCGAATGATATTCACCTTATCGATCCGCATGTTTCGCGCGTCCATTGCCAGTTTCTACCAGAGGGCAATCAGTTTGTCGTCAAGGATTTCGACAGCGTGGGCGGAACGTTCGCCAATGGAAAACAAATCGAACGCCATGTGCTCAAACCCGCCGACCTGATCCGTATCGGCGGCACGCATCTGCAATACCTCGAGGAAGCTGCGATATCTCCCTCGACAATCAAAACGAGTACGGGCAAAACGCAACTCGTGGAATGGTCGAAACTGCTCGTCGGGCAGACGATCTCGAACTACAAGATCACGGCGCCGCTCGCGCGGGGCCGAACCGGATTTATCTTTCACGCGCGCGACACTCGCAACGAGACAGCCGTCGCCATCAAGGTGCTGAATCCGACGTTCGTGCAAGACGATAAAAAGGTCCAGCATTTCGTGGAGGCGATGAAGCAGGTGCTGCCTTTGAATCATCCGCACCTCTTGCGCGTGCTCGCTGCGGGCAAGACGGCCGGGTATTGCTGGGTTGCCACGGAATACGTACCCGGAGATAGCCTGGCGGCGATGATTGGCCGCACCGACAAGCCGGAGATTTTAGAGTGGAAATCGGTGCTTCGCGTCGGGGTCTACCTGGCGCGAGCGCTGGAGTATGCTCACCAGAAGAACCTGATCCATCAGAATGTGACGCCGCAAAATGTGTTGCTCGGCAAGTCCGCACAAAAGACGAAGTTGACGGACCTGATGCTGTCGCTGGCTACGGAGGAAGACCCGACGACGCCGATCTCCGCCGCTGGCGTGCCCTCGGAATCCCTGCCGTACCAATCGCCGGAACGGACCGACAGCGCTCATGCGGTCGTTGATGGCAACACTGATGTCTACAGCCTGGCGGCGACGCTGCACGCGATGATCGTCGGCAAGCCGCCGTTCCAGGGGACCTGCGTCGAAGAACTGGTCGAAAAGATCCGGCTTGATGCCGCGCCGTCTCTGAAAAGCGCGGGAATAACCGTGCCGCCCGACCTGGAAAAAGCAATGCGTGCCGCTCTGGCGAAGCGTGCCAAGGACCGCCCGAACTCCGCGGATATGCGATCCACGTTCGAACGGCTCGCGCGTGAGAACAACGTGGCGTTATGATCTGATTTCAATCAGGAAGAACGTTTTCGATGCCATTCCAACTTGACGATGCTCTGCAAACGCTCGAACGCGATCCAGAAGCGCCTCTGGATTTGGCCGAGATCGCGCTTTGGCTTGCGCGCGACGAGTATCCGTTCCTCGACACCGAAGCACATCTCAACGAAATCGCCGGAATGGCGCACGAGGCCGCCCGCTATATGCAAGGCGGGCATCTCGCCCATCGCGTGCAAGGGCTGTGCCGATACCTCTTCCATGAAATGGGCTTTCGCGGCAATCAGCGTGACTACTACGATCCGAGCAACAGCTACTTGAATCAGGTGCTCGAACGCCGGCTGGGAATTCCAATCACGTTGTCATCCATCGTCATCGCCGTCGGGTCGCGTGCCGGGTTGCCGATCCACGGGATTGCGCTCCCGGGACATTTCATCGTTCGCGCGTTGGACGACGTGCAGGAGATTCTCATCGATCCGTTCCATGGCGGGAGGATTCTCACCCGCCACGACTGCGAGATTCTGGTGCAGCAGCGCACGGGCATGCCGTTCGATGCAGCGTCTCTGGCATTTGCGCCGTTGCCGCTCGCCGCGACAGTTCAACGCATGCTGACGAATCTCAAGGCGATCTACACGCAAAACGAAGATTGGCCTCGCGCCTCGCGCGTCATGCTGCGAATGCTGCAGCTCAATCCTCGCGATGTGGTGTTGCGCCGCGATCTCGGCAAATGCTACCTGCAACAGGAGCTACCAGGGAAAGCGATCGATCACCTGCAAGCCTATGTCCGTCGTGCGAGTGACGCCAAGGATCACGCCGTGATCCTTCAAATGTTGCGAGCGGCTTCCAATATGGTGGCGCGATGGAATTGAATGGCTGGAGAGATAGCGCGGCCGTTCGCCGCAACCCATAGGTAATGTTTAGCCGCGACGCGCCAGCGGAGCGCGGGATACGGCCTACGCGCTCCGCTGGCGCGTCGCGGCTAAACGAATTGAATTAATAGGTGCGAAAACCGAGGACTGTCCAAATTCACCGAATCATTTCTGCTTCAGCCCCTTGCGTGCTTCCGCGACAATCTCGGCCGCTGCGGTGTCGTGTTCGTAGAGGGTTTCGATACCCTTCCAGATTCGGCGTGCGTCGTCTGTCTTGCCGGTTTTTTGAAGTTGCGCGGCTCGTTTGAGCGATTCGCGTACTTCCTTGAAGCGATCGCCGCGCTCGTCGTGTTTCTCCAGTTCGTCTAGCGCGTTCCTGGCCCGGCGCACCCATTCAGCGTCGGCGCGGCTTTGATTAAACACATCCACGACGCTGGTCAAGACGCGTTTGGCCTGCTCCGTTTTTCCCTGCTGCTTCAGGGCTTCGCCCGCCTGGAAGAAACGTTGCGCGTCGCTTACCCGGGTCGATTTGGCTGCTTCCCAGCGAAGGCGAAATTCGGCCAGTTGATCCTGGTAGGGATGCTCGGGAAAACGCCTCTCGAGCGGATCGAAATAATCACGCCACGCCACGTGCATGTCGTACAAGCCGCCGCGATCCATGTGCTCGGCGCCGCGAGAGAAAAGCTGATCCTGGCTGAGCGGCCAAAACGCCCAGGCGACAGTAGCAATGCACAGGAACAGCACGAGCAACAGACCAATGACACGCACGGAGATGTAGCCGATGATTCCGCGCAGCCAGCCGCCCCTGCCCTGCCCGCCCAAGTCAACGCCAGTAAACGAGCCTTGGCCGGGAAGCACCGCCATGCTGAGTTTGTCCACGCGATTCTCGGCGACGGTGCCGACGTCTTTGTTATCGGAACTGGTCTTGGAGGCGTGCCGTTCGAGTTTATTGGCGAGCGTTTCGAGCTGTTTCTGCAGCACGTTCGCATCGCGTGGCCGCTTTTCGGGATCCTTTTCGAGGAGCTGGCAGATAAGCTCGTCGAACTCTCTCGGCAGTTCGGGAATGTAGCGGTGCGGCGCGTCGAATTGGCCGTAGCGGTGTTTGTGCAGCAATTCGACGTAGGTCGTGCCGTGGAAGGGCGGCTTGGCGACAAGCAAGGCGTAAAGCACGCAGCCGAGGCAATAGAGGTCGCTGCGCTTGCCGACGATCTTGCCCGCCGCCTGCTCGGGCGAAAGAAATTCCGCCGTGCCGACGATGCCGCCCGTGGCGGTCAGGTGCGTGCTTGCGAAGACCTTGGCGATGCCAAAGTCGGTGAGTTTGACAACGCCATCGTTGGACAGAATCAGGTTCGACGGCTTGATGTCGCGGTGGATAATGCCGTGATCGTGGATATGCTTCAAGGCTGGCACGACTTGCAACGCGACGCCGAGCACGTCGCGCCAATCCATTCGCCCGTGATCCTCGACGATCTTCTCCAGGCTTCGCCCTTCGACGTACTCCATTGCGTAGAAGTAGTGTCCATTTTCGTAACCCGACTCGAAAAACCGCACGACATTGCGATGATCGAGCTTACTGAGCGTTTCGGTTTCCCGCTGAAATCGCTGTAAGAAACCGACATCCTGCGCCAGCTCTGCGGCGAGAACCTTGATTGCCGCCTGGCGTCCCGTGAGTTCTTCCTGGGCGAGATAAACCCGCCCCATGCCCCCGCGGCCGAGTTCGTTGAAGATCACCCATTTTCCCAACCGCTCGCCGAGCATACCTGTGATTCCAGCGTGAAGGCACTATGAGTAATATACTACAGCGGGAAATGGTTATTGCATTCTTCGTTCGGAAAGGAACCAAGTGAAACACGCTCTGCTCTTGATCGCTCACGGCAGCCGAAATGCCGATGCGAATCAGGACCTGCATTTTCTTGCATCCACCCTCGAACAGACGGGGGCTTACCCGATCGTCGAGCCGGCGTTTCTCGAACTGGCGTCGCCGAGCATTGACTCCGCGGCAGAACGCTGCGTCGAGCGAGGTGCGGAAACGGTCGTGCTTCTGCCGTATTTCTTGTCAGCCGGCGTCCATTTTCGACGCGACTTGCAGGCGTGGCGCGACAAACTTGCGGCCGAAGCACCGAACGTGCGTTTCGTTCTTGCGGAACCGCTTGGCCGACATCCGCTGCTCTCGGCAATCGTGCTAGAACGGGTGAGCGAGGCGCTGAAATCAGAATTGCTTGGCGAGTAGGTAAATTTCCTCAGCGTCGAGTATTTTATCATTGCTGGCAAAGAGTGAAGCGACGGCGGCACGGTGGACCTTCATTTTCGTCCCGCCCACGCCGATCGCGCCGTAGCAAATGACGCCTGCCTGATCGACGGCCTTGTCGCCGACGCCGACACCTTCGATGCCGAGCGGTGGAACGGCGTTCAGATCAATCGCGACTCGCAACCGAGGACAGGCCGCCCGCAACGCACTCGGCAATAGCACCACGCCTGCGGCGCCGGCGGCGACGACGAGCGTGCGGTCCGCCAGCGCTTGCTGAAGGTCGGCCTCGTTTGCCGTGCCGATCGGTTCGAGCCTGGCATTGGGCAGACGCTTCGCAATCTCGGCACAGACCGCCGCCGCCTTGGCCTGTTGCCTGGAACCGACGCGCACCTCCGCGCCTTCCCCCGCCAGTAATCGCGCGACGCGCTGGCCGACAGGACCAGTCGCGCCGAGCACGATCGCCTTGGCGCCTTTCAATTCCAGGTGTCGGCTGGCGGCACGCACGGCGGCGGCGGCAGTCGTGTTCGCGCCGTTCGCGTCGAGCATGATCGATACGCGCAGGCCGAACTTAGGCAGCATCTGCTTGCACGCCTCCGCCATCAATGCTTCACCTGCAGCCACATCGCTGCCACCGACGAAGATCGCGGTGTTTTTGAGTTCCTTCGAATCGCGCGTAAAGATGGCGCCGTGAACGAACCCCTGGACCTGCTCCGATTTTACATTGGCGTAGCTGAAGAGTTCGTCCACGCCGGCGTCGATTGCCACGACACGGTCGAAGACGCTGGCTTGCGGGTCGCTGTCGAGTTGAATGAGGATTTTTTTGGACATGGGAGGTGGTAGTAGAAAAGCCCCAGGATGAGCGCAGCTATTCCTGGGGGTAGATCCCCACCATTCGCTGCGCTCATGGTGGGGCTTGGCTTCGTTTATTTCGGCGAGAACGGGTGCTTGACCTTGTCCTTCTGTGCCGTGATGTCGGCCAATTTCGGTTCGCCGGTCATGGCGTTCTTGATCGCCATCTTGGTGGCTTCGTAGTTGTATTCGTAAATCTTTGCATCATCGGCGGCGGCCGGGTGAATGAACACGCCGCACACGATGACGAAGCTGTCAGCGAGGTGCTGCGGGATGATGTTCGCGGCAGTGCTGTCCGCGACGGCGCGAGCGACAGCGGCCTGCGCGGGGCCGAACATCTGCACGGCTTGCTTCATGCCCTTGATCGTCACCTTGGTGACCATCACGGTCGCCGGTTTGCAGACGAGATTCGGCGTGACGACGGCGAGCAGATTCGTGTGGCCGGCCGATTGATTGGCGAGGGCGTTGGCGAAGGCGATGCCGACGGGGCCGTCCTTCGAGCCAATGAGAAGATCAATGTGGGCGATTTCATTACCGCCGCCGACGAGGGCTTCACCGATGTACATCGACATGCAAAAACTCCTTGAAATTCGTGAAACGTAAAACGCTTGTGTGTAGGAATGGAATAGGATTTGAACGCTGAAGTTCAACGGCGATTTGCGGTTTTTCCGGCTAATGTGTCTGGCGAGCGGCGGGCGTAAGCCCCCTGATTCTAGTCGACGAGATTCAAGAATCAGGGGGCTTACGCCCCCCGCTCGCCAATCGATCAGGTCTTCTTTTTCTTCTTCGCTTTCCCGCCGCCCCAGAGCGGCGCGACATTGTCGCGGTCCCAGCGCGTCCACGCCTGCTGGATTTCGCCCAGCACGTCGGCCCTGGCAGCCGCGAGATCCTTACTCTCGCCGATGTCGTCTTTCAGGTTGTAAAGATGAATGCCCGTGTTGTCGTAGCGAACCATCTTCCAGTCGCCCTTGCGTGCAGCCATTTGATCTCCGAAACGCCAAAAAAGCATCTCGTGTGGCACGGACTTGTTCGCGCCTTCCACATAGGGCAAAAGATTCACGCCTTCGAGTTTCCAGTCTGCCTTCACCTCGCCGCCCGCCGCGGCGATGGCAGTCGGCAGAATGTCGAGCTGGATGATCGGGTTGTCGTACGTTTTGCCCGCCGGCACACGGCCCTTCCACGTCATCACGAATGGCACGCGCACACCGCCTTCCAGCAGCTGGCGTTTCGACCCGCGTAACGGGAAATTGATCGATGCGTTGATCGTCGTGCCGACCATCGTCGGTCCGCCGTTATCGCTGAAGAAAAAGATCAGCGTGTCTTCCTCCAGCCCTTTCTCGCGCAGTTTCGCCATCACCTGGCCAATCGCGTCGTCCATCGCGCTGAGCATGGCGGCGTAGGTCCTGCGATCCTTGGCTTTGATATTGGGAAAGCGGTTCAGATACTTCTCCGTCGCCTGCATCGGCGTGTGAACTGCGTTGAACGCCATGTAAAGGAAGAACGGCTTCGCGGCATTTTTGTCGATGAAGGCCAGGCTTTCGCGCGCGATTGCGTCGGTGAGGTATTCTTTTTCATCCACGGCTTTCCCGCCGCGAAAGATGTCCTTGCCCTTGCCCGGAAAGTAAGAATGGGCGCCGCCGAGGAAGCCGAAGAAATCCTGGAAACCGCGTTCGGGCGGCGTCATTTTGTCGTCCGAACCGAGATGCCATTTGCCGATCAACGCCGTGGCGTAACCGAGGCGGGCGAGACGCTGCGCTATCGTGGTCTCGCCGGTCGGCATGCCCTGCTTTCCGCCGGCGGGATTGAACTCGTGGCCGAAGCGCGTCTGATAGCGCCCCGTCAGAAGGCCAGCACGGGTCGGACTGCAATAAGGCCCCGATACATAGCCGCTCGTGAAGCGCGTGCCGCTCTTGGCGAGCGCGTCGATATTTGGCGTGGCGATATCCTTGCCGCCGTGAAATCCGACGTCGGCATAACCGAGATCATCGGCCAACAGAATGACGATGTTCGGCGGGCGTTTTTTCTTTTCCTGCCCAACGAGACCGTTTGTAACGGCGCAGACACAAAAAAGGGTGATCAAGATGCGACGATGCATGGGAGATGTCTCCAGCTTTCTGCGTGCGTATTCGTGGTCAAACATCACCCGGCCAGTGATTTTTTCTGTCTCGGCCCGCGCATCTCGGCGCGGGTGACGCCGAGCTCTTCCAGAAGATAGTTATAGACATCGCGGAAGAAAGTTTCCTCGTTGAAAAGCTCGAGGCTGCGAATATTCGCGATTCGGCGAGTGCTTTCGCCGAGCAGATCATGCACCGCAGGCATCTGGAATTGATTCAGCACTGCGCGCAGCGCAACCAGGCAGGCGTCGCGATCCACTTCGAGGTAGAGGTCGAAGAATTGTTTGAACAAGCTGTAGTGAGCGCGCTCATCCACGGTGACAAAGCTCAGGATCGTGTCGAGTGCCGGATCGCCGCCCATCGCCTTGGCACGCTGGCGGAGGTTTCGATAGTTGATGAAGGTCGCGTGTTCCTGCACCATGGCATACGCCAGCATGCCGAGATGGCTGCCCACCGGCAGATTCCACTCGCGTTCGAAGACCTGCTTTTCCAGATCGACCATGTACTCTTCGGTGCGATGTTTGCCTCGGAGCAGCCAATCGCTCAGCACCAAAGAATGCTTCGATTCCTCGTAGCCCCAGTTGGCGTAGAACCACGTTCGGCCCTTGCTTTGCCGGACGATCGGCAACACCTTGCCGACATAATCGGGTAGGTAAAGTTCGACGCAGCAGAACGTTTCCACCACGTCCGTTATGACCGGGTCGATATTAGGATTGCACTGATCCCACGGCACATCCTCGCGGATGTTCCACCGGCGCTTCTTCTCGGCGAGGTCGAAAAATTCGCGATAGATTTTCCAAAGCTTCATTTCGACGTCGGCGTGAAACTGGGGCATCGCTACTACGTCCATGTGATCTTCCTTTTGCCGAAAAACGGGAAAGGGCGGCAAGAAATATTTCCGAGTTGTTAAGCTTTTTACCTGATTAACCTATGCCTGACCAGCCGAATTGGAACCCGATTGAGCACCGTAAGGCAGCGAATTGTACCTATCATCCCGCCACGGCCGCTTTCGAATGACGGCGTCCCGGCAAGCGGTAGAACATCACGCACATCGAAATCGCCAGGACTGCCGCGAAGAAGCACCATACCGACACGAACGCGTAGTGATAGACCGTCGCCGCCAGCAAGGCCGAGGCGCCGAGCACGAGTCCCGGAATGCGGCCCAAATTCTCCGAACTGAACATCGGCGGAATCGCCACCGAGAGCAAGTAAAGAACACGCAGCGGCGTTTTGTCAATGTAGTTGTAGATCGCGAGACCGTCGTAGGCATAACGAATCGAATGATGATCGACGCGCGTTTCCAGCAGCGACGGATCCACCACGAGCGGCCAAAACAGAATCCAGAACCAACTTGCCGCGACGACGCTGACAGCGCCAAAAATCCAGCGGCGTTTCGGAATCGGCTCCATGATCGTCGTCAAGACGGGAAACCAGAACGGCCAAAACGCCAGCGCAAAAAAAAGAAAAAACAGCGATGCCAGCCGTGTCTGCTCCGCATCCCCCGAGTTAATCCCGGTCCAGACGAACCCCTCGCCGATTTGCTGAACACCAAAAACAAGCGGCACCACCGCGAGCCCCAGGAAGGCCCGCTTCTTCACCCACGCCGACCAGATGCAGTAAAGCCCTGCAGGCACAAGGGCCGTGCCCACGGTAAAACTTGCTTGAGCGGAGAAACACACGTTGCTGGTCCTCGGAAAATGTAATTTCCGCTTGCGGCCTAACACTTGGCGCTGCGGAATGCAGAACGCTTTGAAATTGTTTCGGAATCGAAATCGCACACCGCTCCCCTCGCCCCCGGTAATCCGGGGGAGAGGGGTTGGGGGTGAGGGGCTCAGCAAACCCGCAGAAAATCCGATCTTGTCACGCATCGACCAGGTAGCCGAACTCGGCTCGGAACTCCTCGGGCTTCTTCTTGACGAATTCCGCGAGCTGCGTCAAGTTCTTCGCGTCGTCGAAATCGCTCTTTTCCAGCCGAATCATGTACTCCATGGCTACCTGGAAGCCCTCGCCCTTCGTGTTGACCAAGCGGGTTTCCATTCGCTTGGTGATGGGGTTGATCATCGTATCGAAATCCATCGGCTTCATGCCGCCGTCGATGAAGCCGATGATCGCGCCGTATTTCATCGCCTCTGGTTCGTGCAGATACTTGACGGCACTGTAGCCGAGATCGCGCGTGTACTCGATGTCGAACGGAATCGGATCGGCGCAGCGGAGTTCGTAGCCCAGATCCTTGCTGACGAGCGTCGTGCTGATGCCCACGGGTTCCACGGTGTAGCCGAGCATCTCGTGCAGGCGAGCGGCCTTGGCGGATTTGGGTTTCATGAGGCGTTCGGTGAGCAGATCGCGGAAGAGGTTGCCGACGCCGATCTCGCCGAGGCGGAGATGCCCGAAATCGTCGGTCTCGTAGTTGCCGTACTTGCCCCCGGTATTGTCGAGAATGATCTTGAGTTCATCCTTGATCGATTCGATCAGTCCCTCGGCCAGGACGATGACGCCATAGGGGCGTTTGCCGGCATGGCGTTTGATGATGGCGCCGACGAGAATATCGGTGAGGTGCTTGATCTTGATCGATTTGGGCTTCTTCGTGACGAGATCGATGCCGAACTCTTCGGGGATGATGGTGAGCGTCGCCGCCGCCGCCTTGCCCACACCGAGCGCGAGGTGCCCCGCCGCCCGGCCCATGCTGACGACGAGATACCACCGCGAAGTCGTCCGCGCGTCCTCGGCCAGATTACGCACGACCGCGGCGCCGTAGTGCCGGGCCGTCTCGAAACCAAAAGTCGGCGTCGATCCGGGCAGCGGCAGGTCGTTGTCGATCGTCTTAGGCACGTGTGCCACGCGCAGGTAACCGCCGGCCGATTTGTACGCCTTGTAGACCTGGCTGGCGGTGTAAGCCGTGTCGTCGCCGCCGATGCTCACGAGCGCGTCGAAATTCATTTTCTTGAAGACGGCAATGACGCGGTCCATGTCCTCTTTTTTCTTGGAGGGATTGGTGCGCGACGTGCGCAACAGCGACCCGCCGCGATAGTGGATCTGCTTGACGTCTTCCTTCGTCAGGTGGACGATGTGCGTCGGGTTGACTTCGGTATTGTTGCGGACCAGCCACTGAAAGCCGTCTTCGCCTCCGCGTTTGGCGATGCCTTCTTCGAGGGCCTTCATCGATTCGCCATTGGCGAGCCATTTGTAGCCGTCTTCGATGCCGAACACACTGATGCCGCGATTACACGCTTCGATGGTGACCGAACTGATAACCCCATTGATGCCAGGCGCCGGGCCGCCGCCGACGACGAGCGCCAGGCGTTTTATCGTGGGGGGAATATCCATGAATGACCTCGCGAAAAGAAGAACAGGATCTCCGCCGCCGTCTGGCGATCCAATGCCGACGGAGCCGATCCGCGTAGGGTTTAGGATTGGAAAAAACTTGAAGAAAGGCAACCGACGTTAAGGATTTTTCACGATTCGCACATCATCACGGCGAGCGCATTTTCTCCCCTCTCCCGCCGGGAGAGGGGTCGGGGGTGAGGGCCGCAGGTTGTCTGCAATACTGCAAAATATCTCGCACTGCAATCGTTCAAGCGGCCTTCACCCCAACCCTGGGCTGATGAATAACTCGGACAGCTTTCATCCGGATTTTGTTGCGCATTGCCCCTCCTCTCCCCCAGTAATCTGGGGGAGAGGGGTTGGGGGTGAGGGGGACGAGATGCCACGCGATATCAATAATTTTCCGGACGGTACACGACCCCCTCACCCCGCCCTCTCCCCCAGAATACTGGGGGAGAGGGAGCCGTAGGCCCAATGGTTCCACTAAGGGGCGACGACGCGCATTCGACCGAATTTCCAATGGTTTTCAGCAACCCACCCTAACCCTTTCCCGGTGGGAGAGGGAGCATTTCGCACGATGCTTCCGTAATTTGGATATTGCAGTTTTCATCGACCAGAACCATGTCCCCCGCTCGCCGTTGCTCAGTTGAACAACGACTTCACGTTGATCCGCACTTTGCGTTGGTTGATTAGCTTTGAATCGGTCGTCACCGTCAATTGATGCTCGCCCGGTTGCAACGCACGCACCTGCCATGTGACGGGACTCGGTCTGCCTTCACGCTGCGGCGGGATTTTCTGTGTCTCTTTGGAAATATCGAAGTGTTCCAGGCCAGCCGGCAACTTTAGCGTCGCAGTAGTTGCCTTCTCGTCAGATACCAGTGCGACGACTGTCAGTTCGCCGCCCTTGAACATGCGCCCGCCGACGGTGACTGCGAGTTGCCCGCTTCCGCCAACACTTAGAGAACCAAGTCCGTAGGTGAATCCCATCTCCCGTGTTTCGCCTGGCCTGAGCAATTTCTCGTTCCAGTACATTACGACGCATGAATCCGCACCAGTTTTTCCGTCTCCGGAATTCTTTTCGCCGATAAAGGGTACAGGTGGCACGATAAATCGTTTGTGGGCATCATTCGCTTTCTGCGGGTAACGAGTCAAAAGAAATCGATCGGGAGCTTCAAACTTATCACTGATACGGATTCCAAGACGCACGATTGTACCAGGATCTGCAATGGTTTCTTTTTCAATGACTTCCACGAAATCGGGAACATCTTTGCCGGTTAGGTCTTTGAAAGTGCTCACAACTCCCGGCACACCCGGGATCGTAAAAGGCACATCGTCGCGATCGTTGATGTACGTGTCGAGCAAAATTCGCATCGCAAATTTGTGAGGGATTTTGTCATTATTCTTGACCTTGTACCGAGCCAAGCATGTATTTAGAAGGCGTTTCTTCTCACCTGGAATGTTTGGGTCGGGGTCGGACGGTTCAAGAGTAACTGTTTGGGTAAGATGAATCTTGTCACGTTTAAAGTTAAAAGTCCTTTGCCGGCCGTCGCCGAATTGCCCAACCTGCTTCGAACCTTTCCCGTTGTCGGTCCAATCTCCGTCGACGGGTTTACCGAAAACCTGATCGGGCCTAGTGTCAATCCTCACTACGATGCTGTTACCAAAGCCGTTATCGTAGTAATTCAACTTGATCGGCGTTGCAGTTGGATCGACTAGATTCAATTTGTGAATCGCAAAGGTCATGTGGTCATCGATTTCGTTATCTTTCACTTTGCCCTTGGCTTCATTGTGTTTGATGACAATATGCGGCCGCGGGTCCACTTCTTTCAGGTCGACCTTTCCTTCGGTGACACTGACGCCGCCGCCTTTGTCGCGGACGGTGGCGAAGAAGAAATCGTGGATGAGCAGCAGCAGCATGATCAGCAGCAGGATCGCCACCGGGATCAGGTTCAGGATGAGTTGCACGATCACCGGCATGCCGGCCTTTTTCTTGGGCGAGCCGAACACGGAGCCGCCATCCGAAATAGATTTCGATGGCGACGATTCGGTGACCGCGAAGGGATCGTCGCTGGTCGCCGAAACCGATTGCTCGAAGGTAACTGGCGCGCCGGTTGACAAGGTTGGCGCCGGAATCGTCATGTTCGGCACGGGCGCCGGGGAATCGACGCCGGACCGTTTTTTGGGCGAGGCAGTCTCTGCCAACTCGACCACCATGACTTCTTCTTCGAGCGGCTTGACTTCGACGCCGGCCTTGCCGCCCGCGACCTTGACGACGATCGGCATCGTCTGGCGCTGGCCGCCGTTACCGAATAGCTGAAGCGTCGCTTCGAGCCTGGGCGGGCATGGCGACGGCACGCGGATGGTGAGCGGGATCGTCGCGGACTTGCCCGACAATTTCGTCGTGCCGACGTCGATCCAGCTCACGTCGGTGGTGGCCCAGCCGTAGACGACTTTGCGCTCGGCAGTGGTAATCTCGATAGACGCTTCGACGGTCTTGCCGACGGCGCCTTGAAGATCGAGCGATTTGGGGCTGAACTCGACTTTCGGCGCCTTGGCGACGCCGAGCGCCTCGAAAAATTGCTGAATGGCGCCCATGCCGGCCATCGTCGGCCCCTGGACTGGGTAGGGCCAGCCGTTACTGGCGTACCATTTTGCGATTTCGCCGCTCTCGAAGGCGGGGGCGGCGTCCTTCGGATTCGCCTTGGCCTTTTCCGCGATTTGGCGAGGCGTCGTCGCGCCGGCGAAGAGGCCGCCGGCGTAGGGCGTGATCGGCACGTCGGTCTTGACCGTGATGGTGACCGTGCCGCCGTTCGAATCGACGACAAGCTGGCCTTCGAGCGGCTTCGAGCCGGCGCGAAGATGCTGCCCGCGAACGTGGATCGGGATGACCGAATCGCTGCCGAACTGAAACAGCTTCTCGGAATGGCCCGGGGCATCGCCGATGGTGAGCCATTTGCAATCGGAGGTGACGGTTCCGTAGAGCAGGCGCATGCCGAGGTTGGTCAGGTGGATTTCGCTGCTGCGGTCCTGGCCGATTTTCAGGATGCCCAGATTGATCTCGCTTGGCTCTGCCTGAAGTTTGGGTTCCTGAATGGCCTGCGTTGGAAGTTTGGAGAGAAGCTGATCAAGCCCGCGATCGATATCGGGAAATTTGGCGGCTTCCTGGGCGGCCATCGCCAAATCGACGCGGCCCAGACCGCCAAAGAACGAGCCGAGGAATCCTTGCTTGAGCAGGTCGATCGCCTGAGGCCAGTACTGCTGGCAGGCGACGGCGAGCTGATCGAAGTTTCGGCACGCCTGCCCGTTTGGAAATACGAATTGATTCGGAAACGGCGCCGACCCGGCGTTGATGGGGCCGCCGGCCCTGCCGGCCAGCGCGGCGCCGTCGTAAAAGCAGTAGGCAGCTTCATCGGGGTTTACGCGCGAGCATTGCGCACAGACCAAGCTCATAGGCGTGATCCTTCGCCGTCGGTTTGGGAATCAGTCGGATCGCGGTTTCACATTGACGAAATCGTGAGCCCGCGCCGGGCTGCTGAGGTAGTTTTTGTATTCCATATCCGGGGAGTTGACATGGGAATTCGCCAAAGCGACATCCGGTTGGGGATACTCGTCCGGCCGTTGAGGCAGAGCGCCTCGTGAGGGTGAGCCTTGCGCTCTTGCAAGTTTTGCAGGAGCGCAAGGCCACGAACGAGCCGGATTCGCGATGCCGCTAGACCTTGACGCGCATGTGAACGGTGCCGATCTGGACCGTCGAACCGGCGTACAGCTGTTTGGGCTGGCCCGGATAGACGCGTTCACGATTGACGAAGGTGCCGTTCGCGCTGTTAAGATCTTCAACCGTAAGGACGCCGGTGGCATCATCCCAGTTGATGACGGCGTGTTGGCGGGAAACCCAAACGCGATCTTCGGGTTCCTGGAAGGTAAGATCGACATCCACTGGCTTTTCATCAGCGCGGCCGACGAAGTTTTCACCGGCGAACAGCGTGTATTCGTCGTTGGGTTTCAGGCCACGCTGCACGACGAGCTTGATGGTCGAACCTGGCGGAATCGGTGCAGGACCGGCGGCCGGCGCCGCTGCAGGCGCGGGCGCTGGAGCAGGTGCAGCCGCGACAGGCGCTGGGGGCGGCGGAGCCGGTGCGGGAGCCGGCGGCGGTGGCGGCGCGGCTTCGACGGCGACGACCTCTTCGACGACGACAGCCGCCGCGGGAGTTTCGACAACCGCAACGACTTCTTCGACGATGACCGCTGCCGCAGGAGCTTCCTCGACGACGACAGCCGCCACGACTTCCGCAGGCGGTTCTTCGACGATCGCTGCCACGACCGGCACTTCTTCCGCCGGTGTTGGCGCCACGCTGCTCACATCGGACTTGCACTGCTCGCAAAACAGTGCGCCATCTTCGTTGTTAAAATTGCAGAACGGACATTTCACCATGACGACAGTAACCTCCACATCGATGGAACCGACGACGATGGGTCATCGGTTGTTAGTGTATGCGTAACGAAAAACCGCCCGCGTGGGGCGAGCGGTCAACAATAGTTAGTTCGCCGGCATTTCCTCGGCCATGCGCGATGAATCGTCCATCGCCAGTTGCGTCTTCTTCGAAACGCGCCCGCCGGTGTTGAGCTCTTGCAAGACTTGCTTGGCAAGCATCGTCTTCTTCGCGGCGCGTGGCCCCATCAGTGCGCCCTTCTGCTCGATTTGCTCGGCAACCTTCTGCACTTCTTCCTTGTTTTCGCTGGCAATCGCCTTCTGAAGGTTGGTGTTCAGCTCGAAGATCTGAACTTCGTCAATGTGCTTCATGACTTCGGCATTGACGTAACCATGACCAGCCGAGGTGTAGGACATTTCGATCGGAATCAGGCCAGTGGTTTCGCGCGTGCCCATGCCGAGATCGTAGGTGATTTCAAGCTGCGCGATGACGAATTTTCCGTCCGGCCGCTTGGGAAGGCTCAGGTCGAGGACATAGCGCGACGATTGATCCTTCTGCAGGGTTCCGAGGGGAGTGACAAGGTGGCGCTCTTCGGGCTCCGTCGAAGCGATTTCCTTGATTTCCGGAACCACCTGGCGAACTCGCTTGATTTTCACGTCCTTCATCGGACGCAGGTGCATTTCGACGTTCATGAAGCCGGTCGCCGCCAACTGCTCGAATTCTTCGACGAAAATGCGCTCGGCTTCCAGTGCGTTATTGACGTCGATGTAGTACCACTTGCCTTCACTGATGCGGGCCAAATCTTTGAGTAGATTCGCCTTCCAGTCGAGTCCGACACCCATCATTGTGAGATGAATGTGCTTCTTGGCAGCGCGTTCGGCCAGCGCCCGGCAGTCCTGCTCGCCGGAGGTTTCACCGTCGGTGAGAACCACGATCTGCGTCAGGCGGCCAGGACCAGCGAGCTTTTCGACTTCGTCGATCGCCAGTTTCATGCCGTCGTTCATCGCCGTGCCGCCTGGATCGACGTCGAACATGTCGATCTTGCGGATGACGTCTTCGATTTTAGCGCGTTCGGAGATTTTCGTCGGCGGCAGCAGCGTCATCGCGTTATGCGCGAACGCCACGATCGTCATCGTGTCATCGGGTTTGAGTTTCTGGATGGCCGAGACGGCGGCATCCTGAACACGTTTCAGACGCGGGATGCTGGTGCCATCCTCCTCGTACATCGATCCTGAAACGTCAAGGACCAACGCCAGGTTCAAACCCATCGGTTTGGAGGCGACACCGAGACCTGATGGAATCAATTTGATGAGCGCGTAACTCGCCGCCGACTCGCCTGCCACGGCGATGCTGTTGCGGTGCATCATGCGTTCGACATGAATCTTTGCCGACATTGTTGCACGACCTCTTGGATAAGGGTGAACGATTCAAAACAAACGAGTACCAACGGAAATACTACCGCGATGTTGCTGGAGTCCTGTCCGCCGCGAATGCCGACCGTCCGTGGAGATGAAAAGAGGAATCCGTCCTGATGGGAGACGCCGCAAATTCCTTCATTCGAGTTTTAGCATAGACAGGCTTCGACAGCAATAGGCTAATTCCTCATTTTTTCGATTAATTCGCACAATTCATTTCCCGCCTGCAAACTATTTCCATCCGTGACGATTAAGCAAACGAGCGAGAACGCGGCTGTTTTCATGCGAAACGCATGCACTCGTCGCTAGAGCCTCTCGGCCCAGGGGGTTGTATCGTGGTTGTGATAATTCAGGCGAAAGCCTGGTGATTTTCTTGTCCAACTGGCTCGCTGGGAGTTGGGCGCGGAGCGGATGCGTCGCCTCCAACTTGTGTTTCGGCTGGCTGCAAGGTGACGCGCAGCGATTGAACGCTGGCGGCCGATTTTTCGATCTCGATCACCACCTCTGCCATGCGGCGTAATTCCGCTTCAGGAATGCCAGGGTAGCAAGGCAACAAGATCATATGCTTCAGTACCTCGCGCACGTTGACCGGATCAAGGTCCGGGCGGTCCGGCGGCGCAGGGCATGCCTGCATGCTCTGCGCCTGTGTCGCATCAAATCCTGCAGCCTCCAGAGCGGAAATAGTCCGCTGCGGGTCCGCCACGATTGCCGGAAAGAGCCAATAGTTATGAGGTACGACGTCCGCGCCAGGGCAAGACACCTTGCCGCGAAGCAGGTCGGCGAGAAGCCGGCCATTCGCGGTGCGCTGGCGGATACGCTCGGAGTCGAACTGGCTCAACCGCCGCGCCATCGACGCCAGCAAGGGGCCGCACGGACGCTGGCGCAATCGCCGCATGATCTCGTCATCGCGAAAGCTCTTTGCGGAAAAATGGATCAGCTTATCGACATCGCCGACGAGGGATCGCGCGACTCGGCGAACCGCGCCATACAGGAAACGCGTGCCGAACAGCCGCATCGTGCCGTACTTGCACAGGCGATTGAGAAAATCGCGCCGGCTTTGCGACGGCCAGTGGGCATGCGCTTCGCGGAGTTTCGCAAGCAGTGCCGAATCTTTCGCACGAAGGACGCCGCCGGCAAGCGACGTTGCTGTCTTGAGCGGACCAAAGCTGAATAGCGAAATATCGGCATCGGGATGTCCGACATACACCCCGTCGAAATTCTCCGCGCAATCCTCGATCAGCATCAGACCATGCTTGCGGGCAATTTGAACAATCGGCTCCATCGGCACGAAATTGCCGTAAAGATGAGCGACAAGAATCGCCCGTGTCTTTGACGTGATCGCACGCTCGATCAGTTCCAGGTTTGGCGCTAACCGTTCGACATCCAAATCGGCAGGCACGGGCACGATGCCATGCTGGCGAGCGACCATCGTCATGTCGGGAATATTCAGCGCGGAGTAAACGATCTCGCTGCCAGGCGCCCAACCCAGCACGCCAAGCAACAAATCGAGACCCGAACGAACCGACAGCACGGCAAGGGCATTGCCTCCCGGCGAGAATTGTTTTTCAATCAGATCCGCGTAATTGGCGGCGTCAAAGGGGTGAGAGAGGCGCAGCAAGCCATAAGCCAAATCGCTTGGGCCGATGTCGAGTTGCAGCCGTACCCACATCAACGAAACCCTCCCAGTCGGTGAATTGGGAAGAACCGGAATTTTGGGTAATATTTAACAAATATTTGATTGGATCGGCAAGAACTGACTATTCACTGCGCAGCGCATAGAAACCGGTTTCGCGATTTTCCAGGCGTGATGAGCCGGTGATCGCGACACCGTTGCCCGTGAAAAGAAAGCCTGTAAATTCCTGAATCGTTCGCGGATAATTGATGCGGAAGTTGATTTGGTGCGAGGGCGTGGCGGCGATTTTGCCCGTCACTTCGTACTTTTGGCCGTCTTTGTCTGAATAATAGGATCCCACGACCTCGTTCGTCTCCAGCACTTTGAGCCGCAGCGTGCCTGAGCGTCGGCCATCATCAAAGAGCTTGTATTCGCCGTTGAAATAGCGCGGCTCGAACTGAGCTCCGACAACGAGCTTGCCCGTTTTCGGCGGGTTCGCTTCGGGTAGATGCTTGGTGACGATATACATTTCGGCCTTGTCCACGGGTTCGAGATAATAGTCGTCTTTCGTGACAACGACGCGCAGATCCGCGGCCACGTTGCCAGGCACGACCTGCCCGATGTCGAGATTGAAGCGGAAATCGCCAAACAGGCGGATATTTTGACCTGACGCTGTCACCGTTTTTTCGTCGCCTTCGCGGAAGGTCACATAGCGTTCGATGAGGACGATAGGCACGGAATCTGTTTCCGAAATCTTCTGCCGCGCGGGTTGCACCAGAAGCTTGGCGTAGCGACTGTCATTGGTCCTTAAGACAATGAACGCCGAGGTGAGGCCCGGCAAGGCGCGGCTGTGCTGCACCATGAGTTCGGGCGTGAGCTTGGTGATTTTTTCCGCCGATTTGCTTGTTGGAACCTTGGCCAGGAGTGGATTGGTGTAATTATCAAATGCGTCGGCTCGAACCACCGCGGGCGAAGTCAGGAGGACGCCGACCAGCAAGTACGCTCGTAGCAGCATGACGAATCTCTCCGCAAGAAATTTAAACCGACCCTGCTCTCATCCTACCGCCTTACGCGGCGCCTTCAATATGGCATGCCATACGCCAACGGCGAATCGATTTCCCGACGATTACCGCACCTTCATTAGGACCGATTCGGCGGCGTGTTCCGTGTTCTTGCCCTCTCGCCTCGCCAGGACCACAATCGGATGGTCTTGCGCTTCGATCCAAGGCTCGGCATAAAACGTCACGGTCCGGCGAGTCTCGTTCTCGTTGACGAGGATTCCGTTCAGACCAATGTCGAGCACGCGCACGCCATGCGGCATGCCTCGCACCTCGAGTGGAACCCGGCCGGTGAAGCCCTTGGCGCGTTCGATGTGCACCGTGAGTTTGGCCTGTTTTCCCGGTTGCAGCATTACTTCCGCCACATCGGTCCATGTACGGATATCGCCCGGCGTGATGACTTTCGGGCCCGGAATCACGGCCTCGCTGACGACCTTCTTACCGTTGATTACTGCCTCGCCGACGATGCGCATCGGTGTTTTGGGTCGTGGTTCCGGAGCGTTCACCTTGGCGGTAAGCGCGACGGCCGTGGCGTACGTGCCGGCTTCGATGGTCGTCGCCGGCGCCGCGATGCCAGGCGGGAGATCGGCAAAGCGGACATGGATCGGGCCGTCGAAACCATCGATGCGCTCTGCGGTGATGGCGAGCGGAACCGAGGCGAAGTTCGACACCGTCGGCATCGCAGGCGCGAAGCGGATGTTGAAACTAGGCCGCGGCGGCCTGACTGTCAATCGATAGCCGAAAGTGACGCCGCCCATGCCGCGAGCGTCGCTGATGCGAACCTTGTATTCGCCGTCGGCAGGCGGATCGAACAGGATGCGTGAATCGCGGCCAAAGCCAGGCCCGCCGTCGTCGTTGCGGTAGAAAAGCGTGAACACCGGAAAGCCGTTGGGCGGAAACCTCGTGCCCGGCGGATGCACGCGGACCTTGTACATCGGTAAGCCGTTCGCGTGATGCGTCGGCGTCGTGTCGAGGTACCCGATGCGTTGACCTTGTGTCGCGAAAAAGTTGCAGTCGGCATCAGGATGCGTCGGCAGGGCCTGGATTTTCATGAGTTCGTTGCCGACGAACAAATAATCGTTGATCGACAGATCGTTCCAGGTTTCAATGCGGATGTTACCCTGAGCCGAATCGTGATCGCGAAACGTGACGTTGGTCTTCGCCAGCGAACGCAGCACCGCGCGCGGCACGGGATCGCCGGCCTTGTCTAGGATTTCGATTACTGAATCGAGCTTCGATCCGATGCGGCGAGCGTGCGTTTCGACGACGAGCGGTTGGCCTTTCTTGGCGGCGAAGGTCCAAGTGTGCGCGTCGCCGTCCTTCACGATGATGCCGTTCGCAGTGCCGGGGACTGTAACGAGTTTTGCCGAGTCCATCGCATCGGGAAATTCGCCGACGACGATCTCCACATTGCCCAGCGGTTCGCCGAATTTCGACGTGACGGGAATATTGATCTTGTTGCCAATCTTGGCGTCCTTCGGCACGCTCACCGGTACGTTTTGCTGATCGAGGAAGACGCCGTGAATGCGGACAAAATTCTTCGTGCCGCGCATCAAGCCGAGGGGATGAACGGTGGTAACGACGGGAATCTCGCCGCGATGCAACTTGTAGGTATAGTCGGCCCCGCCGCGAAATTCGCGATCGCGCACCGTGATCGAATACGTGCCTGCGACGCTGAATTTGTGGCCCAGGTGGCTTTCGCCCTCGGCGATGACTTTGCCCGTGGCGTCGGTCAGAATCAGCACCGGCTCGAATTTCGATTTCGGATCGACGACGAGCTTGAAGCCGAGCGATTCGCCGGCCTTGGCGTCAAACGTATGAACGTGAACCGCGCCGGCGCGATCGAGCGTGCCAGTCTTCAAGCCCCAGGATGAGCGAAGCGATTCCTGGGGGTAAGAGGTGTAATGTGGGTTCGATCCCAAGGATTCGCTTCGCTCATCCCTGGGCTTGGCGGCGGGTTTCTTTTCATCGCCGAACTCGCGCGCGACTTTGCCCGTCTTGATGTCGATCAACTGCACGACGCCATCGTAGCGCCCGATGATGATCTGCCCGGCATCTTCGCGCAGAGCCATGCACATGACGGTTTCGGGCTGTTTGTCGTATACTTTACGCTCGATCATCTTCTCGACGTCCCACGCCTTGATGACGCGATCCTGACCGACGGAGTAGAGCGTCTTCGAATCGCTGGAGAAAAGCACCTTCTGGACTGGCCCTTCATGCGCGAACACCGATTGGCGCAGCCTGGCGCCTTCCCTGAACTCCCCTCGCCCTTTGGGAGAGGGGTTGGGGGTGAGGGCCTCGTATACGCGAATACTCTTATCCACGCCGGCGGAGACCAGGCGTTTGCCATCGGGGCTCCAGGCGACGGTGTAAAGCCAATCGGTCGCGTCGCTGAGAGTGTAGAGCAGCTTGCCGGTCTCGACATCGAACACCTTCATGGCACGGTCGGCGGAAACAGACGCGAGCATCTTGCCATCGGGACTGAAGGCGAGTCCGTATACGGCGTCGCTGTGTTCTTTGAGGACAAGTGGCTTGTTAAACTTCATCTTGTCATGGTCAACGTCCTTCAGCAAATGAATCTCACCGTCATAGCTTGCGGATGCTAGGCGTCGATTGATGTCTGAAAAAAACACGAGAGCCAATACTGAGTCCTTATGGATTGTAATTTGTGGGGTTGCGACATCGGAGCAATACCTAACGTCACACTGTCCGTTCTCTGAACGCGTTGCAACTAGAGTCGAGACCGAAAAATTATCAGAAACCAATGAAGTTATCGGATCTTTAAGACTGTAGGCGTCTGACGCAATGACAGGCTGCTTCGGATTTACTTCAAGACCGATTAGCACCAAGGATTTGCCCCGCGCAATCGCCAATACCCTATCCAACGAGGAGTAGCTCAGTGCAGTAACCGGTCCCAAGCCACCTTTCTTCGCCTTGATCTCCGGCAACTCGACCTTCACCACCAGCGCGTCATCCTTCGCACCTGCCGCCACCCAGGCTCGCAGCATCGCTACCTCGGCCTTTGTCGGTTGAAGTTTCGCTTTCGCGGGCGGCATGATCGGCTTCTGCTTGTGCTCGGTCAGCAGTACCAACTTGCTCTCGTTCGGTTTGCCGGCGATGACGACGGCGCCGGTGTCGCTACCCGCCATCATCGCTTTGTGCGACTCCAGGTCGAGCGAACCCTTCTGCGTCTTTGCGTTGTGGCACTCCAGGCAATACTTCACGAGCAGCGGACGCACGTCCTTCGTGTAGCTCGGTGATTGAGCCGTGGCGGGAAACACAAACGACAACAAAAACGATGCAGAGAGGATGATGCGTTTCATTCGGCACCTGATATCACGGTATTATTTGTTTAGCGCCCGCATGGCGTCACGCGGGCGCTAAACAAAGATCACTAACGATTAAACAAAAACTCGCGGCTCGTCAGCACCGCCCAGAACAAATCCTCGATCACTTCGCGCCGTGTCGCCCGCGGATCGCCGTGCATCAGCGTGCGGAACCGCATCAACTCCGTTTCGCTCGGATTGCGCGATAGGGCCAAGGCGAACACCCGGCGAATCGCGTCATCGTCGCTGATCTTCTCCGTCACCCATTCCTCGACGCGCGATTTCTTGTTGCGAAGTTTGTCGTTGAGCGTTTGCCCGTTGTTGAGATGGAGCGCCTGCGTGACGCTCGATTCCTGCCCGCGTTCGCAAGCGCACGTTTGGCCTCGCTCGGGTCGGCCGAAAGCGTCGAGGAACTGCGAGACGAGTTGCGTATCGGGTAGCTGCAAAGCCCGCGTGCCGAGCGGATAGTCTGGCGTTGCTTTGGTTCCGCCGGACGATCCGACGGCGATCTTGGCGAATGCGGTCGGGATTTTCGTGATGTCGCTGTAGGCGTCGAGCACGACCTCTGCTGGCAGCCGGCGGATCAGGTAGCGCGAGTAGAATCGATCGTCGTCCTTGTTGCCCGGTATCGCGACAGAGGAGCGCTGATACGCAGCGGAGAGCATGATCGTTCGTATCAGTTTTTTCGTATCGTATTTGTTCTTAATTAAATCGCGTGCCAGGGCGTCGAGCAATTCTTCGTTGCTTGCAGGATTCGTTTGGCGTAGATCGTCCTCCGCTTCGACCAATCCCCGCCCCATGAAGTTGCGCCAAACGCGATTGACGAACGCCCGGGCGAAATAGGGATTTCCCGGCGCCGTCAGCCAATCGGCGAAATACTCGCGGCGATCCTTTCCCGGCGCGGCCGCTTTGCCATCGAGCGGCGTCGGCGGCATCGCGATACTTCGCCGTGGATGCAGAATGTCGCCCTCCCCTGCCGAGCGCACGCTGAACTCGCCCGCGCGGTCGCCGTTCTTGATCGCGACCTGGGAAAACAGATTCGCCAGGCTCCAGTATTGATCCTGTGTCCACTTTTCCATCGGGTGGTTATGGCATCGGCAGCAGGTGATCGACATGCCAAGGAAAGTCACTGCAGTCGATTCCGTCAGGTCGGTAATGTCCTTGTGCAGAATGAAATAATTGGCCTGGCCATGCTGGAGCGTGCTGCCTCGCGCGGTGAGAATTTCGCGAGCAAAGCGATCCCACGGCTTGTTCGCCGCCACGCTCTCGCGAACGTAGTAGGCGAACGACCGTACGGCGGGTGGTGACAGTTTTCGGCTCGAAATCAGCAACAGGTCCGCCCACTTGTAGCTCCAGTAATCGACGTATTCCGGCCGAGCGAGCAGCGCGTCGATGAGCTTCGCACGCCGATCGGCTCGCTTGTCCTCGGTAAATTTCCGTACGTCGTCGGGAGTGGGTAAAACGCCGATGGCATCGAGGTAGGCGCGGCGAATGAACTCCGTGTCAGTGCATTCTGGCGAGGGAGGGATCTTGAGCGATTCCAGCTTCTTCAATACGAGTTCGTCGATAAAGTTATTTCGCCGGGCGGACGCGAATACCTTGGGATCGACGTCGTTGGCGAACGGCGACGCGATTCGCACGAGCGCCACCCGGCTGCCGAAGAGCACGACGACTGCCGCCTCGCCGTGACCGGTGATCTTCACACTGCCGACTTCATCCACGCCGGCGACGAGGTCTTCGGTGCTCGAGAATTTCGCAAGGCGGGTCACGTCCTCGCTGTGGCCGTCGGAATACCAGGCACGCACGATGATTTGCAGCGTGTCCTTCGGCGCCAACATGGCGTTGGGAGGAAACGCCTCGATGCGTGTCAGCTTTACGTCCTGAGCCGAAACGCCTGGAGTGCCATTCGCAATCCAGTTGGCGAGCACAATGAATTCCGGGGACTTGACGTCGAGTTTCATGCCGCCGCCGTGCGGCAGCGCCAGCGTCGGCTTGAGCAGGAAGAGGCTGAGTGACGGCTCCTGGCGGTTGACCCGCCGAGCGTTCGCCTGGCGCGTCAGCACGAAATGGTCGGCCTCCGGATCATAGCCTCGCAGCGACAACTTGAGCCCGCCCTTGCCCGCGAGCGCGCCATGGCACGCACCGGAGTTGCAGCCGAGCTTGGTGAGAATCGGGACGACCTGATTGGCGAAGCTGATGCCGTGCGGGCGCTTTGTGTTCTGGACCTTGACTTTGACGAGGGCGATTTCACCATCGCGTTCCGTGGATACGATAGTCTCGCCGTCGCCAACCGCGTAGAGCACGCCGTTGTCGCCCACGCGGACGACCTTGGGGTTGGCGGAGATGAGATCCGCGTTCACGGAGGCATCGCCGATGACGTCGTTGCCTCGCTTGAGCAAAACGATGACGCGCTGAGTCGCGCCGGGTCCGTCGAGGGTGATAGCGGGCGGATGAATTTCGAGCGCCTGCCCCATGGATGCGGATATAGTGCAGGCGAGGAGAAAGGCAGGTAACATGGAAATCACCCTGAGACGGGAGGATTAGTTCGAGGGGGCATCAACAATATTCATGAGGAACTGATCAGGGAGACTCATTTTTCGTGCTGGGGCTGTGAATCGTAAACAGTTTTCGCAACGGCAATGCAAAACCCGGCACTACCTTGCCGCCGTTGAGTGTGTCGTCAATTCCAAGAATAGTGCAGACCATGGGCGAATCGTAGATGTATATCCGCTGTGTCGTCGGGTGAATAACCCAAACCGCCTCGACGCCAGCCGCGAAGTACTTGATGAGCTTGTTCTCGACGGATGTAGATGTATTCGTCGGGCTTATGACTTCGATAGCAAGTTTTGGCACAATCTCCGGCTCGGCAGGGTCAGATTGAAGGTTAGGTATTGCCGCCAATTGCTCGAAACTAATCAATGAAATATCTGGCCGGCGCGAAGCGGAGTCCGAGAATTTGTAGATGGCTTCGACGATTACGAGGCCAATCTGGTGGTCTTCAGCGTAAATGCCCAGGGAGCGACCCAAACTCGTGGCAATGATGCTGGCAAGGAAGCCCATCTTCTTCTCCGTACGAATCCCATCAACGGTCTCATGTAGCGAATCGCTATCGTCTCTGCCCAGATCCGGAATCGGCACGTCTTTCCCAACTCGCACCCCATCAATTCGTTCAAAGAGGTCGTCTGGTTCCGTTGTTTTCGCTGCGATGCGAACGCGAGTAGATATTGTCGCTGGCATATTTGAACTCTAACAGAGGATTAGTTCGCGGGGTTAATGACGCCAAATAGCTGAGCGAGGGGAAGCGAGAATCCGGGTAGTACCGTGTCACCGTCGATTGATTCACTCTCAGAAAGAATTCTGCAATCAGTACGCGACGAAAAAGAATAAACGAATCGAGTCTGAGGCGAGATGACCCATACCATCTGAACGCCGGTTGCGAAGAATTCTTCTATCCGATGTTCGATATCACCGAAAGTGTTGGAGGGACTGACGACTTCGACTGCAAGATTCGGCGAACATTCCAGATGAGGCGGATCAGAATTTAATATTTCCAAAGCAGGCAAACGGGAGAACTCCACATACGACACATCAGGCCGACGCGAGTTTTCCTCGTTTATTTTGTAAGTCGTTTCATTGATCGCCAGACCAAGTTTTCGCGGCAATGCGAAGTTGTTAATCGCCGTCGCTAAATACGTCGCCAATATATTTGCGAATAGTCCCATGGGCTGCTTCTCCGTTGGGACGCCATCAATCAATTCATAAGGATAATCGAATTGTTCGGCGCGTAACGCCGTTTTTGGATTCAATGTCGCGGTAGCCATTCCATGTCTCCTTAAAACAACTCACGAATCGCCTGCACGCCGAAATCGACGAGCGGGATCGGGCGGTTTTGCGGCCCAGGCAGTTCGCGGTGTTCGTCCAGGCCCAGACCGCGGTAGAGCGTCGCCGCGACTTCGCCGCTGGTGACGGGACGCGACTTTGGACGATACCCGAGTTCGTCGGATTCGCCAATGACGCGGCCACCGCGAATCGGGCCGCCGCCCATCAGGATCGTCCACACGCCGGGGTGATGGTCGCGCCCGCCGGCGGGGTTGATTTTCGGCGTGCGGCCAAATTCACCCATCGCTGTCACGATGGTGTTCGAGTACAGGCCGCGATCGGTCAGGTCTTCAAGCAATGCCGAGTAGGCCCGGTCGAAGTTCGGCACGACTTCGCGCGACATCTGCACGATGTTCGTGAACGGCCGCGAGCCGTGAATGTCCCAGGTCACTTCATCGAAGACGGTCTCGAACATATTGACGGTGACGAAGCGCACGCCGCGTTCGATCAATCGGCGGGCCAGCAGGCAACTCTGTCCGAAACGCGTGCGGCCATAGCGATCGCGCATCGCAGCGGATTCCTGATCGAGGTTGAACGCCTCGCGTGCTCGAGGACTCGACATGAGCCGATAGGCGAGCTGAAAGTTGCCATCGAGTTGCCTTGCTTGCGTGTTGTTCTCGAACGATTGCATGGCGCCATCGACGGCGTCGCGCATCCGCTGGCGGCGATCGGCGCGAACGGCGGAAATATACGCCGGCGGCAGCAGGTCGGGAACCTGAAAGTTCGGCTCGGCAGGATCGGCGTTCAGGATGAACGGATCGTGCGGCCGACCGAGATAGCCTGCCGTGTGCCCGTGCGGCAGATTCCCTCCGGTGCGGCCAATCGGTCGCGGAACCAGCACGTGCGGCGGCATCTCGCCGCGAGCACCTTTGACGTACCCGAGCACGCAGCCGATATGCGGGTGCTCGACGCCGCCGGCGAACAGTCGGCCCGTCTGCATCATCTGGTAGCCGGTGTCGTGCACCGCGGTCGCCGTGTGATACACCGAGCGGATCAATGAATACTTGTCGGCATGCCTGGCCATGCGCGGGAAGATTTCGCTGATCTGAACGCCGTTCACGTTCGTCGCCGACGGACGAAACGGCCCGCGAATCTCCTCCGGTGCATTCGGCTTGGGGTCCCAGGTATCGATGTGGCTCGGCCCGCCGACGAGGAACAGCATGATGCAATTCGTGTCGCGGCTCGCCTGGCCTCTCTGTTGTGCTTGCAAATAATCGTTGAGCGTGAGGCCCAGCGTCGTGATCGCGCCGGCATGGAGAAAATCGCGGCGAGTGACGCCATCGCAAAACCGCGCCGGCCTGGGTGCGTCGAGTCGAAGCATGTCTGTTGCTCCATTGAATTTCGATTGCGTATAACGAACATTATAGCAAGTTGCCGCCCGCACTCGTTCATGACGAACGGCTAAGCAAATCCATTTCGAGGATCTCATCATGCGACTCTTCCTCACTGTGCTCGTCGGTATGATAACGATGGCAACGGCGTCGGCGCAGAATCTGCGCGCGGGGACGCAGGAAGCCGTCGATGCCGTCCGCAAGTTCATCGACGCGATGCCGAACGGCAAAGGCGCGGGCGAGGTGACGGCGCAGTCCGCGGCGGTGGTACGGCAGACCTTTCCCGCGTATCAGATCGTGATCGCGCGTTTTCGCCAATTTCCGGTCGCGCGGATCATGCCCGAAGGATTGCACGCCTCGAATATCTTTGCGGTGAACAAGGAGGGAAAGATCGAACACCTGAAAGACGCGAAGACGCTCGAAAAATTCTTCCGCGTCCACGGCAAGATGGCCGATGACGCCGCCGCCAGGCGTGCCCTCGCGGCTTGGCTCACGCTCTCGCAGGAATTTCGTCAGGACGGCATGTTCAAATTCGAGGTCATGGAAAAAGAATTCACGGTAAAAGACGGTAAGGCAATAGGCCGTGCGGTCGTCATGCAGGGTGGAAACGGAATGCTGCAAGCGGAGCTAACCATCGGCAAGGACGGCATTCTCGTCAGCGCCGCGGAGAAGGCGGCGATCCGACCCGGTCCGCGCCCCATCTGTCAGGCGACGAAACTGCTGGACACCGATCCCATTGTGCGACGCATGGCCGAGCAGGACCTTCTCATCATGGGGCTGTCGGCACGCGGCTATTTGGCTGAGCAACGCAGTCAGGCCAATCCCGCATTGCAAGCTGCGATTGACAGGCTGCTGCGGCGCATCCAAGAAAACGGTTGGTAGTCCTGACGACAGGAGGACGTAATGCCATTTCTCCTTCTCAACGAAAATGACGTTCGGCAACTGCTGACGATGGACGCGGCGATCGACGCGGTTGACGGCGTGCTGCGTGCCGCCTCGCTTGAGGAGGCCCAAAACATTCCCCGCGCTCGCAGCCAAACGGACCACGTCATGCTGCACGTCATGTCCGGGTCGGCCAAGGGATGGAATGCCGTCGGCTACAAAGCCTATGCGACATCGCGCTCAGGCGCCCAGTTTCACGTCGGACTCTTCGATGGCAAAACGGGCGCCCTAACCGCGCTCATCCAGGCCGATTGGCTGGGCCAAATGCGCACCGGCGCCGCCAGCGGAGTGGCAACGCGCGCCCTCGCGAGGTCCGATGCCTCGACAGTCGGCCTTTTCGGCGCCGGCAAGCAAGCGCGGACCCAGCTTCTCGCCGTCTGCGCCGTGCGGCCGATCCGCGCGATTCGCGTCTACTCGCGCCGACCCGATGTTTGCCGCGCGTTTTGCGAGGAGATGACGCCGCTCTGCAAATGCAGCGTCGAACCCGCGCAACGCCCCGAAGATGCAGCACGGAATCTCGACGTCGTCATCACGGCAACCAATAGCCGCGAACCCGTTCTATTCGGCGATTGGCTATCGGAAGGAACGCACCTCAACATCATCGGCTCGAATTTCCTCTCGAAAACCGAAATCGACGTGCGCACCGTTGAGCGAGCCGGCCTCATCACCGTCGATGACAAGGATCAGGCTCACATCGAAGCCGGCGACTTTCGCGAAGCCATCGACAAGAAAAAGCTGCAATGGGCCAACGTGCATGAACTCGGCGACATCCTCGTTGGACGTTCCTCGGGCCGAACGTCGCCGAGCGAAATCACGATGTTCAAATCGCTCGGCCTTGCGATCGAAGACGTGGCGACGGCGGCGCACCTCGTGACCGCCGCAAAGGAAAAAGGTGTAGGCCGGTGGATTGATTGGTGACACGAATTCAATGTTACTTGCAAGCCGCCTGAATATAGAAGTACCCCGTGAATCGGGGGCATGGGCAGACGTCGTACAGGCGGCCGAGGAATAGGCCAGGGGCCACCTCGCGTAGTTCGTCGCGGGTGTTGCCGAAGATTTTCGCATTGGGCGGATACGAGGCCACGATGCACGGCCTGCCGTCATGCCAGCTAGGGCCGAGTTCGGCATGCCCGGAAACCGCCTTGAAACCTGGCCATTGGTTGATGAAATCGCCGTTGCAATCGAAGTGCTTGCCTTTCCATGCCGAGCCGGCAAACGCCGCCTTCAAACGCGGATGCTTCGCGTCGGTGAGCAGCAGCACATGCCCGCGCATGTAGCCGACGGGGATGCCGCTCACGGAGGCTTGCTCGAACAGGCGATCCAATTCGCACACGTTCATCCGCTTGAGATCGGCCGGTGCCAGGCAAGCCGACGGCTCGTTCGCGTCGCTCGTCATCGGGATCATGCAAGCAAGGACGATTGCCCCAACGATTGGGAGACTTCGGAAGAAATTCATTGTTGTGCAACTCGTGAGATGGTAGTTAACAGATTGTGAGGCGAATTCGTTCCCCACAATCATGTGTCATGGCGGGAAGAAGTAAAACGCGTTTTCTCAGAAAGGGAATCCATGCAACTCGCAAAAGGTCTTACGTTGGCGGTTATCACCATTGTGCCGATTGTGCTATCGGCCGGCGAACCCGGGAAACTACGAGAGATCGAAGTGAAAGGCGCAAAGATCGCCGGTCTGAAGGGACGCCCGAGTCAGCCGACGTTCATCACCAACGCGGATGAGTTGCGCAAGGCGATTCCCGGCACGGACGCAGGCAAACTCAAGGTCGATTTCGCCAAGGACAAACTTTTGCTCTTCGCATGGAGCGGGTCGGGCGGCGATAAACTGACAGGCAAACTGAGCGATGACGGCAAAACCGCAACCTTCACCCGAAAGCCAGGGCTGACGCGCGACCTTCGCCCGCACGTCAAGCTTTTTGCAATCCCGATAAGCGCGGAGTTCCAATTTCAAGGGAAATGATCGGTCCGCGTTATACGGCCTTCGAGTTTTTCATCTCCGCCGAATTCGCGCAAACGGCAAGCTCAACCTTTGGCGGCGGAGGTGACGTTGCCGATTCGAGTTCGTCGGAGGGCTCGGGCATCGGTCGGGTGCGTCGCGTCATCAGCCAGATCGTCGGGCCGAGAATCAGCGGAACGCCCCATAGTTTGGACATGTTGATCGGATTGCCCAGCACCACGATATCCAGAACGAGGATCATGACGAATTGCGACAGGCTGGCGACGGACACCTTGGCCGGATCGCCTGCCGTGAATGCGCGCGTCAGGAAGTATTGCCCGATCGTCGCGGATACTCCCACGCCGAGCAGTTCGAAAGCATGAATCGCACGAAACGATTCGGCAGGCGTATCCGACGGCAGAAACGAAACGGCGATGGCGAACACCATGGCCGTGCCTGAGAAATGCACGACGACGGCACGCGGATCGATATGCCGAAGGCGATTCAGTCCGAGCATGGCCAGCGCCGTGCAAATCGAAACGCCGACGACGACGAGGGCGCCGTAGTTGCCCGAGCGCAATTCCGGCCCCTGGATAATCGCGACGCCGAGAACGCTGCAGACAATCGAAATCCAGACCGATAGCGATGGCATTCGGCCAAGCATCGGCCAGGAGAACAGCGCAACCCAGATGGGGAAGATGTTCGAAATCGTGAAAATATCGGTCAGAGGCAGTATGTTGAACGCGAAGAACGTTCCGACCAGACTGCAACTTCCGGCGATGCTACGCAACCACAGGACGCGCGGGCCCCAGAGCACCAGTTTCACGCCGTCCCATTTTGCCCAGGCAGCCACGAGCACGAACGGGATCGCGCAGCGCACGATGGCGACGACCTGCCACGGGCATGCCTTCATGGCAAGGGGGGATAAGGTCGCCATCCAGCTAAAGGAAAAGCCGCTCAGGAGTACCCAGAAATAGGGTTGCAGTGGTTTGTCTTTCAACTTTGCTCGGTCCTATTGCGATTGCGGGCGGCTTCGGTCAGATGCTCAACTCGATTTCGCTTCCCGCTCGCCTTTTTCTATTCTACTCCGTCCATACATTTCCGTCATTTCCGTCAAACGATCCAGACAAAGCGAATTCACCTGACTTTCGTGAAATCGCCATGCCCAGTTGCCCTGCGGCTTGCCGGGAAAGTTCATACGCGCTTCCGTGCCGAGATTCAAGATATCTTGCAACGGAGCGATCGCCGACGATCCCACCGAACTCCACGCGGCCCGAATGAAGTCCCACGCAATATCCGTGCCGTCTCTGCCCAGGTAACGCCGGACATGGTCGCGAGCGGTCTCGTCCAGTTCGTGGTACCAGCCCCAAGTCGTGTCGTTGTCGTGCGTGCCGGTGTACACGACAGTCCGTGCCTCGTAGTTGTGCGGCAGGAAGCGATTCTCCGCACCTTCGCCGAACGCGAATTGCAGGATGCGCATGCCTGGCAATTCAAAGGCGAGTCTCAGTCCATCGACCTCTGGTGTGATTACGCCGAGGTCCTCGGCGATGATCGGCAGGCCGCCGAGCGCGGTCCGCACGGTTGCGAGAAGCTTCTCGCCCGGCGCCAGCACCCAGCGTCCCTTGATGGCATTCGGGCTGCCGGCAGGGACTTCCCAATACGCCTGGAAGCCGCGGAAATGATCAAGCCGCACGAGATCGACAAGCTTCGTCGTCGCTCGAAAGCGTTCGACCCACCAGGCAAAACCGGTCTTCTTCATCGCCTCCCAGTCGTAGTGCGGGTTGCCCCAGAGCTGTCCCGTCGCACTGAAGTAATCGGGCGGCACGCCGGCGACGGCCTTCGGCTTGCGCTGGCTGTCGAGCAAGAACTGGTCCGGGTTGCCCCACACATCCGCCGAGTCCGGCGAGACGAAAATCGGAATGTCACCGATGATTTTGATGCCTCGCTCATTCGCGTAGGCTTTCAGCTTCCGCCACTGGCGATAGAACAGGAACTGCCGAAAGCGATGCAGCCCGATCGCTCCCTGCGACTCGGCCCGAACGTTCTGCAGATACGTTGGTTCGCGCATGCGGGCAGCGGTGTCCCATTCCAGCCAGCTGCGTTGCTGGTGCCGATCCTTGATCGCCATGAAGAGCGCGTAGTCTTCAAGCCAGGCCGACTCCTCCGCGCAAAAGCTCTCGAACGCGGTGCGCAGGGAACCTGCCCGCCCGGCCTGAAAACGCTGCCAGGCTTTTTCGAGCAGATAGTTCTTGAATTGAATGACAGGCCCGTAGAGAACAATGTTCGCGGGAAATCCGCCATTGTCGCAATCACCCGGATCAAGCAGGCCCTCTTCGACGAGTAACTGCGGGCTGATGAGATACGGATTGCCCGCAAACGCCGAGAAACACTGATACGGGGAATCGCCATATCCCGTCGGACCGAGCGGCAAGATCTGCCACCAGGTCTGCCTGGTCTTCACGAGCGCGTCCACCCACGCATAAGCGCTCGGGCCAAGATCGCCGATTCCGAACGGACTCGGCAGTGAAGTGGGATGAAGCAAAACTCCGGAACTACGAATCGGATTGTCGGTCGTGGTCATGAACCTGATCCCTGGCGGAGAGATTTCCTGGAGGCGCGGACGCGCAAATGTTCGATTTGAATATTGTAGCGGCTTTATCGAGAACCTTGCAGAACGCGTTGCCAACGCTGCGGCATGGTCTCAAACGTTGCCTGATAACTCTCTTCGAGCGGAACAAGAATATATCGCTCCGACGTCAGCAAAAGCGGCATCGGCGTCAATTTGTCGCCCACGGCGACTGGTTCGATGTAGGCCGTCCTTTTTACGCCGGCATCGTAGGCGACCAGCGTTAACAATTTGTCCGGAGGCGGAGTATAGTCGCCGCCTAATTCTTCCCATATCGCGCCATGAATGCCGCGCGGATCGCGCGGCCCGGGAGGAAACGGATCGATCAGCAGGAGATGGCAACCACGCATGATCGCCTCCAGTGCTTTTTTTACGAACGTGCGAAAAGCAATTTCGCTCGATTTATTTCCCGGCGAAACGAGTTCGATCAGGGCGACAATACGGTCGTTGCTCGCATGCCGGATCGCGATTTGTTTCGCGTGGGCGGCATATTGGTCGGCCTCAATTGAGTCCGTAAACCGGACGCGCGGCGGGGCCAATGCGACGGCTAGCCCGCCCTCGCCTTTATCCCAGGGTTCATCCATGGGATCGTCGGATTGCAGCGTAAGAACGTCGGCGATCATTCCTTCGGCTACTTGTTCCACCTGCGCGTAATGATCGCTCGGCAATAATCCCGAATTCAACTGATTTGTGAGTGCAGCGAGCCAACGGCAATGGAAGTCGTGGAATGTTCCCGCCGTCACCAGCGTCCAATCATGAATCGGCATGATGCATCTCCTCACGGCATTATACACTCGCCAACAACCTTGTAGCACCCAGAAAGCTCGACCAAAAACCGTATTATATTCCGGGGTCGGATCTCCTTGGTGTTTTATTCTTTTCATCTTTTGTCCGAGTCGTGAACGGTTGGGGACATTCGAAATGACTTATTACCTTCGATCACTTTACGCCTCTTTCATGGTAGTCGGCGTTTTTCTCCTTCCCGCCAACGCCTACTCCCAGGAAAAGACGTTGCCTCGCGTGCTGATTCTCGGCGATTCGATTTCACTCGGCTACACCGAACCTGTTCGCAAACAACTCGACGGCGTCGCCATCGTGTTGCGGCCCAAGGAAAACTGCCAGCATTCGGCGTACGGACTCGCACGCATCAAAACTTGGCTGGGCGACGGCAAGTGGGACGTGATTCATTTCAACTGGGGTATCTGGGATACGCACATGCTGAACGCGAATGGCGCGTTAATCTCGAATGAAGCCAAGTTCCAGGGCAAAATGCACATTCGCCACTCGCCCGAAAAGTACCGCGAAAACCTGACAAAGCTCGTGGACGCGATGGAGAAAACCGGCGCCAAATTGATCTGGGCCAGCACCACGCCGATCATGAGTCGAACCGGCAAACGCTTTGACGACATCAAGAACCTGAACACGGTGGCCGAGTCGCTGATGAAGGAACGCAAGATCGCCATCAACGATTTGTACAATTTCGTGTTGCCGAACGCCAAGGAATGGCAGTCCGGCGACCGAGTGCATTTCAACGGCCTCGGCAACCAGAAACTCGCCAAACAGGTGAGCGACAGCATCCGCCAGGCCATCAACGCGAAGGCTGGCAAGTAACACGAACGCGCGAGATCTTCAATCGAAGGCGTCCTCGGCCAGCAGAATGCCGAAGATCGTCGCATCGGCGCAGACGTGGCACGCGATCGGCAAACCCAGACCGCCGACCCACAGACGCATCGCACCCAGCGTGACGCCATAAAGGCCCGCCAGTACGACACCTGTAGGACCTGGAGGGTATCCATCGACATGTGCCGTGCCAAACAGAATCGAAGTGACGCCGAGAGCGGTCCATTTGTTCCATTCCTCGGCAACAACCTCCCAAAGAATCCCGCGAAAGATGACTTCCTCCGCCAGCGCGTTGACAACGCTGAAACACAGTCCCGCGAGAAGGAGATTGCCGAGCCAATTCACGGGAATCCGCAAACCCAGGCCGGTCACGTCCGGCCGAACCAACGCCTGAAAGCCGACGAGCACACCAGCAGTGACAGCAATCAGCACGACAGACGCGAGCAACGGAATCGTATCGATGCGGCCGACGATTAATACCGGAGCCGTCTGGCGCAGCGGCGTGACTGCGGCGACGATAGCGCCATATACGAAGATGGGAAAAAAGAGATACCACGGCCACCCGAATGAAAATGCCGCATTCAGGCCAATCAACAGAGCAAGAAATAGCCCGCCATGAACAGCAGCGCGGTATCTATGCATCGGTGAAGCACCAGACCAAGGGACGGCACGCAGGCGTGAATCCGTTGCATTATACGCTCGCACCTGCTGACCCAGATTTCATTTGCCGTTGAGTGCCGCCAAATAGGTGCGCGCCGACTGTAGGTTGCGCCTCGCCTCGAAACTGCTGGGCTTGCGGCTTTCCGGCTCCAGTATCTTGATCGCCTGCTGATACCATTTCCTTGCTTCTGTCGGCTCATTCAATTCCGCGTGGAGCTTACCCATGAACATGTGAGCCTGTCCAAGCACCATGCCCTTGTGCAGCGTCGGCGGGGTTCTTTGCAGCATCGCAATGCTCTCGGTCAATTTCAACTTGGCCTCCTCTGTGTTTTTCAAGTTGATCAACAGGAATCCATGATCGGAAAGCGACTTGGCGTATTCGAATTGGAATTTCGCCCCTATAGACTGGCTCGCGAACTTCTTGTAGTACCCCTGCGCGGGAAGAAGTTCGCGTTCCGCGTCAGCAGGTCGGCCGGCATTTCCCAGGCATCCCGACAAGACAACTTTCGCATGCATGTACGAGGCAAGATAGCTCGGCAATCCAGGAAATTCCTCATGCAGAGCTTGTAGCTTCTTGCTTGCTTCTTCGGCATGCGCAATGGATTGGTCGAATTGGTTGGCCGCCGTCATAAATTGGGCGAGCACTCGATGAGCATCTGCCACCTTTTCCCGGTTCTCGGGTTTGTTGTGTGCTTTGACAAGATCCTCATGAGCTTTGACGCTGGCCGTCGCCTGCTCGATCGCCTTGGCAGGGCTTCCCAGGTTGAAGTAGAACACCGAGAAGTTGCTATGAGCGAGGCCCTGATTCAACAGCATCTCCTCGCGCGTCGGGGCCAGCTTTCGGGCAGCGGCGCACCAGTGCAATGCTGCCAAATAGCTTTGTTCTGCTTTGGCGGTGTCGTTGAGCTTGCGATAGTGAATGCCGAAGGAAGTCTCCGTTCGTGCGAGAGAAGTGAGGAACCTGGAGTTCGCCGGTTCCAACTCGACAAGGCGAGTGCGCAGAGCTTTGGCCTCCGATAGCAATGCCTGGCCGTTCGTCGATCCGTTGGACAGGTTCTGGAGTGTCGTTGCCAGGTCCGCAAGATATTCTGGATTCTGGAGAGGTTCGACGACGAGGGTACGCTGAACGCGTTCAGCTTCGAGCAAGTATTCAAGGCGTTTCTTCGCGTCACCCAGCAGCCCATACCACTTTGAAGCTCGCTGGTAGGCCAGACCAGCCTGGCGGCGCAGTTCGGGATCGGGATCATCCTGATATTTGAGCTGTTCCTTGAACGCCTCGACGACCTCCGTCAAGAGTTCCTTGCGAAATTCCTCCATGCCTGGGATGCCGCTATGTTTCTTGTCGGCGACACGTGCCGCCAGTTCGTCCATATGTTTGATGAGGTTCTGTTCCGTGCGCCGTGCGATTGCGGTCTTGTCGTTGGCGATTTGAGCGTTCTTCGTTGCCTTGCTGCGTTGTTCTTCCAGGTTGAACGTAAATATCGCCCACCCGACAATTAGCACGGCCAGGAAGAGACCGCACATCAAGAGCAGGCTGGCGACGGCGGGATTCCGGCGACACCAGCGCCACGTTCGCTCCAGGCGCCCTGCCGGTCGGGCCAGGATCGGCCTGCCTTCGAGAAAACGCTCTAGCTCATCGGCTACCTCTTGGGCATTCTCATAACGGCGAGCCGGCTCTTTGTTCAAGCATTTCAAGGCGATCGTTTCCAGATCAAGCGGCGTCTTCGGCAGTAGACGGCGAATCGGCACCGGCTCCTGATTGCGCACCTGGTCGAGCGTTTCCGCTACCGTCGCTCCGCGAAACGGCGGCGTGCCCGTGAGGCATTCATACAAGATCGCACCGATCGAAAACACATCCGCGCGAGCCGTCAGTTTTTTCGTTTGGCCAAACGCTTGCTCGGGCGGCATGTAACTCGGGGTTCCCATGATGACACCCGTGCGCGTGCGGCCATCATCACTATCGAGATGCTTCGCCAACCCGAAATCAGTGACCTTGCACACGTTGGCGAGTCCAGTCTTGCTACTGGAGCCCTGTTGAGATTTTGAGCTGGTTCCCTTCTTGGTCTTCTTATTGTTAACTGCAGTCGTGCTTTTCGCGCCATCGGCGTTTTCAGGCGCCGGATCCAGTAGCAACACGTTGGCAGGCTTCAGGTCGCGATGGATGATCTTCTCTTCGTGTGCGGCGGCTACACCGCGGGCGATCTGTTCAACGCACACCGCAGCGTCGCGCGGCGCCAGTGGATGCGGCTTCAACCTCTCGGCCAGGCTTCCACCACCGCAATATTCCATCGCGAAATAGGGCTGCCCTTCGTACTCGCCGACGTCATAAATCTGCACGATGTGCGTATGACGAATCTTTGCAATCGCAGCCGCCTCGGTGCGAAAGCGAGCGATATCGTCTTCCGAAGCGCCCTCGCCCGCCTTGATCATCTTCAGCGCCACCACGCGTTTCAGCTGCGGGTCCCACGCCTTGTACGCAATGCCCATGCCGCCCTTGCCGAGGACGGACTGAATCTCATACCGGCCAATCCGCTGGACGTTCGCGGGTAAAGATTCTGCCGTTCTGGTAGAACCAAATGAGACGGTTTCCGGCGAGGCCGTCGATTGTTTCCGACGCACCCGGCGTGAGATCATCGCTGCGTCGATTGCCCACTGAATGCGAAGCACCTCGGCGAGCGCGGGGAATCGTTTCTGGTACTCGGCAAGCGTGGGATGTTCCCCGGATTCTTCGCGAAGGACTACTTCATTGCAAATCAGCTCAAGCACCGCTTCGGGCATTGGCTTCAGGGCGGCGTGCGATTCGAGCAACGGTTCGACGCGCACCCGGTCGCCGCTACGCCAGCGTGCCTCTTGATCGGCGAGAGCTTGCTCGAGCATCGACCCGAGCGAAGGGCTACTTGAATGCCCCCCAAATTCAACTGTTGGCTGCAATCGGCTGTCACTCATCGAATTACTCCAGGCCGAGTTCGAGAGATATCTCACGCAAGGCGCGCGAAAGACGTTTGCGAAGGCTCGCCGCCGTCCCGCCGATCCGGGCGGCGATGTCATTCCAGGCATGTCCTTGTTGCCGAAGTTCGAAGAGCTTGCGCTCGCTTTCCGGAAGTCGCTTCTTTACTTCGTTTACGAGATCTGCGTTGATGGAAATACGGCCAGGCTCACTATCGGGCTTGGCAGGTATTTGCGGATTACTACCAAGGGAGACCGTACGGCCGCGATCACGACGGTCGGCGGACTCGCGCCGCGCCAATGCGGCGAGTTTCTTGCGGACCATTCCCATCAGTAATTTCGCGAGATCCTCTTGCGATTTCAGTTCGTACTCCCCAGCGGCAAGGCGAACAAACAGTCCGCCGAGAACGGACTGACAGATATCGACAGAGTCGGCGACAGCTTGGAGAGGCGTGCGTGCGAGACGCCGTCGGATCGTTCGCCGCAAAAATGGCTCGTACGCCGCCACCAATTCGCGAGCAGCATCCTCATTGCCGGCTCGCAATCGAATTAGCAATTCGGGAAAGGGCGTTGCTAGGATCATGCACTAACTGTATCCGCATGGCTGTGGATTGCCAATCGTTCCGAGACGCAGATTGTGTGCGTAGATTTTTTTCAAAGATATTTGGTCACATTCATATCGCGAACGCAATAAGATAATATGCGGATGCCTAACTATCAGGACGAGAATACGCCTATGCCCGGTCGCCGCGCCTTCACGCTAATTGAACTCCTCGTCGTCATCGCCATTATCGCGATTCTGATTGCGCTGCTCGTGCCTGCAGTACAGAAAGTGCGAGAATCGGCGGCACGGATTCAATGCGCGAATAATCTCAAGCAGTTTGGCATCGCCTTGCATAATTTTGCTAACGCAAATGGCGGACGATTTCCGCCCGGCGCTATTAGTGACAACAACCTTGTTTATGGCTGGGAAATGGTCCAATGCCGAACCAATGCCTACGTGTTTTTGCTTCCCTACATCGAGCAAGGCAATGTTGGCATTACGTGGGCTAGCCCAACCGATGCCTGGTGGGCGCCAAAATACGCAGCCGCCCTGCAAACCGAAATTCCCCTATTTTACTGCCCAAGCAATAGAACAAGCGGAAAAGTATCGCTCTCGACCGCCGTTCTTAACCGAATCGCGTCCCGCTGGGGCGTCACCCCGCCTACGACTGCCGCAGCGACGGATTACCTTCTAAATTACGGCGCGATTGGTTCCGGCCATCCCGTCGGATTGCTGGTTGGCGGGCCCAATGTGCCATTCAATCCCGGGCCATTTGGTGGACCGTTCGCATGCGTGCTCACAACCAATCCTCTTGGAACGAAGTTAACATCGATTCAGGACGGCACGAGTAATACCTTTGCCATCGGTGAAGGGGCAGGCAACTCTCCCGTGTTCAAGAAGAGGAGACTCTATTCCGATACATCACCACTGCTTGATTCCGCTGGCCGATTGGTACGACTCGATCAGGCTTGGGGTGTCGCATCTTGCATGATGGATACCGCAATCAGTGAACCGTACCACGCGACTCCGATCGGCGCTACCTCGCAATCGGCGCCCGGTCGCGATGAACCGATGAATCACCCGATGACCTTATTGCACGTCGATTGGAACGCAAGCAACGGCGGCGATGTCATCGCCGGTTTTCGCAGCGCTCACCCAGGCGGCTGCCAGTTCTTGTTTTGTGACGGAACAGTGCGGTTCCTGCAGCAATCGATCGCGCCAGCAACTTACAACGCCCTAGCGACCGCTAACGGCAACGAAGTCGTCGGTGATTTCTAGGAGCCCAGTTATGAGCAAACGCCCCGCCTTCACGCTGATCGAATTGCTCGTCATCGCCATCATTGCGATCCGGATTGCGCTCTTGGTCCCAGCGGTGCAGAGCGTTCGCGGCCGTGGCTGAATCAAATGGGAAGTAATTGCATGCCTACGGACAGCAAACTTCGTTTTTTTCCTCTCTGTAATTGCGAACCCTATGACGCACGACCGCCACATTTCGCTAATTCCTGTTGACGAGACAGAACGGTTCATTTACGTTAACAAGTGAATTCATTTACATCATCGTCTACCAGAGATGCAAGTACCGTCGGTGCGCTTTGCGCCGCGTACATTCATTTCTCGGGAGATATCGCGGAGTCATTCCATGTCGAGAAATAGGCCTCGGCTCATCAACAACGGGCGACTCGCATTCACGCTGATCGAACTGCTCGTGGTCATCGCCATCATCGCGATCCTGATCGCGCTGCTCGTTCCGGCTGTACAGAAAGTCCGGGCGGCTGCCGCCAATTTGCAGTGCAAGAACAATCTCAAGCAGATCGCTCTTTCGTTGCACGGGTACCACGACGCCAACAAGGTTTTGCCCGTTGGACAGGCGAATGACTTCTATTCGAATAGCACGGGTAATCCGTCGATGAACTGGATTCGCGGTTGCTGGGCGCACTTTATTTTGCCGTTCATCGATCAAGGGCCGGTTTATCAGTCTTTTGAAGCCTGCGTCAAAATCAACGGCTGGGCCTTGCTGGCGGATAACAAAGACACGATCATCCCCGCCTTCGTCTGCCCGTCCGACCCCAATAGTCCGCGGACCACGACCAAAGACACCAACGTCTGCCAGCCAAGTGGCGTGACACGAATGCAGGGCCTGCACATCAACTATGTAGCCTGCAGCGGTTCCACCGTGTATGGCAACGGGCAGAGCCTCAACGGCATTTTCTATGTCCGCTCCCGTACTCATATGACCGACGTGACGGACGGTACTTCAAACACCCTGATGCTCTCGGAAATCTGCGTTTCTCCAGACGTGACGGCGAACGATCTTCGCGGCCGATATAGCAACTCTTGGGAAGGCAATAATTGGTTCAGCACGGTGAACCCGCCCAACACGTCCGTGTCCGATGTGCAGCAGTACCAGGGGCAATCGATCAAGCAGGCGCCGGTGACGAACGCCGGCGGCGCCGCCAACGTCTTTCTCGCGGCGCGGAGCTATCACGAAGGGGCCGTCAATGCTGCCCTCGCCGACGGGTCGGTGCGCACCGTCGTCAACTCGGTGAATGCAGCCATCTACCAGGCACTCGGCACTCGTGCCAACAATGACGTCGTCGGCGATTTCTAATTTCCCGCAAGCTCACACTGGAGGCCCCAAGTGGCTGTTCTCCGATTGTTGGTCATTGCTCTGATTTGCGTTCTTCCAAGTCTACTCTCGGGTTGTGGCAAGCCAGAATTCGAAACGGTGACGGGGACCGTTACCTTCGACGATCAACCCGTGCCGGAGGGCGACATCATCTTCCAACCGGCCGACCCCAAGTACGGGCCAGACGCTGGCAAAATTATTGATGGAAAATTTACGTTGCAGGTCCGCCCAGGAAACCGCAAGGTCATCATACGCGCCACTCGGTTGGTTCCAGGCAAGGTGGGGCCGATGGGGGAAGACGCTCACGAGGATTACATCCCCGAGCAGTACAACGAGAAAACGACTCTGACGGCTGATGTGAATTCGGGAGCGAAAAACGAGTTCACCTTTGCGCTGAAATCGAAATGAGGTAGTACCTCGAATTGGTTCATTTCTCCGTGAGTCTCATCACGATCCCGACCACGCTGGCTGGGTTATCGGGATCGAGGCGCACTCGGCGTGCGACATAGGAATGCTCGTCGCTGTGTGTTCCGACGCCGGCGGCGTCAAAGAATCCCTCGATTTTTGGAATGATCGAACTAATGTTGATGCCGTCCGTATCCAATTCGAGCCGGGCATCGGTCCGCTGCCGCATGGTGATCTTGCCGCTAGCGTCCGTGATCAGGATCTCCCATCGGCCTTTTTTGAGGTTTGCGGCGAGTGTGCGCAGTATATCGCCGAGATCGGCTTCGATGGCGACGGCGCCGAAAAGTGCGCCGGTACTTTCGTTGTAGACGGGCACACATGCTGTCATTGTCATGCCGCGGCGCGACACGGAGCTAGGGCCTTTCCGCTCTAGCGGGACGGAGACACATTTCACCTCGCCCGGTTGAAGCTGGGTGACGTCCTGCACCAATCCCTTCGGTTCGAAGTCAGCAAGCCGACTTTTTGGAACGACGACAATCTGATCGAGTTCCGTCGCCTGGCGCGCCACACGCACGATTTCCTTGGCGTTGGTATTTGCATCGACGCTGATATAGGTAACCGAAATGTCTTCCGTGTTGGCGCGAAGCAGTCCGAGGTAGATCTTCTCCAGGCGCGTTCGCCAAACGGCTTCGGAATCCGCTTCGGGGATGCCGTCGCGGCTTTGGATGATGCCCTGAATGGGAGGGACGTTGGCCATGAAACGGGTCTCTTTGGCCAGATTCCGCGTCGCCGACTGAAGTTGGATTTCAAGTTGCCGGCTTTGCGCTAGCATCTCGTTGAAACGATTACGGGATTCCGTGACGGCATTCTGCCTTGCCATGATGCCAAGCGTGATTCCCGACACGATCAGCGTGATCAACGCGATGGCGATGAGCTGGGACCAGCGGCGATTTTGCGTGATCCACCGGTTTACCCGAGCGGACACCGGTTCCTTGTATGCGGTGATTGGCTCACCCGCCATCCAGCGTTGCACGTCCTCGGCAAGCAACCCTGCGTTGTCGTAGCGGGCGTAGCGCCGTTTCGACATCGCCTTGTCGCATATCGACGCCAGTGCCGGATCGACGCCGGGCAGATGATCGCTGACGCGCGGCGTGGGAGCATTGGCGATCGACGCGAAAAGTTCGCTGACCTTGGTATTCGTCGACAGAGACGAATGGCTTTTCTCGTGCGGAGCGTAGCCCGTCAGGATCGCGAAGAGTATCGCGCCCAGGCCGAAAATATCGGTGCGCTCGTCGATCTCGGAGAGGCGACCTGCGGCTTGCTCGGGGGCCATGTAAAGCGGTGTGCCGAGCACCTGGCCGGCGACGGTCTGATCGACGCCGCCTTCATCCCGATTGGCCTCGGCGAAAAAATCGTGCTGGTCGCCATCCTCCAGGGTTTTCGCCAGGCCCCAGTCGATGACGATCACCTGCCCAAAATTGTCGAGCGCGACATTCTCCGGCTTGAGATCCCGATGGATTACGCCGCACGAATGGGCGTAGCCAACGGCTTGACACACCGTCAAGAAGGCGGAGAGCAGGCGATGCAGGTCCATCGTCACTTCCATTCCGCTTTCACGCTTCTCGTGGTATTCGATGATCGCGTCGTCAAGCGTCTTCTTGCCGACGAAGCGCATCGCGAAAAACGCGCGGCCTGTGTCGCCGTCCTTGCCGAACTGGTAGACCGAGACGATATTGGGATGTTCGAGTTGACCCGTGATCTCCGCCTCACGCTGAAAACGGCGTAGGGCAGCATCGGAAGTCTGTGGACGGCTGATGAGTTCCTTGATGGCGACTTTGCGGCGAAGATTTTCGTCCCGCGCCAGCCAGACACTGCCGATCCCGCCCTGCCCCAGCTTGCGAATCAGCGTGAAATGCGTGGTTACCTCGCGCGTCTCCTTGTGCGTCTCCGGCGCGGGAGCATTGCCAATTCCGAGCAGCTTGGCGATACGTGCAAAACGATCTGGGCTGCCACCGTCCCAGGCCGCCGTCGCACCCGGGTCGGCCGATTGACCGTCGCGGCGGAGATAATCGTCGGCCTGCGTCTCCAGTTCGCGCCCCTCGTCGGCGGTCAACAATCCGCACCGGGTAAGCTGTTCCGCCAAGGTACGGTCGTCGCGCACCGACCATCCGCGCGTGGCGCTTGCCAGTTGACCTTCGTTCAGACGGCCGCTTTCCAACAATACGGCCGCCTGAGCGATATCGCCAAGTTCCTTGGCGGACGAATCCGTGGTTACGTCCGAAAAGCCAGGATTTGGCGATTTGCCGGCGGCGGAGTCCGTGCGGTTCATGGTCATTGGCTCAATTTTCGCGACATGCCGATCCCCTTCGCAATCTTAACTCAACGGGAAAATATTACAATGGGACCCATGCTAGACTGCAAATCGCTGAATCCTGTAGAAGACCGGATAATCGGCATTTTCGGTATCGTTCACTTTTTTAGCTGATGAATCGTGTTATGAATGACGCCCCGAACTGCACTGCCATTTGCCGCCGACAGTTCATAACGGACCTCCATGCACCAGGTCGGCTGCATGCCCGCGATATTGAGCATGACGGATTTACCGTCCGAGGCAACCTTGACGCCAGTGACTGTCGCGATTTTTTCGTCGTAATGCTTCGAGCCATACTTGGCGGATCGCTTCAGCGACCACGTTTTCACATGGTAGTTTTTCGGATCACTGGCGGATTTGGGATCGAGCGTTCCGCTGAAGGTGATGTTCATGCCCGAAGCAGTTGCATTCAGTCCGATCGGAACGTGCACTTCCTTGCCCGTGTAGCGAACGCGATAGAATCCGCCAGGCTGGGTCTGATTACCCGCCCATGCAAACATGCCGCAACAGTAAAGCTGCCCATCGGTGGGGTGGAACCGCCCCCGCATCACGCCCGTTGGAAATTGCGGCATCGGCAAGGCGCACATTCCACCCTGCACCTCGCCGCCAATCTTTTCGTGCGGCACCACGTAAACCTTGCCATACCCATAGGAAAAGTTAAGCAGCGATCCCTTGAGCGGCCCCCACCGATCGCTGGTGACCCACAACATCTCCGCCGGAGAGCGGTCGAACGCATTCGTGATCCAGCAGAGCGGCTTCGCCATGGCCGAGTCGGACGAATCGGTGATGTCGTGATAGCCCCAGAAATTGCCGTGGTAGCTGCCGACCTTGACGAGGTTGATGCGGTTTTTCGGCAGCCAAAATCCCTCCTGGTCCGTGAGAAAGAACGTGCCATCGGGATTGACGCAGACACCGTTGGGCGCGCGAAAGCCGGTGGCGAGGATGTCAGTCTTCGCGCCATCCTTGCTGACGCGCAGCAACGTCCCGTGGTGCGGGACGAGCGCCTTGAGGGCGTGGCGGGCGGCGCGGGCGTAATAGAAATTGCCGGCGGCGTCGGTTTGCAACCCCATGGCGAACTCGTGGAAATGGTCGGTCGCCTGATGGTCGTTGTTGAAGCATTCGTAGAAATCGGTCTCGCCGTCGCCATTGAGATCGCGCAGGATCACGATCTGATCCCGGCATGCGACGTAAATCGCACCATCGACGATCTTCAATCCTCCCGGCTGAAACAGCCCCGACGCGATGCGCTGCCAGGCAAGTTCCTTTCCCCCAAGACCATCGACAAGCCAGACGTCGCCGTCCCAGGTGCAGAGGGCTGCGCGGCGGCCGTCGGCGTGGAAGTCGAAGCCCGTGGGCCGAATTTGGCAGTTCCACGGATTGCTCGTCGGCAGCGTCAGGCTGTCTATCGCGAACGCCTGGGAGTCGTCGCCGAGGATTGCTTGCGTCTTCACGATCTCCGGCCAGTGCTTGGGGCCGCCTTTGATGAAAGGCTCCAGCGAAGCCGCCGGCGCGACGGTCTTGGCCAAAGCCTTCAGAGCGTCGAGTTTGTCGTCGGCGATTAGCACCTTCAGCATGACTGGAGTCGTATCAGCCGGGATCTGCATCAACGTGAAATCGCCCTGCAAAAGAAGCTCGTGAACCGCGCGTTTACCGTCGCCGACGACAGTGGCGGCAATGTCGCGCGGACCGATTCGCATGAGTAGATCACGCGACGATTTGCCGATGTTGAGCGTGCGCGTGTACACGACCTTGCCGTCGGGCGTCGTTTCGAATGCGGGTGACTCGAGCACCTTGGCATCGCCGACAGTGTAGGAGAGGATCGTCTGATTGCCGTGATGATAAAGGCCGCGATACTGCGCCCAGGCACGGGGCAAGGGGCCGTAGGGCTTGCCGTCGCGGCCGCGCAAACGTGGATCGTCGAATTTCCCCGTTTCGGGATTGGCCCAACCGGGACCGACGGGGTTCGTGTAGCGAACCTGCCCAACCAGCCGAGGATGAATGGCGTGCCGGCCGTTGAAATTGATGCCGTTCCAATCGATGAATCCTTCGCCGGTCCATGCCGCCGCCATGCGTAGGGTGTCGTGATCGAACATCGTCCAGTGCCGGCCGCGCGACACGCCGCCGGGCCCGTTGTCGAGCCGCATGGCGATGCCCTTGTAGGCGAAGTTGCCCTGGTTGCCGATTTCGAGCGTCGCCATCAGGCTGGGTCCGTAGTCCATGATGACCCACGGCTGAATGTTCGACGGCTTTGGCCCGCGCGTCGTGCCCTTGGGAAGCGCCGCCAGGTAGGCATCGTCAATCGCGGCATACTGACTTGGATTGCTCGACTTGAGATAGGTCTCGCGAATGTAGTGGATTACGTCGTATTTCTGCTCGGGAACCATCCAGGTCTGCGGCGTCATCATGCCGAAGCCGTGAGTGAGCGTCTGATACATGCGATAGGGCTCGGCCCCGTTCTTGAATTTGCCAGTCGCGAATCGCAACGACGTCGGCATCGATCCGGCTTGTTCCTTGCTGCCGTGGCAGTTGGCGCAGACGCGCAGATAGATCGCCTCGCCGCGCTTGAGGCTTTTGGCGTCGAGCGATCGGATCAGACCGGCGTGATCGAGATCGCGCTCATACGCCGGCAGAGGCGCAGCCGCAAATAGCGACGCCGCCGGACGAAGTTCCCGCGCGCGGCTCGGCCCCTTCTCGGCGATCTCCATCAGATAGCGCGTCAGGTCAAGAAATTCCTGGCGCGACAAAATATTGATGATCCCTTCGGGCATCAGCGACGGGCCTTTGTCGCTGCGTTCGTCGATCTCCTTTTTCGGTATTGATATTACCCTGCCATCCTGGATTGGATCGCGCAAACGGAGGGTGTCGCCCGTATCTTCGGCGAGCAGGCCAGTGATCGTCTTGCCGGACTTGGTAGTGACGACGATGGTTTCGAATCCCTTTTTGATCACCTTCGACGGCGCCAACATCGACTCGATGAGGTAGGCGTCGGGCGTATCCTTGCCAATCTTCGCCAGGTCAGGTCCCAATCGGCCGATCTCCTCGCCCGGCGAATGACAGCGCACGCAGCCAAGCTCGGCGCGGTAGAAGACGATTGCTCCGCGGTTGGCATTGCCGTGCAAGCGTGCCGCCCTGGCGAGGTGCTCGGGATTTTCCTTCATGAGCTGCTGAGTGAGCGTCGGCATCGGCCCGCCAGCCCGCACAACTGTCGCCGAGATAAGTAAAAGGGAGAACGCGAGTACACGTGGTGTCATCAGATACTCCAAACGGTTGGCGAGCCGGAAGCGTCAGCGCCCGAAAAGGAGTGTCGGAGGCAGAACCTCCGGTCGCTGACGCTCCCGGCTCGCCGGCGTTCGTGATTCGCCAACGATGATTCAGCGTTTCGGACGGAATTCGTAGACGACCTTGCCGTTCACGTCGTGGTGTTTGAACACGATGGCGCAATCTCGGCCCGCGCCAGTGACGGCGACAGACAGGAAGCCGCCGCGCACGCGATGGAAGCGGTGAATCTTTTTGTTTTCGCCGGGAGTTCCGCCAGCGTGAGCGTCGCTTGCGGCGCCGGTGCCGAATTCGTTAAGGCCTGTCCGCGGATGAACCGAGTGATATTGCCAATGCCGATCACCGCATATGACGAAGAAATTGGTAGGCAGGTTTTTTTGGAACCAGGCGCGGATTTCATCGCCTTCGTGCTGGAAAGCGACATTGGCGTGGTTATCACGTTTGCCGGCGCGATCGGGTCCGACGATCGGCGTCGGGCTGATGAGGATCTTGTAGGTCGCGTTGCTGGCCAACAAGGTACGCATCTGCCATTGTTTTTGGGCGGCTCCCCAGATCGATTTCTTTGGGCCATCAGGCTGGGTATTGGGCGTCCGAAAATCGCGGCCTTCCACCATCCAGACCTGCAGGCCTTGGCCCCAGCGCGCGGTGCGATAGGTATTTTCACCCATTGGAACTTGCTCGCGGAAAATGTTCAGCCCGTCGGCAAACGTCAGCGGCAGCATTATCTTGCCCCGATGCCCTGGCCAACAGTCATCCAGCAACGTGTCGTGATCGTCCTTTTCCCAGTAGCCGGGGCAGCGCAGGTGAAACGCGACGTGCCTGGGCAAGCCGTGCATGCGGTGCCAGTGATGGCGAGCCAGGGCGATCGTGTTCGCGGGAAAATCGTCGTTATCGAAATAGACGTTGTCACCCGTCGGCACGAAGAATTTGGGCTGCAACTGCTGCATTGCGGGATAGATGTGGTAGCCCTCGGCATGGTCAAGGTCGCGATACCCCTGGCAGCTGAGCGACGTGAACAGAACGTCGGCGAATCGGTCGGCGGGCGGCGCGGTCTCGAATCGGCCACGCAATGCGGCGTGCGCGGGCTTGCCGCCCGGCCCCGACGTCTCGGCAGCGTAATGGTACACTGTGCCAGGCTTCAATCCGGTCAGCCGAAATTGATGTGTGAAATCGGTCCGTGCGGTTACCTCAGTCCAGTCGGTCGTCGCCGCGCCGGTCAGGTTTTCGTTAGTGCCATAGCGAAGCCGAACCCTCCCGGCGGCGCCAGGGCAGGCGCCGCGCAGGTCGGCGATGCGGACGTCGGCGGGCAACGGCTTGCCCCGGCTTTGCACAAGGCGCCCCTTGGCGTTCAGTGCCGTCCGGTCGGTGAGACGCATCCAGACGATGGCGCTGTTTTCCGAGACCTCGCCGACCTTGACACCGGTCGCCTGGTGCGAGACGGCGGCCTCGCCTGCATGCGCCACGGCTGCCGCCGTCGCGCCGGCGACCGCGCCGGCGAGGAATTTGCGGCGCGTCACATTCTTCCTTTTTTGCGTCATTGGATTGCTCCCGTGTATCAGTTGAAGAATCAGGGGGCTTACGCCCCCCCGCTCGCCGGATCACTTGGCTTTTTTCTTTTTCGGTACGGCCGAATCGGTGAAGGGCGGTCGTTCGAACGTCTGACCGCCATCGACGACACGCGGATCACCGGCGTCGGTGAGAATCCGCATCAGCCGCGCGGCAAGATCCTTCCGAGTCTCGGCGTAGGCCGGGTCGGCGGCGAGATTCTTGATCTGATCGGGGTCCTTGCTGAGATCGTAGAGTTCCTCGCCTGGGCGTTTGCCAAAGGCGTAGTCGTAGTGCCATTTCCACTTCGGATCGTTTCGATGAGCGACGAGCCAGGCGCGCGTCGGACTCGCGTCCATGTCGGCAAAGGCGACATACGTGGTGTGCTCTAGATCCTGAGCCGATGGCGACGTCGTCGCCGTCACCGTTTTTGGATCGCCCATCGGCCAGCGGTCGGGCATGAAGTTGCGGATGTAGAGAAATTTGTCCGTGCGCAAGGCTCGTTGCGGGTACGGCACATTGTTCGCGCGTGCCACGGAGACATGCCGCTCGCGCCCGGTGACAACCCAGGTCCGTCCCGGATCGATCAGGCCCGACTTCTTCGATCGAAGTACTTTCACAAAACTGTGGCCCTGCATACCCGGCGCTTTCTCGACTCCGCCGAATTCCAGGAAGGTCGGCGCCAGGTCCATCAGGTTCACGAAATCGTCTACGACTCGCCCGCCCGGGATTCCAGGCCCGCTTACCACGAGGGCAACGCCCACGCCGAAATCGTAGAGGTTGCACTTTCCGCCCGGAAAGCCCGGAGCGCCATGGTCGCCGCTGATGACGATGATGGTGTTTTCGAGTTCCCCCGCATCGGCAAGCAACTGGAGAATAACGCCGACTCCCGCATCCCACGCCTGGATCTCGCCCAGGTAATCCGCGAAGTCCTCGCGGACCTCCGGCACGTCAGGCAGGAACTTGGGCAGTTTTCCCTGAAGATCGTTCGGCTCGATGTTCCAGATTTTCTTGCCGGATCCCTTCTCCCATTTGCGGTGGACATTGGTCGGCCCAAACCAGAAACAGAACGGCTGGTTCTTCGGCCGGGCGTTCAGGAAAGACTGAAAGTTGTCGCGAACTTCGTTGAGCAGTTTTTTCTTGGCCGCATCCACGGATAGGCCGGCACGTACCGACTTCGTGGCTTGCTGCGAGAATGTATTAAAGGTTCCGCCGGCTTTCTGGAATGCGTGCATCTGCCCGCCGAACGGTGCGTCCACGGGAGTGCCGGGACTCCAGACCTTGAAGGCCTTGCCGAGGAAATAGCCTGCATGCCGAAGCATCAAAGGCCAAGATGGAATCTGCGGATCCCAAATGGCGCCCTGCAAAATGGCACCCCGGCCCGTTTTGAAAAAGTACCGCCCCGAAAGCAACGCGCTTCGGCACGGCGTGCAGGACGGCGCGTTCACGAAGGCGTTGCGAAACAGGACGCCGGAGGCTGCAACGCGATCGATGTTCGGCGTGCGCACGACCTGATTTGGCGATGGCCGCCCCTCGACCTTGGCGTAGGCGCTGGCGTATTTGCCCCAGTCGTCGGCAAAAAGAAAAAGGATATTGGGACGCTTGCCGGATGCCGCCTTTTTGCCTTCCTGACCAGAGACAAACATGGGAGCAACGAGGATTATCAGCAACGTAAACATATAGCGCATATTCATGGCGGCTCCATCAGAAGAATTGGGCTAAATGGTAACGATCGAAACGTGCCGTTTTTGCACACAAGGATTTCCTGGCGCTCCTTCGCGTCAAGGCCGTTTAGCAATGGTCGAAAAAGAACTTCCCGATTTGCATTTGCCGCTTGCGGCTTAACGCTCAACAGGGCGCCATGCTGAGCGCTAAGCCGCAAGCGGCGAATCCAGGAAGTTATTTTTCGCAGAATTCTTACTTGCTTGCGGAAAGCGGCCGAACGTAGGCGTAGAACGCTCCGGCGAGATCGGCGCCGCCGGCGTCCTGGAACCACGCTTGCATCTGCGTAGTGCCTCGTTCGAGGGTGAGACGCAGGACGATTTCCTTGGCGTCTTTCCCGCTGGATTTCGCCGACGCGGTCTTGCCCTGAATCGCGACCTTGGCCGCCGCGACCGGGAGCACGGTGACTTTCTTGCCCTTTAATTGGAACGGCGGCGGGGACAAACCCGCACTCAGCGGCAGTTCGAGTTCTCGCGGCCACCGGCGCAAGGCGATCTCATATTCTCCTGCGGTTTCGACATCGATCTGCCAGACGCCGCCGCGCGGTCCGCCTGCGGCCATCGAGACATGCCCTGCGTTATCGGTATAGAGATCCTGCCAGTCGGAACTCGTCAGCGAGGTCAGCGGTTGAGCTTTGGCCCCGATGCTGGTGGCCACGAACTTGCCCGAGAGCGGCTCCAGCTCGCTCCACCATTTTTCGTAATGATCCTTCATCTTCTTGGCGATGTCGGGATTTTTGCCGATGAGGTCATTCTTCTGAGCACGATCGGCTCGCACGTCGTAGAGTTCGGTTCCATGCACCAGACGCCATTGATTCCAGATGACGCACGACTCGTACTTGGCGAGTTTGGCACGCGAATACTGCACGACGAGCATGCGATCCGGGAAGCCCACATCTTTGCCGTGCAACAGGCCGGCGAGACTGATGCCGTCAAACGTCGCACCCTTTGGCGCATTGGAACCGCTCAGATCGATGAGTGTCGGAAACAGATCCTGCACGTGAGTGGGCGTATCGATATCGCGCGGCGCGCTCAGCCTTCCGGCCGCGGTCCCGGCTGGCCAGCTAATCCAGCAGGGCACGCGGTGGCCACCGTCGTAGAACGTCGTCTTGCCGCCGCGCAGGCCGGCGTTGAAGATCGGCACGCCCGCGGTGCCGCCATTATCGGTCATGAAGATGACGATGGTATTCTCGTCCAGTCCGTTCGCTTTCATAAAGGCTTCGAGTCGGCCCAGATTTTCGTCGATATTCGCGATCATGCCGAAGAAGTTGGCCGCCTTCTGTTTGCCGTAGGGCACGCTGTACTTGGCAGGCACGACATGCGGGCCATGCGGAGCGTTCGTCGGCAGGTAGCAGAAGAACGGCTCCTTTTTTTCCTTGCATTCTTTCATCCACGCCATGGCTTTGTCGAACCAGAAATCGGTCATGTAACCCTTGAATGGCTTCTCGACGCCGTTGTGGAAATAGCGGCCATTGTTGTACTTGCCGAGGAATTCCGGGGCCGCGGTCATGCCCCAACCCTGGTGATACACAGCCTCCTGAAAGCCTCGGTCCATGGGGCGATGCGGATAGTTGTCGCCGAGATGCCATTTGCCGAACAGCCCGGTTCGATAGCCGATCATGCGCAGGAACTGCGGCATCGTCAGCAGGCCGGGCCGCATGAACGCTCGACCGCCGGTAACGGACGTGGCCCCATTGCGGACTGCGTCGCGCCCGCTCATCAATTGGCCGCGCGTGGGCGTACACATCGGCGCGACGTGAAAATCGGTGAACCGCACGCTCTTCGCACGCCATTTATCCATCTCGGGTGTTTTGAGAATCGGATTTCCATGACTGGAAAAATCGCCATAGCCTTGATCGTCGGTCATGATGATGAGGATGTTCGGCCTGGCTTTCTCCTGTGCGGATAGCGAACCGCAGAAGGCAAACGCGGCTAGGAAAAGAACAGCCGAGGCGAACGAACGGAAGCGTGACATAGTGATCCCTCAAATAACGAGTAGAAACGTCGATTCGATGTGGCTAGGATTCCGGCCGCGAAAGGAGTTAATCATCCGGGTTCCGGCCAATCCCGTAATCAGGCTTTCGCTTCTGGCGAGCCGCTGCTGCGATCCAAATCGCATCATCGAGATTTAGAAAATAGATCGCCGCTCGACTGTTTCTTCGAACATTTCTTGAAAATTCAATCCAAGGGCGGCGATCAGAATGCAACTTA